>NZ_JBITVF010000005.1:227294-364841 GCF_044542855.1 Pseudomonas sp. NPDC077649 | reverse complement strand
TCTTTTCTACTCAACCGCTTGCGCCTTCGATCCGAACATCTTCTCGTCAGCGGGAGGCGCATTCTACAGCGTTCAAAACCGCTGTCAACCACCTCTTTTACCGCTTTCGATCCATTCGACCGAAGCACCGACAGGATCCAACCACCACCCTGTCGACCGGCGCGCATTCTACACACCAGATTCAGCTTTGCAACCCCTCTTTTAAAACCAACCTATTGATTAACAAGAGGTTTTAGAAGAGCTTCAGCACTGAAGTGGCGCGTATTCTACCGCCTGAGGAAAACGCGTCAAGCTTTTATTGGACTCCTGCGCAAAGTGCTGCGCAGCCACTGCCCAAAGCCCTGCCAAGCCGCAGATACCGGCGGGAAACGCAGCAGCAAGAGGAAGGCGCCGATCACGGCATATAGCAGCCACTCGCCCAGATCGGCGCGCACGACCCAGAGCATATGCAGCAGCGCCAGCAGCAGAATCGGATAAACCAGCCGGTGCAGCGCCTTCCAGCGCTTGCCGAGCCGGCGAATGCTGAACCTATTGGAGGTCAGAGCCAGCATCAGCAAACCGATAAAGGTCAGCATGCCGACGATGATATAGGGCCGCTTACGCAGATCGACCAGCAACTGCTCGACATCCAGCCCCACCAGGAACACCGCATAGGCCGACAGATGCAGCACGGCATAGGTAAAGCACCAGAGGCCAAGCTGCCGGCGCACGGCAATCCAACCACCCCATCCGCTGAGACGCTGCAGCGGTGTCATCGACAGGGTGAGCAACAGCAGGACCAGGGCGCCCAGCCCCAGATAATCGACCAGCGTCTTGCCTGGGTCGGCGCCCAGGGCAAAGATCCAGGCCTGGTACAGCCAGTAGAGCGGCACCGCCAAGGCCGCCATGAATACCGCGCTCCGCCACCCGACATAACGCATCAGTAGTACTTCCTTAGATCGAGGTCGCTATAGAGGCCGGCGACTTCGTCGTAGCCGTTGAACAGCCGGGTCTTCATCACATTGGGGCTGAACAGGCTGCTCGGCAGACGCCGCTCCTGCGCCTGCGACCAGCGCGGATGGTCCACCTGCGGGTTGACGTTGGCGTAGAAGCCATACTCATTGGGTGCCAGCGCCTGCCAGGTATTGACCGGCTCGTCCCGCACCAGGCTGATGCGCACGATGGACTTGATGCTCTTGAACCCGTATTTCCAGGGCACCACCAGGCGCAACGGCGCGCCGTTCTGCGCCGGCAGCGTGCGCCCGTACATGCCCACCGCCATGAAGGCCAGCGGATGCATGGCCTCGTCCAGACGCAGGCCTTCGACGTAGGGCCAATCGATCAGGGAAAATCCGGAGCGTTGGCCGACCATGCGCTCGGCGTCGACCAGGGTCTCGAAACGCACGTACTTGGCCTGGCTGGTGGGTTCGGCCTGGCTGAGCAGATCCGCCAGGGGAAAACCCAGCCAGGGAATGACCATCGACCAAGCCTCGACGCAGCGCAGCCGATAGATGCGCTCCTCCAACTGCTGCGGTTCGGCCAGCGCCGCCATGTCGTAGCGCCCGGGCTTGCCGACCTCGCCATCGATGAGCACCGTCCAGGGCTCGACCTTGAACTGCGCGGCATGCCGCACCGGGTCGCCCTTATTGGGGCCGAACTCGTAGAAGTTGTTGTAGCGCGAAGCATCCTTGTACGGCGTGATGGCTTCGTCGCCGGCGGTAACCGCCTGCCAGCGCACGCTCTCAAGCTTGGCCTTGAACCAGGCCGGCTCGTCGACCGCCTCCACATCGGCGTAACGACCGCCGTCGGCGAAGGATAGCGCGGGCAAGGCGGCGAGCGAGGCCAGGCCGAGACTGCCGCCCATGAACCGGCGCCGGGAGAGGTAAACGGCTTCTGGGGTGACCTCGGACTCGGAAGCGGCAGAAGCGGGAGGAATTCGAATCAGCATGATGGCTCCGCGGCAAAGGCAGGTGACGGGCCAATAGACCGCGGAGCCGAGGTTTTATTACATCAGTCCACAGTCTTGCGGCGGCGCAGTTGCAACAAATATTGAATGGGGCCGGAGGCCGCATAGGCGAGGAAGATGATCAGCAGGATACGCGGCGGGTCGCTGAACACCACGGCGAACACCAGCACCACCGCGAGGATGGCGACGAAGGGAACGCGCCCCTTCAGATCGAGATCCTTGAAACTGTAGTACTTGATGTTGCTGACCATCAGCATGCCGGCCGCCGCCACCAGCACCGCCACGGCGAAGGCCATGTTCGAGCCCTTGATGCCGAAGTCGCTGAAGGCCCAAACCGTACCGGCCACCACGCCGGCTGCGGCCGGGCTGGCCAGGCCGATGAAGTAGCGCTTGTCGACGCTGCCGATCTGCGTGTTGAAGCGCGCCAGGCGCAGCGCCGCGCCGGCGACATAGATGAAGGCGACCATCCAGCCGACCTTGCCCATGCTGCCCAGCGCCCACTCGAAGGCCAGCAGGGCCGGGGCGACGCCGAAGGCGACCATGTCGGACAGCGAATCGTACTCGGCGCCGAAGGCGCTCTGCGTGTTGGTCAGGCGAGCGACGCGACCATCCAGGCTGTCGAGCACCATGGCGACGAACACCGCCGCCGCGGCGACGTAGAAGTTGCCGTTCATCGCATTGATGATGGCGTAGAAACCGGCGAACAGGTTGGCCGTGGTGAACAGGTTGGGCAGCAGGTAGATGCCGCGATGACGCACCTTACGCCCCTCGGCGTCCTGACCCTCCTCCACATGCTCATCGATCGGCAGCAGGCTTTCGACTTCGTCGGCGCCCCGCTTCGGCTCTTCGTGACCTTCACTCATGAACAACACCTTGCAACTGATTTGAAGAATGGCGCACCGCGCGCCCTCACGGGCACCGCTCAACGCCCAGGCTTTATACCAGAAGCCTTGCCGCAGAATGAAAAAACGCGGCATCGAGCCGCGTTCTTTCGCACATCGCAGACCTTAGTTCTTGGTCTTGTCGACGATCTTGTTGGCGGAGATCCACGGCATCATCGCGCGCAGCTTCTCGCCGACCACTTCGATGCCGTGCGCGGCATTGTTGCGGCGGTAGGCGGTCATCGACGGGTAGTTGGTAGCGCCTTCGCTGATGAACATCTTGGCGTACTCGCCGTTCTGGATGCGCTTGAGCGCGTTGCGCATGGCTTCGCGCGACTGCTCGTTGATCACTTCCGGACCGGTGACGTACTCGCCGTACTCGGCGTTGTTGGAGATCGAGTAGTTCATGTTGGCGATGCCGCCTTCGAACATCAGGTCGACGATCAGCTTCAGCTCGTGCAGGCACTCGAAGTAGGCCATTTCCGGCGCGTAACCGGCTTCGACCAGGGTATCGAAACCGGCCTTGACCAGCTCGACGCAACCGCCACAGAGCACGGCCTGCTCGCCGAACAGGTCGGTTTCGGTCTCGTCCTTAAAGGTGGTTTCGATGATGCCGGTACGGCCGCCGCCGACGCCGCAGGCGTAGGACAGGGCGACGTTCTTGGCGTTGCCGGAGGCGTCCTGGTAGATGGCGATCAGGTCAGGGATGCCGCCGCCCTTGACGAACTCGGAGCGCACGGTGTGGCCCGGGGCCTTCGGCGCGATCATGATCACGTCGAGGTCGGCACGCGGTACGACCTGGTTGTAGTGGATCGAGAAACCGTGGGAGAAGGCCAGGGTGGCGCCCTTCTTGATGTTCGGCTCGATCTCTTCCTTGTACAGGCGGCCCTGGAACTCGTCCGGGGTGAGGATCATCACCAGGTCGGCATTGGCAACGGCGGTGGCCACGTCGGTGACTTTCAGGCCATGGGCTTCGGCCTTGGCAACGGTAGCGGAGCCTTTGCGCAGACCGATGGTGACGTCGACACCGGAGTCCTTCAGGTTGCACGCCTGGGCGTGGCCCTGGGAACCGTAGCCGATAACGGCGACTTTCTTGCCCTGGATGATCGAGAGGTCGCAATCTTTGTCGTAATAAACTTTCATGGTCTTGGCTCTTTGAATCGAAAGGAATGGGGGTGCAAGCACCGCGACAGAGGCACCTTAAGTGATCCGCCCCATTGCGTAAAATGATATATTTGCAATACAACATGCCGATATATGAAACAGTTATGGATAGTCACGCACTCAGGCTCTTTCTGTCCCTGGCCGACAACCTGCACTTCGGCAAAACCAGCCGCGAGCAGCACGTCAGCCCTTCCGCACTCAGTCGCAGCATCAAGCAACTCGAAGACGAACTCGGCGCAACGCTGTTCCTGCGCGACAACCGCTCGGTCCGCCTGACCCGCGAGGGGCAACAATTTCGCGAGTATGCCAGCGAGGTCATCAACGGCTGGCAGGCCATTCGCCAGAGGTTCAAGCAGGATCAGCTGATCCTGCACGGCGAACTGTCCCTGTACTGCTCGGTCACGGCCAGCTACAGCTTCCTCTACGACATCCTCAGCAGCTTCCGTCTGGACTACCCGCGCATCGAAATGAAGCTGCACACCGGCGACCCGGCAACCGCCGTCGAACGCGTGCAGCAGGGGCTGGAGGATCTCGCCATCGGCGCCCGCCCCGACCACCTGCCGGCCGGCATCGAGTTCCAGCCGATCACTCGCTCCGCGCTGCGCTTTATCGGCCCGCAGTCGCCCCAGCTATTGAACGAGGAACAGCTTAGGCAGCCTACCGCGGAGAGCTGGAAGGACGTGCCGATGATTCTCTCGGAGGAGGGCCTGGCCCGCACCCGCACCGACCGCTGGCTGAAAAGCCACAACATCAAACCGCGGATCTATGCCCAGGTGAGCGGCAACGAAGCCATCGTCAGCATGGTCAGCCTGGGCTTCGGTATCGGCGTGGTGCCGCAGATCGTGCTCGACAACAGCCCCCTGACCGCGCGCATCCGCATCTACGATATCCAGCCGCCGTTGACCGCCTACGACATTGGTCTATTCGCCCTGGAAAAACGCCTCAAGGACCCGCTGATCGCGGCCTTCTGGAACCGCCAGCAGTAAATCCAGGCAATAAAAAGCCCCGCACCAGGCGGGGCTTTTCTCAACGCGGCAGTCAGATACTCAGTACCTTGTCGCCGCGGGCGATACCGGTGACGCCACTGCGCACAGTCTCCAGGATCGACGCGGTGCCGATGGCCTGAATGAAGCTGTCGAGCTTGTCGCTGGTGCCGGCCAGCTGCACGGTGTAGACGCTGCTGGTCACGTCGACGATCTGTCCACGGAAGATGTCGGTGGTGCGCTTGACCTCGGCGCGCTGGGCGCCGGTGGCCTTGATCTTGACCAGCATCAGCTCGCGCTCGATATGGGCGCTCTCCGACAGGTTGACCAGCTTGACCACCTCGACCAGCTTGTTGAGGTTCTTAGTGATTTGCTCGATCACCTCGTCATGACCGATGGTGGTCAGCGTCAGACGCGACAGGGTCGGGTCCTCGGTCGGCGCCACGGTCAGGCTTTCGATGTTGTAGTTGCGCTGGGAGAACAGACCGACCACGCGGGACAGTGCGCCCGGCTCGTTTTCCATCAGCAGGGAGATGATGTGTCGCATCTTAGGTCCGCTCCGTCTTGCTCAGCCACATGTCGCGCATGGCACCGTCTCTGATCTGCATCGGATAGACGTGCTCGCTGTCGTCCACCGCGATGTCGAGGAACACCAGGCGGTTCTTCAGGGCGAAGGCTTCTTCCAGCTTGGGCTTGAGGTCCTTGAGCTGGGTGATGCGCATGCCCACGTGACCATAGGCCTCGGCCAGCTTGACGAAGTCCGGCAGCGACTCCATGTAGGAGTGCGAGTAGCGGCTGTTGTACTGCATGTCCTGCCACTGGCGGACCATGCCCAACGCACCGTTGTTGAGGTTGACGATCTTCACCGGCAGGTCGTACTGCAGGCAGGTCGACAGCTCCTGAATGTTCATCTGGATGCTGCCCTCGCCGGTGACGCAGGCCACATCGGCCTCCGGGAAGTTCAGCTTGACGCCCATGGCGGCCGGGAAGCCGAAGCCCATGGTGCCCAGGCCGCCGGAGTTGATCCAGCGATTGGGCTTGTTGAAGCGGTAGTACTGCGCCGCGAACATCTGGTGCTGGCCGACATCGGAGGTGACGAAGGCATCGCCGCGGGTCACTTCGCACAGGGTTTCGATCACGGTCTGCGGCTTGATGATCGAGCCGTCGCCCTCGTTGTAGGGGAACAGGCGACCGCTGCCGCGCCACTCGTCGATCTGCTTCCACCAGCTGGCGACGTTGTCCTTGTTCGGGGTTTCGCCGATTTCCTTGAGGATGGCGACCATCTCGGTCAATACGCTGTCCACCGGACCGACGATCGGGATGTCGGCCTTGATGGTCTTGGAGATCGAGGCCGGATCGATGTCGATGTGGATGATCTTGGCGTTCGGGCAGAACTTGGCCGGACCGTTGATCACCCGGTCGTCGAAGCGCGCGCCGACGGCGAGAATCACGTCGGCATGGTGCATCGCCAGGTTGGCTGTGTAGCTGCCGTGCATGCCGAGCATGCCGAGGAACTGGCGGTCGGTGCCCGGATAGCCGCCCAGGCCCATCAGGGTGTTGGTCACCGGCAGGTTGAGCATCTGCGCCAGCTCGGTCAACGGCGCCGCGGCGCCGCCCATGATCACCCCGCCACCGGAGTACATCACCGGACGCTTGGCGGCCAGGAGCATCTCGGCGGCCTTGCGAATCTGCCCGGAATGACCGCGCACGGCTGGGCTGTAGGAGCGCAGCTTGACCTTCTTCGGATAGACGTACTCGAACTTCTCGGCCGGGTTGGTCATGTCCTTGGGAATGTCCACCACCACCGGGCCGGGACGGCCGGATTCGGCGAGATAGAAGGCCTTCTTCATCACTTCGGGAATTTCCGAAGGGTGCTTGATCATGAAGCTGTGTTTCACGATGGGCCGGGAGATACCGATCATGTCGGTTTCCTGGAAGGCATCGGTGCCGACCATGGCGCTCGGCACCTGGCCGGAGATCACCACCATCGGGATGGAGTCCATGTAGGCGGTGGCGATGCCGGTGATGGCATTGGTCGCACCGGGGCCGGAGGTCACCAGCACCACGCCGGCCTTGCCGGTGGCGCGGGCATAGCCGTCGGCCATATGGGTCGCTGCCTGTTCGTGACGAACCAGGATGTGGGTCACTTCCGGTTCTTTGAACAGGGCATCGTAGATATGCAGGAGAGCACCACCAGGGTACCCGTAGATGTGCTTAACGCCTTCGTCACGCAGGAAGCGGACGACCATTTCAGCGCCGGATAAAAGCTCCACGTTATTCACCTCTTGAACGCCAGTATGCCACCCGACAACGGGTAGCCCTAAGTAGGTCTTACTGTCAGCGGACATGCACGACGGTGATCGTGGATTCGGAACATCAGCTTGACGAGTAACGGAGCAGCCCATGGTCTTGCGGGGCTGACCCTCCCAGCGCGAGGTAACGCGTTGCGGGTGTCACGGTTCGGCGCGGGTAGCGCCTCTTTGCCCCGAGCTGGAGGACGCTTGCGGCGGACTCCACTGCGGGGAAGGCTGGATTGTTCGGGTTCGGCGGAGGCAAGTCAAGCGATGTGTAACCGATTATTCGAGCCACCGCTGTGACGCAGCGCAGGATGAAGATTGCTGGCTTTTGGTTATAGTAACCGGCAGCACCGCAGCTTTTGAGAAAGGAAACCGCATGCGCCACATGATTCTTACTGGCAGTTTGATGCTTGCCCTGAGCGCAACCGCCATGGCCAGCCAGGTCTACAAGTGGGTAGATGCGCAGGGCGTGACCCACTTCAGCGCGCAGCCGCCGCAGGGCCAGCCCGCCACCGCGATCAGCACCTCCGCCCCGCCGCCGCGCCAGGCGCCGGCCGAGCCCGCGCCCAGCGTCGAGGAACTGCTCGACCCGGAACAGGCGGCTATCGACAAGAAGGTCAAGCAGCAGATTGCCGCCAAGGAGGCGGAGCGCAAGCAGTACTGCGAGAACGCCCGCACCAACCTGGCGCAACTGGAGAACAATCCGCGCCTGCGCATCGAGGAAGAAGGCGAAGTGCGCCGCATCGACGAGAACGAGCGTCAGGAGCGCATCGCCGAGCTGAAGAAGTCCATAGCGGAAAACTGCAACTGACCCTTCCCGAGCGCGCCCGTCAGGGCGCAGCTGTCAGCAGGCGATCGAACTCGCCCAACAATTCCAGCAGCCGGCGCGCAACGCCCGGCTGTTCGCGATAGACCATCTCGGCCATGACCTGAATCCCCGACACCGACGGCAGCGCGGCGTTGGCCTCGAGCAGCTGCTTCATACGCGGCAGGAAGATCCACTGCAGCCACTGCTCGAAAGTCAGGCTGTCGACGCAGAACGGCTCCTGGCTGGCCAGGGCTTCGGCGCTGGGCGCCTGCTCATCCCACCAGCCGAGCAGACGCAACTCACGCTCGATCAGCAACAATTGCTCGGCCAACAACGCGACGCGGGCCTCCATCAGAGACTCACCCGCGCCCGTTCGCGCGCCTGCGCGGCGCCGGCCGGGTCGCCCTGACGCTCCCGCGCCTGGGCGATCAGGTTCCACAGGCTGGCCTGTAAGGCCGGACGACCACTGGCGTAGGTCAGGCCGCGGCGGGCGAACTGCTCGGCCTGCGCCGCATCGCCCTGGGCCAGACGCACCTCGGCCAGGCGATAGAGCACCTGCGGCTCGCGCGGGGCGATGCGCTGGGCACGCTCCAGACTGGAGGACGCGCCGTTGAGGTCGCCACTGCCCTGCTGCTGCTGGGCCGTGGTCAACAGCGCCAGCACCGGGCCGTCGAGCTGTTCGTCTGCAGCCAAGCCGCCGCCGCTGGGAATACCGCTGGGCATGCTCGGTGCGGGCGCGCTGAAACCGCCCTGGGCCGGCACCGCCGGCTGGCTGACCGGCGGCGGGTCGAAGGTCAGCCCGCCACTGGAGGTAATGGGCTGCGGGCTGGTCTGCAGCGGGGCCGAGACGACGCCCTGCGGGACCATGACCACCACTCCGGAATCCTCTTCGATACGCTGCGGCGCGGCCGCCGGGCCAGGGGATGCGCCGCCGACGCTGCCGGACGACAGCGGAGCACCGGCGTCAATGACCGGAATCGAGCCGTGCGGCACCGTACTGCAACCGCCCAGCACCGTCGTTGCCAGCATCGCGGCAAGCCACTTGTTGTTCACATGCAATCCTCTTCAGAAAACGCCGGATCTGTCCGACCCTCAGTTCAGCCAGCCGCGCACCCAGTCCATCACCGACTCGACCGGCGCCTGGATGCCGCAGGCAGGCCCGGGGGCCGGCTCGCTGCCGCGAATATAAGGCATCTGCACCGCATTCGGGCAGCCCGAAGCCGAACCCTGACCGCTGTAGCCGTCGACCCAGGCCTGGGTGACGTTGTCCGGCATCGGCATGTCCAGCGGCAGCGGGTCGGCCTTGCGCATGAAGCCGGCCCACACCTGCAGGGCGCCGGTGGCCCCGGTCAGCGGAGTCGGGCCGTTGTCGTCACGCCCCAGCCAGACCACCGCCAGCAGGTCCTGGCTGAAGCCGGCGAACCAGCTGTCGCGCGAATCGTTACTGGTGCCGGTCTTGCCGGCCAGGGTCAGCGAGCGGGGCAGCTGGCTGTACACCGAACGCCCGGTGCCTTCGCTCATGGTGCGCTGCATGGCGTTCTGCACCAGGTAGATGGCGCCCGGATCGAAACGCTGCTGGATCTGGAAGGGGTAGCGGCCGAGCGGCTCGCCGTCGGCGGTGAGCACGCTGCGAATGCCGCGCAACGGCGTGTTGAAGCCGCCGTTGGCCAGGGTCTGGTACATGTTCGCCACTTCCATCGGGGTCAGCGCGCCGGCGCCCAGCAGCATCGACGGATAGGCCGGCCACTGGCGCTCGACGCCCAGTCGCTCGAGGGTCTTGAGCACATTGGGCACGCCGATTTCCAGGCCGAGCTTGGCCGTGGACAGGTTGTAGGACTGCGCCAGCCCCTGGTACAGGTAGATGGTGCCGTGGGCCTTGCGGTCATAGTTCTGCGGCTTCCACACCTGGCCGTCCTGGCCCTTGATGGAGAACGGTTCGTCCCGCAGCCAGCTGGTCAGGGTGTACTGGCTGGGTCGCTCCAGCGCCGACAGATAGATCGCCGGCTTGATCAGCGAGCCGATCGGCCGCAGCGCATCGAGGGCGCGGTTGAAGCCGGCGAAGCGCGGCTGGCGGCTGCCGATCAGGGCCTGTACCTCGCCGGTTTCCGGGTTGGTCACCACCATGCCGGCCTGCACCTCGTCCACCCCCTTGCGCCCGGCCAGGCGCTTGAGGGTCTCGGCCAGCGCCTCCTCGGCCTTGAGCTGGAGGATGGGGTCGAAACTGGTGAAGATGCGCAGACCCTCTTCGGTCAGATCCTGCTCGCGGTAGTCCTCGCGCAGCTGGCGCTTGACCAGGTCGAGGAAGGCCGGGAAGGTGCTGTCGGCCATGCTGCCGCGCGCGGTCACGCCCAGGGGTTTCTGCTTGGCGGCGGCGGCTTCCTCGACGGTGATCGACCCTTGCTCGGCGAGCAGGTCGAGCACCAGGTTGCGTCGTTCCAGCGCGCGTTCGGGGTTGCGCCGCGGGTTGTAGAAGGTCGGTCCCTTGACCATGCCGACCAGCAGCGCGACCTGCTCCAGCTTCAGCTCGGCGACCGGCTGGCTGAAGAAGTACTGACTGGCCAGGCCGAAGCCATGCACCGCGCGCTGGCCGTCCTGACCGAGGAACACCTCGTTCATGTAGGCTTCGAGGATCTCGCGCTTGTCGTAGTGCAGCTCCAGCAGCACCGCCATCATCGCTTCGGTGGCCTTGCGCACCAGGGTGCGTTCGTTGGTCAGGTAGAAGTTCTTCACCAACTGCTGGGTCAGGGTACTGCCGCCCTGCACCAGGCGCCCCGAGGTGGCGTTGATCCACATGGCGCGGGCGATGCCCTTGGGCGAGACACCGAAGTGATCGAAATAGTCGCGGTCCTCGACCGCCACCAGCGCATCGATCAGGTAGGCCGGCACCTGGTCCAGCTTGATCAGGATGCGGTCTTCCTGATGCGCCGGGTACAGCCCGCCGATCAGCAGCGGCTCCAGCCGCGCCACCGCCAGGTTGCTGCCATCGGCCTGGGTCAGGCCCGCCACGTAGTCGCCGGAGAAGCGCACGCGCACCCGTTGCGAGGGTTCGACGCCCTCGTAGAACTGGAAGCCGCGGCTGTGCAGCTCGATGCTGTTGCCGGCCACCGACACCGCGCCCGGGCCGTTGGCCACGCTCTCGCGGCGGTAACCCAGGGCGTCGAGCTCGCGCAGGAAGTCGTCCTTGCCCAGCTTCTGGCCGACGAACAGCTCCAGCGGCCGCGCGTAGACCTTGGCCGGCACCGTCCAACGCTTGCCGGAGAATTTCTCCTGCACCACGGCATCGAGGTAAACGGCGAAACCGGCGAGGATCACCAGGCCGACCAGACCGAGCTTGAGCCCCCAGGCGAGCCAGGGACGCAGACCGGTGGAACGGGATTTCTTGCTTGAGCGGGGGGAGCGTTTTCGAGTCATGGCGGGATTATACGCACTTTACATAGGGGCCAGCAGCGCCGCCCGGACGGTTTGCAGAGCAGCTCACAGCGGCCATAATGCCGACCTCGAACAGCGTCTATAACAAGGATCGAACGTGAGCCAAGCCCTGATTGCCGCATTGCAGAACCCGGCCCTGTATCCGCATCCTGTGGAGGGGTTTCAACT
Source organism: Pseudomonas sp. NPDC077649 (assembly GCF_044542855.1). Taxonomy (NCBI): domain Bacteria; kingdom Pseudomonadati; phylum Pseudomonadota; class Gammaproteobacteria; order Pseudomonadales; family Pseudomonadaceae; genus Pseudomonas; species Pseudomonas sp. NPDC077649. The sequence continues at coordinate 353,166 of NZ_JBITVF010000005.1, read as the reverse complement.
GATTGAGACCCACATTTCCTGGGTTTTGCTCACTGGTCCTTATGCCTACAAGATCAAAAAACCGGTCAACTTCGGTTTCCTCGATTTCACCGACCTCGCCGCGCGCAAGCACTTCTGCGAGGAGGAACTGCGCCTGAACCAACGCCTGACCGACGACCTGTACCTGGAGGTACTGGCCATCGGCGGCAGCGCCGAGGCGCCGGTGCTGGGCGGCGACACGCCTGCCATCGAATACGCGCTGAAGATGCGCCAGTTTCCCCAGGAGCAGCTGCTCAGCGCCGTGCAGGCGCGCGGCGAGCTGGGCGATGCGCATATCGACGCGCTCGCCGAGCAGATCGCCGCCTTCCACCTGAGCGCGCCGCGGGTGCCGCAGGACCACCCGCTGGGCACGGCCGAGGCGGTGATGGCACCGGTGCAGCAGAACTTCGAGCAGATCCGTCCGCTGCTCAGCGACAAGGCCGATCTGCAGCAGCTCGATGCCCTCGAAGCCTGGGCGCAGTCCAGCTACGCGCGGCTGCAGCCGCTTCTGACCGAGCGTAAGGCGCAGGGTTTCATTCGCGAGTGTCACGGCGACATCCACCTGGGCAACGTCGCGCAGATCGACGGCCGCGTGGTGCTGTTCGACTGCATCGAGTTCAACGAGCCGTTCCGCCTGATCGACGTCACCGCGGACGCCGCCTTCCTCGCCATGGACCTGGAAGACCGCGGCCTCAAGTGCCTGTCGCGGCGCTTCGTCAGCGCCTGGCTGGAGCGCACCGGCGACTATGCCGCGCTGCAGTTGCTGAATTTCTACAAGGCCTACCGCGCCATGGTGCGCGGCAAGGTCGCGCTGTTCCGCCTCGGCCAGGAGCAGGACCCGGTGCAGCGCGCGGTGATCCTGCGCCAATACCGCGCCTACGCCGCCCTGGCGGAAAGCTACAGCGCCATTCCCTCGCCCTTTCTGGCCATCACCCACGGCGTCTCGGCCGTCGGCAAGAGTCACGTGGCGCTGCGCCTGGTCGAGGCCCTGGGCACCATCCGCCTGCGCTCCGACGTCGAGCGCAAGCGCCTGTTCGGCGAGCAGGACGCCACCCACCAGGGCCAACTGGCGGACGGCATCTACAGCGCCGACGCCAGCGCCGCCACCTACGCGCGCCTGCACCAGCTGGCGCGCCAGACGCTGCAGGCCGGCTTCCCGGTAGTGATCGACGCCACCTACCTCAAGGCCGAGCAGCGCCGGGCCGCCAGCGAAGTCGCCGAGCAGACCGGCGCGCCCTTCCTGATCCTCGACTGCCAGGCGCCCGAGGCGGTGATCGCCGGCTGGCTGGCGCAGCGCCAGAGCGAGGGCCGCGACCCCTCCGACGCCACCCTCGAGGTGATCCAGGCGCAGCAGGCAACGCGCGAGGCGCTCGACGACGACGAGCTGGCCCACAGCAAGCGCGTCGACACCCACGACAGCGCCAGCCTGGACAGCCTGCTGGAACGTATTCGCCAGCGTCTGCCGGGGCTCTGAGTCCCGCCCACCACAAGTTGGCACGCCGCGCCGGGCAAAGCGCGGCGCGGCTTCTATACTGCCGGTGAACTCGCCACCGGTAGCCCCCATGAGCCAGCCACGCCAGCTCGACCACCCGCTCTATCGCCTGCTGCGCAATGACGACATCGCCGCCTTCAACGCCCAGAAACCCACGGACGTCGCCGTCGACCTGTCCGGCGGCGACTTTCGCGGGCTCGACCTGCGCAGCCTGGACGCCGCCGGGGTGATCTTCACCGACGCCTACTTCCGCGGCGCCGACCTGCGCGGCCTGGATTTGCGCCACGCCCAGCTGGAGGGGGCCAGCCTGGCCCACGCGCAGATTTCCGGCGCCTACTTTCCGGCCGAACTGAGCGCGGACGAAATTCTCATGTCGGTGAATTTCGGCACCCGCCTGCGCTATCGCAGCAAGTGACATGAGCGACGTCGCCCAACTGTTCGGCGCGCGCGCCGACGCCTACGCCAGCTTCCGCCCAGCCTACCCGGACGCCCTGTTCGACTGGCTGGCCGCACACAGCCCGGGCCGGCGCCTGGCGCTGGATATCGCCTGCGGCAACGGCCAGGCCAGCCTTCCCCTGCTGCGCCACTTCGAACGGGTGCTGGCCTGCGACGCCAGCGCCGCCCAGCTGGCGCAAACGCCCCCGGCCGCCGGCCTGCACCTGCTGGCAGCCGATGCGCGCAGGCAGCCGCTGGCCGACGCCAGCGTCGACCTGATCGTCGTCGCCCAGGCCCTGCACTGGTTCGCCGACGCCGCGTTCTTCGCCGAAGTCGCCCGTCTGCTGCGTCCTGGCGGGCTGTTCTGCGCCTGGTGTTACAGCCTGATGAGCATCGATGCGCGGCTCGATCCGCTGATCGAGCACTTCTACGCCAGCACCCTGGCCGGCTGCTGGCCGACGGGCCGCGGCAGCGTCGATGCCGGCTACCGCGATATCCAGGCGCCGCTGCAGCCCCTGCCAGTGCCGCCCTTCGCCCTCTCGGCGCACTGGGACCTGGCACAACTGCTCGGCTACCTGCGCACCTGGTCGGCGGTGCAACGCTGGGAACAGCGTCACGGCCGCGACCCGGTGGCCGAACTGACGCCGGCGCTGCGCGCCGCCTGGGGCGACGAAGGCGAGCGGCGCACTGTCAATTGGCCGCTACACTTCTTGGCAGGCACGCCTACGTGAACCTCTTCCTCACGCCACGCATGGAGGCCCGATGAACGACGAGCTGCAACACCTGAAAAACCTGGGCAAGACCTCGGCGCAATGGCTGCACGCCGTCGGCATCCACAGCGCCAACGACCTGCGCCGCTACGGCGCGGTCGGCGCCTATCGTGCGGTGCGCGCCCGCGGTTTTCGCGCCTCCAAGGTGCTGCTCTACGCCATCGAGGGCGCCCTGCTCGACGTGCACTGGAACGAGCTGCCGCCGGCGCACAAGGCCGAACTCAACGGCCGCCTCGACGAAGCCCAGAGCTACAACAAGAGCTAGCTCACAACCCCAGCGCGAGAGGATTTACGCGCAAGGCGCCGCAGCCTATTGTTTCAGGGACCTTCGTGTGGTCAGCCAGCCCAGCCAGTTCAAGGAATTACGGTTATGTATTTACTCGGGGAGCAACCGGCCTACGCCGATCAGCTGATCAACCGCCTGCAGAGCATCCCCACGCAGCTGCTGGAAGGGCTACAGGCCGTCGGTGCGCCGCTGCGTCTGGAACGGGTCGAGGACCTGGCCCAGGTGCTGCCGGGCAACCAGCTGTTCATCATCGAGAATGGCCTGCTCCACGCGGTGGTCGACGAACGGCCGCTGTTCTACCTGCAGGAAGGCGACCTGGTCGGCCTGCGCCAGGGCATCGACCTGCCCAGCTGCCGCTACAGCAGCGAGGAGCCGATCAGCCTGATTCCCTATTCGCGCAGCGAAGTGTTCCAGCACATCTACGCCAGCGAGCAGCGCCAGGAACAGTTCATCCACTACCTGATCGGCCACACCGCCCTGCTCTCCGACGCCCTGGCGCGCCTGAAGCAGCCGGAGATTCGCCCGGCCACCGGCTTCCAGCACTTCGCCGCCGGCGAGGAACTGATCCACCAGGGTGACGAAGCCGATCACGTGTTCATCATCATCGAGGGCCACGCCGAGGCCTACGTCGACGGGCAGAAGGTCGGCGACGTGCAGAAGGACGAGATCTTCGGCGCCATGGCCGTGTTCACCCGCGAGAAGCGCAGCGCCACGGTGGTGGCCAGCGAGCCCTGCACGGTGATGGTGATTCCCAAGGAGCAATTCCTCAGCCTGATGCAGAGCAACCCGCGCATCGCCCACAGCCTGATCGAGAGCATGGCGCGGCGCATCGACCTGCTCAACAAGGAAGTCACCCAGCTGCGCCAGCCGGCTGCGTCCTGAGTCCGCGCGCGGCACACCAACCCCGGCCAGGCGTCGGGGTTTTGCCTTTCTGGGCACAGGAAAGGCGCTGAGAAATATTCTCAAAAAGCCGTTGACTATGAAATGAGAATTGTTATTATCCACTCAACTGGTCGCGAGATCAGCCGATAAGCTAAAGAGACCATTCAGTCGGACTCTTCAGACTATCTCCTCATCAGGCTAATCACGGTTATTGACCCGGCTCTTGCCGGGTCTTTTTTTGCCTGCGCAAAAGCCTGTAGGGCGGGCTCGGGAGCGCCAGCGAACAGTCCGCCATTGGCCTTGCTCACAGACCGTCACGACCTACTGCCTGCGGCGAGTACGTCCTAGCCAGGTGACTCGGCGACAGGTCCTAGGGTCGCAGTTTGGCGCAGTGATCCTGCTGCGGCTGCGCCGCGGTGAACCAGGCGTAGTCGGCCTGCGCGGCGCTGACCGGCTTGCCGACCTCGGCGAGGATCAGCACCGCCTGCCCCGCGCCGGCGCCGAGGTCGGCCAGGTGCAGCGGCACGCCCAGATCCTTGCGCACGTGGAAGGCGCCGGCCAGCAGCAGGCTCGGCCGCGGCGCCGCCAGCAGCGCCTCGGCCATGCGTCGGTCGCGCTGCTGCTGCACGGCGAGCATGGCCGGCAGCTGACTGTCCGGCAGCAGTTGGCAATGCGACTCGCGGATAGCCTCCAGCAGCCTGGCCTGCACCTGCGCCGCCGCGGAGCGCTCGCCCTGCAGGGCCGGCCGCTGCCGGTAGATCTGCAGAATCTCGGCGCGCTGCAGATTGGCCGCCAGCAACGGATAGGGCTGGCGCAGCTGGTGCAACACCAGCGGCCCGTACAACGACCAGTCCCAGCCCGGCTGCCAGCTCAGCGCGCCGAAGGGGTCGTCGGGCAGTCGACCGGCGCGGGCGGCGCGGGCGGCGGCCTGGGCGGCGGCGACCTTGTCCTGCTGATCGGGCGTGAGCATTTCCAGCAGCACGCTGCCCTGCGGGCGCCGTTTTGCCAGCTCGCGTGACAGCCACAGCTGCAGCGCATGGTGATCGGGATTGTCATGCTGCTCGCCGACCAGCACCCGCTCGACCCGTGCCAGCCGTTCGACCAGCTGCTGCGGGCTGATCGAGCGACCGCTGGCCAGCTCGAGGATACGGCCGAGGTCGGCGTGCTCGCGCCCCAGCGGCGCGATGGGCGCAGGCGGCGGCAGCACCTCGCGGGACTGACAGGCTGCGACCAGAACCAGACAGCAGAGCAGAAGGATGCGCATGGATGCCCCTGAATCGTCAGCGCGCCACGATCAACGGATGACCGCGCTCGGGATGAGTCTGCACCAGCACCTCCAGACCGAACACCGCCTGCAGCGGCTCGGCGCGCAGCACTTCGGCCGGCGTGCCGAAGGCATGCGCCCTGCCCCGCTCCAGCAACAGCAGGCGGTCGCAATAACGGGCGGCCAGGTTGAGGTCGTGGAGGATCACCAGCACCGCGGCGCCGGCCTCGGCCAGACGCCGGGTGGCCTGCAGGCAGGTGTGCTGGTGCAGCGGGTCGAGCATCGAGGTTGGCTCGTCGAGCAGCAGTATCTGCCCTGCCCCGCCCGGCCACAGCTGCGCCAGCACCCGCGCCAGGTGCACGCGCTGGCGCTCGCCGCCGGACAGCGCCAGGTAGCTGCGTCCGCTCAGGTGCGCGGCATCCGCCGCACGCAGCGCTTCCTGGACGATCTGCGCATCGCGCGCACGGCCGCTGGCATGGGGCAGACGGCCCATGGCGACGACCTCCTCGACGCGAAAGGCGAAATTCAGGCTCGAGCTCTGCGGCAGCACCGCCAGGCGCCTGGCGCGCTCCGCCCCCGGCCAGTCGCCGAGCGGACGCCGATCCAGGCTCACCCGCCCGGCGCTGGGCGGCAGCTCGCCGGCCAGGGCGGCGAGCAGGGTGCTCTTGCCGGCGCCGTTGGGCCCGAGCACGCCGAGCACCTCGCCCGCCTGCAGCTGCAGGTCGATGCCGCTGAGCACGGCGCACTGGCCGCGGCGGACTTCCAGTTGTTCGGCCCGCAGCATCAGCTCCGCCCCCGCACCAGCAGATAAAGGAAGAACGGCGCGCCGATCAGCGCAGTGACGATGCCGATCGGCAGCTCGGCCGGCGCCAGCACCAGGCGCGCGGCGAGGTCGGCCAACAACAGTAGGCTGGCGCCGGCCAGCGCCGAGGCCGGCAGCAGCAGACGATGGTCGGGGCCGACCAGCAGGCGCATCAGGTGCGGCACCACCAGACCGATAAAGCCGATCAGGCCGGCCGCCGCCACCGCGGCGCCGACGCCCAGCGCGGTGCAGAACACCAGTTCACGCTTGAGCCGCTCCACCTCGAAGCCCAGGTGGCGCGCCTCGGATTCGCCCAGCAGCAGCGCGTTCAAGGCACGCGCGCGACGCGGCAACCACAGCGCCACCGCCGCGGTGGCCAGCAGCAGCGGCCAGAGCCGGGCGTAGCTGGCGCCGTTGAGGCTGCCCAGGTTCCAGAAGGTCAGGGTGCGCAGGGTGGCGTCGTCGGCCAGGTAGGTGAACAGGCCGATGGCCGCCCCCGCCAGGGCGGTGAGGGCGATGCCGGCCAGCAGCATGGTGGCGACGCTGGTCTGCCCGTCGCGCCGCCCCAGGCGGTAGACCAGGGCGGTGACCAGCAGGCCGCCGCCGAAGGCGCAAGCGGACAGCAGATAGGGGGCGAAGGCCTCCGGCAGGCCGCCGAACGCGGCGCCGCCGACTATCGCGAGCGCCGCCCCCAGCGCCGCGCCGCTGGACACGCCGACCAGGCCGGGATCGGCCAGCGGGTTGCGGAACAGGCCCTGCATGGCCACCCCGCACAAGGCCAGGACCATGCCCACCGCCAGCCCGAGCAGGGTACGCGGCATGCGGATCTGCGCCAGGATCAGCTCGGCCTGCTCGACCGCCGCGTCGCCGGCCAGGGGCAGACCGAGCAGGCGCAAGGCCGCCCGCAGGGTATCGCCCAGCGCCAGGCTGACCGGCCCCAGGGCCAGCGACAGCCAGAGTGCGAGCGCGAGCAACAGGCCCAGGGCGATGAACAATGGGCGTGCTTGAAGGGTGGGAGTCATGGCTGGCGCTGGGCTTCGGCGGTCTGAGGTTGGCTGGCAGGATAAAAGCCCGCGGCCAGCATCGCCAGCCCATCCGGCACGCGCGAGCCGAGGCCGCCGACCTGCAGGGTCGGGTCTAGCGCCAGCAGCGCCTCGCTGGACAGCGCCTGCTAGCTGCTGCAGCAGCTGCAGGGCGGCCACCGCCTGGGCCTGACCGCCGAGCGCTTGGAGCGCGAAGAGGACATCGACAGCCGCATCAACCAGGGCACGGCCACCTGCCCCGCTCACACGACGCCCGCGAAAGCAACGAGCGCCAGCGCCTGTCGTTCGACCATCGCTTCCAGGCCGAGGACGCCAGCGGCGCGCTCGACTGGGCGGAAAGCATCGTCTACCGGCAACCGGCGGCCACTACTACAGCAAGCCAGGGCGCAGCTTACGCGCCCCGGCGTCCTGGCAGTTCTGCGGTTCTGCTTGGCGCAGGGATGCGCCCCCTTTCTTCCTGCGGGATAATCGCGCCACCTGAAACGGAGACCGCGATGATCCGCCTATGCGCCCCGAGCGAGCTGGCCGAAGGCCAGAGCCGGGGCTTTCTGCTCGACCAGTTGAACCTGCTCGCCGTGCGCAAGGACGGCCGCGTGCATGCCTACCTCAATCGCTGCCCGCACCGCGGCGTGCCGCTGGAGTGGCAGACAGACCGCTTTCTCGACGACAGCGGCAGCCTGATCCAGTGCGCCACCCACGGCGCGCTGTTTCTGATCGACACCGGCGAATGCGTCGCCGGGCCCTGCGCCGGGCAGGCGCTGCAGGCCATCGAGTGCCGCGAGGACGCCGAAGGTATCTGGATAGAGGCCTAGGGTGGACATGCCACAGGCTCGTCCACCATCGCCACAATCCCGTGCCGGACAAGGCTGCGCCATGTCCGGCCTACGCCCTACGCCAACACCTCCAGCCTGCGCATCAGGGCGATACCTGCGGGGCTGACCTCGGCGCCGTAGGCCAGCACTTCCACGCCGGCCGCCTTGGCCTCGCGCAGGCCGGCGGCGTATGCCGGGTCGATCTCCTCGGCGGCGCGCACGGCGCGAATACCGGACAGGTTCACGCAGTACAGCTGCACCGTGCGCACCCCGGCGCGCGCCAGCGCGGCCAGCTCGCGCAGGTGCTTGGCGCCGCGCGCGGTCACCGCATCGGGAAAGGCCGCCACATCCGTGCCATCGAAACCCAGGGTCACGCTCTTGACCTCGACATAGGCCGGGCCGTCGGCGTAATCCAGGCGAAAATCGGCGCGGCTGTTCTCCACCCCGTAGGGCACCTCGCGTTTGAGCGCAACGAAACCGGCCAGCTCGGCGATCAGCCCCGCGCGCAGCGCCTCCTCCACCAGCGCATTGGCCCGCGCGGTATTGATGCAGGCCAGGCGCCCCTGTGGCGTTTCGCTCAGCTCCCAGCTACCCGGTAGCTTGCGTTTGGGGTCGTCGCTACGGCTGAACCACACCCGGCAGCCCGCGCTCATGCAGTTGAGCATCGAGCCGGTGTTGGCGCAGTGGATGGTCAGCGCCTCGCCGCTGGCGCTCTCGATATCGGCGAGAAAGCGCTTGTAGCGGCGCAGCAGCCGCCCCTCCTCCAGTGGCGGATCAAAGCGCATCGGGGTTCCAGCTGCTCAGGCCGCGGGCGATGCGCTCGACCGCCTGCTCCAGGCGCTCGAGGTTCTGCGTATAGGCGAAGCGCACATGATGGCCGGCCTGGTGGCGGCCGAAATCCAGCCCCGGGGTGAAGGCCACGTACTCGGTCTCGATGAAGTGGCGACAGAAGGCGAAGGCGTCGCCGCCGAAGGCCGAGATGTCCGCGTATAGATAGAAGGCGCCTTCAGGCTCCACGGCGATGCCGAAGCCCAGCTCGCGCAGCGCCGGCAGCAGGTAGTCGCGGCGGCGCTGGAACTCGTGGCGGCGCTCTTCGAGAATCGCCAGGGTGGCCGGCTGGAAACAGGCCAGCGCGGCATGCTGGGCCATGGACGGCGCACTGATGTAGAGGTTCTGCGCCAGTTTCTCCAGCTCGGGCACCGCGTTTTCCGGGGCCACCAGCCAGCCGAGGCGCCAGCCGGTCATGCCGAAATATTTGGAGAAACTGTTGAGCACGAAGGCCTCGTCGTCCACTTCCAGCACGCTGGCAGCATCACAGCCGTAGGTCAGGCCGTGGTAGATCTCGTCCACCACCAGATGGCCGCCGCGCTGCTTGAGGCAGGCGGCCAGCGCCGCCAGCTCGTCCCTGTGCAGCAGGGTGCCGGTGGGGTTGGCCGGCGAGGCGACCAGCGCGCCGACGCTGTCCGAATCCCAATGCCGCTCCACCAGTTGCGGGGTCAGTTGGTAACGCACCTCGGGGCCGACCGGCACCAGTTGCGCGGCACCTTCCACCAGGCGCAGGAAATGGCGGTTGCAGGGGTAGCCGGGGTCGGCCAGCAGCCAGTGCTTGCCCGGGTCGACCAGCAGGCTCGCGGCCAGCAACAGCGCGCCGGAGCCACCGGGCGTTATGAGGATGCGTTCAGGGTCTATGCTTAGCCGATGTCGCGCGCCGTAGAAGTCGGCGATGGCCTGGCGCAGGGCCGGCACACCGCGCGCCGCGGTGTAGCGGGTGTGGCCGGCGGCCAGCGCCGCCTGGCCGGCCTCGACTATGGGCGCGGCAGTGGTGAAATCCGGCTCGCCGATTTCCAGGTGGATGACATCGTGGCCGGCGGCCTGCAGTTCGTTGGCCCGCGCCAGCAAGGCCATGACGTGAAAGGGTTCGATGGCGCGACTGCGCGCACTGTAGAGCTGAGCCATGGGCCTGCCTTGCGAGGTTTCGAGGCGCGGATTCTAGCAGGGCTCGACAAAACCACGGATGGGCTTCGAGCTTTTGTGTACGAGGGCGGCAAACCATGGACAACCGGGAGTAGCGCACCCCGATTCGATCTGGTAAGTTCGCCCGCTTGCAGCCGCAGGGCCGAGTTCGGATCGGCAATGGACATAACCTGCGCAGTGGATTCGAGAGAGTGAGAGGCGGTCATCCATGCCCACCAAAGAAAAAGCAAAGAGCACTAGCCAGCTGGTTCGCGGTTTCCAGCCCTACGAAGATAAGAAGGGCGAGGAATACATGAGCGAGCCGATGCGCGCTCACTTCACCGGCATCCTCAACAAGTGGAAGCTGGAGCTGATGCAGGAAGTCGACCGTACCGTGCACCATATGCAGGACGAAGCGGCCAACTTCCCCGATCCGGCCGACCGCGCCAGCCAGGAAGAAGAGTTCAGCCTGGAACTGCGCGCCCGCGACCGCGAGCGCAAGCTGATCAAGAAGATCGACGAGACCCTGCAGCTGATCGAAGACAACGACTACGGCTGGTGCGACTCCTGCGGCGTGGAAATCGGCATCCGCCGCCTCGAAGCCCGCCCCACCGCCACCCTGTGCATCGACTGCAAGACCCTGGCGGAAATCAAGGAAAAGCAGATCGGTTCCTGAACCGACGACGGGGCGCCTAGGCGCCCCGCTCTGTTTCTGCCCTTCACGCTGTGCCAGCGATGAACGACTCCTATATCGGGCGCTTCGCCCCCACCCCCAGCGGCTACCTGCACTTCGGCTCGCTGGTCGCCGCCCTCGCTTCCTACCTCGACGCCCGCGCCGCCGGCGGTCGCTGGCTGCTGCGCATGGAAGACCTCGACCCGCCGCGGGAAGTGCCCGGCGCCCAGGACGCCATCCTGCGCACCCTGGAAACCTACGGTTTCGCCTGGGACGGCGAGCTGGTGTACCAGCGCGATCGACATGCCGAGTACGCCGCGGTGATCGAGCGGCTGCTGGCTCAGGGCCTGGCCTATGCCTGCACCTGCTCGCGCAAGCAGTTGGCCGGGCACGGCGGCATCTACCCCGGCACCTGCCGCGATGCCGGCCACGCCGAGCATGGCGCCGCCATTCGCCTGCGCGTACCGCAGCTGGAATACCGCTTCGTCGACCGCGTGCAGGGCGAGTTCGGCCAGCAGCTGGGACGTGAGGTGGGCGATTTCGTCATTCGCCGCCGCGACGGCCTGTTCGCCTACCAGCTCGCCGTGGTGCTGGACGACGCCTGGCAGGGGGTGACCGACGTGGTACGCGGCGCCGACCTGCTCGACTCCACGCCGCGCCAGCTCTACCTGCAGGAACTGCTCGGGCTGCCGCAGCCGCGCTACCTGCACGTGCCGCTGATCATCCAGCCCGACGGCCACAAGCTGGGCAAGAGCTACCGCTCGCCACCGCTGCCCGCCGAACAGGCCGGCCCCCTGCTGCTGCGCGCCTTGCGTGCCCTGGGCCAGCAAGCGCCTGCCGAGTTGCAGGGCGCCGCGCCCGCCGAGCTGCTGGCCTGGGGCATCGCCCACTGGGACGCCAGCCGCATTCCGCGCAGCCGCACCCTGGCCGAGGCGCAGCTGCGCTGACAACCGCGTAGGCTGCGCTACGCGCACCGAGGCCGCATGCCCGGTCTTCATAGGAGGTGCGCGCGGCGCAGCCTACATACGGCCTCAAGTTTGTGGCTTGCAACGCGCGCCTTCCTTTACCATCGCCGCATCCCCCGACGAGATGCCGCATGTATATCTACCGATTGGTTCTGATCCTGGTGGTGGGGATCTACCTGTTCTCCCCAGCCATCATGGACTGGTGGATCGACCCCAATGGCGCCTGGTACCGGCCCTACCTGCTGTGGCTGATCCTGATCGTCGTCACCTTCATCCTGCAGAGCCAACGCGATGCCGATGAACTCTGACTCGAACCGGCGCCCCTCGAGCGCTCCCCCCCTATTCCCATTCGCAGAGCCAACGCGATGCTGACGAGCTTTAGCCTGAGCGAGCTGATCCTGATCAGCGCCGGCTACCTGTTGATCCTGTTCGGCGTCGCCTGGGTCAGCGAACACGGCCTGATTCCGCGCTGGATCATCCGCCATCCGCTGACCTACACCCTGTCACTGGGCGTCTACGCCAGCGCCTGGGCCTTCTACGGCACGGTGGGCCTGGCCTACCAGTACGGCTACGGCTTCCTCGCCAGCTACCTGGGGGTGTCCGGCGCCTTTCTGCTGGCACCGGTGCTGCTCTACCCGATCCTGCGCATCACCCGCACCTACCAGCTGTCGTCGCTGGCCGACCTGTTCGCCTTCCGCTTTCGCAGCACCTGGGCCGGGGTGCTGACCACCCTGTTCATGCTGATCGGCGTGCTGCCGCTGCTGGCCCTGCAGATCCAGGCGGTGGCCGACTCCATCGGCATCCTCAGCCGCGAGCCGCTGCAGGAGAAGGTCGCGCTGAGCTACTGCGGGCTGATCATCCTGTTCACCATCCTGTTCGGCGCCCGCCATATCGCCACCCGCGAGAAGCACGAAGGCCTGGTCTTCGCCATCGCCTTCGAGTCGCTGGTCAAGCTGGTGGCGCTAGGCGTGATCGGCTGGTACGCGCTGTACCAGGTGTTCGGCGGCCCGCGCGAGCTGGAGATGTGGCTGGTGCAGAACCAGGCCGCACTGGCGACCCTGCACACGCCGCTGCAGGAAGGCCCCTGGCGCACCCTGCTGCTGGTGTTCTTCGCCTCGGCCATCGTCATGCCGCACATGTACCACATGACCTTCACCGAAAACCTCAACCCGCGCGCCATGGTCAGCGCCAGCTGGAGCCTGCCGCTGTTTTTGCTGCTGATGAGCCTGGCGGTGCCGCTGATCCTCTGGGCCGGACTCAAGCTCGGCGCCACCACCAACCCGGAATACTTCACCCTGGGGCTGGGCATCGCGGTGAACAGCGAGGCGCTGGCGCTGCTGGCCTACGTCGGCGGCCTGTCGGCCTCCAGCGGGCTGATCATCGTCAGCACCCTGGCGCTGTCGGGCATGGCGCTCAACCACCTGGTGCTGCCGCTGTACCAGCCGCCGGCCGAGGGCAATATCTACCGCTGGCTGAAATGGACGCGGCGCGCGCTGATCGCCTTCATCATCATGGCCGGCTACGGCTTCTACCTGCTGCTCGGCGCCCAGCAGGACCTGGCCAACCTGGGCATAGTCGCCTTCGTCGCCACCCTGCAGTTCCTCCCCGGCGTGCTCTCGGTGCTGTACTGGCCGACCGCCAACCGCCGCGGCTTTCTTGCCGGGCTGCTGGCCGGCATCGGCGTCTGGGCGCTGACCATGCTGCTGCCGCTGCTGGGCAACCTGGAAGGCTTCTACCTGCCGCTGTTCAACGTCATCTACGTGCTCGACGATGCCAGCTGGCACCTGGCGGCCATCGCCTCGCTGGCGGCCAACGTGCTGGTGTTCACCCTGGTGTCGCTGTTCACCGAGGCCAGCCCCGAGGAAAAGAGCGCCGCCGAGGCCTGCGCGGTGGACAACGTGCGCCGCCCGCAACGCCGCGAGCTGGTGGCGGTGTCGCCGCAGGAGTTCGCCGCCCAGCTGGCCAAGCCGCTCGGCGCCAAGACCGCCCAGCGCGAGGTGGAACAGGCCCTGCGCGACCTGCACCTGCCGTTCGACGAGAGCCGCCCCTATGCCCTGCGCCGCCTGCGCGACCGCATCGAGGCCAACCTCTCCGGCCTGATGGGCCCCAGCGTGGCGCAGGACATAGTCGAGACCTTCCTGCCCTACAAGTCCGGCAGCGAGGGCTACGTCACCGAGGATATCCACTTCATCGAGAGCCGCCTGGAGGACTACCAGTCGCGCCTCACCGGCCTGGCCGCCGAGCTCGACGCGCTGCGCCGCTACCACCGCCAGACCCTGCAGGAACTGCCGATGGGCGTCTGCTCGCTGGCCAAGGATCAGGAGATCCTGATGTGGAACCGGGCCATGGAGGAGCTCACCGAGATTCCCGCGCAGCGCATCGTCGGCTCGCGCCTGTCGGCGCTGGCCGAGCCCTGGCAGGGCCTGCTGCAGACCTTCATCGAACTGCCCGACCAGCACCTGCACAAGCAGCACCTGGCCGTCGACGGCCAGATCCGCTGGCTCAACCTGCACAAGGCGGCCATCGACGAGCCGCTGGCGCCGGGCAACAGCGGCCTGGTGCTGCTGGTCGAGGACCTCACCGAAACCCAGCTGCTGGAAGACAAGCTGGTGCACTCCGAGCGCCTGGCCAGCATCGGCCGCCTGGCCGCCGGGGTGGCCCACGAGATCGGCAACCCGATCACCGGCATCGCCTGCCTGGCGCAGAACCTGCGCGAGGAGCGCGAAAGCGACCCCGAGCTGATCGAGATCAGCGGGCAGATCCTCGAGCAGACCAAGCGCGTGTCGCGCATCGTCCAGTCGCTGATGAGCTTCGCCCACTCCGGCAGCCACCAGCGCAGCGAGGAGCCGGTGTGCCTGGCCGACGTGGCGCAGGACGCCATCGGCCTGCTGTCGCTGAACAAGCGCAACTTCGACATCCAGTTCTACAACCTCTGCGACCCGCAGCACTGGGCCGAGGGCGATCCGCAGCGCCTGGCCCAGGTGCTGATCAACCTGCTGTCCAATGCCCGCGACGCCTCGCCGCCCGGCGGCGCCATCCGCGTGCGCAGCGAGGCCAGCGAACACACCGTCGACCTGATCGTCGAGGACGAAGGCAGCGGCATTCCCAAGGCGATCATCGACCGCCTGTTCGAGCCGTTCTTCACCACCAAGGACCCCGGCGAGGGCACCGGGCTGGGCCTCGCGCTGGTCTATTCGATCGTGGAAGAGCATTATGGGCAGATAACAATCGACAGCCCGGCCGACCCCGAGCGCCAACTCGGCACTCGTATTCGGGTCACCCTGCCAAGGCATGTCGAGGCGACGTCCGTAGCGATGTAACTAGCGACCAGAGACCGTCGAGAGACCGAATTGATGCCACATATTCTTATCGTCGAAGACGAAACCATTATCCGCTCTGCCTTGCGCCGCCTGCTCGAGCGCAACCAGTACCAGGTCAGCGAAGCCGGCTCGGTACAGGAAGCCCAGGAACGCTACGGCATTCCCGGCTTCGACCTGATCGTCAGCGACCTGCGCCTGCCCGGCGCGCCCGGCACCGAGTTGATCAAACTGGCCGAGGGCACCCCGGTGCTGATCATGACCAGCTACGCCAGCCTGCGCTCGGCGGTGGACTCGATGAAGATGGGCGCGGTCGACTATATCGCCAAGCCCTTCGACCACGACGAGATGCTCCAGGC
This sequence comes from Pseudomonas sp. NPDC077649, assembly GCF_044542855.1. NCBI lineage: Bacteria > Pseudomonadati > Pseudomonadota > Gammaproteobacteria > Pseudomonadales > Pseudomonadaceae > Pseudomonas > Pseudomonas sp. NPDC077649. The sequence goes on along the minus strand of NZ_JBITVF010000005.1, from coordinate 338,095 downwards.
CGTGGCGCGCATCCTGCGCGATCGCCAGGAAGCCAAGAGCGCGCCAGCCGCGGCCAGCGCCAGCAGCCCACGTAACGGTGGCAGCGAAAAGGTCGTGGACAACGCCAACGGCGAAATCGGCATCATCGGTTCCTGCGCCGCCATGCAGGAGCTCTACGGCAAGATCCGCAAGGTCGCCCCCACCGACTCCAACGTGCTGGTGCAGGGCGAGTCCGGCACCGGCAAGGAGCTGGTCGCCCGCGCCCTGCACAACCTGTCCAAGCGCGCCAAGGCGCCGCTGATCTCGGTCAACTGCGCGGCGATTCCGGAAACCCTGATCGAATCCGAGCTGTTCGGCCACGAAAAGGGCGCCTTCACCGGTGCCAGCGCCGGTCGCGCCGGCCTGGTGGAGGCAGCCGATGGCGGCACGCTGTTCCTCGACGAGATCGGCGAACTGCCGCTGGAGGCTCAGGCGCGCCTGCTGCGCGTGCTGCAGGAAGGCGAGATTCGCCGGGTCGGCTCGGTGCAGTCGCAGAAGGTCGACGTGCGCCTGATCGCCGCCACCCACCGCGACCTCAAGACCCTGGCCAAGACCGGCCAGTTCCGCGAAGACCTCTACTACCGCCTGCACGTCATCGCCCTCAAGCTGCCCGCCCTGCGCGAGCGCGGCAGCGACGTCAGCGAAATCGCCCAGGCCTTCCTCGCACGCCAGTGCACGCGCATGGGCCGCGAGCCGCTGCGCTTCGCCCAGGATGCCGAGCAGGCCATCCGTCACTACCCCTGGCCGGGCAACGTGCGCGAGCTGGAGAACGCCATCGAGCGTGCGGTGATCCTCTGCGAGGGCGCGGAAATTTCCGCCGACCTGCTGGGCATCGATATCGAGCTGGACGACCTGGACGACGACTTCGGCCTGCCAGCGGCTGCCGGGCAGAGCAGCAGCAACAGCCACGAGCCCACCGAAGACCTGTCGCTGGAGGACTATTTCCAGCACTTCGTGCTCGAGCACCAGGACCACATGACCGAGACCGAACTGGCGCGCAAGCTCGGCATCAGCCGCAAGTGCCTGTGGGAACGCCGCCAGCGCCTGGGCATCCCCCGGCGCAAATCCGGCGTGACCAGCGGCCCTTGACCGCGCGCGCCGGGTGACAACCGACCTGCGCACAGGTTCCGCGGGTTGTTACCGAATCAATATCTCGTAACAAAAGCCGGGTCTAATGGTAACGAAAACCCGGCTTTTTTCTCCCTTCCGATCGCCCTCCACCTGCCGCAAACCCTTGATTTACAAGGAATCGCAAAAACTGGCACGGCATCTGCTTTATCTCTGGCACAACAACAATAACAAGCAAAGCCCCACACAATAAGAACAAGACGTAACGACTCCAAAACAACAAGAACAACAAGATGGAGGCGCAGCTAACTGATTCTTTTGGAGAGGAGTTGCCCTTGGGGTTCGCCCCACGACCAGGCCGAGAACAATAAAACTGCCCCGAGGCAGCACCCGTACTGGTTGGATCACGCAAGTGTCATGGCAGCATCAGCGTCCAAAGAAATCCGTTTGCTATTGGCTCCCGCTTTCAGGGAGCACCCAACCGACCACGGTCGTTTGGGAAGGGCGAAACAACAAAAACAACGCGCCCTCAATAACAATAAAAACGAAGCACGCACCAACTTGGGGGGGAGCTTAGGCTCCCCCAGTAGCTTCCGCTCCCCGGATCCCCGCCTGCCGCTCTACACACCTTCTCCCGACACGATGCTAGAATCCGCAGCAATCATGCGGTCATCGTTTCGTCTGGCCGGTCATTTCTCCACACAGTGCATCCCATGCTGAAGAAGCTGTTCAAGTCTTTCCGCTCGCCCCTGCGCCGCGCGCAGCGCCCGCGCAGCACCCCCGAGGTGCTGAGCAGCCGGCAACACCCGATCAACCGCAACGAAATCAGCCGCCATGCCATCAGCGTGGTCGAACGCCTGCAGAAGGCCGGCTACCAGGCCTACCTGGTCGGCGGTTGCGTGCGCGACCTGCTGCTGGACATCGAGCCCAAGGATTTCGACGTGGCCACCAGCGCCACCCCCGAGCAGGTGCGCGCGGAGTTCCGCAACGCCCGGGTGATCGGCCGCCGTTTCAAGCTGGTTCACGTGCATTTCGGCCGCGAGATCATCGAAGTCGCCACCTTCCGCGCCAACCACCCGCAGGGCGACGACGAAGAAAACAGCAACCTGGCGGCGCGCCACGAGAGCGGGCGCATCCTGCGCGACAACGTCTACGGCAGCCTGGAGGACGACGCCCAGCGCCGCGACTTCACCATCAACGCGCTGTACTACGACCCCTCCCAGGAACACATTCTCGACTACGCGCGCGGCATGCACGATGTGCGCAACCACCAGGTGCGGCTGATCGGCGACCCCGAGCAGCGCTACCTGGAAGACCCGGTGCGCATGCTCCGCGCGGTGCGCTTCGCCGCCAAGCTGGACTTTGACATCGAGAAGCACAGCGCCGCGCCGATCCGCCGCCTGGCGCCGATGCTGCGCGACATCCCCGCCGCGCGCCTGTTCGACGAGGTGCTCAAGCTGCTGCTCGCCGGCTACGCCGAGTACACCTTCGACCTGCTGCTCGAGCACGACCTGTTCGCCCAGCTGTTCCCGGCCAGCGGCGAGGCGCTCAAGCGCAACCCCGAGTACACCGAGCGGCTGATCCGCCAGGCGCTGATCAACACCGACGAGCGCATCGCCCAGGGCAAGTCGGTGACCCCGGCCTTCCTCTTCGCCGCGCTGCTCTGGCCGGCCCTGCCGGCCCGCGTGCTGCAATTGCAGGACAAGGGCATGCCGCCGATCCCGGCAATGCAGGAAGCCGCCCACGAGCTGATCGCCGAGCAGTGCCAGCGCATCGCCGTGCCCAAACGCTTCACCATCCCGATCCGCGAGATCTGGGACATGCAGGAACGCCTGCCGCGGCGCAGCGGCAAGCGCGCCGACCTGCTGCTGGACAACCCGCGCTTTCGCGCCGGCTACGACTTCCTGCTGCTGCGCGAGCATGCCGGCGAGGACACCGGCGGCCTCGGCGATTGGTGGACCGACTACCAGGACGCCAGCGACAGCCAGCGCCGGCAGATGATCCGCGACCTCGCCGGCAAGCCCGAAGCAACCGGCAACGCGCCGCGCAAACGCCGGCGCAGCAGCGGTCGGCGCAAGCGCGACGACGCGGGCAGCGTCGGCGAGGAATGATGGAGCGGGTTTATATTGGCCTCGGCAGCAACCTGGCCGAGCCGCTGCAGCAGCTGCGCGACGCCCTCGCCGCCCTCGCCCAGCTGCCGGATACCAGGCTGCTGGCCCACTCCTCCTTCTATGCCAGCGACCCGCTCGGTCCGCCCGACCAGCCGCGCTACGTCAACGCCGTGGCGGCGCTGGACACGGCGCTGCAACCCTGGACGCTGCTCGACGCCCTGCAGCGTATCGAGCAGGAACAGGGCCGCGTGCGCAAGGCCGAACGCTGGGGGCCACGCACCCTGGACCTGGATATCCTGCTGTTCGGCGAACGCTCGATCGCCGACGAACGCCTGACGGTGCCGCACTACCATATGCACGCGCGGCCCTTCGTGCTCTACCCCCTGGCCGAACTCGCCGCCGAGCTGCAGCTGCCCGACGGCCGCCGCCTGAGCGAACTGCTGGCCGCCTGCCCCTTCACCGGCCTAGAACGCCTGGCCGAGTAGCGCGGATGACATCCGGGGATTTCCCGATTGCATCCGCGGCGACTCTGCAGCCATGCATCACGGATGTCCTCCAGGCACTCCCCCTGCCCCTGGGCGCAAGCCCGCGCCCGCTCTAGCGTCCGCCTCGCTCGCGCGCATTGGCGGTAACGCCAGTAACAGCCGGGTAACACCTGCAATTGACTTCGCCTGCCCCCATCGGGACTATAGGCGTCCCGTCGCCCGCCGCCGGGCGCACCTTTATGCCAATCCAGGCCGGATTGCCGCCGCTTAGAAGCCGCGACCGAGCCTGAGCGAGGACCCTTGAAATGCCTGACGTTACCCTGACCACCCTGCAGAGCCTCAAGCACAGCGGTGCCAAGATCGCCATGCTGACCTGCTACGACGCCACCTTCGCCCAGGCCGCCTGCCAGGCCGGGGTCGACGTGCTGCTGGTTGGCGATTCCCTGGGCATGGTGCTGCAGGGCCACGACAGCACCCTGCCGGTCAGCATCGAGGAGATGGCCTACCACACCGCCTGCGTCAAACGCGGCAACCAGGGCGCGCTGATCATCACCGACCTGCCCTTTATGGCCTACGCCACCACCGAGCAGGCGCTGGCCAACAGCGCCCGGCTGATGCAGGCCGGCGCCCATATGGTCAAGCTGGAGGGCGCCGGCTGGTTGGCCGAGCCGATCCGCCTGCTGGCCGAGCGCGGCGTGCCGGTGTGCGCGCACCTGGGCCTGACCCCGCAGGCGGTGAACATCCTCGGCGGCTACAAGGTGCAGGGCCGCCAGGAGGCCCAGGCGCGGCAGATGCGCGCAGACGCCATGGCCCTGGAACAGGCCGGCGCCGCCATGCTGCTGCTCGAATGCGTGCCCAGCGAACTGGCCGCGGAAATCAGCCAGGCGGTAAAGATTCCGGTGATCGGCATTGGCGCAGGCCCTGCCACCGACGGCCAGGTGCTGGTGCAGCACGACATGCTCGGCCTGTCGCTGTCCGGCCGCGCGCCGAAGTTCGTGCGCAACTTCATGGACGGCCAGAGCAGCATCCAGGGCGCCCTCGCCGCCTACGTCCAGGCGGTCAAGGACGGCAGCTTCCCCGCCGCCGAACACGGGTTCTCGGCATGAACACGGTCAAGACCCTGCGCGAACTGCGCGCCGCCGTCGCCCAGGCCCGCGCCGAGGGCAAGCAGATCGGTTTCGTGCCGACCATGGGCAACCTGCACGCCGGCCACGTCTCCCTGGTGGAGACCGCCGTCCAGCGCGCCGACTTCGTGGTCGCCAGCATCTTCGTCAACCCGCTGCAGTTCGGCGCCGGCGAGGATCTGGCCAGCTACCCGCGGACTCTCGCCGCCGACCAGGAAAAACTCTTGGCCGCCGGCTGCCACCTGCTGTTCCACCCGGACGTGGCGGAAATCTACCCGCACGGCATGGCCGACCAGACCCGGGTGATAGTGCCCGGCGTCTCCGAAGGCCTGTGCGGCGCCAGCCGCCCCGGCCACTTCGAGGGCGTGGCCACGGTGGTGACCAAGCTGTTCAACATGGTGCAGCCGGATCTGGCCGTGTTCGGCGAGAAGGACTACCAGCAACTGGCGGTGATTCGCGCCCTGGTGCACGACCTCAACATGCCGATCCAGATCATCGGCGCGCCGACCCAGCGCGCCGAGGACGGCCTGGCGCTGTCCTCGCGCAACGGCTACCTCGACGCCGCGCAGCGCGCCGCCGCCCCGGCGCTGTACCGCAGCCTGCAGGGCATCGCCAGCGAGCTGCAACGCGGCGCCCGCGACTATCCACGACTGATCGAGACGGCCCAGCGCCAGCAGCGCGACGCCGGCTTCGTCCCGGACTACCTGGAAATCCGTAACGCCCTCAGCCTGCGTCCGGCCCAGCTCGACGACCGCCAGCTGGTGGTGCTCACCGCCGCCCACCTGGGCAGCACCCGGCTGATCGACAATCTGCTGGTGGAACTGCCCGCCCAGTAGCTGCGCCGCGAGACCGCCGGTTACACTCGCCAGGCCCGGATAATTCCGGGCCTTTCGCTTTTCCGCATCAGGAGCCCCGATGGCCTACTACCAGCAGCCGCACGACGTCACCCGCCTGCCCGCCTGGCACGCCCTGCAGCAACACCGCGCCGAGATGGCCGGGTTCAGCATGCGCGAGGCCTTCGCCACGGACGCCCGACGCTTCCAGCGCTTCTCGCTGAACAGCTGCGGCCTGCTGCTGGACTACTCGAAGAACCTGATCGACGAACGCAGCCTCGAGCTGCTGATCCAGCTGGCCGAGCAAGCCGACCTGCAAGGCGCCATCGACGCCCTGTACAGCGGCGAGCAGGTCAACGCCTCGGAAGGCCGCGCGGCCCTGCACACCGCCCTGCGCAGCCCGATCGGCCGGCGCCTGGTGGTGGACGGCGCGGACATCATCCCCCAGGTGCACCGCGTGCTGAACCAGATGACCGAGCTGGTCAGCCGCATCCACAGCGGCCTGTGGCGCGGCTACAGCGAAAAGCCGATCACCGAGGTGGTCAATATCGGCATCGGCGGCTCCTTCCTCGGCCCGCAGCTGGTCTCCGAGGCGCTGCGCCCCTTCACCCAGCGCGGCGTGCGCTGCCACTACCTGGCCAATATCGACGGCAGCGAGTTCCGCGAGCTGACCGCCCGGCTCAACCCGGAAACCACCCTGTTCATCGTCTCCAGCAAGTCCTTCGGCACCCTGGAGACGCTGAAGAACACCCTGGCCGCGCGCGACTGGTACCTGGCCATGGGCGGCCCGGAACAGGAGCTGCACCGCCATTTCATCGCCGTGACCAGCAACCGCAAGGCGGCCATCGAGTTCGGCATCGGCGAGCAGAACATCTTCCCCATGTGGGACTGGGTCGGCGGCCGCTACTCGCTGTGGTCGGCCATCGGCCTGCCCATCGCCCTGGCCATCGGCGTGTCCAACTTCAAGGAACTGCTGGCCGGCGCCTACGCCATGGACCAGCACTTCACCCAGGCCCCCCTGGCGGAGAACATGCCGGTGCTGATGGCCCTGCTGGGCATCTGGTACACCAACTTCTGGGGCGCGCAGAGCCACGCGATCCTGCCCTACGACCACTACCTGCGTAACTTCACCAAGCACCTGCAGCAGCTGGACATGGAATCCAACGGCAAGAGCGTGCGCCAGGACGGCAGCGCCCTGGACATCGCCACCGGCCCGGTGATCTGGGGCGGCGTCGGCTGCAACGGCCAGCACGCCTACCACCAGTTGCTACATCAGGGCCGCCTGCTGGTGCCGGCGGATTTCATCGTCCCGGTCAACAGCTACAACCCGCTGTCCGACCACCACCAGTGGCTGTTCGCCAACTGCCTGTCGCAGGCCCAGGCGCTGATGCAGGGCAAGAGCCGCGCCGAGGCCGAGGCCGAGCTGCGCGCCAAGGGCTTGAGCGAGGACGAGGTGCAGCGCCTGGCGCCGCACAAGGAGATTCCCGGCAATCGGCCGAGCAATATCCTGGTGATGAACCGCATCGCGCCGTTCAACCTCGGCGCCCTGGTGGCGCTGTACGAGCACAAGGTGTTCGTGCAGAGCGCCATTTGGGGCATCAACGCCTTCGACCAGTGGGGCGTGGAGCTGGGCAAGGAGATGGGCAAGGAGGTCTACCAGCGCCTGGTCGGCCAGGTCGACAGCGCCGCCGCCGACGCCTCGACCCAGGGCCTGATCGAGCACTTCCGCGAGCACCATCGCGGCTGAATCGCATAATCTGCTGGCCTGGGTTGAGCGCAGCGATACCCAGGCCCCGACGCGGGCATGACCGGTCTCGCGGCGCTTAGGCAATCGACGCACTTGAACCGAGCGCCTGCTTGGGTGCACCCTTGGGAACGTTGCGGACAGACAACAACAAGGACCCCGCCATGTTCGAGATCACCCGCCACCCCGTGGCCGACGCGGTGCGCCAGCGCGCACATCTGGACAACGACGCCTACCTGCGCCTGTACCGGCAATCCGTCGAGCAGCCCGAGACCTTCTGGGCCGAGCAGGCCAAGGCCTTCCTCGACTGGTTCCAGCCCTGGGACCGGGTGCACGCCAGCGACCTCAAGCAGGGCCACGCCGAATGGTTCAAGGGCGGCCAGCTCAACGTCGCCTACAACTGCATCGACCGCCATCTGCAACAGCGCGGCGAACAGATCGCCATCATCTGGGAAGGCGACAACCCGGCCGAGTCGGCGCATATCACCTACAACAAGCTGCACCACAACGTCAGCCGCCTGGCCAACGTGCTCAAGCGCCGTGGCGTGAAGAAGGGTGACCGGGTGTGCATCTACATGCCGATGATCCCCGAGGCGGCCTACGCCATGCTCGCCTGCGCACGCATCGGCGCCGTGCATTCGGTAGTGTTCGGCGGCTTCTCCCCGGACGCCCTGCGCGACCGCATCCTCGATGCCGACTGCCGCACGGTGATCACCGCCGACGAGGGCGTGCGCGGCGGCAAGTACATTCCGTTGAAGAACAACGTCGACCAGGCCCTGCAGAGCTGCCCGAAGGTGTCCACCGTGGTGGTGGTCGAGCGCACCCAGGGCGACGTGGCCTGGGTGGAAGGCCGCGACCTCTGGTACCACCAGGCGCTCAAGGAGGTCGATACCGACTGCCCGGCCGAGCCGATGGACGCCGAGGACCCGCTGTTTATCCTCTATACCTCGGGCTCGACCGGCAAACCCAAGGGCGTGCTGCATACCACCGGCGGCTACCTGCTCGGCGCGGCCATGACCCACAAGTACGTGTTCGACTACCACGAGGGCGACATCTACTGGTGCACAGCCGATGTCGGCTGGGTCACCGGGCACAGCTACATCGTCTACGGCCCGCTGGCCAACGCCGCCACCACCCTGATGTTCGAGGGCGTGCCCAACTACCCGGACGCCTCGCGCTTCTGGCAGGTGATCGACAAGCACCGGGTGAACATCTTCTACACCGCCCCCACCGCCCTGCGCGCGCTGATGCGCGAGGGCGAAGGCCCGGTCAAGGCCACCTCGCGTTCGAGCCTGCGCCTGCTCGGCTCGGTGGGCGAGCCGATCAACCCCGAGGCCTGGGAGTGGTACTACCATGTGGTCGGCGACACGCGCTGCCCCATAGTCGATACCTGGTGGCAGACCGAGACCGGCTCGATCCTGATCACCCCGCTGCCCGGCGCCACCGAGCTCAAGCCCGGCTCGGCCACCCGCCCCTTCTTTGGCGTGCAACCGGTGCTGCTCGACGAGCAGGGCAAGGAGATCGAGGGCCCGGGCGCCGGCGTGCTGGCGATCAAGGCCAGCTGGCCGAGCCAGATACGCAGCGTCTACGGCGACCACCAGCGCATGATCGACACCTACTTCAAGCCCTACCCCGGCTACTACTTCACCGGCGACGGCGCGCGCCGCGACGAGGACGGTTACTACTGGATCACCGGCCGCGTCGACGACGTGATCAACGTCTCCGGCCACCGCATCGGCACCGCCGAGGTGGAAAGCGCCCTGGTGCTGCACGATGCGGTGGCCGAGGCGGCGGTGGTCGGCTACCCGCACGACGTCAAGGGCCAGGGCATCTACGCCTACGTCACCCTGATGAAGGGCAGCGAGCCCAGCGACGCGCTGAAGAAGGAATTGCTGAGCCTGGTCGGCAAGGAAATCGGCAGCTTCGCCAAGCCGGAGCTGATCCAGTGGGCGCCGGGCCTGCCCAAGACCCGCTCGGGCAAGATCATGCGGCGCATCCTGCGCAAGATCGCCTGCAACGAGCTGGACAACATGGGCGACACCTCGACCCTGGCCGACCCCAGCGTGGTCGACAGCCTGATCGAGCAGCGCCTCAACCGCTGATGCAGCAGGCCCTTGTCCCGCGCATGCGGGACAAGGGCCGCCTTGTCTTGCACCGACCAAGCGCCGAAACTGCGCGCCATGGAAAGCCTACGTCGTCAGATCGAAAAACAGGTGCACAGCCTCACCGGCGCCTCGCTCGGTGTACTCGACCTCGACCAGCCGCGCGGTGATGCCGGCCTGTTCGGCCCGCAGTCGATGGTCTGGCAAGTGCACGCCGACTTCACCGCGATGATGGTCGGCGGCATTTCCGCCCTGCTCCTGCAGATGCTCCACCCACTGGCGCTGGCCGGCGTGTGGGATCACTCCAGCTTTCGCCAGGACATGCTCGGTCGCCTGCGCCGTACCAGCCTGTTCATCGCCGGCACCACCTACGGCGGCCTGCACGATGCCGAGCAACTGATCGACAAGGTGCGCACTATTCATCTGCAGGTGGTCGGCAGCGCGCCGGACGGTCGCCCTTACAGCGCCAGCGATCCCGAGCTGCTGACCTGGGTGCACGTCTCCGAAGTCAGCCAGTTTCTCGCCGGCTATTTGCGTTACGTCGACCCGCGGCTGCCGGTGGCCGAGCAGGATCGCTACTACCGCGAAGTGGCGCTGATCGCCGAGCGCCTCGGTGCGCAGGACGTGCCCAAATCGCAGCGGGCCATCGCCGACTATCTGCAGCGCATGCGCCCGCAACTGCTCTGCGATGAGCGCACCCGCGAAGTGGTGCGACTGCTCTACGCCGCGCCGATGCCCAGCATCCTGGCCAAGCCTTTCGGCAGCCTGATGCTGCAGGCCGGCGTCGACCTGCTGCCGGACTGGGCCAGCGACCTGCTCGGCGAACGCCAGGCGGCCTGGCGCCGGCCCTTGATCCGCGCCAGCGTGCAGCGCACCGCCAACGTGCTGCGCTGGGCCGTGCGCAACAGCGCCGCACAGCGCGCCCGCCGTCGCCTGGCGCCTTAGCAGGCGTGGCTGGCCGGTCACAGCCAGCCATGCGACCATCAGCGTCTTTCCGGTCATTGTCTGAACCGAATCGAGGACCAGCATATGCAAGACGTCGTCATAGTCGCCGCCACCCGCACCGCCATCGGCAGCTTCCAGGGCAGCCTGGCCGAGATTCCCGCGCCCGAGCTCGGCGCCATCGTGATCAAACGCCTGCTGGAGCAGACCGGCCTCGACGCGGCCCAGGTCGATGAAGTCATCCTCGGCCAGGTGCTCACCGCAGGCTCCGGGCAGAACCCCGCACGCCAGGCGGCGATCCGCGCCGGCCTGCCGCATGCCGTGCCGGCCATGACCCTGAACAAGGTCTGCGGCTCGGGCCTGAAAGCCCTGCACCTGGCCGCCCAGGCCATTCGCTGCGGCGATGCCGAGGTGATCATCGCCGGCGGCATGGAGAACATGAGCCTGGCCCCCTACGTGCTGCCCAAGGCGCGCACCGGCCTGCGCATGGGCCATGCCCAGCTGCAGGACAGCATGATCCTGGACGGCCTGTGGGACGCCTTCAACGACTACCATATGGGCATCACCGCGGAGAACCTGGTGGACAAGTACGGGATTTCCCGCGACGCCCAGGACGCCTTCGCCGCCGAATCGCAGCAGAAGGCCTGCACGGCCATCGAGACCGGTCGCTTCGACGCCGAGATCACCCCGGTGCTGATCCCGCAGCGCAAGGGCGATCCCGTCGCCTTCACTCGCGACGAACAGCCGCGCGCCGGCACCACCGCCGAATCCCTGGCCAAGCTGAAACCGGCATTCAAAAAGGACGGCAGCGTCACCGCCGGCAACGCCTCCAGCCTTAACGACGGCGCCGCCGCGGTGCTGCTGATGAGCGCCGAAAAAGCTCAGACCCTCGGCCTGCCGGTGCTGGCCAGAATCAAGGCCTACGCCAATGCCGGTGTCGATCCGGCGATCATGGGCATCGCCCCGGTCTCGGCCACCCGCCGCTGCCTGGACAAGGCCGGCTGGAACCTCGCCGAGCTGGACCTGATCGAAGCCAACGAAGCCTTCGCCGCCCAGGCCCTGGCGGTCGGCCAGGAGCTGGGCTGGGACGCGGAGAAGGTCAACGTCAACGGCGGCGCCATCGCCCTCGGCCATCCCATCGGCGCCTCGGGCTGCCGCGTGCTGGTGACCCTGCTGCACGAGATGATCCGCCGCGATGCGAAGAAGGGCCTGGCCACCCTGTGCATCGGCGGCGGCCAGGGCGTGGCGCTGGCCATCGAGCGCTAAGCCAAAGCCGTAGCTTGGGTCGAGGGGCGCAGCCCCGAAGCCCAACAGGGGCGCGACCCGGCGCGCCCGGCAGACCGCTGTTGGGTTTCGCCGCGCTCAACCCAACCTACGCCGGCCGCAATCGCCACAATGCGCCGACCGAGGGTCGGCGTTTTTCTTGCTAAACTGCCGGCCTTTCCTTTCTCCGAGATGCCGCGCATGCCCGCTCTTGATCTGGCGCTGCGCGCCGCCCTCAATGCCCGCCAACCGCTGCTGGGTGAACTGCACGCCCAGGGTACCGACTGCTACCGCCTGTTCCACGGCAGCCAGGAAGGCGCCCCCGGCCTCACCCTCGATCGCTACGGCCCGCAGCTGCTGGTGCAAAGTTTTCACCAACCGCTGCAGCGCGAGGCGCTGCTCGCGCTGCACAGCGCCATCAACGAGCGTCTCGGCCGAGACCTGCACCTGGTCTATAACGACCGTGCAGGCGGCAACTCGCGCGTCGACCGCCGCGACGCGGTGTACCAGGCCACCCCCGAGGCACTGGACGATATGCTCGGCCAAGAATGGGGCCTGAATTATCGGGTGCGTGGCCGCCATCCCGGGCAGGACCCGCTGCTGTTTCTCGACCTGCGCAACGCCCGCGGCTGGATCAAGGCCAACAGCGCCGGCCAGTCCGTGCTCAACCTGTTCGCCTACACCTGCGGCGTCGGCCTCTGCGCCGCGGCCGGCGGCGCGCGCGAGGTGGTCAACCTGGACTTCGCCGAGGGCAACCTGGCGGTGGGCCGCGAGAACGGCGCGCTGAACCCCGCCCTGCCGGCCATGCAGTTCATCCAGTCCGACTACTTCCCGGCGATCCGCCAGTTGGCCGACCTGCCCGTCGCCAGCCGCCGCGGACAGAAACTGCCGGCCTATCCGCGTCTGGCGCCGCGCCAGTTCGACCTGGTGTTCCTCGACCCGCCGGCCTGGGCCAGGAGCGCCTTCGGCACCGTCGACCTGCTGCGCGACTACCAGAGCCTGCTCAAGCCGGCGATCCTGGCCACCGCCGAGGGCGGCACGCTGGTGTGCTGCAACAACCTGGCGAAGGTGGAGCTGGCCGACTGGCGCGATCAGGTGCTGCGTTGCGCCGCCAAGCTCGGCCGCCCGCTGCGCGACTGCCAGGTGCTGCCACCGGCCGCCGACTTTCCCTCGCACGACGCCAAGCCGCCGCTGAAGACCCTGATCCTGAGGCTCTGAGCGACCCGCGGCAGAGAAAAATGCGCGGTGCGGCGCACGCCCGGAACCGAACCGGCGTGCCATACTCCAAGGCATCTCTTCGTCTGGATAGATGACGCCTCGCCATGCCCAAAGGACTGAAGCGCGCGCTGAGCGCCCTGTTGATCGCCCTCTTCCTCTACAGCCTGATCGGCTTCCTGATTCTGCCGGGCATCGCCCTGCGCATCGCCAACCAGCAGCTGGCGCAGTACGCCAGCGTGCCGGCCAGCCTGCAGCGCCTGCAGCTCAATCCCTTCAGCCTGGAGCTGCGCCTGTGGGGCCTGGCCATCGGCGAGCCGCAGCGGCAACAGCTCGGCTTGGCGCAGCTGTACGCCAACCTGCAACTGGACAGCCTGTGGAGCGGCGCCCTGCACCTGGCCGAGGTCGAGCTGGACGGCGCGCACGGCGAGGTGCTGTTCGCCAAGGACGGCACGCTCAACCTCACGCAGCTGTTCAAACTGCCGGAGAGCCCGGCGGACGCGGCCGACGCGCCACCAAGCGAGCCTTTCCCGCTGCTCATCGACAAGGTCGGTCTGCGCGAAAACTCCCTGCACTTCCAGGACCTGCGCCCCAGCGAGCCGGTGGAGTTCGCCTACGACTCGCTCAACCTGGAACTGCACAACCTCAGCACCCTGGCCGGCGACAACGCCGAAATGACCCTGACCGCCACCGGCCCCCATGGCGGTCGCATCGACTGGCAGGGCCGCATAGGCCTGGTGCCGCTGACCTCCAGCGGCAACCTCAAGCTCAGCGACGGCCGCCTGCGCGCCATCTGGCCCTACGTGCGCGATGCCCTGCCGCTGGTCTTGCAGGAAGGCCAGGTCGATCTGAGCAGCGACTACCACCTCGATCTGTCCAGCGGCACCGAGCTGCAGCTGAGCAAGCTCGCCATCCAGCTGGCCCCCCTCGCCATCGACAGCCCCGAAGGCAAGCCGCTGCTGCGCCTGCAGCGCCTCGACATCGCCGACGCCAGCCTGGACCTGGCCAAGCAGCAGGTGCTCATCGGCCAGGTGCGCAGCCAGGGCCTGGAAGCCTGGGCCGCGCGCGAGGCCGACGGCGAGCTGGACTGGCAGAAGCTGTTTGCCGGCAAACCCACGGCAGCCAGCGAGCCGGCGCCGGCCGAGGAGGCGAGCAAACCCTGGCAGGTGCTGCTGCGCGACGTGCAGCTGCGCGACTACCAGGCCCACCTGGTCGACCGCGTGCCGCAGCAGGCAGTGGCGCTGGACGTCGGCCCGCTGAACCTGGAGCTGAGCGACTTCGACAGCCTCGGCGACAAGCCCTTCGGCCTCAAGCTGGATACCGGCCTGGGCAAACAGGGCAAGCTGCAGGCAGCCGGCCAGGTGCAGCTGCAGCCCACCAGCGCCCAGCTCAAGGTCGCCACCCAGGACATCGACCTGCGCCTGGCCCAGGCCTATCTCAGCCCCTTTATCCGCCTGGAACTGCGTAGCGGCCTGCTCGGCAGCGACCTCGAGGTGCAACTCAAGAGCACCGCGCCGCTGGCGCTCCAGGTGAGCGGCAGCGCCAGGATCGACCAGCTGCACACCCTCGACACCCTGCGCGAGCGCGACTTCCTGCGCTGGCAGCAGGTGCGGGTGAACGGCCTCGACTATCGCCACGGCGAAAGCCTGGCCATCGAGCAGGTCGAGCTGGAGCAGCCCTATGCGCGCTTCGTGATCAACGAGAACCTGACCACCAACGTCAGCGAGCTGATCGTGCCGCAGCCTGCCGCGCCGGCTGAGGCTCAGGCGGATGCGGGCAAGCCGTTGGCCGTGCGCATCGGCGGCGTGACCATCAACGACGGTTCGGCCAACTTCGCCGACTTCAGCCTGACCCCCAGCTTCGCCACCGCCATCCAGCAGATGAACGGCCGCATCGGCACCCTCGACAACCAGAGCCCGCAGGCCGCCAGCGTCGACATCCGGGGCAAGGTGGACAAGTACGCGCCGGTCAGCGTCAAGGGCAAGCTCACCCCCTTCGACCCGCTCAACAGCCTGGACATCGCCACCAGCTTCAAGAACGTCGAGCTGACCACCATCACCCCCTACTCCGGCAAGTTCGCCGGCTACCGCATCCGCAAGGGCCGGCTCAACCTCGACCTGCACTACCGCATCGAGAAGGGCCAGCTCAACGCCGAGAACAAGGTGCTGGTGGAAAACCTGCAGCTGGGCGAGAAGGTCGACAGCCCGGACGCCGTCGACCTGCCGATCCGCCTGGCGGTGGCCCTGCTCAAGGACACCGAAGGCAAGATCGCCATCGAGCTGCCGGTCAAGGGCGACCTCAACAACCCCGAGTTCAGCGTCATGCCCATCGTCTGGCAGACCCTGCGCAACCTGGTGCTGCGCGCGGCGCAGGCGCCGTTCAAGTTCGTCGCCGGCCTGGTCGCCGGCGGCAGCGACGTCGACCTCAGCACCGTGCCGTTCGACGCCGGCTCGGACGCCCTGAGCGACGACGCACGCCAGGCCCTCGACACCCTGGCCAAGGCCCTGCAGGAGCGTCCGGCGCTGCGCCTGGAAGTGGAAGGCCAGAGCGCCCAGCGCGCCGACGGCCCGCTGCTGGCCGAGCAGCGCCTGCAACGCGAATTCCGCGAGACCTGGTACAAGATGCTGCAGCGCCGCGGCGACAAGGTGCCGGCCAGCGCCGACGAGCTGGTGGTGGACGAGGACGACCAGGCGATCCTGCTCGAAGGCATCTACCGCGCCCGCCTCAAGCAGCAGCCGCCGGCCGAATGGGCCGAACTCGACGACGAGCAGCGTCATCAGCGTATGCGCCAGGCCGTGCTGGACTCCTGGGCGCAGAGCAAGCTGCTGCTGCGCCTGCTGGCTCAGCAGCGCGCGGCGGCGATCAAGGACTACCTGGTCGCCCAAGGCGGCCTGGCCGACGAACGCCTGTACCTGATCGATGTCAATCTAGGAGAGCCCGAAGCCGATGGCCGCGTGCTCACCCCGCTCCACCTGGACAGCGAGTAGCGCCATGCATCGTCGCCCCTTCACCGCCCTCTGCGCCCTGCTGGCCGCCCTGGCCAGCGCGCCGCTGCAGGCCGATACCCTGCGCTGCGGCAGCCAGCTGGTCAGCCTCGGCGACCGTCCCTTCGAGGTCGAACGCAAGTGCGGCGAGCCGCAGCACCGCGATCCCATCGGTTACACCCTGGGCTCCTACGACCGCCGCGAATACCTGGTCGAGGAATGGGTCTACGGGCCGAGCAACGGCATGCTCAGCATCCTGCGCTTCGAGGGCAACCGCCTGGTCGCCATCGAGCGCCGTCGCCAGCACTGAAACCACACCAGGAACCGCCAGTGATCCGCCTCCACCACGCCCCACTGCTGTTACTGCTGGCCCTGCCGCTGGCCGAAGCCTCCTCCACCTATCGCTGCGGCAGCGCCCTGGTCAGCACCAGCGCGCCGACCAGCGAAGTCCAGGGCAAATGCGGCGAACCGCTGAGCCGCGACTTTCTCGGCTACAAGGAAGTGCTCGACCAGTACGGCTTTCGCAACGAGGTCGCCGTGGAGGAGTGGATCTACGGGCCACGCGGCGGCATGTACCACTTCCTGCGCTTCGAGGGCGGACGCCTGGTGGAGATTCGCAGCAAGCGCGGCATCTGATGCCCGCACATACGCCAAGGCCCCGCCGACGATGCCGGCGGGGCCTCGGTCTGTAACGCGGCGTCAGAGCTTGTCGCTGAAGTCGCGCAACTCCTGCTGGGCCTTCTCCTTGGTCCAGCCATAGCGTTCCTGCAGCTTGCCGACGAGGTACTCGCTGTGGCCCTCGGCGACGTCCAGGTCGTCGTCGGTGAGGTTGCCCCAACGCTCCTTGATGCGCCCGCTGAGCTGCTTCCACTTACCCTTGATGATGTCGCTGTTCATGGTCATGGCTCCCTGTGATTGGCGAAGCGGCGGGCCGCAACCCGCCACGCTCACTTATCAGTCGGCGGCTTTCAGGCCGTCGGCCGACACGTCACGCACGCCCTCGATTTCCTTGGCCTTGGCGATGGCCAGTTCGCGCTCGGCCTCGCTGGCCACCACGCCGGACAGCGCGACCACGCCCTGATTGGTCTCGACCTTGATGTCCAGGCCGCTCAGGCTCTGGTCGGCGATAAAGCTGGATTTGACCTTGCTGGTGATCCAGGTGTCGGACACCGCCTGCTCGGCCTTGTCCACGCTGGTATTGGCAGCCAGCAGGGTCGGCTGCACGGCGTCGGCCGGCTGGGCGAACGCCGTGGACGCCAGCGACAGGCCCAGGGCAGTGGTGGTCAGGGTGGCGAGAGCAATACGCTTGATTGGCTGTTTCATGGTTCGACTCCTGTACGTTCCAGACAATCTGCAGGCCAGCTCCTGGCTGCAGGCTCAACAGGACTGTCGCAAGGCCTGTGCCAGCTTTTAAGAACTCACAATACTGTTATTTTTCAATAGCTTATGAATACACCCAGATAGGCGAAACCTTGCATTTCGCCGAACCCCGCGCAAAAGCCTCGGGCAAATTGCACGACGCGGATCTCCCCGCGGCCAGGGTTTTGCCGCGCGCAAAGAAAAGCCCCGCAGAGGCGGGGCTTGTCCTTGCAGCGAGCCAGTCGTCAGACGCCGGATGCCTCGGCGGCGGCGACGTCCTTGATCGACAGCTTGATACGGCCGCGGTTGTCCACGTCCAGTACCAGTACCTTCACTTCCTGACCTTCCTGCAGCACGTCGGTGACCTTCTCCACGCGCTGATCGCTGAGCATGGAGATGTGCACCAGACCGTCCTTGCCCGGCAGGATGTTGACGAAGGCGCCGAAGTCGACGATGCGCTCGACCTTACCGACGTAGATCTTGCCGATCTCGGCTTCCGCAGTGATGGCCAGCACGCGCTGCTTGGCCGCCTCGGCCGCTTCCTTGGTTTCGCCGAAGATCTTGATCGAGCCGTCGTCTTCGATATCGATCGAAGCCTTGGTCTCTTCGCAGATGGCGCGGATGGTGGCGCCACCCTTGCCGATGACGTCGCGGATCTTGTCCTGGTCGATCTTCATCGCCAGCATGGTCGGCGCGTTGGCCGACAGCTCGCTGCGCGACTGGGCGATGACCTGGTTCATCTGGCCGAGGATGTTCAGGCGTGCTTCCAGCGCCTGCTCCAGCGCCTGCTCCATGATCTCTTCGGTGATGCCCTGGATCTTGATGTCCATCTGCAGCGCGGTGACGCCCTTGGCGGTACCAGCTACCTTGAAGTCCATGTCGCCCAGGTGGTCTTCGTCGCCGAGGATGTCGGTCAGCACGGCGAATTTCTCACCTTCCAGCACCAGACCCATGGCGATACCGGCCACCGGTGCCTTCATCGGCACACCGGCGTCCATCAGCGCCAGGGAAGCGCCGCACACCGACGCCATGGAGGAAGAACCGTTGGACTCGGTAATTTCCGACACCACGCGGATGGTGTAGGGGAACTCGTCGGCGCTCGGCAGCATGGCGGCAACGCCACGGCGGGCGAGACGGCCGTGGCCGATTTCGCGGCGGCCAGTGGCGCCCATGCGACCACACTCACCGACCGAGTAGGGCGGGAAGTTGTAGTGCAGCATGAAGGGGTCTTTCTTCTCGCCTTCGAGGGTGTCGAGCAGCTGCGCGTCGCGGGCGGTGCCGAGGGTGGCCACGACCAGCGCCTGGGTTTCGCCACGGGTGAACAGCGCCGAGCCGTGGGTCTTGTCCAGTACACCGACTTCGATGTTCAGGCCACGCACGGTGCGGGTGTCACGACCATCGATACGCGGCTTGCCGTTGACGATGTTCTCGCGCACGGTGCGGTATTCGATTTCGCCGAAGGCGTCCTTGACTTCACCGGCAGTAGGCTGACCTTCTTCGCCGGAGAACTTGGCGACGACCTGATCGCGCAGCTCGCCCAGGCGCGCGTAGCGGTCCTGCTTGATGGTGATGGTGTAGGCCTGGGAAATCGCCTCGCCGAATTCGCCACGGATGGCGTTCAGCAGCGCGGTGTTTTCCGGCTTCGGCTGCCAGTCCCAGGTCGGCTTGCCGGCTTCGGCAGCCAGCTCGGCGACAGCCTGGATGACCACCTGGAACTCCTCATGGGCGAACAGCACGGCGCCCAGCATCTGGTCTTCGGTCAGCTCTTTGGCTTCCGATTCGACCATCAGCACGGCGTCCTTGGTACCGGCCACGACCATGTCCAGGCTCGAGGCCTTGAGCTGCTCGTAATTCGGGTTCAGCAGGTAGCCGGTTTCCGGGTGGAAGGCGACGCGCGCGGCACCGATCGGGCCGTTGAACGGGATGCCGGAGATGGCCAGGGCAGCCGAGGTACCGATCATCGCCGCGATGTCCGGATCGGTCTTCTTGCTGGTGGAAACCACGGTGCAGATGACCTGCACTTCGTTCTGGAAGCCTTCCGGGAACAGCGGACGGATCGGACGGTCGATCAGACGCGAGGTCAGGGTTTCCTTCTCGGAGGGACGCGCCTCACGCTTGAAGAAACCGCCAGGGATCTTGCCGGCAGCGTAGGTCTTTTCCTGATAATGCACGGACAGCGGGAAGAAGCCCTTGCTGGGGTCGGCAGTCTTGGCGCCGGTTACGGCGACCAGCACGCTGACGTCATCGTCAACGGTGACCAGCACGGCGCCGGAGGCTTGACGGGCGATACGGCCAGTCTCGAGGGTAACGGTCGACTGACCGAACTGGAATTTCTTGATTACCGGGTTCACGGTGTTTTCCTTCTCTTTGTTGCCTTGGGGGAAATTGGAAAGAAGCACGGGAGTCGGACCCGGTGCATCCCTCGAAAAGCCAAAAGCTGGAAGCCCGGCGCCACGAGGTGAGGATCACTCCCCACTCGCGACGCCGAACTCCCAGCTTCCAACTTGTGCAGCTCGCGTCTATTAACGACGCAGGCCCAGGCGACCGATCAGGGCGCTGTAACGACTGGTGTCCTTGCCCTTCAGGTAGTCCAGCAGCTTACGACGCTGGTTAACCATACGGATCAGACCACGACGGCTGTGGTGATCTTTGCCGTTGGCCTTGAAGTGGCCTTGCAGCTTGTTGATGTTGGCGGTCAGCAGGGCTACCTGCACTTCCGGGCTACCGGTGTCGCCTTCAGCTTGCTTGTAGTCGTTAACGATCTGGGCTTTTTCTTCAACGCTGAGTGCCATGTTGGCTTCCTCTCATCTGGAAACTGCCGAAGCAGTCTCAATAGGCCGGGAATCACTTCCCGTGTTTTAAAAAGAGGTATGACCGTGCCTACTAACAGCCACCCTCGCAGTCCTGCCGCTGGTATCGCCAGCTTCAGGCTTCAGCCCTCGGGGCCGAACCATTCGGCGTTACCGGCAACCACCGACAACGCCTGCCGACGCCATGCGCCGGTATCAATTCAATCCGGGCCCTAAGACCCGTGTCTGCACCTGGTGCTAGGCACCGGTGTAAATCAATCGACGCGGGGCGATACGCCCATCGTCGCTCACTTCACCAATGCCGATGAAGCGACCGGTGTGATCCTGCACCCGCACCATGCCGAACTTCGGTGCTTCCGGCGCGCGTACTGGCTGCCCTTGCAACCAGTAGAACGCGCTGTGCTCGGAGAACTGCAGCAGCGGCCAGTCCTGCAAGCCGCTGTCGACCGGCTGCAGGAAGCGATCGAGCGCTTCGTTGCCGCCTTCGGCATGCGCCGCTTCCAGCTCTTCCAGGGTCACGGTACGGCTCAGGTCGAACGGCCCGGCCTTGGTCCGGCGCAGCTCGGCGACGTGCGCGCCGCAACCGAGCAGTTGGCCGAGATCCTCGACCAGGGTCCGAATATAGGTGCCCTTGCTGCAATCCACCGCCAGGCGGGCCTGCTCGCCCTCGCAGGCCAGCAAATCCAGGCGCGCAATAGTAACAGAACGCGCCTCGCGCTCCACTACCTCGCCGGCACGGGCCAGCTTGTAAAGCGGCTGGCCATCCTTCTTTAGGGCCGAGTACATCGGCGGTATCTGCTTGATTTCACCACGAAAACGCGGCAATAGCGCCTCGATCTCGGCACGACCAACGGTCACCGGACGCCGCTCCAGCACCTCGCCCTCGGCATCGCCGGTGGTGGTGGTGACACCGAGCTGGGCCAGGGTCTCGTAGCCCTTGTCGGCATCGAGCAGGTACTGGGAGAACTTGGTCGCCTCGCCGAAACACAGCGGTAGCACGCCGGTAGCCAGCGGATCGAGGCTGCCGGTGTGGCCGGCCTTCTCCGCGTTGAGCAGCCAGCGCACCTTCTGCAGCGCGGCGTTGGAGGTGAAGCCGCGCGGCTTGTCCAGCAGGATGATGCCGTCGACCTTGCGCCGTATACGTTTGACCTGCGCCACGCTTAACCCTCGCTGCCGTCCTGGTGCTTGCGATCTTCCGCCACCGCACGCTCGATCAGCGCCGACAGCTCGGCGCCGCGGCGGATGCTGGCGTCGTACTGGAAGTGCAGCTGCGGGATGGTGCGCACCTTCATCGACTTGCCCAACAGCATGCGCAGATAACCGGCTGCCTCGCCGAGGATCTCCAGGTTGAGCTTGATCTGCTCGGCATCGTCGTCCTTGCCCATCACGGTGATGAACACCTTGGCATGGGACAGGTCGCGGCTGACATCCACCGCGGTGATGGTCACCAGGCCCAGGCGCGGGTCCTTGATCTCGCGCTGGATCATCAGGGCCAGCTCACGCTGCATCTGATCGCCGATACGCTGGGTACGGCTGTAGTCTTTGGCCATTTCTACTTACCTTTCCTTCGCCCGCCGCCTGTTCGGCGTCGGGCTCAAAAGCGGCAAACGCCCGGCCGCGCTTGAGCGGGGCCGGGCGTTGCGTTATCGCGCCGGGTTGCTTACAGGCTGCGCGCCACCTGGACCTTCTCGAACACTTCGATCTTGTCGCCGACCTTGACGTCGTTGTAGCTCTTCACGCCGATACCGCATTCCATGCCGGCCCGCACTTCGGACATGTCGTCCTTGAAGCGGCGCAGGGACTCCAGTTCGCCTTCGAAGATCACCACGTCCTCGCGCAGTACGCGGATCGGACGGTTGCGGTACACGGTACCCTCGATGACCATACAGCCGGCCACGGCGCCGAACTTCGGCGAACGGAACACGTCACGCACCTCGGCGATGCCCAGGATGTTCTCCCGCACGTCGCTGCCGAGCATACCGGTGAGCGCCTTCTTGACGTCCTCGATGATGTCGTAAATGACGTTGTAGTAGCGCATGTCCAGGCCTTCGGCCTCGACGATCTTGCGCGCACCGGCATCGGCACGGACGTTGAAGCCGAACAGCACGGCGTTGGAGGCCAGCGCCAGGTTGGCATCGGACTCGGTGATACCACCGACGCCGCCACCGACCACGCGCACCTGCACTTCGTCGTTGCCCAGGGTGCTGAGCGAGCCTTGCAGGGCTTCCAGAGAGCCACGCACATCGGCCTTGAGCACGATGTTGAGGGTCTTCTTCTCTTCCTGGCCCATGTTCTCGAAGATGTTTTCCAGCTTGCCGGCATGCGCACGAGCCAGCTTGACCTCGCGGAACTTGCCCTGACGGAACAGCGCAACTTCGCGGGCCTTCTTCTCGTCGGCCACCACCATCATCTCGTCACCGGCATCCGGCGTGCCGTCCAGGCCGAGAATCTCGACCGGAATCGACGGACCGGCTTCCTTGATCGACTTGCCGTTCTCGTCGAGCATGGCACGCACGCGGCCGTAGTTGACGCCGACCAGAACCATGTCGCCCTGACGCAGGGTACCGTCCTGAACCAGCACGGTGGCCACCGGGCCGCGCCCCTTGTCCAGGCGCGATTCGACCACCACACCACGGCCCGGAGCCGACGGCGTGGCTTTCAGCTCGAGCACTTCAGCCTGCAGCAATACGGCTTCGAGCAGTTCGTCGATACCGGTACCCATCTTGGCCGAAACATGTACGAACGGCGCGTCGCCGCCCCACTCTTCCGGGATGACATCGAGAGCGGCCAGGCCGTTCTTGATGTTGTCCGGGTTGGCATCGGGCTTGTCGATCTTGTTCACCGCGACCACGATCGGCACGCCAGCCGCTTTCGCGTGCTGCACCGCTTCCTGGGTCTGCGGCATCACGCCGTCGTCCGCCGCCACCACCAGGATGACGATGTCGGTGGCCTTGGCACCGCGGGCACGCATCTGGGTAAACGCAGCGTGGCCCGGGGTGTCGAGGAAGGTCACCATGCCGCGGTCGGTTTCCACGTGGTAGGCGCCGATGTGCTGGGTGATGCCACCCGCCTCACCGGAGGCCACCTTGGCACGACGGATGTAGTCGAGCAGCGAGGTCTTGCCGTGGTCGACGTGACCCATGACGGTCACCACCGGCGCGCGCTGGAAGGCCTCGCCCTCGAACTTCAGCGACTCGGCCAGTTGCTCTTCCAGGGCGTTGTCGCTGACCAGCTTGACCTTGTGGCCGAATTCCTCGGCGATCAACTGGGCGGTTTCCTGATCCAGCACCTGGTTGATGGTCACCGGAGTGCCCATCTTGAACATGAACTTGACGATTTCCGCGCCTTTGATGGCCATCTGCTGGGCCAGGTCGGAAACGGTAATGGTCTCGCCAATCGATACGTCGCGCACAATAGGACCTGTCGGGCTCTGGAAGCCATGCTGGTTGCGCTTCTTCATCTTGGCCTTGCCACGGCCACCGCGACGGAAACCGTCGCTCTCTTCGTCGACGCTGCGCGGAGCGACGCGCGGAGCCGGCGCCTTCTCCTTGACTGTCGGGCGATGCTGGGTGTGCTTGCGATCACGGCGCTCGTCGTCGTCGCTGCGCGTCTTCTCGGGACGGCGCACCTCATCCTTCTTGCGCTCGGCCTCGACCACGGGAGCAGCCACTACCGGCTCGCTGATCGGTGCGGCAACCGCGGCAACGCCATCAACCGCCGCCGGAGCGGCAGCCGTCTGGCGCTTGGCCTCTTCCTCGGCCTTGCGCTTGGCTGCTTCCTCGGCCTTCAGGCGCTCGGCCTCGGCTTCGGCGCGCTGGGCTTCCAGCTCGCGCTGCTTCTCGGCTTCCAGCTCTTCCGGGCTGCGCTTGACGAAGGTCTTCTTCTTGCGCACTTCCACACTGATGGTCTTGCTGCCAGCCACCCGCAGGGTGCTGGTGGTCTTGCGCTGCAAGGTGATCTTGCGCGGCTCTTCGACCTTGTCGCCGTGACTGCTCTTGAGATGGGCCAACAGGGCCTGCTTCTCGCTATCGGTCACTACTTGTTCGGCGCTGTCGTGGGACAGCCCGGCTTCACGCATCTGCTGCAGCAGGCGCTCCACCGGTGTGTCGACCACTTGGGCCAGTTCTTTCACCGTGACTTGCGTCATGCATCTTTCTCCTCAGGCCGCAACCGCTTATTCGAACCAGTGGGCTCGAGCGGCCATGATCAGCTTGCCGGCACGTTCTTCGTCGATGCCGTCGATGTCGAGCAGGTCGTCGATCGACTGCTCGGCCAGGTCTTCACGGGTAATCACGCCGCGCAGCGCCAGCTCCAGAGCCAGCGCCTTGTCCATGCCTTCCAGTTCCAGCAGATCATCCGCCGGATGGGCATCGGCCAACTTCTCCTCGTTGGCGATCGCCTTGGTCAGCAGACGATCCTTGGCCCGTGCACGCAGCTCATTGACGATGTCCTCGTCAAAGCCATCGATGCTGAGCATTTCTTCCATGGGTACGTAGGCAATCTCTTCGAGACTGGTGAAACCCTCTTCGACCAGGACTTGGGCCAGCTCTTCGTCGACTTCCAGCTCGTCGATGAAGGACTGCATGATGTCGCCGGTTTCCGCCTGCTGCTTGGCCTGGATGTCCGCCTCGGTCATCACGTTCAGCGTCCAGCCGGTCAGCTGGCTGGCCAGGCGCACGTTCTGGCCGCCGCGGCCGATGGCCTGAGCCAGGTTGTCCTCGGCGACGGCGATGTCCATGGCATGGGCATCTTCGTCGACGATGATCGCCGCCACTTCGGCCGGCGACATGGCGTTGATCACGAACTGCGCGGGGTTGTCGTCCCACAGCACGATGTCCACGCGCTCGCCGCCCAGCTCGCCGGAAACCGCCTGCACGCGCGAACCGCGCATGCCGATGCAGGCACCCTGCGGGTCGATGCGCTTGTCCTTGGAGCGCACGGCGATCTTGGCGCGCGAACCCGGATCGCGGGAGGCGGCCTTGACGTCGATCAGCCCTTCGGCGATTTCCGGTACTTCGATGCGGAACAGCTCGATCAGCATTTCCGGCGCGGTACGCGACAGGATCAGTTGCGGGCCGCGGTTCTCGGTGCGGATTTCCTTGAGCAGGGCGCGCAGACGCACGCCGACGCGGAAGGTCTCGCGCGGGATGATGTCTTCGCGGGCCAGCAGCGCCTCGGCATTGTTGCCCAGGTCGACGATGACGTTGTCGCGGGTGACCTTCTTCACGGTGCCGGAGATGATCTCGCCCAGGCGCTCGCGGTAGGCGTCGACCACCTGCGCACGCTCGGCCTCGCGCACCTTCTGCACGATGACCTGCTTGGCGGTCTGCGCGGCGATGCGGCCGAACTCGATGGACTCGACCTTCTCCTCCAGCACGTCGCCGATCTTGGCGCCGGCCTCCATGGCCTGCGGCATGTCTTCGGTCAGCTGGTAGGCCGGGTCTTCGAATTCGGACTCATCGACCACGGTCCAGCGCCGGAAGGTCTCGTAGCTGCCGTTCTGCCGGTTGATCGTCACACGCAGATCGACTTCGTCTTCAAAACGTTTCTTGGTTGCGGTCGCCAGAGCCAACTCCAGCGCCTCGAAAATTACGCTTGCCGGCACACCCTTTTCGTTGGATACCGACTCAACAACTAGCAGTACTTCTTTGCTCATCGTACGCCTCGCCTTTCGCAATCCATTGGATCTGCACCATCCGCGCTACTTGCGCCATGTGCGCTACTTGCGCCATTCGCGCTAGCCGCAGAGCTCTCGCGGGATCCGCGTCTCAATCAAACCGGGGGATAATGTTGGCCTTGTCGATCAGGTCGACCGGCAACAGGTACTCGTGGTCATCCACCTGCACTACCACGTCCTGTTCCTCCACACCGCGGAGGAGGCCTTGAAAGTTGCGCCGCCCGTCGAAAGGCGAACGCAGCTTGATCTTCACTTGCTCGCCAGCGTGAGCGGCGAACTGCTCCAGGGTGAACAAC
The DNA here is from genome assembly GCF_044542855.1 of Pseudomonas sp. NPDC077649. NCBI lineage: Bacteria > Pseudomonadati > Pseudomonadota > Gammaproteobacteria > Pseudomonadales > Pseudomonadaceae > Pseudomonas > Pseudomonas sp. NPDC077649. Next base: position 312,063 of record NZ_JBITVF010000005.1, on the reverse strand, counting down.
GGCCGGTCCATGCCGGGCGAAGACACTTCCAGGGTGTACTCCGAGGTAATGGGATCCTCGACGTCCAGCACACCGCTGAGCTGACGGCTGACGATCTCGCAGTCGTCGATCAGGATGCCGCCTTCCTTGTCGATATAGACACGCAGCAGCGAATGACGCCCCTGCGACAGGAACTCGATGCCCCAACACTGGTAACCGAGTGCTTCGATTACCGGGGCCAACAAGGCCTGCAACTGTTCTAGCTTGCTCGACACTTAACGGCCCTCGCGCATGCTGTGCAAATAAAAAATGGGCGAAACGCCCATCCCTTCGAACCGCCTGAAATGCCGGCGGACACTGTCTTTCAGCTAACAAAAAGCCCCTGAAAAGGGGCCTGCTGAAACTGGTTGCGGGGGCTGGATTTGAACCAACGACCTTCGGGTTATGAGCCCGACGAGCTACCAGACTGCTCCACCCCGCGTCAAAGCTGGGCCGGAATTATACGGCTGCCCCCCTCGAGGGTCAACCGAGACTCCAGCAACAAGAAAGCCCGCGAACTGCGGGCTTTCTTGAGTATGGTACCGAGGAGGGGACTCGAACCCCTACAGCCTATGGCCACTACCACCTCAAGGTAGCGTGTCTACCAATTCCACCACCTCGGCAAAACTGTTACTGCTCGGGAGCCTTCGGCACATCCGACGAATCGGTGGCGGGCGCTTGCTCTTCGAGCACCGGCACATCTTCTGCTGCCGGCTTTTGTTGAACTTCCAGAACCGCTGGATCTGGCAGACCAACCTGGGTCATTGCATCAGCTTTTTCTTTAGCAAAGAACGCTAAGCCCAAGCTAGTAATGAAAAAACCGGTGGCGAGTATAGCAGTAAACTTACTCAGAAAGGTAGAGGAACCTTGGCTTCCGAATACGGTTGCCGAAGCCCCCGAACCGAACGATGCACCAGCATCGGCACCCTTGCCCTGCTGCAATAGCACCAGCACCACTACACCGATCGCACCCAGCAGGTGCAGAACCACAATGACTGTTTCCAGCATTCTTCAGTTTCCTGCAGCGCGACAGATCGCACCGAATTCATCCGCATTCAGAGAGGCTCCACCCACAAGCCCCCCATCGATATCCTGCATGCCGAACAACTCGGCTGCACTGGCGGCCTTCACACTGCCGCCATAAAGAATTCTCAGACCGCTCGCCACCTCGGCATCCGCCTGCGCAACCTGGGCGCGGATCGCCGCATGCACTTGCTGGGCCTGCTCGGGCGTAGCGGTCAGCCCGGTACCTATGGCCCAAACCGGCTCGTAAGCCACCACCGCCTTTGCCAGCGACTCGACACCCAGAGCGTCGATCACGGCAGCCAACTGAGCACCCACCACATCCAGCGTCGCACCGGCCTCGCGCTGCTCGCGCGTCTCGCCGAGACAAAGCACCGGCACCAGCCCCGCGACCTGCGCCGCGGCGAACTTGCGAATCACAGCTTCGTCGCTCTCGCCCAGGATCAGGCGCCGCTCGGAGTGGCCAACCAGCACCAGCTCGCATCCGGCATCGACCAACTGACTCGTCGCCAGTTCACCGGTCAAGGCACCCTGCTCCGCCTGTGCCGCACAATTCTGCGCACCCACTTTCACAGCGCCAGTGGCCAGACCGGCCACGACCTGGGCTATATGCAAGCTGCCAGGGAATACCGCGACTTCGACCTCAGCCGGAAACTCCAGCTGGCGAAGCTCTTCGATCAGCTCTGCGACGCTGGCGCGGGTACCGTGCATTTTCCAGTTACCGGCGACCAAGGGGCGACGCATGTTTTACCTCGTCGATCAAAGAGGGCGCAGATGTTACCCAAGAGCACCCTCGGTAGCAAGCTCAATCAAGCACAGACTTCGGCAACAATCTTAGCCAATTCATCGGCATAGCCGCGCACCAAGCTTTCCTCGTCGCCCTCGACCATCACCCGCACCAACGGCTCGGTTCCCGACTTGCGCAGCAGCACCCGACCACGACCGGCCATGCGCTCGGTCACCCGGTTGCAGGCTTCCTGCACCGACGGGTGCGCGAGCGGATCGACATCGCCGCCCAGACGCACATTGACCAGCACCTGCGGGCACTTCTTCAGCCCGCCGCGCGCCTCGGCCAGAGTCTGCTCGCGACGCTTGAGCGCCATCAGCACCTGCAGCGCGGCGATGATCGCGTCGCCGGTGGTGGTGTGCTGGAAGCACACCAGGTGCCCGGAATTCTCCCCCCCCAGCTGCCAGTTGCGCGCCAGCAGCTCGGCGATCACGTAGCGATCGCCGACCTTGGCCCGCACGAAGGGGATGTTCAGTTCGGCCAGAGCCAGCTCCAGGCCCAGGTTGCTCATCAGCGTGCCGACCACACCGCCGCGCAGACGACCGCGCTCCTGCAGATCGCGGGCGATGATGAACAACAGCTCGTCGCCGTCGACCACTGCGCCGTGCTGATCGACCATCAGCACCCGGTCCGCGTCGCCGTCGAAGGCGATGCCCAGATCGGCCTGCTGCGCGACCACTTCGGCCTGCAGGGCGGCGATATGGGTCGAGCCGCAAGCGTCGTTGATGTTCAGCCCGTCAGGCTGCGCCGCCATCACCCGCACCTCGGCGCCCAGTTCGCGGAACACGCTGGGGGCGACCTTGTAGGCGGCGCCGTGGGCGCAGTCGACGACGATCTTCAACCCCTTGAAGCTGGTGCCGCTGGGCACGCTACCCTTGCAGAACTCGATGTAGCGCCCCGAGGCATCGTTGATCCGCGAGGCCTTGCCGATGCCGGCGGACTCCACCACGGTCATCGGCTGATCGAGCAGCTCCTCGATCATCAGCTCTACATCGTCGGGCAGCTTGGTGCCCTCGCGGGAGAAGAACTTGATGCCGTTGTCGTCGTGCGGATTGTGCGAGGCGCTGATGACGATGCCGGCATCGGCCTGGAAGGTACGCGTCAGGTAGGCGATGGCCGGCGTCGGCATCGGCCCGAGCAACTGCACGTCGGCACCGGCAGCGGCCAGACCGGCCTCCAGGGCGGATTCGAACATGTAGCCGGAAATTCGCGTGTCCTTGCCGATCAGGATGCGGCACTTGCCCTGCTTGCGGAAGGCCATGCCCGCCGCCCAGCCGAGCTTGAGCATGAAATCCGGAGTGATGGGGAATTGCCCGACGCGGCCACGAATGCCGTCGGTGCCGAAGTATTTTCTAGCCATACCGCTTTCCTTGTTAGTGCGCCGCTTCCACCGCGGCGATCATCCGCACCACGTCCACCGTTTCGGCGACGTCGTGCACACGCAAAATATGGGCGCCCTTGGTCAGCGCCAGGGCCGCCAGCGCCAGGCTGCCATACAGGCGCTCGCCCACCTCGTGACCGAGCACCTTGCCGATCATGCTCTTGCGCGACACGCCAACCAGCAGCGGGCGGCCGAGGACGGAGAGCTCGCCCATTCGCTTGAACAGGGCCAGATTGTGCTCCAGGGTCTTGGCGAAACCAAAGCCCGGATCGAGCACGATCCGCTCGGCGGGAATACCGGCCGTCGCGCAGGCTGCCATGCGCTCTTCGAGAAAGTCGCGCACCTCGACCAGGATATCCGGGTACTGCGGGTCGTCCTGCATATTGCCGGGCTCGCCGCGCATATGCATCAGGCACACCGGCAGGCCGCTGTCGGCGGCGGCATCCAGCGCGCCATCGCGCTGCAGCGAGCGCACGTCGTTGATCAACCCGGCACCGAGTCGCGCCGTTTCGCGCATCACCGCCGGGGTCGAGGTGTCGACCGAGATGATCACGTCCAGCTCACGGGCGATGACCTCGACCACCGGCGCCACGCGCTCCAACTCCTCGGTCGGTGAAACCACGCGCGCGCCAGGACGCGTCGACTCACCACCGACGTCGATCAGCGTCGCCCCTGCCGCAGCCATGGCCGCGGCATGGCGCAGCGCGGCGTCGCGCGCAGTGAAGCGGCCGCCATCGGAGAAGGAATCGGGGGTGACATTGAGGATGCCCATCACCTGCGGACGGGACAAATCAAGAAGCCGGCTGCCACAGGGCAGCCGGCTTGGGTATTGCGCGAGGGACATAGGCGATCAGTGCTCTGCCGCCGGCCCGCCGATGGGCTTCTCGGGACGATCGACCTCGTCGACCTTGGCCTGCGGCGCACCGGAGTCGCCGCCGCCATCCCAACCGCGCGGCTCACGCGGCTCGCGGCCATTCATGATGTCGTCGATCTGATCGGCGTCGATGGTTTCGTACTTCATCAGCGCCTCGGCCATGGCGTCGAGCTTGTCGCGGTTCTCCACCAGCAGCTTCTTGGCGGTGGCGTAGCACTCGTCGATGATGCGCCGCACTTCCTCGTCGATCAACTTGGCGGTTTCGCCGGACACATTGCTGTGCTGGCTGCCCATGCTGCGACCGAGGAACACCTCGCCCTCTTCCTCGGCATACATCAGCGGACCGAGTTTCTCGGACAGGCCCCACTTGGTCACCATGTTCTTGGCCAGCTGGGTGGCGCGCATGATGTCGTTGGAGGCGCCGGTGGTGACACCGTCGAAGCCCAGGGTCATTTCCTCGGCGATACGGCCGCCGAACAGCGAGCAGATCTGGCTGATCAGCGCGCGCTTGGACAGGCTGTAGCGATCCTCTTCCGGCAGGAACATGGTCACGCCCAGGGCGCGACCGCGCGGAATGATCGACACCTTGTAGACCGGGTCGTGCTCGGGCACCAGACGCCCGACGATGGCGTGACCGGCCTCGTGGAACGCGGTGTTGAGCTTCTCCTTGTCGGACATGACCATGGTCTTGCGCTCGGCGCCCATCATGATCTTGTCCTTGGCCAGCTCGAACTCCTTCATTTCCACCACGCGCTTGCCGGCGCGGGCGGCGAACAGCGAGGCCTCGTTGACCAGGTTGGCCAGGTCGGCGCCGGAGAAGCCCGGGGTGCCGCGGGCGATCACCGCCGGCTGCACGTCGTCGCTCATCGGCACCTTGCGCATGTGCACCTTCAGAATCTGCTCGCGGCCGCGGATGTCCGGCAGGCCGACCACCACCTGGCGGTCGAAACGACCGGGGCGCAGCAGTGCCGGGTCGAGCACGTCGGGACGGTTGGTGGCGGCGATGACGATGATGCCGTCATTCATTTCGAAGCCGTCCATCTCCACCAGCAGCTGGTTGAGGGTCTGCTCGCGCTCGTCGTGCCCGCCGCCCATGCCGGCGCCGCGATGGCGACCGACGGCGTCGATTTCGTCGATGAAGATGATGCAGGGCGCGTGCTTCTTGGCCTGATCGAACATGTCGCGTACGCGGGAAGCGCCCACGCCGACGAACATCTCGACGAAATCGGAGCCGGAGATGGTGAAGAACGGCACTTTTGCTTCGCCGGCCACGGCCTTGGCCAGCAGCGTCTTACCGGTACCCGGCGAGCCGACCATCAGCACGCCACGCGGGATACGTCCGCCCAGGCGCTGGAACTTGCCCGGGTCGCGGAGGAATTCCACCAGCTCGCTGACCTCTTCCTTGGCCTCGTCGCAACCGGCGACGTCGGCGAAGGTGGTCTTGACCTGGTCTTCGGAGAGCAGGCGCGCCTTGGACTTGCCGAAACTCATCGGCCCGCCCTTGCCGCCAGCGCCCCCCTGCATCTGGCGCATGAAGAACATGAACACGGCGATGATCACCAAAATCGGGAAGCTGGCCACCAGCAACTGGGTCCAGATGCTCTGCTGCTCGGGCTGCTTGCCCTCGATGACCACGTTGTTATCGATCAGGTCGCCGATCAGGCCGCCGTCCTGGATCGCCGGACGAATGGTCTTGAAGCCTTCGCCGTCGGTGCGCTTGCCGGTGATCACGAAACCGTCGACGGTGACGCGCTCGACGCGCCCCTCCTTGACCTGCTCGATGAACTGCGAGTAGCTCAGGGTCTGTGGCTCGCTCGGGCTGGAGAAGTTGTTCATCACGGTGACCAATACGGCCGCGATGATCAGCCACAGGATCAGGTTCTTTGCCATGTCGTTCAATTAGCTACCCTCTGAAGCAGGCCTCGTGGCGAAGCAGGCTTCCCATGACGACCAGTGATATACCGACCTAACTTACACCAAACGCCCGCATCTGGCAGGCACCGTCTGTAACCCTTTATTAGGTCTCTAACATTGAGACCCGCTCCGGGCGCGCCGGTTTCACCCTAGACCCCGCGAAATCCGCGGGCCAGCAGGTACTGCTCGCGGGAGCGATCGCGCGACGACAGCGGCTTGCGCATCTGCACCTTGTCGAACGTCTCGCGCACCTGCTTGTGGTAGGCGTCGAAACCTTCGCCCTGGAAAATCTTGATCAGAAAATCGCCGCCCGGACGCAGCACGCGTCCAGCCAGATCCAGCGCCAGCTCGCACAGGTACATGGCGCGCGCCTGATCGGCGGTTCTCACCCCACTCATATTGGGGGCCATGTCGGAAATCACAAGGTCCACCGGGTTTTCCCCGATGGCTTCGAGAATCCGCGCGAACACCGCATCGTCGGTGAAGTCGCCCTGGATGAAGGCAACGTCGGGAATGGCGTCCATCTCCAGGATATCGGAGGCGATCAGCCGACCTTTGTCGCCGATCACCCGACTGGTCACCTGCGACCAGCCGCCCGGTGCGGCGCCCAGGTCGACCACGGTCATGCCCGGGCGCAGGATGCGGTCCTTGTCCTGGATCTCCAGCAGCTTGTAGCTGGCGCGCGAGCGATAGCCGTCCTTCTGCGCCATCTTCACGTAGGGATCATCGAAATGTTCTTTCAGCCAACGCTGGCTGGTCTTGGAACGGGCCACGCAAAACCTCGGATTTAACGGGTCATGAATAACCGCGCCGGCTCGGGTAAGATAGGCGCCGTTTTTCCAGACCGAACTTAGGGGTCAGATTATGCCGCTCACTCAAGAGCAGAAGAAACAGTTCAAATCTATCGGCCACCACCTGAAACCTGTATTGATCGTGGCCGACAACGGTTTGACCGAAGGCGTGCTGGCCGAATTGGAGCGCGCCCTGAACGATCATGAACTGATCAAGGTGCAGCTGCGCGTCGCCGAGCGCGAAGACCGCCTGGCCGCCATCGAGGCGCTGTGCCAGAGCGGCCGGGCCGAACTGGTGCAGGTGATCGGCAAGATGGCCCTGCTCTATCGCAAGAACCCCAAGCCGAACCGCAACCTGTCCAACGTGATTCGCCACCAGGGCTGAGCCGCGGCATCAAGCCCCGCGCGCTTGCCCCGGCACGGGCTGCAGCACCAGCAGCAGCCCGCAGAATGCCATCACCAAGTAGCTGAAGCGTAGCCACTGCCCGGCCTCCGGCCAGTAGCGCAGCACCACGCCATAACTCAGCGCCATGACCGCCACGGTCAGCAGCAGCTGACCGCGCAAGTCGCGCCAGAGGCTCACCAGCCCCTCGCCGCGCAGCAGCGCCACCACCTGCACGCCGACGCAAACGGCAGTCATCCCCACCAGCAGCGGCACCAGCCGCGTGGCGATCTCCTCGACCAGCAGCGGCGCCAGGCCGAGCTGGCCGATGGCCGGCAGGATGACGAACTGCAGCAACCACAGGCCACCGACCCAGAGCGTCTGGGCCAGCTGCCAGCTGACGGCGCCGGCCCGCGACGGCTGGCTCAGCTTATAGGTGGCGGACTTCGACAATCTCGTACTCGATCAGGCCGCTGGGCGTCTGTACGGTCACCACGTCACCCTCTTCCTTGCCCACCAGGGCGCGGGCGATGGGCGAGCCGACGGAGATCTTGCCCTGCTTGATGTCGGCCTCGTCCTCGCCGACGATCTGGTAGGTCACGCTTTCGTCGGTCTCGACGTTGGCGATTTCCACCGTGGTGCCGAAGATCACCTTGCCGGTGTGGGCGATGCTGGTGACGTCGATGATCACCGCATTCTGCAGGCGGCCTTCGATGTCCCGGATACGCGCCTCGACCATGCCCTGCTGCTCGCGCGCGGCATGGTATTCGGCGTTTTCCTTGAGGTCGCCCAGCTCGCGCGCCTCGCCGATGGCCTGGCTGAGCTGTGGGCGCAGCACCTTGGTCAGGTGCGCCAGCTCCTCTTCCAGGGCGCGCGCGCCCTGGACGGTCATGGGGTATTTATTCATGCCTTGATTCCTGCATGCAGATCCTGCAGCCGGCGCACGGTCTTCTCGGGACCGAACTTGAGCGCCTCGCAGACCGCCTGCCCCGCCGCGATGGTGGTGGTGCAGTAGATCTTGTGCTGCAGAGCGTTACGACGGATCGAGTAGGAGTCAGCGATGGACTGACGCCCCTCGGTGGTGTTGATGATCAGGGTGACTTCGTCGTTCTTGATCATGTCGACCACGTGCGGACGACCTTCGGTCACCTTGTTGACCCGACGCACCGGCAGCCCGGCGGCCTCGATCACCTTGGCGGTGCCGGCGGTGGCGACCACCTCGAAGCCCAGCGCCACCAGGTCGCGGGCGACCTGCACGGCTTCCGGCTTGTCGTCTTCGCGCACGCTGATAAAGGCGCAGCCGGAGTTCGGCAGAATCTCGCTGGCGCCCAGCTGGGCCTTGGCGAAGGCCTCGCCGAAGCTGTCGCCGACGCCCATGACTTCACCGGTGGACTTCATTTCCGGGCCGAGGATGGGGTCGACGCCCGGGAACTTGGCGAAGGGGAACACCGCTTCCTTGACGCTGAAGAACGGCGGGATGATTTCCTTGGTGTAGCCCACTTCGGCCAGGCTCTTGCCGGCCATGACCCGGGCGGCCACCTTGGCCAGGGACTCACCGACGCACTTGGAGACGAACGGCACGGTACGCGAGGCCCGCGGGTTGACCTCGATGACGTAGATGTCCTCGCCCTGCACGGCCATCTGCACGTTCATCAGGCCGACCACGCCGAGCTCCAGGGCCATCTTCTTGACCTGCTCGCGGATCTCGTCCTGGATGTGTGCCGGCAGCGAGTAAGGCGGCAGCGAACAGGCGGAGTCACCGGAGTGCACGCCGGCCTGTTCGATGTGCTGCATGATGGCGCCGATCACCACGGTCTCGCCGTCGCACACCGCATCCACGTCCACCTCGATGGCGCAGTTGAGGAAGCGATCGAGCAGCACTGGGCTGTCGTTGGAGACCTTGACGGCCTCGCGCATATAGCGCTTGAGCTCTTCTTCCTGGTAGACGATTTCCATGGCCCGGCCGCCCAGCACGTAGGACGGACGCACCACCATCGGGTAACCGATGCCCTTGGACAGGGCCAGGGCCTCGTCCTCGCTGCGCGCGGTGGCGTTGGCCGGCTGGCGCAGGCCGAGGCGCTGGACCATCTGCTGGAAGCGCTCGCGGTCTTCGGCGCGGTCGATGGCCTCGGGGCTGGTGCCGATGATCGGCACGCCGGCCTCTTCCAGGGCGCGGCAGATCTTCAGCGGGGTCTGGCCGCCGTACTGCACGATCACGCCCTTGGGCTGCTCGACGCGGACGATTTCCAGCACGTCCTCCAGGGTCACCGGCTCGAAGTACAGGCGGTCGGAGGTGTCGTAGTCGGTGGAAACGGTTTCCGGGTTGCAGTTGACCATGATGGTCTCGTAACCGTCTTCACGCATGGCCAGCGCCGCGTGCACGCAGCAGTAGTCGAACTCGATGCCCTGGCCGATACGGTTGGGACCGCCGCCGAGGATCATGATCTTGTCGCGACTGGACGGCGCGGCCTCGCACTCTTCCTCGTAGGTCGAGTACATGTAGGCGGTGTCGGTGGCGAATTCGGCGGCGCAGGTGTCCACGCGCTTGTACACCGGCAGCACCTTAAGCTTGTGGCGATGGGCGCGCAGGCTCTTCTCGGAGACGCCGAGCAGCTTGGCCAGGCGCGCGTCGGAGAAGCCCTTGCGCTTGAGCTTGAACATCAGATCAAAATCGATGGCGGACAGACCGAGGGTCTTGACCCTCTCCTCTTCCCTGACTAGGTCCTCGATCTGCACCAGGAACCACTCGTCGATGCGGGTCAGCTCGAACACTTCGGCGACGCTCTTGCCGGCGCGGAAAGCATCGGCCACGTACCAGATGCGGTCGGCACTGGGCACGGTCAGCTCGCGACGCAGGGTGCTCTCGGCTTCCGGGTCATTGAGGTCGAGCTTCGGATCGAAGCCGGCAACGCCCACTTCCAGGCCGCGCAGGGCTTTCTGCACCGACTCCTGGAAGGTACGGCCGATGGCCATGACTTCACCCACGGACTTCATCTGGGTGGTCAGGCGGGCGTCGGCCTTGGGGAACTTCTCGAAGGCGAAACGCGGAATCTTGGTCACGACGTAGTCGATGGCCGGCTCGAAGGATGCCGGGGTGCGCCCGCCGGTGATGTCGTTGGAGAGCTCGTCGAGGGTGTAACCGACAGCCAGCTTGGCGGCGATCTTGGCGATCGGGAAGCCGGTGGCCTTGGAGGCCAGCGCCGAGGAGCGCGACACGCGCGGGTTCATCTCGATCACCACCATGCGCCCGGTGTTCGGGCAGATGCCGAACTGCACGTTGGAGCCGCCGGTTTCCACACCGATCTCACGCAGCACCGCCAGGGAGGCGTTGCGCATGATCTGGTATTCCTTGTCGGTCAGGGTCTGCGCCGGCGCGACGGTGATCGAGTCGCCGGTGTGCACGCCCATCGGGTCGAAGTTCTCGATGGAACAGACGATGATGCAGTTGTCCTTCTTGTCGCGGACCACCTCCATCTCGTATTCCTTCCAGCCGATCAGCGATTCGTCGATCAGCAGCTCGTTGGTCGGCGACAGATCCAGACCACGGGCGCAGATTTCCTCGAACTCCTCACGGTTGTAGGCGATGCCGCCGCCGGTGCCGCCCATGGTGAAGCTCGGGCGGATGATGCAGGGAAAGCCCACCATCTCCAGCACGCCGTAGGCTTCTTCCATGCTGTGGGCGATACCGGAGCGCGGGCAGGCCAGGCCGATGGATTTCATCGCCTTGTCGAAGCGCGAGCGGTCTTCGGCCTTGTCGATGGTGTCGGCGTTGGCGCCGATCATCTCGACGCCGAACTTCTCCAGCACGCCGTGGCGCTCCAGGTCCAGGGCGCAGTTCAGCGCGGTCTGGCCGCCCATGGTCGGCAGCAGGGCGTCCGGGCGCTCCTTCTCGATGATCTTGGCCACGGTGGCCCACTTGATCGGCTCGATGTAGGTGGCGTCGGCCATCGACGGGTCGGTCATGATGGTGGCCGGGTTGGAGTTCACCAGGATGACGCGGAAACCTTCTTCCTTCAGCGCCTTGCACGCCTGGGCGCCGGAGTAGTCGAACTCGCACGCCTGGCCGATGACGATGGGGCCGGCGCCGAGGATCAGGATGCTTTTGATATCTGTACGTTTTGGCATGGGGTAACTCTCGAATTCCTGGACTCAGCGATCAGCGACGGGCCGCCATGGCGGAGATGAAGCGGTCGAACAGCGGGGCCACGTCGTGCGGGCCGGGGCTGGCTTCCGGGTGGCCCTGGAAGCTGAACGCCACCTTGTCGGTACGCTCGATGCCCTGCAGGGTGCCGTCGAACAGCGACTTGTGGATCGGCCGCAGGTTGCTCGGCAGGCTGTTCTCGTCCACGGCGAAACCGTGGTTCTGGCTGGTGATCATCACCACGCCGGAATCCAGATCCTGCACCGGGTGGTTGGCGCCGTGGTGGCCGTGGCCCATCTTCAGGGTCTTGGCGCCGGAGGCCAGGGCCAGCAGCTGGTGGCCGAGGCAGATGCCGAACACCGGAATCTCGGTCTCGAGGATTTCCTTGATCGCGGCAATGGCGTAGTCGCAGGGCTCGGGGTCGCCGGGGCCGTTGGAGAGGAACACGCCGTCCGGATTCAGCGCCAGCACGTCCTTGGCCGGCGTCTGCGCCGGCACCACGGTCAGGCGGCAGCCGCGGGCGACCAGCATGCGCAGGATGTTCAGCTTGACGCCGTAGTCGTAGGCGACCACGTGGTAAGGCAGTTCGGCCGCGGCGATTTCCGGGTGGCTGTCGCTGTCCAGGTTCCACACGCTGGAGCGCCACTCGTAGGGCTGCTCGCAGCTGACCACCTTGGCCAGGTCCATGCCCTTGAGGCCCGGGAAGCTGCGCGCCAGCTCCAGCGCCTTTTCCTCGGTGGCGCCTTCGCCCACCAGGATGCAGCCGTTCTGCGAGCCCTTCTCACGCAGGATGCGAGTCAGGCGGCGGGTGTCGATGCCGGCGATGGCGACGGTGCCGTTTTCCTTGAGGTATTCGTCCAGCGGCTGCTTGTCGCGCCAGTTGCTGGAGATCAGCGGCAGATCGCGGATGATCAGGCCGGCGGCCCAGACGCGGTTGGACTCGGCGTCCTCCGGCGTGGTGCCGGTGTTGCCGATATGCGGGTAGGTCAGGGTGACGATCTGCTGGGCATAGGAAGGATCGGTGAGGATTTCCTGATAGCCGGTCATGGCGGTGTTGAACACCACCTCTCCGATGGTCTGGCCATCGGCCCCGATGGATTCGCCGCGAAAGATGCTGCCGTCAGCGAGGGCCAGAATGGCGGGTTTAGGGGCTGGCTTAGTCAAGAAGACCTCCGTCTCGATCAAGGCTTGAAGCAAACGCAGATTGTAAAAAAGCGGGATGACGTGTGAAGGTCATCCCGCTTTTTTATCAGAGCCATTTCTGCGTAACTTTTAGTGGACACACTAAAGCGGGAAGCTTACAGGAAAAGGCCTTTTCGGTCCACCGCAAGATGGCGAGCGGACATAAATCCACTGCCATGCGACATCCTGCCTCAGCGCAGCTCCAGCACATCCTGCATGTCATACAGCCCTGGCTGGCGCTTTTGCAGCCACAGCGCCGAACGCACCGCCCCCTTGGCGAAGGTCATGCGGCTGGAGGCCTTGTGGGTGATCTCCACCCGCTCGCCGTCGGCGGCGAACAGCACGGTGTGGTCGCCGACCACGTCGCCGGCACGCACGGTGGCGAAGCCGATGGTCTCGCGCGCGCGGGCGCCGGTCTGGCCTTCACGACCGTACACCGCGACCTTCTGCAGGTCGCGGCCGAGGGCATCGGCCACCACTTCACCCATGCGCAGCGCGGTGCCGGACGGCGCGTCGACCTTGTGCCGGTGGTGGGCCTCGATGATCTCGATATCGACATCGTTTCCCAGCACGCGAGCGGCGGTGTCCAGCAGCTTCAGGCAGAGGTTGACGCCGACGCTGAAGTTGGCGGCGAAGACGATGGGAATCTGCTTGGCCGCCTCGCTCAGCAGCTGCTTCTCTTCCGCGGTGAAGCCGGTGGTGCCGATCACCATGGCCTTGCCGGCGGCGCGGCAGATTTCCAGGTTCTTCAGGGTCACCGAGGGGTGGGTGAAGTCGATCAGCACGTCGAACTCGGCGGTCGCGGCGGCGAGATCGTCGACCAGCGCCACGCCGATCTTGCCCAGGCCGACCAGTTCGCCGGCATCGACGCCGATCAGGCTGCTGTCCGGGCGGTCGATGGCGGCAGTCAGCTGCGCACCCTCGGCCTGGCGCACGGCTTCGATCAGGGTCTTGCCCATGCGCCCGGCGGCGCCCATCACTGCAATACGTTGCATAGCATCAGCTCCAAGCTGCAAACCTCAAGCTGCAAGCCATGCCTGCAGCCTGAGGCCAGGGTTTTATACGTCGCCGAAGAAGCGCTTGACGCCTTCGAACCAGCCACTGGCCTTGGGCGAGTGGGAGTCGTCGCCCTGCAGCGACTTGCGGAACTCGTCGAGCAGCTCGCGCTGGCGCTTGTTCAGGTTGACCGGGGTTTCCACCGCCACCCGGCACATCAGGTCGCCCGCCGCACCGCCGCGTACCGGCGCCACGCCCTTGCCGCGCAGACGGAACAGCTTGCCGGTCTGGGTACCTTCGGGGATCTTCAGCTTGACCCGGCCATCGAGGGTCGGCACTTCCAGCTCGCCGCCCAGCGCCGCGTCGGCGAAGCTGATCGGCACCTCGCAGTACAGGTGCTTGCCGTCGCGCTGGAAGATCGCGTGCTCGCGCACGTTGACCACCACGTAGAGATCGCCGGCCGGCCCACCATGGGAGCCCGCCTCGCCCTCGCCGGACAGGCGGATGCGGTCGCCGGTGTCGACGCCCGGCGGCACCTTGACCGACAGGGTCTTGCTCTCTTCCACCCGACCCTGGCCGTGGCAGCTGCCGCAGGGGTCGGTGATCATCTTGCCGCTACCGTGGCAGCGCGGGCAGGTCTGCTGCACCGAGAAGAAGCCCTGCTGCATGCGCACCTGGCCGATACCGCCGCAGGTGGTACAGGTCACCGGACTGGTGCCCTTCTTCGCACCCGAACCATCGCAGGTCTTGCAGCCGACCAGGGTCGGCACGCGGATGGTCACGGTGGTGCCGCGCACCGCCTCTTCCAGGTCCAGCTCCAGGGTGTAGCGCAGATCCGAGCCGCGCTGGGCGCCACCGCGCGAACCGCCGCGGGCGCCGCCGAAGAAGTCGCTGAACACGTCGCCGAAGATGTCGGAGAAGTTGGCGCCGCCGAAACCGGCGCCACCGCCGCCGCCCATCTGCGGGTCGACGCCGGCATGACCGTACTGGTCATAGGCCGAACGCTTGCCGGCGTCGGAGAGCACTTCGTAGGCCTCGTTGGCCTCCTTGAATTTCTCCTCGGCGCCCTTGTCGTCCGGGTTGCGGTCCGGGTGGTACTTCATCGCCAGGCGCCGGTAGGCCTTCTTCAGCTCGGCCTCGCTGGCGCCGCGCTCCACACCCAGGACTTCGTAATAGTCTCGTTTTGCCATAGTCGTGCTGCACTCTCAGATTCGTGAGCTCCAGATACGCCGACGCGGGAGAGGGCTCCCGCGCGGCGAATCCTGCCCGTCGCCAGGCGACGGTGGAGCGAAAGCAGGGGCGGTTCGCGTACGAACCGCAGCCCTTACTTGTTCTCCTTGACCTCTTCGAACTCGGCGTCGACCACGTCGTCGGCGGCGCCTTTGGCATCGCCGTCACCCGGCTGGGCGGCGCCGGCCTGAGGCTGCTCAGCGTACATCTTCTGCGCCAGCGGCGTGGTGGCCTCGGACAGGGCGTTCATCTTGGCCTCGATGGCGGCCTTGTCGTCGCCCTTGAGCGCGACTTCCAGATCGCCGATGGCTTTCTCGATGGCCGCCTTCTCGGAGGCGTCAGCCTTGTCACCGGCCTCGGTGAGCATCTTGCGGGTGGCGTGCACCAGCTGATCGCCCTGGTTGCGCGCGGTGGCCAGCTCCTCGAACTTGCGGTCTTCCTCGGCGTTGGCCTCGGCGTCGCGGATCATCTGCTCGATCTCGTCCTCGGACAGGCCGGAGTTGGCCTTGATCACGATGGACTGCTGCTTGCCGGTGGCCTTGTCCTTGGCGGACACGTGGAGGATGCCGTTGGCGTCGATATCGAAGGTCACTTCGATCTGCGGCACGCCACGCGGAGCCGGCGGAATCTCGGCCAGGTCGAACTTGCCCAGCGACTTGTTCTGCGCGGCCTGCTTGCGCTCGCCCTGCAGCACGTGAATGGTCACGGCGCTCTGGTTGTCGTCGGCGGTGGAGAACACCTGCGACTTCTTGGTCGGGATGGTGGTGTTCTTCTCGATCAGCGCGGTCATCACCCCGCCCATGGTCTCGATACCCAGGGTCAGCGGGCTGACGTCGAGCAGCAGCACGTCCTTGACGTCGCCGGCCAGTACCGCGCCCTGAATGGCGGCGCCCATGGCCACGGCTTCGTCCGGGTTGACGTCCTTGCGCGCTTCCTTGCCAAAGAATTCGGCGACGGTCTTCTGCACCAGCGGCATGCGGGTCTGACCGCCGACCAGGATCACGTCGTCGATCTTGGCCACGTCGATACCGGCGTCCTTCAGCGCGATGCGGCACGGCTCGATGGTGCGCTGCACCAGGTCCTCGACCAGCGACTCCAGCTTGGCGCGGGAGATCTTCACGTTGAGGTGCTTGGGCCCTGTGGCATCGGCGGTGATGTACGGCAGGTTGACGTCGGTCGACTGACTGGAGGAGAGCTCGATCTTGGCCTTCTCCGCGGCTTCCTTCAGGCGCTGCATGGCCAGCGGGTCACCCTTGAGGTTCATGCCGGTTTCTTTCTTGAACTCGTCGACCAGGTAGTCGATCAGGCGAATGTCGAAGTCCTCGCCACCGAGGAAGGTGTCGCCGTTGGTAGCCAGCACCTCGAACTGGTGCTCGCCGTCGACTTCGGCGATCTCGATCACCGACACGTCGAAGGTACCGCCGCCCAGGTCATAGACGATCACGGTGTGGTCGCCCTTGGCCTTGTCCATGCCATAGGCCAGCGCCGCTGCGGTCGGCTCGTTGATGATGCGCTTGACGTCGAGACCGGCAATGCGGCCGGCGTCCTTGGTGGCCTGGCGCTGGCTGTCGTTGAAGTAGGCCGGAACGGTGATGACAGCCTCGGTGACCGGCTCGCCCAGGTAGTCCTCGGCGGTCTTCTTCATCTTCTTCAGCACTTCGGCGCTGATCTGCGGCGGTGCCATCTTCTGGCCGTTGACCTCGACCCAGGCATCGTTGTTGTCGGCCTTGACGATCTTGTACGGCACCATCTGGATGTCTTTCTGCACCACTTCTTCGTCGAAGCGGCGGCCGATCAGACGCTTCACCGCGTACAGGGTGTTGTGCGGGTTGGTCACCGCCTGGCGCTTGGCCGACTGGCCGACGAGGATTTCGCCATCGTTGGCGTAAGCGATGATCGACGGCGTGGTGCGCGCGCCTTCGGCGTTCTCGATCACCTTGACGTTGCCGTTTTCCAGAATGGAGACGCAGGAGTTGGTGGTCCCCAGGTCGATACCGATGATTTTGCCCATGAGTGTTCTCCCGAAACTTTGATTTTTCCGTCGCCTGGTTTCGCCGGCGGCGGTAGCACTAAAACGCTTGACTTAGAAATGGGGACGGCGCGGCGGATTTCAAGCCTGCTCGTCGATGGACGGCGGCGGCGTCAGCGGCGCCTTGCTGACCACGACCATGGCCGGACGCAGCAGGCGACCGTTGAGCAGATAGCCCTTCTGGAACACCTTGAGCACCGAGTTGGGCTCGGCGTGGATGCTCTCCTCCATGGCCATGGCCTGGTGGTGTTCCGGGTTGAACGGCGCGCCGTGCGGATCGATGGCTTCCAGCTGGTAGCGCGCCAGGGTGTCGTGGAACAGCTTGAGGGTCAGCTGCATGCCTTCGCGCACCGCCTTGATTGCCTCGTCGTCCGGGCTGGACAGTTCCAGGCCGCGCTCCAGGCTGTCGACCACCGGCAGCAGGTCGTTGGCGAATTTTTCCAGGGCGAACTTGTGCGCCTTCTCCACGTCCTGCTCGGCGCGGCGGCGCACGTTCTGCAGGTCGGCAGCCATGCGCAGCGACTGATCCTGCGCAGCGGCCAGTTGCTCTTCCAGCGTTTGCACGCGAGCAGCCAGGTCGTCGCCCGCCGCCGCGGCCTCAGCCGCCTGCGCCTCGGGGTTCTGCGTATCCAGGGTCTGTTCGTCAGCCATGCCTCTCTCCTCTCGAATAAACCGGCGCGAACTCGACTCGCGCACCTGCCCGCCTATATGGAGCCAAATCCCCAGCTTTCAAGGGGCGACAGGGAGGATTGTCAGGAAAAGAAAAAACACTGTATAAATAACCAGACTTCAATTCGGGAGCGTTCGCCATGCTGGTGCACCTGTCCATTCACAACTACGCCATCGTCGACCACCTCGATCTCGAACTGGACCGCGGCATGAGCGCCATCAGCGGCGAGACCGGCGCCGGCAAGTCGATCATGCTCGACGCCCTCGGCCTGTGCCTGGGCGACCGCGCCGACAGCGGCGTGGTGCGCCCCGGCAGCGACAAGGCGGACATCCTCGCCAGCTTCGACCTGAGCGACATCGCCGAAGCCCGCGCCTGGCTCGCCGAACGCGACCTGGACCACGACGGCCCGTGCATCCTGCGCCGAGTGATCACCGCCGAGGGACGCTCACGCGGCTATATCAACGGCACGCCCTGCCCACTGGGCGACCTCAAGGCCCTGGGCGAGCTGCTGATCGATATCCACAGCCAGCACGAGCACCAGTCGCTGCTGAAGACCGACACCCATCGCCGCCTGCTCGACGAATACGCCGCCAGCCAGGAGCTGGCGCGCCAGGTACAACTGGCCGCGCAGCGCTGGAAGCAGACGCGCAACGAGCTGCAGCGCGTTTCCAGCCAGGGCGACGAGCAGCGCGCTCGCCATCAATTGCTCAGCTACCAGCTGGAAGAACTGGACAACCTGGCCCTGGGCGAGCACGAACTGGAACAGTTGGAACAGGAGCACAAGGCCCTGAGCAACGCCGAAGCCCTGCTCGGCGCCTGCCGTCAGGTGCTGGAGCTGTGCAGCGAGAGCGATGCCGGCAACGTGCTGTCGGCACTGACCGCCAGCCTCAATCGTCTCGGCGGCTTCGCCGGCCAGGGCGGCGCCCTCGGCGAAGCCAGCAACCTGCTGGCCAGCGCACAGATCCAGGTGGAAGAAGCGGTCGGCGAGCTGAACCGCTTCCTCGATCACTTCGACGCCGACCCCGAGCGCCAGCAATACCTGGAAGAACGCCTGGACAGCATCTACACCCTGGCGCGCAAGCACCGCATCCAGCCCGGCGAACTGGCCGCCCTGCAGCAGCAACTGTTCGAGGAGCTGGAAGGGCTGAACGCCGACGACCAGGCCGGCGAGCGCCTGGCCGAGGAGCTGGCCGCCTACGCCCGCCACTACCGGGAAAAGGCCGAAGAACTCAGCGCCCTGCGCGCCCAGGCCGCCGCGCGCCTGAGCGCCGCGGTGGAGCAGGAGATGCAGGCGCTGGGCATGCCCGGCGGGCGTTTCAGCATCCAGCTGCAACCGCTGGACAGCGACGAGCCGCAGGCCGGCGGCCTGGAGAGCGTGGAGTTCCTGGTCAGCGCCAACCCCGGCCAGCCGCTGCGTGCGCTGGCCAAGGTGGCCTCGGGCGGCGAACTGTCGCGCATCAGCCTGGCAATCCAGGTGATCACCGCGCAGACCTCGCGCGTGCCGACCCTAGTGTTCGACGAAGTGGACGTCGGTATCGGCGGCCCCACCGCAGAAGTGGTCGGCCAGCTGCTGCGTCGCCTCGGCGAACGCGGCCAGGTACTGTGCGTCACCCACCTGCCGCAGGTGGCCGCGCAGGGCCATCAGCACCTGTTCGTGCACAAGCGCCGCGACGAGGACGCCACCGCCACGGCGGTGAGCAAGCTGGACAACGACGGCCGTATCGAGGAAATCGCGCGCATGCTCGGCGGCGTCGATCTGACCAAGGAATCCCTGGCCCACGCGCGCAAGATGGTGAGCAAGGCCCAGGCCGCCTAAGCGGAGCCTGGCCCGGATGCGATCCGGCAATGCTCGGCATGCCCCGCCGGCCTTCATCCGGGCGACGGAAAACCGAAAAACGAAAAGGCGACCCGCGGGTCGCCTTTTTCATTGCAGCAGAAGCATCAGCTCTTCTTGCGCACGTACAGCACCAGATTGTGATCCACCAGTTCGAAACCGTGCTCCTTGACGATCTCCTTCTGGCGCTTCTCGATCTCCGCATCGAAGAACTCGATCACCTCGCCGGAATCCACGCAGACCATATGGTCGTGGTGGCCGCTGTCGGCCAGCTCGAACACAGCGTGACCGCCGTCGAAGTTGTGGCGCACCACCAGGCCGGCCGCTTCGAACTGGGTCAGCACGCGGTACACGGTGGCCAGGCCGACGTCTTCGCCGGCTTCCATCAGCGCCTTGTAGACGTCTTCCGCACTCATGTGACGGTGCTCGGCGTTGTCGAGCATCTGCAGGATTTTCACCCGTGGCAGAGTCACTTTCAGTCCAGCTTTGCGCAGTTCGCTATTTTCAACCATGGTCTGCTTTCTCATGGATGCTGCTTCGCAGCACCCTTCAATACGGGTATGATCCGGGGTTCAAGTTGCCCAAGATAGTGGAAGTCACCCTCCGATGCAAAAAACCAAGCTCTTGCTGACCAGCCTGTCGCTGACCGGGCTCTTCGCACTCGCCGGTTGTTCATTCCCCGGGGTTTACAAGATCGACATCCAACAGGGCAATGTCGTGACACAGGACATGATAGACCAGCTGCGCCCGGGAATGACCCGACGCCAAGTGCGGTTTATCATGGGCAATCCGCTAATCACCGACACCTTCCACGCCGACCGCTGGGACTACCTCTACAGCATCCAGCCGGGTGGCACTCAGCGCCTGCAGGAGCGCGTCAGCCTGGTGTTCGACGGCAACGATCAACTGGTCGGTCTGGCCGGCGACTTCATGCCCGGCGTCAGCCGCGACCAGGCGATTCTCGGCGAGGACAGCGGCGTGACCACCCCGCAAGCCCAGCCGCAGCAGCAGGACGACACCCCGCCCGCACCGGGCTCGCTGCTGGAGCAGATCCAGCGCGAAGTGGACCAGGTGGAGACCGTACCGGTACCGGTACCGGAGCCACTGGATACCGATCCGCAGTAACACCCAGACATGAAAAAGCCCGGAGCGATCCGGGCTTTTTTATGTCTGGCGGGCGCCTCTCAGACCTGCTCTCCGCCTTCTTCTTTCGCCTTGGCCTTGGCCGCACGCTGTTTGCGCACTTCCTTGGGGTCGGCGATCAGCGGCCGGTAGATTTCCACCCGTTCGCCCTCCTCCAGCACCCGCTCCTCGGGCTTGGCCACCGCCTTGCCGAAGATGCCCAGCGGCGCCTGCTGCAGGTCCAGGCCGGGAAAATGCTGCTGCATACCCGAGAGCAGCGCCGCCTCGCGCACCGTGGTGCCGGCCGGTACCGACAGGCGCAACAGCTTCTGCTTGTCGGCCAGGGCGTAGACCACTTCGATGGCGATGTTGCGCTTATCCATACAGCTGCTTGGCCCTTTGGCAGAAGGCGTCGACCAGGGTGTTGGTCGCCTGGTTGAACAGAGGCCCCAGGGTAGCCCGCACCAGCGGGCCGGCATAGTCGAAGGAGAGGTCCAGGCTGATCTTGCAGGCCTTGTCGCCGAGCGCCTTGAACTCCCACACGCCGTGCAGGCGGGTGAACGGGCCCTCCTGCAGGTTCATCTCGATGCGCTGCCCGGGCTGCAGCGTGTTGCGGGTGACGAAGCGCTGGCTGAGGCTGCCCTTGGCCACCTCCAGGCTGGCCAGCATATGGAGCTCGCTGACCTCCAGCACCTGGCTGGCGCGGCACCAGGGCAGGAACTCGGGATAGCTGGCCACGTCGTTGACCAGGTCGAACAGTGCCTGCGCCGGATAGGGCAGCAGCGCCGAGCGTTGGATGCGCGTGGTCATTTATTTGCTCAGCTCCGCGACAAAGACGATCAGCACGCCGATCGGCGCCACCACGCGAATCAGCCAGAGGGCCAGATTGAACAGCAGCGGGCTGCTGATCGCCAACTCTTCACGCACCGCATCACGGCTCAGCACCCAGCCGGCGAACAGGGCGAAGGACAGCCCGCCCAGCGGCAGCAGGATGCGGCTGGTGAGGTAGTCGATGCTGTCGAAGAAGGTCTTGCCGCCCTCGGCGCCCCACCGCAGCAGGTGGAAACCGTCATCGGCGAAGACGAAGAACTTGGCCTCGGCCCAGAGGTTGAACGACAGCACGGTGCCCATGCCCACCAGCCAGCACAGCAGCGCCAGCACGGCGGTCACCTGCGCGCGGCTGCGCGCGGTCTTCTCGACGAAATAGGCCACCGCCGGCTCGAGCATGGAGATCGACGAACTCCAGGCCGCCACCGCCACCAGCACGAAGAAGATCAGCCCCATGACCTGGCCGAAGGCGATATTGCCGAAGGCAATGGGCAGGGTGACGAACATCAGGCCCGGACCGCCGCCCGGCTCCAGGCCGGCGGCGAAGACGATGGGAAACAGCGCCAGCCCGGCGGTCAGCGCCACCAGGGTATCGAGCAGGCCGACGGTGAGCACCGTGGCACCGATCGAGGCCCGCTTCGGCATGTAGGCGCCGTAGACCATGATCGAACCGACGCCGACGCTGAGGGTGAAGAAGGCATGGCCCATGGCGGCGAGGATGCCGTCCTGCACCTTGCTCGGATCGAAATGGAAGAGGAAGTCGAAGCCCTGCCAGAAGTGTCCAGTGGTGAAGCTGTAACCCAGCAGCACCAGCAGCAGGACGAACAGCAGCGGCATCATGATGCGCAGGCTGCGCTCCAGGCCGGCGACCACGCCCTTGGCGATGACCACGGCGGTGAGCAGCATGAACAGGCTGTGCCACAGGGTCAGGCGCCAGGGATCGCCGGTCAGGCCACCGAAGGCGGCGCCGGCGCCGTCGGCAGTGACCCCGGTAAAATCGCCGCGGCCCATGCCCAGGATGTAGTCCAGCGACCAGCCGGCCACCACGCTGTAGAACGACAGGATCAGCAACGCGGCGACCATGCCCACCAGCGCCGCCAGTGACCAGTGCTTCGAGGCGCCGGCCTCGACGGCCAGGCTCTTCATGGCGTTGACCGGGCTCTGCCGGCCACGGCGGCCGATCAGGGTCTCGGCCAGCATGATCGGCACGCCGACCAGGGCGATGCAGAACAGGTACATGACGACGAAGGCCCCGCCGCCGTAGACCCCGGTCATGTAGGGAAACTTCCAGATATTGCCGAGGCCGACCGCCGAGCCGGTGGCCGCCAGGATGAACACCCAGCGACTGGCCCAGGCACCGTGAATCGAGACTTTGTCGTTCGCCATATGCGGCCAAACCCATGCTGCGGGAAAAAAGATCGCGCATTGTCGGAGATTCGCCGCACGGGCTCAAGTTCGGCGCCGGCTCCGCCCATAGCGCAGGCGTTGGTGACTCCCTATAATGCGCGCCCTATGGCTAAGCAAAAGAAACATCCCCAAGGCACTATCGCGCTGAACAAGAAGGCGCTGCACGACTACTTCATCGAACACAAGTTCGAGGCCGGCCTGGTGCTGTCCGGTTGGGAAGTGAAGAGTCTGCGCGCCGGCAAGGCGCAGCTGGTGGACAGCTACGTGCTGCTCAAGGACGACGAGGCCTGGCTGATGGGGGCGCACATCACCCCGCTGCAGACCGCCAGCACCCACGTCATCGCCGACCCGACCCGTACCCGCAAGCTGCTGCTGAACAAGCGCGAGCTGGACAAGCTGTTCGGCTCGGTGCAGCAGAAGGGCTACACCTGCGTGGCGCTGTCGCTGTACTGGAAGCAGCACCTGGTCAAATGCGAGATCGCCCTGGCCAAGGGCAAGAAGGACTTCGACAAGCGCCATGTCGAGAAGGAACGCGACGCCGACCGCGAAGTGCAGCGCGCCATGCGCAGCAAGGGCAAGGACGACTGAGCACTCGGTAGGGTGTCGCGGCGCCGCCCAGGCCGCGCGCCCCTGAACACCCGCAGCGCCAGGGCGGTGCGCTGGCGCCCTAGGGCCTGACCGCGCCGCGCCGCTGCGCCCGCTCCACCCGGCGTGCCTCCAGCCGCACTTCCGCCAGCACTTCCTGCACGTAGTCGATATGCCGATCCGACAGCGCCCGGGCGTCCTCGGCGCGGCCCTCGACTATCGCCTCGTACAGCGCGCGGTGCTGGCTGATCAGCATGTCGCGGGTCTCCTCGCGCTGGGCGTACATGCCGCCGATATTGGTCACCACGTTGCGTTTGAGCAGGTCGAACAGACCGCGGATGGTGTGCAGCAGCACGGCGTTGTGGCTGGCCTCGGCGATGGCCAGGTGGAAGCGCGCATCGGCGGCGCCCTCCTCGGCACGGGTGACCTTGCCGACCCGCGTATAGCAGTCCTGCAGCGCCTGGAACGCCTCGGTCAGGCGCTGGCGGTCGATATCGGTGGCGCGCTTGGCGGCGTAGTAGGCGCAGGAGCCTTCCAGGGTGTGGCGGAACTCCAGCAGGTCGCGCTGGGCGTCCTCCTTGTTTTCCAGCAGCTGCATCAGCGGGTCGCTGAAGGTGGAGCCGAGCGATTCGGCGACGTAGTTGCCGCCGCCCTGGCGGCTGACCAGCAGGCCCTTGGCCACCAGCTTCTGGATCGCCTCGCGCAGCGACGGGCGCGACACGCCGAACTGTTCGGCCAGGGTGCGCTCGGCAGGCAGGCGCTCGCCGGCACGCAGGGTGCCTTCGAGAATCATGGTTTCCAGTTGCGCGACGATATCGTCCGATAAACGGCGCTGCCGCACCTGCCCTACTTCCATCCCGAACTTCTCCATTGGTTTGACCAGGCCACCAGCAGGCCTGGCCCTGAGGCGCAAGCCTATCGCCCAGGCCGAACGCGGACAAGACGAGCCTCTACGACCAAAGTCTTAGCCCGACGATTTGACAGGTCATTGATCGACTTTTAACCTGAGCCGGCAACTTTGTAAATTGGTCTTACCAATTAATCCATGCCGATAACAAGAACGAGTCGTCGAGGTCACGCCATGAACCCCCATAGCGCCGCACGTCTGCCCGCCACCGCTTCGTCCCCACTGCGCCGCGTGCGCCTCGCCGCGGAGTGAGCCCCATGTCCAACGGAATTCTCGCCCTGCTGGCGTTCTCCCCCATCCTGCTGGCCGCCGTGCTGCTGATCGGCCTGCGCTGGCCGGCCAAGCACGCCATGCCGCTGGTCTACCTGATCACTGCCGCGGTCGGCCTGTTCGCCTGGGACATGAGCTTCAACCGCGTGCTGGCCTCGACCCTGCAGGGCCTGCTGATCACCCTCGGCCTGCTGTGGATCATCTTCGGCGCCATCCTGCTGCTCAACACCCTCAAGCATTCTGGCGGCATCACCGCGATCCGCGCCGGTTTCGCCACCATCAGCCCCGACCGGCGCATCCAGGCGATCATCATCGCCTGGCTGTTCGGCTGCTTCATCGAGGGCGCCTCCGGCTTCGGCACCCCGGCCGCCATCGCCGCGCCGCTGCTGGTGGCCATCGGCTTCCCGGCCATGGCCGCGGTGCTGATGGGTATGCTGGTGCAGAGTACGCCGGTGTCCTTCGGCGCGGTCGGCACGCCGATCATCGTCGGCGTCAACACCGGCCTGGACACCGCCAGCATCGGCGCGCAGCTGCTCGAGCAGGGCTCGAGCTGGGCGCAGTTCCTGCAGCTGATCACCAGCCAGGTGGCGATCATCCATGCCACCGTCGGCGTGGTCATGCCGCTGGTGATGGCGATGATGTTGACCCGCTTCTTCGGTCAGGAGAAAAGCTGGAAGGCCGGCCTGGAAGTGCTGCCGTTCGCCATCTTCGCCGGCCTCGCCTTCGTCCTGCCCTACGCCGCCACCGGCGTGTTCCTCGGCCCGGAATTCCCCTCGCTGCTCGGCGGCCTGATCGGCCTGGCCATCGTTACCAGCGCCGCCCGTTTCGGCTTCCTGGTACCTAAGACCACCTGGGATTTCGCCCCGGCCGACAAGTGGCCGAGCGAATGGCTGGGCAGCGTCGAGATGAAGCTGGACGAGCTCACCGCCAAGCCGATGAGCGCCCTGCGCGCCTGGCTGCCCTACGTGCTGGTCGGCGTGCTGCTGGTGATCAGCCGGGTGTTCCCCGAGGTCGGCAACGCGCTCAAGGCGGTGGTGGTGAACTTCCCCGACCTGCTCGGCGAGGCCGGCATCGGCGCCAACTTCCAGCCGCTGTACCTGCCGGGCGGCATCCTGGTCGCCGTGGTGCTGGCCACCTTCTTCCTGCACGGCATGAAGCTGCGCGAACTCACCGCCGCGGTGAAGGAGTCGTCCAGCGTGTTGCTCAGCGCCGGCTTCGTGCTGCTGTTCACCGTGCCGATGGTGCGCATCCTGATCAACTCCGGGGTCAATGGCGCCGAGCTGGCCAGCATGCCGATCCTTATGGCGCGCTGGGTGGCCGACAGCGTCGGCGGCATCTACCCGCTGCTGGCGCCGAGCATCGGTGCCCTGGGCGCCTTCATCGCCGGTTCCAACACGGTGAGCAACATGATGTTCAGCCAGTTCCAGTTCGGCGTAGCCAGCAGCCTGGGCATCTCCGGCGCGCTGATCGTCGCCGTGCAGGCCATCGGCGCCGCCGCCGGCAACATGGTGGCGATCCACAACGTGGTGGCGGCCTCGGCCACGGTCGGCCTGCTCGGCCGCGAGGGCAGCACCCTGCGCAAGACCATCTGGCCGACCCTGTACTACGTGTTCTTTACTGGAGTCATCGCGATGGTGGCGATCTATGCCCTGGGCGTCAGCGACCCGCTGATCGCCCACTGACCGCCGCCGCCCCGCGCGCCCCGACCCGTCGGGGCGCGCGTATTACGGCCCCACGCCCCCCTTTTCAGCACAGGATGAGTTCATGATCATTTCTGCCTCCACCGACTACCGCGCCGCCGCGCAGCGCAAGCTGCCGCCCTTCCTGTTCCACTACCTCGACGGCGGCGCCTACGCCGAGCACACCCTGCGGCGCAACGTCGCCGACCTGGCCGACATCGCCCTGCGCCAGCGGGTGCTCAAGGACATGTCGGCGCTGGATCTGTCCACCGAGCTGTTCGGCGAGCAGCTGGCAATGCCGGTGGCGCTGGCCCCGGTCGGCCTGACCGGCATGTACGCGCGGCGCGGCGAGGTGCAGGCGGCCAAGGCGGCGGCGGCCAAGGGCATCCCCTTCACGATGTCCACCGTGTCGGTGTGCCCGATCGAGGAGGTGGCGCCGGCCATCGACCGGCCCATGTGGTTCCAGCTCTACGTGCTGAAGGACCGCGGCTTCATGAAGAACGTGCTGGAGCGGGCCAAGGCCGCCGGCGTCAGCACCCTGGTGTTCACCGTCGACATGCCGGTGCCCGGGGCGCGCTACCGCGACGCCCACTCCGGCATGAGCGGCCCCAACGCGCCGCTGCGGCGCATGCTGCAGGCCATGACCCACCCGAGCTGGGCGCTCGACGTCGGCCTGCTGGGCAAGCCGCACGACCTGGGCAATATCTCCGCCTACCGCGGCAACCCCACCGGCCTGGCCGACTACATCGGCTGGCTGGGTGCCAACTTCGACCCGTCGATTTCCTGGAAGGATCTGCAGTGGATCCGCGACTTCTGGGAAGGGCCGATGGTGATCAAGGGCATCCTCGACGCCGACGACGCCCGCGACGCAGTCAAGTTCGGCGCCGACGGCATAGTGGTGTCCAACCACGGCGGTCGCCAGCTCGACGGTGTGCTGTCCAGCGCCCGCGCCCTGCCGGCCATCGCCGATGCGGTCAAGGGCGAGCTGAAGATCCTCGCCGACTCCGGCATCCGCACCGGTCTGGACGTGGTGCGCATGCTCGCCCTCGGCGCCGACAGCGTGCTGCTCGGCCGCGCCTTCGTCTACGCCCTGGCCACCGCCGGCGGCGCCGGGGTGAGCAACCTGCTGGAGCTGATCGAGAAGGAAATGCGCGTGGCCATGGTGCTCACCGGCGCCAAGTCGATCGCCGAGATCAACCGCGACTCGCTGGTCAGGGAGCGCTAGGCCATGGGCGCCGCACAGGAGATCGCAAGCGTCGCCTCGGCCACCCTGCTGGCGCAGCTGCGCCAGGTGGTGGGCGACGCCCATGTGCTGACCGACGAGCAGGCCACCCGGCGCTTTCGCAAGGGCCACCGCAGCGGCCAGGGCAGCGTCCTGGCGGTGGTGCGCCCCGGCTCGCTGCTGGAGCAATGGCGGGTGCTGCAGGCGGCGGTGGCGGCCGACCGCATCGTCATCATGCAGGCGGCCAACACCGGCCTGACCGGCGGCTCGACCCCGGACGGCGACGACTACGACCGCGAGATCGTGCTGATCAGCACCCTGCGCATCGCCGGCGTGCAGCTGATCAACGACGGCGAGCAGGTGGTGTGCCTGCCCGGCGCCACCCTCGACCGCCTAGAGCAGGCGCTGGCGCCGCTGAACCGCGAGCCGCATTCGGTGATCGGCTCGTCCTGCATCGGCGCCTCGGTGCTCGGCGGCATCTGCAACAACTCCGGCGGCGCCCTGGTGCGCCGCGGCCCGGCCTACACCGAGCTGGCGCTGTACGCCCAGGTGCGGGACGACGGCACGCTGCAGCTGGTCAATCACCTGGGCATCGAGCTGGGCGACAACCCCGAGGAAATCCTCACTCGCCTGCAGAACGCCGACTACGGTCCGCAGCAGATCCGCAACGAGGCGACCGCCAAGGCTTCCGACGCGCGCTACGGCGAACACGTGCGCGACGTCGATGCCGACACCCCGGCGCGCTTCAACGCCGACCCCTCGCGGCTGTTCGAGGCCTCCGGCTCGGCCGGCAAGCTTTGCCTGTTCGCCGTGCGCCTGGACACCTTCCCCAAGGAGCCGAGCACGGTGTTCTATATCGGCAGCAACGACCCGCACGACCTCACCGAGGTGCGCCGCCACCTGCTCACCCACCTGCCGCGCCTGCCGATCGCCGGCGAATATATCCACCGTACCGCCTTCGATATCGGCGAGAAGTACGGCAAGGACAGCTTCCTGGTGATCGACAAGTTCGGCACCGCCAGGGTGCCGGCCGCCTTCGCCCTGAAGAGCCGCATCGACGGCTTCTTCGAACGCTTCGGCCTGCGCGGGGTGACTGACCGGGTACTGCAGGCGGCGATGAACCTGCTGCCCAGCCACCTACCCAAGCGCATGCGCGAGTACCGCGAGCGCTACGAGCATCACCTGCTGCTGCGGGTGTCCAACGACACCCTGGAGCAGACCCGCGCCTTTCTCGCCGAGTATTTCGCCGGCAGCACCAGCGGCGCCTTCTTCGAATGCGACGCCGAGGAGGGGCGCAAGGCCTTCCTCCACCGTTTCGCCATCGCCGGCGCGGCGATCCGCTACCGCGAGGCGCACCGCGGCAGCGTGGAAGACATAGTCGCGCTGGATATCGCCCTGCGCCGCAACGACCGCGACTGGGTCGAAAAATTGCCGGCGGAGCTGGAAGAGCAGATCGTGCACAAGCTCTACTACGGGCACTTCTTCTGCCACGTGTTCCACCAGGACTACATCGTCAAGAAGGGCGTCGACCCGCTGGCGATGGAGCACCGCATGTGGGCGCTGCTGGACGAGCGCCGCGCCGAGTACCCGGCCGAGCACAACGTCGGCCACCTGTACGTGGCCAAACCGGCGCTGGCCGGCTTCTACCGCGAACTTGACCCGACCAACAGCTTCAACCCCGGCATCGGCCATACCTCGAAGCAGAAGCACTGGGGTGGCTGTTGCGGGCAGGAGCATTGAGCGTAGGGTGGATCACGCTTCATCGATCCACCATTTCGGCGGATGCAAAAGGCGACATCCGCTCCTACACAAGATCGTGCAACCTGAAACGACAAGGCCCGCCAATTTGGCGGGCCTTGCTTTTACCTCGAGCGCAATCAGGCGAAGACGATCTCCTCGCCCTCCACCTTGGCATGCACCAGCGCACCCGGGGCGAAGGCGCCGGCGAGGATCTGCTGCGCCAGCGGGTTCTCGATCCAGCGCTGGATCGCCCGCTTCAGCGGCCGCGCACCGTAGACCGGGTCGTAGCCAACGGCGATCAGCTTGTCGAGCGCCTCCGGCGTCAGTTCCAGGCTCAGCTCGCGCTCGGCCAGGCGGCCACGCAGGCGTTTGAGCTGGATCTCGGCGATGCCGGCGATCTGCTCGCGGCCCAGCGGCTCGAACACCACCACCTCGTCGATACGGTTGATGAACTCGGGGCGGAAGTGGCTGCTCACCGCATCCATCACCGCCGCGCGCTGCGCCTCGCGGTCGCCGACCAGCTCCTGGATCTGCGCCGAGCCGAGGTTGGAGGTCATGACTATCACGGTGTTCTTGAAGTCCACGGTGCGCCCGTGGCTGTCGGTCAGGCGGCCGTCTTCGAGCACCTGCAGCAACACGTTGAACACGTCCGGGTGAGCCTTCTCCACCTCGTCCATCAGCACCACCGAGTAAGGCTTGCGGCGCACCGCCTCGGTCAGGTAACCGCCCTCCTCATAGCCGACATAGCCGGGCGGCGCACCGATCAGCCGCGCCACGCTGTGCTTCTCCATGAATTCGGACATGTCGATGCGCACCAGCGCTTCCTCGGTGTCGAAGAGAAACTCGGCCAGCGCCTTGCACAGCTCGGTCTTGCCCACCCCGGTGGGGCCGAGGAAGAGGAAGGAGCCGCTCGGCCGGTTCGGGTCGGCCAGCCCCGCGCGGGAGCGGCGCACGGCGTTGGCTACGGCCACCACCGCTTCGTCCTGGCCGATCACCCGCTGGTGCAGCAGGCCTTCCATCTTCAGCAGTTTCTCGCGCTCGCCCTCGAGCATCTTGCTCACCGGGATGCCGGTCCATTTGGACACCACCTCGGCGATTTCTTCGTCGGTGACCTTGTTGCGCAGCAGCTGGTTCTCGCTCTTGCCGTGCTGATCGACCATCTGCAGGCTGCGCTCCAGGTCGGGGATGATGCCGTACTGCAGCTCGGCCATGCGCTGCAGGTCGGACTTGCGCCGCGCCGCCTCGAGGTCGGCCTTGGCCTGCTCGATCTTCTGCTGGATCTGCGCCGAGCCCTGCACCTCGGCCTTCTCCGACTTCCAGATTTCCTCCAGGTCGGCGTACTCCAGCTCCAGGCGCGCGATGTCCTCCTTGAGCTTCTCCAGGCGCTTGAGCGCGGCGTCGTCGTCTTCCTTCTTCAGCGCCTCGCGCTCGATCTTCAGCTGGATCAGGCGGCGATCGAGGCGGTCCAGGGCCTCCGGCTTGGAGTCGATCTCCATGCGGATGCGGCTGGCGGCCTCGTCGATCAGGTCGATGGCCTTGTCCGGCAGCTGGCGGTCGGTGATGTAGCGATGGCTGAGCTTGGCCGCGGCGATGATCGCGCCGTCGGTGATGGTCACGCCGTGGTGCACCTCGTAGCGTTCCTTGAGGCCCCGCAGGATGGCGATGGTGTCCTCCTCGCTCGGCTCGTCCACCAGCACCTTTTGGAAGCGGCGCTCCAGCGCGGCGTCCTTCTCGATGTACTGCCGGTACTCGTCCAGGGTGGTGGCGCCGACGCAGTGCAGCTCGCCGCGGGCCAGGGCCGGCTTGAGCATGTTGCCGGCGTCCATCGCGCCCTCGGCCTTGCCGGCGCCGACCATGGTGTGCAGCTCGTCGATAAACAGGATGATGCGCCCTTCCTGCTTGCCCAACTCGTTGAGCACGGCTTTCAGGCGCTCCTCGAACTCGCCGCGGAACTTGGCGCCGGCGATCAGCGCGCCCATGTCGAGGGCCAGCAGACGTTTGTCCTTGAGGCCGTCGGGCACTTCGCCGTTGATGATGCGCTGGGCCAGGCCCTCGGCGATGGCGGTCTTGCCGACGCCGGGCTCGCCGATCAGCACGGGGTTGTTCTTGGTGCGCCGCTGCAGCACCTGGATGGTGCGGCGGATCTCGTCGTCGCGGCCGATCACCGGGTCGAGCTTGCCGTCCTCGGCGCGTTTGGTCAGGTCGACGCAGTATTTGTCCAGCGCCTGGCGCGCCTCCTCGACGTTGGGGTCGTTGACCGCCTGGCCGCCGCGCAGGTTGGCGATGGCGTTCTCCAGCGCCTTCTTCGACACGCCCTGGGCCAGCAGCAGCTTGCCCAGCTTGGTGTTCTCGTCCATGGCGGCGAGCAGTACCAGCTCGCTGGAGATGAATTGGTCGCCGCGCTGCTGCGACAGGCGGTCGGCCTGGTTGAGCAGGCGCGCCAGGTCCTGCGACAGGTTGATGTCGCCGGTGGGGTTCTGCAGCTTGCCGAGCTGGTCGAGCTCGCGAGTCAGGCCCTGGCGCAGGTTGCCCAGGTCGAAGCCCACCTGCATCAGCAGCGGCTTGATCGAGCCGCCCTGCTGCTCGAGCAGCGCCTGCAGCAGGTGCAGCGGTTCGATGGCGGCGTGGTCCATGCCCACGGCCAGGGACTGGGCATCGGAGAGGGCAAGTTGCAACTTGCTGGTCAAACGGTCGATACGCATAGATGTCCTTCCTTCTAGAAAAGCGGGCCGGGACCACAATCCCCGAATACAGAAACCCGCCGAGATGGAGACTAGATGAGGACGATTACGCCGTATTCAAGCCGGGACGCCTTGATCCAGGTCAGCGCCAGGTCACCTGCTGCTCCAGCGCAAAGCGCAGGCGAGGGTTGTACACGCCCTTCTCGCCCTGGCGACCTACCGCCAGCAGCATGATCGGAATGGCCTGGCGCGGAATCTCCAGCACCCGGCGCAGGCGCACCTCGTCGAAGCCCTCCATCGGGCAGGTGGCGTAGCCGTGACTGTGGAACGCCAGCATCAGATTCTGCGCCGCCAGGGCGGTGGACTTGGTCGCCCACAGGCGCATCTCGGCGCGGCTATTGGGCCTGCGCATCAGCGGCTTGCGCAGCGCCAGCAGGCGCACCAGCTGGCGCTTGAACAGGCCGAGCAGGCCCAGCGGGCCCTGGTTGTACTGGAACGGCGCGGTTTTGCCGTAGAAGTGGCGGATGCGCGCCGGCACCTCGGCTTCCGGCCAGTGCTCGACGATCTGCCGGCAGGCCTGACGCCAGGTATCCGGGCGCGCCAGCACGGCGACGATCAGCGGCGCGCGGGCGGCGTGCTGGCTCATGCACACCGGGTGCAGCTGCGCCAGCAGCGCCGGCTCGCGGATCACCTGAAAACTCCAGGGCTGCAGGTTGCAGGAGTTCGGCGCCAGCATCGCCAGCTCCAGGCAGTCGCGGATCACCGCCTCCGGCACCGGCTCGGCGGTGAAACGGCGCACCGCGCGACGGCTTTCGATCAGCGCGCGCAGGGCGGCCGGCGAGGCCATGGCCTCGTCGGGGTCGCGGGGGAAACTGGTCATGGGCGGACTCCTCGGCAGATCGCCCGATTAAGCCGCCGGGAGGAGCGGGGAACAAGGCTGGCCGTCGAAACGGCCGGCGGATTGGCCGATTCGCCGTTACAGCGGGCCGTTGAAAAACGTAGGCGAGGCAGGCAAGACAAGGCAAAAGCGGCCGAAAAAGCGGAGTTTACGTGCTGTAAATGAGCATTTTGAGGCCGCTTTTAACGCAGGATTGCCAACGCAGGTAGTTTTTCAGCGGTCTGCCAGGCCGAGCGCCTTCTCGATGGCCTGCATCAGCGCCGGATCGTCCGGCGCGGTGCGCGGCGAGAAGCGCGCCAGCACCCGGCCGTCCTGGCCGACCAGGAACTTCTCGAAATTCCAGGTGATGTCGCCGGGAAACTCCGCGCCTTCGCCGGCCAGCAGGCGATACAGCGGGTGGCGGCCGGGGCCGTTGACCTCCAGCTTGCTGCCCAGGGGAAAAGTCACCCCGTAGTTGAGACTGCAGAATTCGCGGATCGCCTCCTCGCTGCCCGGCTCCTGCCCGGCGAACTGGTTGCACGGCAGGCCGAGCACGGTGAAGCCCTTGCCCTTGTACTGCTGATGGAGCTTTTCCAGCCCGGCGTACTGCGGAGTCAGGCCGCACTTGGAGGCAACGTTGACCACCAGCACCACCTGGCCCTTGTACGGCGCCAGCGGCAGGTCCTGGCCATCCAGCGCACGCAGGTTGAGATCGTGAAAAGCACTCATGATGGACTTCCTCGACAGATTCGGCGCGACGGCCCACAAGGCGACCAGCGATGGCCTGCGAGCACAAAACGCCTGGTGCGCTTTTCGACGCGCCGGCGACGGCCCGCAGGGTGGCAGGCAACGCTGGCCTGCGACAAAAAAGGCGCCTATCGGCGCCTTCTTCGCAAGATTCAGCTTAGCAGCGGATCGCCATGATGGAACGACCGGAGGTCGTTTCGGACGATCCGCACGCCCTGCCGATCAGTGGTGGTGACCGCCTTCGCCATGGATATGGCCGTGGGCCACTTCCTCGGCGCTGGCGTCGCGCACATTGACCACCTTGACCTTGAAGTTCAGGCGCTGGCCGGCCAGCGGGTGGTTGCCGTCGACGGTCACGTCGTCGCCGTCCAGATCGCGAATGGTGACGATCTGCATGCTGCCGTCCGGGCCGGAGGCGTGGAACTGCATACCCACTTCCAGCTCGTCGACACCTTCGAACATGGCGCGGCTGAGGGTGGCGACCAGTTCGGCGCTGTATTCGCCGTAGGCCTCTTCCGGCTCGACCGAGACGTCCAGCTCGTCGCCGACCTGCTTGCCGACCAGAGCCTTTTCCAGACCGGCGATGATGTTGCCCGCACCATGCAGATAGACCAGCGGCGCGCCGCCAGCCGAGCTGTCGATCACCTCACCGGCATCGTTGGTCAGGGTATAGTCGATGGAGACAGCCTTGTTGGCGGCGATCAGCATGGGTGAGACCTTTTGCAGAAGAATGATGAACGGGCGAGTTTAACCAAGGCCGCAGGCGAATGCGACCCGAGCCCGGACAAACGGCCGGCGGCAGGGGCGCCGCGCCTGCTTGACTTCCGTCAGGACGAGCACGGCGACTGGGTGGCAGTCTTGTCCTGCGGCCATACTCAGCACCTGCGCCACCGTCCGCCCTGGCAGAATCGCCCCTGGGTGCTCGACCCCGAACAGCGCCAGGCCCGCCTGGGCAGCGCCTTTCCCTGCGGCTGGTGCGCCACGGAGCGGTCGAACGATGATTTCAAGGAAGCCTAAATGCCTGCACGCAATATTCTGGTGATCAACTGCGGCAGCTCGTCGATCAAGTTCGCCCTGGTCAACGAAGCCCTGGAGCCATTCCCCCTGAGCGGCCTGGCCGAGCGCCTGGGCAGCCCGGAGGCGGCCCTGCACTGGCAGCAGGGCGAAACCCGGGACAGCCTGATGATCCCCGGCGCCGACCACCGCCTGGCGCTCTCCCAGCTGCTGCCACTGGTACAACGCGCCGCCGGCGGCGAGCTGCACGGCATCGGCCATCGCGTGGTGCACGGCGGCGAGCGCTTCACCGCCGCCAGCCGGCTGGACGAGATCAGCCTGCTGGCCATCCGCCAGACCGCGCCGCTGGCGCCGCTGCACAACCCGGCCAACCTGCTGGGCATCGAGGCGGCGATGAAGCTGTTCCCCAACCTGGTGCAGGTCGCGGTGTTCGACACCGCCTTCCACCAGACCCTGCCCGAGTACGCCTACCGCTACGCCGTGCCGCAGGCGCTGTACCGCGAGCACGGCGTGCGCCGCTACGGCTTCCACGGCACCAGCCACCGCTACGTCAGCCGCCGCGCCGCGGAACTGGCCGGCCTGGCCGTGGGCGACAGCAGCTGGCTGGTGGCGCACCTGGGCAACGGCTGCTCCACCTGCGCCATAGTCGACGGCCAGAGCCGCGACACCAGCATGGGCCTGACCCCGCTGGAAGGCCTGGTGATGGGCACCCGCAGCGGCGACGTCGATCCCAACCTGCACAGCCACCTGGCGCGCGCCCTGGGCTGGAGCCTGGAGCAGATCGACAGCATGCTCAACAAGGACAGCGGCCTGCTCGGCCTGTCCGGCCTGTCCAACGACATGCGCGCCCTGGAACAGGCGCGCGAGCAGGGCCATGCCGGCGCCAGCCTGGCCATCGAGGTGTTCTGCTACCGCCTGGCCAAGTCGCTGGCGGCCATGAGCTGCGCCCTGCCGCGGCTGGACGGCCTGGTGTTCACCGGCGGCATCGGCGAGAACTCGCCGCTGATCCGCAGCAAGACCGTCGACCACCTGCGTCTGCTCGGGCTGCACCTGGACCAGCCGGCCAACGCCCGCTGCGTGCGCGGCGTCGCCGGTGCCATCCAGGCCGACGGCAGTCCGCGGGTGCTGGTGGTGCCGACCAACGAGGAGCGGCAGATCGCCCTGGACACCCTGGCCCTGCTCGACGCCTGAGCCCGAATCGCCCGTAGGGCTTCGCTGCGCTCAGCGCCCCCATATCTGGAGAGACCATGCACACCTTCTTTATCGCCCCCACCGGCTTCGGCGTCGGCCTCACCTCCATCAGCCTCGGCCTGGTCGGCGCCCTGGAACGCAGCGGCCTCAAGGTCGGCTTCTTCAAGCCGATCGCCCAGCCGCATGCCGGCGACGAGGGTCCGGAGCGCTCCAGCGAGCTGATCGCCCGCACCCATGGCCTCAACTCGCCCAAGCCGCTGTCGCTCGGCCATGTCGAACGCATGCTCGGCGACGGCCAGCTCGACGAATTGCTCGAGGAGATCATCAGCCTCTACCAACGGGCCGCAGTGGACAAGGACGTGGTCATAGTCGAGGGCATGGTGCCGACCCGTCACGCCAGCTACGCCGCGCGGGTCAACTTCCACCTGGCCAAGAGCCTGGACGCCGACGTGATCCTGGTCAGCGCGCCGGAGGACGAGAGCCTCACCGAGCTGTCCGACCGCATCGAGATCCAGGCCCAGCTGTTCGGCGGGCCGAAGGATCCCAAGGTGCTCGGCGTGATCCTCAACAAGGTACGCAGCGAGCAGGGCGTGGCGGCTTTCGCCGAACGCCTGCAGGAACTCTCGCCGCTGCTCAAGACCGCCGACTTCCGCCTGCTCGGCTGCATCCCCTGGCAGGAGGAACTCAACGCGCCGCGCACCAAGGACGTCGCCGAACTGCTCGGCGCGCGCATCCTCAACGCCGGCGAGTACGAGCAGCGACGCATGCTGAAGATCGTGCTCTGTGCCCGCGCCGTGGCCAACAGCGTGCAGCTGCTCAAGCCCGGCACCCTGGTGGTGACCCCGGGCGACCGCGACGACATCATCCTCTCCGCCGCGCTGGCGGCGATGAACGGCGTGCCGCTGGCCGGCCTGCTGCTGTGCAGCGACTTCGCCCCCGACCCGCGCATCATGGAGCTGTGCCGCGGCGCCCTGGCCAGCGGCCTGCCGGTGATGACGGTGGGCACCGGCTCCTATGACACCGCCACCAACCTCAACCGCCTGAACAAGGAAATCCCGGTGGACGACCGCGAGCGCGCGGAGAAGGTCGCCGACTTCGTCGCCGGGCATATCGACCACGACTGGCTGGCCACCCGCTGCGGCACGCCGCGCGAGCTGCGCCTGTCGCCGCCGGCGTTCCGCTACCAGCTGGTGCAGCGGGCCAAGGCCGCGGCCAAGCGCATCGTCCTGCCCGAGGGCAGCGAGCCGCGCACCGTGCAGGCGGCGGCGATCTGCCAGGCGCGCGGCATCGCCCGCTGCGTGCTGCTGGCCAAGCCCGACGCCGTCCACGCCGTCGCCCGCGCCCAGGGCATCGAGCTGCCGGCGGGCCTGGAGATTCTCGACCCGGACCTGATCCGCGGGCGCTACGTCGAACCCATGGTCGAGCTGCGCAAGGGCAAGGGCCTCAATGCACCGATGGCCGAGGCACAGCTGGAAGACACCGTGGTGCTGGGCACCATGATGCTGGCCCTGGACGAGGTCGATGGCCTGGTGTCGGGTGCCATCCACACCACCGCCAACACCATCCGCCCGGCGCTGCAGCTGATCAAGACGGCGCCGGGCTACAACCTGGTGTCCTCGGTGTTCTTCATGCTGCTGCCGGACCAGGTGCTGGTCTACGGCGACTGCGCGGTGAACCCCGACCCCAACGCCGAACAACTGGCCGAGATCGCCCTGCAGAGCGCCGACTCGGCGCAGGCCTTCGGCATCACCCCGCGGGTGGCCATGCTCAGCTACTCCACCGGCGACTCCGGCAGCGGCGAGGAGGTGGAGAAGGTGCGCGCCGCCACCCGCCTGGCCCGCGAGATGCGCCCCGACCTGCTGCTCGACGGCCCCTTGCAGTACGACGCCGCCGCCATCGACAGCGTCGGCCGGCAGAAGGCGCCGAACAGCCCGGTGGCCGGGCGCGCCACGGTGTTCGTGTTCCCCGACCTGAACACCGGCAACACCACCTACAAGGCGGTGCAGCGCAGCGCCGACTGCATCAGCGTCGGCCCCATGCTGCAGGGTCTGCGCAAGCCGGTGAACGACCTGTCGCGCGGCGCCCTGGTCGACGACATCGTCTACACCATCGCGCTGACCGCGATCCAGGCGGCGAACCTGCCGAACTGAAGCGCCAGGCACGGACACAAGGGTGCGCCGGAATGGATGGCAGGCATCGGCCGGTACAGCCGGTGCGCGCGGCGCACCCTGCGAACCGACGCAACCTGCCGGTCACCACTGGCACTTGCAGGTCAGTGCACAGACGTTAACCTTGTCAGCCGATACACCTGCGCAGGGATAGTCGCAGCCGTTTCGTACCGCCCCGGGGCCGACAGAAGCCCCTTGTCAGAAGGCCTCCTTTGCATGCTGCACTTCCTCCCCGCGCCGCTTCGCGGCCTGCTCGCCGGCCTGCTGCTGGCGCTCAACACCCTGTTCTGGTGCTGGCCCTTGTTCTTTGTGGCCCTGCTCAAGCTGTTGCTGCCCTTCGCCCCGCTGCAACGCGCGCTGCGCTTCGTCATGCACGGCATCGCCGAGGCCTGGATCGGCGTCAACAAGTGGTGGATGCGCCTGGTCGGCCGCATCCACTGGGACGTGCAAGGTCTGGAGCGCTTCGACACCCGCCACTCCTACCTGGTGACCAGCAACCACCAGAGCTGGGTCGACATCCTGGTGCTGCAGTACATCCTCAACCGCCGCCTGCCGCTGCTGAAGTTCTTCCTCAAGCAGGAGCTGATCTGGGTGCCAGTGATCGGCCTGTGCTGGTGGGCGCTGGAATTCCCCTTCATGAAGCGCTTCAGCAAGGAATACCTGGCCAAGCACCCGGAGAAGCGCGGCCAGGACCTGGCCACCACCCGCCGTGCCTGCGAACGCTACAAGAGCAACCCGGTGGCGGTGTTCAACTTCCTCGAGGGCACCCGCCTGACCGCGGCCAAGCACGCCCAGCAGAACTCGCCGTTCCGCTACCTACTCAAACCCAAGGCCGGCGGCATCGCCTTCGTCCTCGACGCCATGGGCGAGCAGCTGCACAGCATCGTCAACGTCACCATCCACTACCCGCACGGCGTGCCCGGCTTCTGGGACCTGCTCTGCGGCCGTCTCGACGCGGTGCACGTGCGCTTCCAGCAGGTGCAGATCCCGCGCGAGTTCATCGGCCGCAACTACGACCAGGACGAGGCCTACCGCCTGGCGTTCCAGCAGTGGGTCAACCAGCTGTGGGAAGAAAAGGACGCCGAACTGGCGAGCCTGCACCAAGCGACTTGAAGTCACGCCAGCCCCTGGAGTTCGCGGCGCCCCCTACAGGCCATCGTCCGCTGCGGGCGGGCCGCCGCGCGACAGCGGCAGGCTGGCCCAGTCCAGCTGCGCCGGCACCTGCAGCGCGGCCTCGGCGGCGATGCCCGGCGCCACCAGAAAGCCCTGCATGATGCTGCAGCGGTGGCGCACCAGCCAGTCGCGCTGGGCCTGGGTTTCCACCCCTTCGGCGATCACCTCCAGGCCGAGGTGATGGCCGAGGTCGATGATGGTGCTGACCACCGCGGCGTCGCGCGGCGAATCGAGCATGTTGGCGACGAACAGGCGGTCGATCTTCAGCGTATCCAGCTCGAAATGGCGCAGGTAGGCCAGCGACGAGTAGCCGGTGCCGAAGTCGTCGATGGCGATCTTCACCCCCAGCTGGCGCAGCTGGCGCAGCTGCGCCTGGGTCAGCTCCAGGTCCTGCATCAGCGCGCTCTCGGTCACCTCCACTTCCAGCTGGCGCGGCTGCAGGCCGTGGGCTTCGAGCACCCGCTGCAGGTCGTTGACCAGCTGCGGCATGCCGAACTGCACCGGACTGACGTTGATGCTGAGCACCAGTTCGTCGCCGAACTGGCGACTGAAGCCAGCCAGCTGGCGCGCCCCTTCGCGGAAGATCCAGTCGCCCAGGCGATTGATCAGGCGGGTCTCTTCCAGCAGCGGGATGAACACGTTGGGCGCCACGGTGCCGGCGACCCGGTGCTGCCAGCGCAGTAGCGCCTCGAAGCCGCGCAGCCGGCCGGTCTCCAGATACACCTGGGGCTGGTAGACCAGCACGAAATCGTCGTTCTCGATGGCGTGGCGCAGGCTCTCCTCGAGCATCAGCCGCGAACGCGCGCGACCGTTCATCTCCGGGGAGAAGAAGCGGTACTGCTGACGCCCGGCGCGCTTGGCCTCGTACATGGCCATGTCGGCGGCGCGCAGCAGGCCCTCGACGCTCTGCCCGCACTCGGGAAAGCAGGCGATGCCGACGCTGGCGCCGAGGGTGAAGTCGACGCCGTCGAGGTGATGGCGCACCGAGACCAGCTCGATCAGCTTCTCCGCGACCCGCGCCGCATCCTCGGGGTGGCCGAGGTTGTCGAGCAGCGCGGTGAACTCGTCGCCGCCGATGCGCGCCAGGCTGTCGTAGGGGCGCAGGCAGGCCTTGAGCTGTTCGCCGACGCGGCGCAGCAGCTGGTCGCCGGCGTCGTGGCCGAGCGAATCGTTGATCCGTTTGAAGCCGTCCAGGTCGAGGTAGAGCACGGCGAGGCGCTGGCCGCTGCGCTCGATACGCGCCAGCGCAGACTCCAGCGCGCGGTGGAAGCCGCGGCGGTTGAGCAGGCCAGTCAGCGCGTCGGTGACTGCCTGCGACTCCAGCTGCGCGTGCAGGTTGCGCACCACCGACATGTCCAGGGCGATCACCACCATGGCGTGCTGCAGGCGCGGCAGCGGCGAACAGGACAGCGCCACCGGCAGCACGCCGCCGACGAGGGTGCGCAGGCTGGCCTCGTGCACCCGGTAGGTGGCCTCGCGCTTCCAGTGGCGGTAGAACTCCGACTGCTGCCAGTCGCCCTCGACCTGCGGGCTGTGCAGGAAGGCCAGCAGTTCGGAGCCCTCCAGGTCGGCGACTTCGCCCTGGAGCATCTGCGCCATGGCCGGGTTGGCGAACTGGATGCGGCCGTCCTCGCCGACCACCATGATGCCCTCGGCGGCGTTGTTCAGCACCGAGGCGTTGAATGCCCGCGCGCGGTCGAGCTGCTGGCTCAGTTGCTGCAGCTCGCTGCGGTTGCGCTCGTGATCCAGCAGGCTGTGGATCTTGTGCCGCAGCACCGTGGGGTCGAACGGTTTGAGCACGAAATCCACTGCGCCACTGTTGTAGCCGCGCAGCACCGCGTCCTGGGTCTGGGCGATGGCGGAGACGAAGATGATCGGGGTGAAACGGGTGCGCGGGTTGCCGCGCATCAGCCGGGCCACCTCGAAGCCGTCCATCCGCGGCATCTGCACGTCGAGCAGCACCAGGCCGACGTCCTCTTCCAGCAGGCAGAGCAGCGCCTGCTCGCCCGAGTTCA
The DNA here is from genome assembly GCF_044542855.1 of Pseudomonas sp. NPDC077649. NCBI lineage: Bacteria > Pseudomonadati > Pseudomonadota > Gammaproteobacteria > Pseudomonadales > Pseudomonadaceae > Pseudomonas > Pseudomonas sp. NPDC077649. Next base: position 271,185 of record NZ_JBITVF010000005.1, on the reverse strand, counting down.
CGCAACGCAGCTGCCAGTCGCCGTCGTCGAGCAGGGCCTGCATGGCCTCGAGATTCTCCGCGCGGTCGTCCACCACCAGCAGGATCTGCGTTCCCTGCTCAGCGTCGATCTTGGTCTGCGCCTTGGCCATGCTACCTCCTGTGTCCTTTTGGCCTTGCACTGAACTCCTGCCTCTCAGGTTAGATCATTGCCGGCCAGCGGCAGTGCGATAGGCGTTAGCCAGCGCTCCAGCAGGGCCAGCAGCTCGTCGCGCTTGATCGGCTTGGCCATGTAGTCGTCGGCTCCGGCGGTGATGCATTTCTCGCGGTCGCCCTTCATCGCGTGGGCGGTCAGGGCGATGATCGGCAGGCTGCAGCCGTGCTCCTGCTTGAGCAGGCGGGTGGCGGTGTAGCCGTCCATGGTCGGCATGGCCATGTCCATCAGGATCAGGTCGAACGGCTCGCGCTGGTAGCAGGCGATGGCTTCGACGCCGTCCTTGGCCGCGGTCACGCGCAGGCCGACTTCATCGAGCAGCGCGCTTAAGGCGTAGACGTTGCGCATGTCGTCGTCGACCAGCAGGATGCGCCGCCCCTCCAGTGGATTGACGCGGCGCCGGCCCTGGTCGGGGCCGCGCACCTCGTCGAGAAAGCCCTGCACGGCCTGATCCAGCGCGGCGGTGTCGTCGCCGTGCTTGCGCACCACCACCGCGCTGTAACGGCGCAGGCGCTGCAGGCTCTGCAGGGTGACGTCGACCCCGGTGTTGATCACCACCCGCAGGCCCTGCAGCGGGCGCAGCTGGTTGAGGCTGTCGAGCAGGGCGAAGCCGTCCTGGTCGGGCAGGTCCAGGTCGATCACCAGGGCACTGAACTGGCCGCCGGCATAGGCGGCGCGGGCCTGCTCGGCGCTGGCGCAGGCGGTCACCGCGAAGCCCAGCTGGCTCAGGTGCTCGCGGTAGTGTTCGCGCTCGATCTCGACGTCCTCTACCAGCAGCAGCGCCTGATCCGCCGACTGGCCGTGCTGCAGGTCGAGGAACACCTGCTCCAGCTCTTCGCGGTCGATCGGCTTGACCAGGTAGCGCGTGCCGTCGTCGTTCCAGCCAGCCGGCTGCGGCACGCAGGAGATGATGTGCACCGGCGTGTGGCGATGGCCGACCTGGCCGCGCAGGCGGCGGAACAGCTGCCAGCCGCTGATGTCCGGCAGCAGGATATCGAGGATCACCGCGTTGAACGGTTCGTGCTGCAACAGGTTCAGCGCCTGCAGGCCGGTGCGGCAGTGCACGCTGGAAAAGCCGTGGCCGTGGGCCGCCTCGGCGATCACCGCGGCGAAATTGGCGTCGTCCTCGACGATCAGCAGCGGCGGCCCTTCGCCGCCGCGCTGCGGCCCCTCGAGCGGCGCTTCGGCGCTGGCAGGCGCGCTCTGCACCGGCAGGCGCACGCTGAACACCGAGCCCTGCCCCGGCGCGCTGTGCAGGCTGATGTCGCCGTCCATCGCCAGCACCAGCTGGCGGGTGATGGCCAGGCCCAGGCCGGTGCCACCGAAGCGCCGGCTGGTGGAGCCGTCGATCTGCTGGAAGGCCTGGAAGATCTGCTCGTGCTGCGCCGGATCGATGCCGATGCCGGTGTCGCGCACGCTGAAGCTGAGCAGCTCGCGACCGTCGTCCAGGCGTTCCTCCCAGCTCACGGTGAGGCTGACCTCGCCCTGCTCGGTGAACTTCAGCGCGTTGGACAGCAGGTTGCGCAGGATCTGGTGCAGGCGCACGCGGTCGGTGTGAATCACCCGCGGCACCCCGGCGTCGAGCTGGGTGTGCAGGCGCAGCCCCTTGAGCTCGGCCATCGGCCGCAGGCTGGCGTCCAGTTCGACCAGCACGTCCTGCATGTTCAGCGGCTCCAGTTTGAGCTGCATGCGCCCGGACTCGACCTTGGCCAGGTCCAGCACGTCGTTGATCAGCTGCAGCAGGTCGCTGCCGGCGCGGTGGACGATATCGGCGTGCTTGGCCTGCTTCTCGGTAAGGTTGCCGGCCAGGTTCTGCCGCAGCTGGTCGCTCAGGATCAGGATGCTGTTGAGCGGCGTGCGCAGCTCGTGGGACATGTTGGCGAGGAACTCGGACTTGTAGCGGTTGGCCAGCAGCAGCTGCTCGGCCTGCTCGCGCAACTTGTGCTCGGCCGCCTTGCGCTCGCTGATGTCGATGATCACCGCCTGCACCAGGGTCTCGCTGCCGCTGCGGATCGGCGACAGGCCCACCTCCAGGGGGATCATCCGCCCTTCTCGGTGCTGGCCGAACAGCTCGCGGTTGCCGCCCATGCGCCGCGGTTCCGGCAGCGCCTGGTAGCCGCGGCGCATGGCCACGTGACTGCCGCGCAGGGCGCTGGGCAGGAGCATCTCCACCGGCTCGCCGAGCAGCAGCTGCCGCTCGTAGCCGAACAGCAGTTCGGTCTGGCGGTTGACCATGGCGATGCGGCCCAGGCTGTCGACCAGCAGGATGGCGTTGGGCGAGGCCTCGACCACCAGGCGGAAACGTTCCTCGGCGCCCTTGCGCGCGCGCAGGTCGACCAGGTTGAGCAGGTAGTCGGCGTCGCCGCCCTCGCGCAGGCGGCTGAGGCTGAGGCTGACCGGAATCGTCTCGCCGCGCTGGCTGCGCGCCTGCAGCTCGTCGCCCTCGGCCAGCTGCGCCTGCAGCGTCGGCAGCGCATCGACCGCCGGCAGAAAACGCGCCACCGGCTCGCCGAGCAGCGCCGGCGCGGCGCAGTCGAGCAGCTCGGCGGCGCTGCGGTTGGCCATCTCGATGCGCCCGTCGGCGGTGCACAGCAGGGTGGCCACCGGCAGACGTTCGACCAGCAGGCGGAAGCGCTCCTCGCGCTCCTGCAACTTGGCCGCCACCTGCTGGCTGGCGTGCAGCTTGCGGTCGCGCTGATACAGGTAACCACCCACCAGCAGCGCCAGCAGGGCCACCGCCGCCAACCCCAGCCACAGGCCGAGGGTGCTGCCGCGGCCGGCCAGGCCGCGCTCGTACTCGGCGGTGCTGCTGACCTGCAGGCCCCAGGTGCGGCCGTACAGCGACAGCTCCAGGCTGCGCTGGAAGCGCGGTTGCCAGTCGGCGCGCGGCGCATCGCCGCTGAGCAGCATGGCGTCCGGCTCCTGCAGGTCCTTGAGGGCGATATCGAAGCGGCGGCTCTGCGGGCCGAGGATGCCTTCCATCAGATCCTGGCTGCGGAAGGCGCCATGGACCGTGCCGAGCAGGGCCTCGCGACGCTCCTGCGGCGTGCTCAAGGGCATGCCCGGGCGGAACACCGGAAGAAACAGCAGCACCCCGCCCTGCACGTCGACCTGGGTTTCCTGACGCAGGATCAGCGGCGCGCTGAGGGTCGCCTCGCCGCTGTCGATGGCGCGTTCGATGGTGCTCAGGCGCACCGGCTCGGTGAGCATGTCGAAGCCCAGCACCCGGCGGTTGCGCCAGTCCAGCGGGCTGACGTAGCCGATCAACAGGTACTGCTCGCGTTCGCCGGCGGGGAACATCTGGTAGTCGAGCCGCTGCTCCGCCTGCAGTTCGGACAGGTAGTCGGCGAGTTGCGCGCGGCCCAGGTAGCGCGACCAGGCCAGGGCCTGGATGCCGGGATAGCGATCCTGCAGCTGCAACTGGTCGAGGGCGCGATCCCACTCCGCCTGCGACACCGAATCGCTGCCGGTCATCAGCCCGGAGACGCCGCGCAGCACCATCTCGTAGGCCTGCATTCGCGCCAGTACACGCTGGCCGACGTCCTGCGCCTCGAGCAAGAAGCGCTGCTCGCTGTCCTCGCGCTCGCGGCTCTGCATCAGCTGCCACTGCCAGACGATCAGCGCGCCGAGGCCGAGTAGCAGGCTCAGTGCCACGGCCAGCGGCAGCCAGGGTTTAGGCGCAGGCAAGACAGCTCTGTCGTCCATAGATTCTCCCTCGGTCATCCCGAACCAACGCGCGCCAGCAGGCCGACGCGCGGACTTCACAGAACCACAGCAAGCATTCTAGTCAGGTTTTGAATGGCTGGCCTTTTGCCAGAAGAGACACGACAGGCGGTCAGGAAAAGCCCCCGGTCAGGGGGGCTGGATCAGGGCAGAAGATGCCGCCGCTACAGCGGCGCCCGCGTCAGTTCGGACGCATGTCCATCAGCATGCGCAGGTAGGAGGTCAGGCGCTTGCCGCCGATCACGCCCTGGTAGCCGTGGCTGTCGTACTGCGCGCTCTTGACCAGGTCGACGCGAAAGCGCGGGGTGCGCTCATAGGTGCGGCCCAGGGTGCTGGTGGACTGGCTGTCGAACAGGTCGACGCTGACCTTGACGAACTCCCGCGGATTGCGCCGGCCGTTGGCGCCGCTGTTGTTCGGGCTGCTGAAGATGTCGCCGCTGGCGGTCATGGCCGAACTGTAGTATTCGCGGCCGCGCAGGCTGGTCTTGCCGCTGCCGATGACGAACTGCTGGGTGGCCGGACGGTAGCGGTCGCCGGCGGTCAGGTAGCTGGCCAGCACGTCATACAGGGCATAGCTGCTGCCGCTGCCGCGCTCCTTGTTGCGCAGGTCGAAGACGAACACGCCATTGCTGCCGATCACTTCCATCTCGACCTGACCCAGGCTGGGGTTGTCCTGCACCAGCAGGGCGGTGTCCTCGTCCACGCCGAAGGCGAACGGCACGTTGCTGTAGTCGGCCAGACGCAGGATCCGGCCCTGGCGGCCGCGCTCGCTGAAGTGGGTGTCGAGCAGGCCATGACCGAAGAAACCGAAGCCGCCCTGCATGTCGTAGGACAGGTCATCGCCGCCGGGGCTGGTATAGACGCCATTGCGCAGCGCGTCATAGCTCTCGCCGCCGGTGATCATCGGCCCCTGCACCATGATCGCGGTGCCGGCGCTGGTCCCGGCCAGCACGGCGCCATTGGCATGCCGGGCACGGATGGCGGCCAGCGCCGGGCTGTCCTGGCGAGTGCTGGTCTGCAGGGTCTGGGTCAGTCGGCCCTGGTCGCCGCCGCCGAAGAAGAAGCCGGTCATGCCGTTGATCTGCTCGAGCACCTGGGGGTTGCTGTTGTTGCCGATGCTGTCCAGGTCGATGGGAATCCACTGGGCATCCTGGGCGCCGTAGGTTTTCAGCAGCGCGGCGTAGAACTCGCCGTTGGCCTGGGAGTTGCGCGCATTGGCGGTGCCGGCATCCGGGTCCTGACTGGGTGGAATGGACGCGGCGGTGATAATGCCGATGCGCGCCTGGCTGCCGCCGGCCAGCTGGATCAGGCGTTGATAGATCGCCGCGTTGTCATCCTTGATGGCGCCACCGATCAGCACCAGCGGGCCGCCGGCATGGCCGACCAGGGGCAACAGGGCGAGCAGCAGCAGGGTGCAGCGTAAGACTTTGCCAAGCATCATTGTCGAGTTCTCCGAGACGTGCGCCAGGCGCACTCTTGTTGTGGGTGTTGTGAAACGGGAACTGCCGCAGCGTGGATTTTTTTGTCGAGTGGTGACCTCTAGCTCAGTAAACCGAGAAGTGTTTGAAGTAACGCTGTTCGATGCGCTTGTAGACCCCATTGCTGAGGATCACCGCCAGGGCGCGGTCCAGGCGCTCGCGCAGGGCCGTGTCGCCCTTGCGCACGGCGATACCCTGGCCCTGACCGAAGTGCTTGGGTGACACCACCTGGTTGCCGACTTGTTCGAAACCCTGGCCCTGGGGCGTGTCGAGAAAGCCGAAGAAGCCGGAGACGGCATCGTCGAGCACCAGATCGATCTGGCCGGCGGCCAGGGCCTGGTACATCAGCGCGGCGGAGTCGAAACGCTGCAACTGGACGTGGGCGGCGTACTTGTCGTCCAGCAGGCGCTCGTAGGTGGTGCCCTGCTGCACGCCAACCCGTTTGCCGGCGATGCGCCGCGGGGTGACGATCACCTCATGGATCAGGCCCTTGCGGGCGAAGAAGTAGGCCGGGGTCTGGGCGTACTTGGCGGTGAAGTCGACCCGTTGCTGGCGCGCCTCGGTGATCGACATGGAAGCCAGAATCAGATCGGCGCGCTGCGCCTCCAGCGCCGGGATCAGATCGTCCCAGGCAAAGCGCAGCAGCTGACACTCCTGCGCCATGGCCTGGCACAGGGCCTGGGCGATATCGACGTTGAAGCCCTTGAGCTGGCCGCTCTCGTCCAGGGTCTCGAAGGGCGGGAACTGGCCTTCCATGGCAATGCGCAAGGGTTGCGCCTGCACACCGAAGGCCAGCCCACAGAACATCAGGAGCAGAACGATACGCATGCTGTAAGTCTCCGCAATGAGCGCTGCACAGGGCCGCTGGAAAAAACGGCACCCTCGGGTGCCGTCAGGTCAAAGGAGCGTGGAGAAGACCTAAAACCTCGGGATTCGCCTGCCCCCGAGATGCAATCGGAGGCGGGCGGCAGCGCCGTTACAGCAGGCTCAGCGGGTACTCGACGATCAGCCGCACTTCGTTGAGGTCGTTGTCGAATGCAGTGGCGCGGTGGGTGGCCTGACGCAGGCGCAGGGACAGGTCCTTGGCGGCACCGGACTGCACCACGTACTTGGCCTCGAGGTCGCGCTCCCAGTGCTTCTCGTCCTTGCCGGCCCAGCCGGCGAAGGCGCCATTGGGGTCGGCCTTGGTGCCGTCGATCTGGTCGCCCTTGATGTAGCGGGCCATGAAACTCAGGCCCGGCACGCCGAAGCTGGCCATGTTGAGGTCGTAGCGCACCTGGAAGGAACGCTCGTTGGGGGCGTTGAAGTCGGAGTACTGCACCGAGTTGGCCAGCCAGATGGAGTCGCCGCCGATGTAGTCGAAGAACTCGTCGCCGTTGACCTTCTGATAAGCCAGGCTGAGCTTGTGCGCGCCGAAACCGTAGGCGCCCTTGAGCGAGTAGGTCAGGGTGTCCAGCTCGCCGGCCAGGGCCTTGCCCTGGTCATCGGTCTTGTAGGCCACCAGGTCGAAGCTCAGCGACTGTTGGTCGGCCAGGGGAATGTTGTAGTAGAGGTTGCCGAAGTACTGGCGCCAGACGTCCTCGGCTTCGCTGCCATACAGCGAGACGCTGAGGTTGTCGTGGAAGTTGTAGGTGCCGCCGACGAAGTCGACGCTGCGCGCCTCCACTTCGGCGTATTCGCTGGTCAGTTCGCCGTCGGAGTTGCTCGAGTTGCGGCGGTTGATGGCGGTGAAGTGCCCGGCTTCGAGGAACAGGTTGTCGATCTCGCTGCTGAACAGCTGCAGGCCGGTAGCGGTTTCCGGCAGCAGGCGCGAGTCGCCGGTGGCGAATACCGGGGCGGTCGGGCGTTGCTCGCCGAACTTCAATTGGGTGGAGGAAATGCGCGCCTTGACCACGCCACCGATTTCACCGGTGTTGTCCTCGATGCGGCCATCGCCGTCCACCGGCAGGATGCCGTTGCCCACGCTACCGCGGCCGCCGTCGAGCTTGATGCCGCCGTAGGCATGGGCATCCACACCCACGCCCAGGGTGCCCTGGGTAAAGCCCGAGGCATAGTTCAAGTGCATGCCATGGGCCCACTCCTCGCGGGTGTTGCGCTGGCTGTTGACGAAGTTGCGCTGCATGTAGAAGTTGCGGTTGAGCAGCTTCAGCGTGCTGTCTTCGATAAAGCCCTTGGCCTGCTGCTGATCCCCGGCCAGGGCGAACGACGAGCCGGCGGCGACCGCCAGGGCGATCAGGCTCAGTTTTACCAGTTTCATCACTTACTCCATTGTTGTTATTGAACAGCTCAGCGTCCGCCGCTAGGCGAACAATTCCGGTGCCAGCTCGGGCGGACACTCGCCCTTGCTGATCACCGCCTCCAGGCACAGGGTCGACGCCGACTCGGCCCAGCAGACGAAATACCCCTTGGCCCGCAGGCGCTTGAGACGAAACGGCCACTCCAGCTCGTTGCCCGGCTGCAGGGCGGCCAGGTGGGCGGGCAGCTGGATGATCGAGTAGAAGCCGGCGCGGGTTTGCACCCGTTCCAGCACCCGCAGATCGGGCTTGCCGGCCAGCAGTCGCTCGCGCTGCGGGGCGTGCCAGAGTTTTTCCAGGACGAAGGCTTCCAACCTGTTCAGTTGCATACAGGGCTCTCGGGGTATCGTGGGTGATTCGGGGCGGCGCCAGTCGGGCGCCGCCTGGTGCGCGTTAGCCTTTACTCAGGCCGGCGACCCGGGCCAGGGTCTGCGCCACTTCGCCGCGGCTGACCGGCGCATCGGGCTCGAAGCGCCCCTGCGCGGCCTTGAGCCAGCCCTCGCCCACGGTCAGGCGCGCCGCCTCGGCCAGTTCGGCATCCAGCTCGCCCAGGTCGCTCAACGCGGCGCTCTTTTCCAGGCGCGTGTTGTGGAAACGCTCGACCAGCGCCTTGCAGGCCAGGGCCCAGTCCTTGCGGGTGACCGGCTGCTGCCCGGCAAAAGTCTCGCCGGCGCGCATCCAGCCGTTGGACAGCACCACCTGCAGTTGCTCGTGCACCGGGTCGTCGGCGTCGATATCGCCGAGCGTCGGCAGCGCATCCAGCTTGGGCTCGGCGGCCAGGGTCATCTGCAGGGCATTGGCCAGTTCCAGGCGGCTGATGGGCCGCTGCGGCTCGAAGGCGTTCTGCCCGTTGAGGGTCATCAGGCCGCGGAAGCTCACCGCGCGGATGGCATCGCCGAGGGCGCCGTTGCCGGCATCGACCGGCGCACTGGCGGCCGGATCGCCCAGGTTGGCGTTGACCGGACGAATATCCAGGCGCACGCCGCTGACGCTGTAGTTGGTCAGCGAATCGTAGAACTGGCTGTAGGCGCTGAATTCCGGGGTCTTGCTGAACGCGAAGCGGTAACCGTAGTGGTAGCCGTTGAGCGGGTTGTAGCGGGTCATCAGGCCCAGCTGGCGGCTGGCGCTGTTGTCGGCCAGGCCATAGAGCACGGCGCGGCCCATGGCCGAGACGGCGGCCAGGTCGGTGATCAGCTGGTTGCCCAGCAGGTATTGATTGCCGGCCTCGATGGCCGCCTTGCCCGCCGCCGGCTGCAGCGTGCCGCTGCGCAGGTCGTAGCGGTCGCCATGACCGAGCATGGCCAGGCGCACATTGCTCAGCCGGGTGCCGTAGAGGCCGAAGCCCTTCTCGGCCTGGCTGGCATCCATCACCGTCAGGTAGCCCTCGCCCAGCACCTCCAACTGGCCGCCGGGCTTGACCCACATGGCGGTGTTGGTGTCCAGGCCGAAGCCCTTGCTGGCCTTGCGCTCGGCCAGGTAGGCGGCCATGCGCGCGGCGCGGCCGGCGCTGGTTTCCTCGATCTGGTCCAGGTGCTGGTCGATGATCCCGGCGAACAGCCCCGCCCCCTTGAGGATGGCCGTGCCGCGCTGATCGGTCTTGGCGGCGACGCCGAAATCCAGGGTATCCATGACCACGCCGTAAGCGGTGGGCATCTCGGCACCGAGAATGCTGGCCCCGGCGCTGGTGCCGGCCACCACGCCACCCCGGTCGAACACCTGGCGCACCCCCTGCATCAGCAGCGAGGGACTGCCATCGGCATTGAACAGGGCGCGGGCGATGCGGGCCTGGTCGCCACCGACGAACCACACGGCACTGGCGTCAGCCAGGGGCTTGACCACCTCGGCGTCGTTCATGGTCTCCAGATAGTTGTGACGATCGATGCCGACGATGCTGATGCGCTCGGCCGGGACCCCCTGGGCGATCAGCTCGGCCATGAAGCGCTTGCTGGAGCCCTGACTGCCGCTGGCAGTGGGCAGGATGACGATGCGCGCGCCTTGCTGGCCGCCGGCCAGTTCGACGAACTTGGCGTAGACCGGGACGTTGCTGGCGCGCAGCATGCCCCCCACGGCCAGCAGGTGGCCTTCGGCCTGTGCCACGGAGCTGGCACAAGAGAGGATCAGGGCGACGAACAGACGGCGAGGCTGGAACGGCTTTTTCATTCTTATTGCTCTTGTTATGAAAATTCTGACGCGGATTGACCTCCCTGTGGCGGCTGCAAGCCGCGCCAGTCCTGGCGCCCAGCATGTGAATAATAATTTTCACAATGCAGCTTTGTGAAATTTTATATACCACAACGACCCCCTGTTCAAGCGCCCGCGGCGACCCTGGGCCTCCTGGTGCGGCCTGAAAAAGCCCGCTCGCGGCGCGGCAGACAGCGCGCTAGAGCGGCTGAGGCGAGCGCTCGGCGACACCCGCAATGACATAAATATTTCTAAATAGTAGATTTCTGAAAATAAACGTGTCATAGATAGTGCCCACAGGACCCGAGCCGGCCCACTTCGCCGACTCTCCGCAACCCGGCCCACCCGACCCGGTTGCCGGCTGCGCCCAGGCGCTGCCAGTGCACAGGCAGCGCCGCGCCGCCGGCTGTGCAGCGAACCCCAAACCACCACCCAGGAGTCAATAAGATGAACAAGATCGCACTTCTCGGCGCACTGGCACTGTCCGTCGCCAGCAGCTTCAGCCACGCCAGCCAGGACAGCCTGCGCATCGGCATCGAGGCGGCCTACCCGCCCTTCGCCTTCAAGACCCCGGACGGCGCCATCAGCGGCTTCGACTACGACATTGGCCAGGCCCTGTGCGCCGAGATGAAGGTCAAGTGCCAGTGGGTCGAGCAGGAGTTCGACGGCCTGATCCCCTCGCTGAAGGTGCGCAAGGTCGACGCCGTGCTGTCGTCCATGTCGATCACCGAGGATCGCCTGAAATCGGTGGACTTCAGCAAAAAGTACTACCACACCCCCGGCAAGCTGGCGATGAAGGCCGGCACCCAGATCAACGACCCGCTGCTCGACCTCAAGGGCAAGAAGGTCGGCGTGCAGCGCGCCTCCACCTACGATCGCTACGCCAGCGACAAATTCGAGAAGGCCGGCATCGAGGTGGTGCGCTATGCCTCGCAGAACGAAGCCTTCCTCGACCTGGCCGCAGGCCGTCTGGACGCCACCCTGGCCGACATCGTCAATATCGACGAGGGCTTTATCAAGACCCCAACCGGCAAGGGTTTCGCCCTGGTCGGCCCGGACTTCAACGACCCGCAGTACTTCGGCCGTGGTGCCGGCATCGCCGTGCGCAAGGGCGATGAGGCCAATGCCGCGCGCATCAGCGCCGCCATCGACGCCATCCGCGCCAACGGCAAGTACCAGGAAGTGCAGGCCAAGTACTTCGATTACGACATCTACGGCCAGTAACCCTGCCCTGTCCGCAGAGGCATCCGCCCACCGGCGCGATGCCTCTTTCTCGTATTCGCGCAGCGCCTGTCGCGGCGCGTGAGGACCCCATCATGCTCCACGGCTACGGCTCGACCATCCTCGATGGCGCCTGGCTCACCCTGAGCCTGGCGCTGACCTCCATGGCCCTGGCCATCAGCCTCGGCCTGCTCGGCGCGGCCTTGCGCCTGTCGCCGATGCGCTGGCTGGCGCTGCTCGGCGAGGGTTATGCCACGCTGATTCGCGGCATTCCCGACCTGGTGCTGATCCTGCTGATCTTCTACGGCGGCCAGGACCTGGTGAACCGTGTCGCGCCGCTGCTCGGCTACGACCACTACATCGACATCAATCCCTTCGTCGCCGGCGTGTTCACCATGGGCTTCATCTTCGGTGCCTACCTGTCGGAGACCTTCCGCGGCGCCTTTATGGCCATCCCCAAGGGTCAGGCGGAAGCCGGCGCGGCCTACGGCATGATCGGGGTGCAGGTGTTCGTGCGCATCCTGGTGCCGCAGATGATCCGCCTCGCCATTCCCGGCTTCACCAACAACTGGCTGGTGCTGACCAAGGCCACCGCGCTGATCTCGGTGGTCGGCCTGCAGGACATGATGTTCAAGGCCAAGAATGCCGCCGACGCCACCCGCGAACCCTTCACCTTCTTCCTCGCCGTGGCCGCCCTGTATCTGCTGCTGACCAGCGTCTCGCTGCTCGCCCTGCGCCTGCTGGAGCGGCGCTACAGCGTGGGCGCGCGCCTGGCCGACATCTAGAGGACCCGCACCATGCTCGATTTCCATCTGATCGCCGAGCACCTGCCGCTCTATGGGCGCGGCCTGCTGGTGACCTTCCAGTTGCTGCTGATCGCCCTGGCCCTGGGGCTGGCCTTGGCCATTCCCTTGGGCCTGATGCGGGTATCGCGCTCGCCCTGGCTCAACGCCCCGGCCTGGCTCTACACCTACGTAATCCGCGGCACACCGATGCTGGTGCAGCTGTTTCTGATCTACTACGGCCTGGCCCAGTTCGAGGCCATCCGCGACAGCTTCCTGTGGCCGTATTTCTCCAGCGCCACCTTCTGCGCCTGCCTGGCCTTCGCCATCAACACCAGCGCCTACTCGGCGGAAATCCTCGCCGGCAGCCTCAAGGCCACGCCGCACGGCGAGATCGAGGCGGCCAAGGCCATGGGCATGTCGCGCGCCAAGCTGTACCGGCGCATCCTGCTGCCCTCGGCCCTGCGCCGCGCGCTGCCGCAGTACGGCAACGAGGTGATCATGATGCTGCATACCACTTCGCTGGCGTCGATCGTCACCCTGATCGACATCACCGGCGCGGCGCGTACCCTCAGCTCGCGCTACTACATGCCGTTCGAGGCCTTTATCACCGCCGGGGTCTTCTACCTGGTGCTGACCTTCGCCCTGGTCCAGCTGTTCAAGGGCGCCGAGCGCCGCTGGCTGGCCTACCTGACCCCGCGCAAGGCCTGAGGAGAAACCATGGAGTCGATTCGTCATTCCCTGCCCTGGAGCCCCAGCGGCAGCGACCATCACCTGACGGTGCTGCGCTTCGGCAGCGGCCCGCGCAAGGCCTATATCCAGGCCAGCCTGCACGCCGACGAACTGCCGGGCATGCGCGTGGCGGTGGAGCTCAAGCGCCGGCTGGCTGAACTGGAGAAGCAGGGGCGGTTGACCGGCGTGGTGGAGCTGGTGCCGGTGGCCAATCCCATCGGCCTGGGGCAGATGTTCCAGGCCACCCACCAGGGGCGCTTCGACTTCGCCAGCGGGGCGAACTTCAACCGCGATTTCGTCGACCTGGCCGCGCTGCTCGCCCCGCAGCTGGAAGGCCGCCTGGGCCGCGATGGCGAGGCCAATATGCGGCTGATACGCAGCGCCATGCTGACCGCCCTCGACCAGTTGCCCCCAGCCAAATCGGCCCTTGAGGGGCTGCGCCGCCTGCTGCTGCGCCAGGCCTGCGATGCCGATCTGGTACTCGACCTGCACTGCGACTTCGAGTCGATCCTGCTGCTCTATGCCCAGCCCCAGCACTGGCCGCGCCTGCAGCCGCTGGCCGCGCGCCTGGGCGCCGGCGCCGTGCTGCTGGCCGAGGACAGCGGCGGCCAGTCCTTCGACGAAGCCTGCGCCGGGCCCTGGCTGAAACTCGCCGCGCAGTTCCCCGACGCCGCCATTCCAGCCGCCTGCCTGGCCAGCACCATCGAGCTGCGCGGCATGGCCGATACCGAGGCGCCGCAGGCCCGGGACGATGCCGAGGCCATCCTCGGCTTTCTCGCCGACCAGGGCCTGCTCGCCGGCGACTGGCCGGCGGCGCCCGCGACCTGCTGCGAGGCCACCCCCTTTGCCGGCGCGCAGTACGCCTATGCCCCGCACCCCGGGGTGGTCAGCTATCTGCAACCGCTGGGGGCCTGGGTCGAGCCCGGCGATGCGCTGTTCGAGGTGATCGACCCGCTGAGCGATCGCCATTCCGTGATCCTCGCCGAAACCCGCGGCGTGCTCTACGCCCGCGAACGCCTGCGCTATGCCCAGCCCGGCCTGTGGCTGGCCAAGGTCGCCGGCGCCCAGCCCATCCGCCAGGGCCGCCTGCTGACCGACTGACAACAAGAGACCCCCACCATGTACACCCTGGAAATCGACAACCTGCACAAACGCTACGGCAACCACGAGGTGCTCAAGGGCGTCTCGCTCAAGGCCAGGGCCGGCGACGTCACCAGCATCATCGGCTCCAGCGGCTCGGGCAAGAGCACCTTCCTGCGCTGCATCAACCTGCTGGAGCGGCCGCACAGCGGGCGCATCCTGCTCAATGACGAAGAACTGCGGCTCAAGCCGCACAAAGTCACCGGCGACCTGCACGCCAGCGATCCCCAGCAGCTGCAGCGCATGCGCTCGCGTCTGGCCATGGTCTTTCAGCACTTCAACCTGTGGTCGCACATGAGCGCCCTGGACAACGTCATGGAAGCACCGGTGCAGGTACAGGGCATCGGCAAGAAGGAGGCGCTGGAGAAAGCCGAGCACTACCTGGCCAAGGTCGGCGTGGGCCATCGCAAGAACGCCTATCCGGCGCACATGAGTGGTGGCGAGCAGCAGCGCGTGGCCATCGCCCGCGCCCTGGCCATGGAGCCGGAGGTGATGCTGTTCGACGAACCCACCTCGGCCCTGGACCCGGAGCTGGTCGGCGAAGTGCTCAAGGTGATGCAGGATCTGGCCAGCGAAGGCCGCACCATGCTGGTGGTGACCCACGAGATGGGCTTCGCCCGCGAGGTGTCCAACCAGCTGGTATTCCTCCACCAGGGCCGGGTGGAGGAAAGCGGCTGCCCGAAAGAGGTGCTGGCCAACCCGCAATCCGAACGCCTGCAGCAGTTTCTCGCCGGCAGCCTGAAGTAGCCCGGGTGCACCTGGCGCGGCCGGCTGGGATAGACTGCGCTCACGCCGGCCTGCGCCGCCTCTCACTCACCCGTGCCGAATCACCATGCCGACCTCCGCGAAGAACGCCACCGTCTACGCCGCCCCCGTGATGCGCAAGCTGGCCGAGCGCATTCCCACGCTGCAACCCTCGCTGCGCAAGGTGGCCGAATTCATCCTGCGCCACCCGCTCAAGGCCGCGACCCTGAACATCGAGGAGATGGCCGTGGCCACCGCCACCTCGCCGGCGGCGGTCAACCGCCTGGCCAAGGCCCTCGACCTGGGCGGCTATACCGGGCTCAAGGCCGAGCTGGTCAGCACCCTGCAACAGATGGTGTCGCCGGTGGACAAGCTGCGCAGCGAGCTGGAGAGCCGCCCGGACGGCAGCTTCGGCCTGCACGAACAGATCCAGATCGCCAGCAGCAACCTGGCCACCGCCGGGGCCAACAACGTCCCGGCCAGCTTCGACGCCTTTGTCGACGGCCTGATCCAGGCACGCAAGATCTACATCCTGGGCTTCGGCAACAGCGCCTATATGGCCGGCCTGGCCGCCGCCAACCTGGTGCCCTTCTGCGCCGACGCCACGGCCATCAGCATGGAAGGCGGCAACGAGAACGCCGCCTACCGCCTGGCCGCCATCACCGAACAGGACGTGCTGCTGGCCATCGCCATGCCACGCTACAGCCTGGACACCCTGCAGCTGGCGCGCTTTGCCCGCGAGCGCGGCGCCGGCGTACTGGCCATCACCGATTCGCCGGCATCGCCCCTGGCCGGCATCGCCCGCCACACCCTGTTCGCCCCGGCCGACCACCCGGTGCTGATCAGCTCCAACACCGCCGTGCTGGCCCTGATCGAAGCGCTGGTGGCCGGGGTCATGGCGCGCAACAAGGAGGCTGTGCAGCTGGCCGCCGAGCTGACCGAAAGCGTGATGTCCTACCTGCACGTGCCCAACGGCGAGAAGCCGTCGCGCCGGCCAGGCAAGCTGCGCGGCTGAGCGCCAAACCCGCCAACGACCGGGCAGACACGACGGCCGCGCAGAAAAAAGCCCCCGCAAGCGGGGGCTCTGTCACGCCATGACTGCGGCTCAGAGCGGCCGCAGGTTGATCTCGACGCGGCGGTTCTGCGCCCGCCCGGCTTCGTTGGCGTTGCTGGCGATCGGCTGGCTGGGGCCGGCACCGTAGGAGGAGATGCGCTGGCCCGGCACGCCGTTGGCGCTCAGGTAGTTGGCCACGCTCAGGGCACGGCGGTTGGACAGGTTCTGGTTGAGCTCCAGCGAGCCGGTGCTGTCGGTGTGACCGACGATGTTCACGCCGTTCTTGTCGAACTCCTTGAACACCAGCACCAGGGAATTGAGGGTCGGGTAGAAGCTGCTGGAGATATCCGCCGAGTTGCTGGCGAAGGTGATGTTGCCCGGCATGATCAGCTTGAGGTCGTCGCCGTTGCGCTGCACCTGCACGCCGGTGCCCTGCAGGGTCTGGCGCAGCTTGGCTTCCTGAGTGTCGACGTAGTAGCCGTAGCCACCGCCGGCCGCACCGCCCACCGCGGCGCCGATCAGCGCGCCCTTGCCGCGATCCTTCTTGCTCGAGGTGGCGGCACCTATCACCGCCCCGGTGACCGCGCCGATGCCGCCGTAGATGCCGGCCTTGCCGGCCTGCTGCTCGCCGGTGTAGGGGTTGGTGGTACAGCCGGCCAGCAAGGCCATGACCGCGGTGGCCGCGATCAGATTACGCCTGGTCTTCATAGGGACTTCCTTAGGATTGGTTCTGGTGTCGGCAGCATGCCGGAGCCTTCGAGCCGCCACGGCGGGACGAAGTTCCGCGCCAGCTTACCAGCCGCCCGGCACGCAGGCTGCGACCCAGACCAAATCCGCGGGCGTTACTGCACGCCCGGCAGCGGCCGCAGGGTCACCTCGACGCGACGGTTCTGCGCGCGGCCCTCGGCCGTGGCGTTGCTCGCCACCGGCTGGTCCGGGCCCATGCCGCGGGTGCTGACCCGGCTGCCGTCGACGCCCTGGGCCAGCAGGTAGCTGGCCACGCTCTGCGCGCGACGCTGCGACAGGCCCATGTTGTAGCTGTGTGCTCCGGTGCTGTCGGTGTGGCCGACCACTTCGATGCTGTTCTGGTTGTACTGGCGGAAGGAGTTGGCCAGGTTGTTCAGCGGCGCGTAGAAGCTGCTGGCGATCTCCGCCGAATCGGTGGCGAAGGTGATGTTGCCGGGCATGATCAGCTGGATCACGTCGCCCTGACGCTGCACCTCGACGCCGGTGCCCTGCATCTGCTGGCGCAGTTCGGCTTCCTGCTTGTCGGCGTAGTAGCCGTAGCCGGCGCCGGCCGCCGCGCCCACCGCGGCGCCGATCAGCGCGCCCTTGCCGCGGTCGTCGTGACCGATCAGGGCACCGGCGGCGGCACCGGCCAGGGCGCCGAGACCGCCATAGGTGGCGGTCTTGTTCGAGCTCGGCGCACTCTGATCGTAGGGGTTTTGCGAGGCACAACCGGCCAGCAGCAGGGCAGCGGAGCAGGCGGCGATCAGGGTCAGGCGGGACATGGCGAACTCTCCTTGGACGACAGCAGAATGCCAGTGTAGACAGCCCGCACAGCGCCGGGTTCAGGCACGGATAAACGGATTCTCGCGCATCTCGTCACCCAGCCGGGTATCCGGGCCGTGGCCGGTGACCACGGTGGCATCCTCGTCCAGCCGGTACAGACGCTGCTTGATCGAGCGCTCGATGGTGGCGTAGTCGCCACCCCATAGGTCGGTACGGCCGATGCCGCGACGGAACAGGGTGTCGCCGGCGATCAGCAGCTTGGCATCGGCGAACCAGAAACTCATCGACCCCGGCGTATGCCCCGGCGTGTGCAGCGCCACGCCGCAGCCGCAGGCCAGCGCCTCGTCGTCGGCCAGCCACTGGTCAGGCGCCGGCACCGGGGTGTAGGGCACGCCGAACATGCGGCACTGCATCTCCAGGTTGTCCCAGAGGAACTGATCGTCCTTGTGCAGGTGCAGGGTGGCGCCGGTCTTCTCCTTCATCTGCCCGGAAGCGAGGAAGTGATCGAGATGGGCGTGGGTGTGGATGATGCTCACCACCTTGAGCCCATGAGCCTCGAGCCGCGCCATGATCAGATCGGGATTGCCGCCCGGATCGACCACTATGGCCTTTTTCGTCAGCGGGTCGCCGATGATGGTGCAGTTGCACTGCAAGGGACCGACGGGGAAGGTTTCGCGGATCAGGGCAGTCGTTGCGGCGGTGTTCATCGGGGGGCCTCGGTGCGGTAATCGCCGGGCAGTTTACCCGTCCATTTCCTGAATGCGCGGCGGAAGTTGGAGGGGTCGCTGAAACCCAGCAGCTGGGCGATCTCGTACAGCGGCAGGTGGGTGGTGGCGAGGTATTGCAGGGCCAGGCGCTTGCGCACTTCGTCGAGCACCTGCTGGTAGCTGGTGCCCATCTGCGCCAGGTGCCGGCGCAGGCTGCGGCCGCTGGTATGCAGGGCGCTGGCGGCGCCGTCGAGGTCGGGGAAATCGCCGGGGCGCGCCAGCAGCAGGCGGCGCACACGGGTGAGCAGGCCGTCCTGCACGTCGAGGCTGGCCAGCAGCGCCTCGCACTGCTGCTCGCACATCTGCACCGTGGCCGGGTTGGCCAGGGCCATGGGCCGCTCCAGGTAGTGCCGCGGCAGGCGCAGCCAGTGGCAGGGCTGCTCGAACTGCGCCGCCACGCCGAACACCTCGCGGTAGCGCGCGGCGTGGGCCGGCGCGGCATGGGCGAAACCGACGGCGAGGCCCTGCAGCTCCTCGCCGAGGAGGAAGCGGGCGATGGTGTGGATGCTGGTCAGCAGGCCTTCGGCGGCGAAGCGCGCCTGCGGCCCCATGGGAAAGGACTCCACCGCGCGCAGCTCCATGTCCTCGCCCCGCTCCATCAGCTCCAGCTCGAAGGCCAGACCAAGCACCCGGTAGTACTTCAGGGCGAACTGCAGCGCCTTGCCCAGGTTGGCGCTGGACAGCACCGCGTAGCCGAGGATGCCGTGGGTGGAGACGTTGAGCCGCTGGCCCAGCACCAGGCCCAGCGCCGGTTCGCCGCAGTGCTCCAGCGCCGCCTGGGTGAGCAGATGGAAGTCGACGAAGGACAGGCGGCCATTGGGGCTGCCGAGCACCTCGGGGCGCACCCGCGCCGCGGCGAACAGGGCGGCGCGCGGTACGCCCAGTTCCTCGGCCAGCGCCAGCAGGGCTTCGGCGTAGGCCACCGGCACCAGTTCGGCGGTGAAATTCAGCGGTTGCTTCATGGGGGCGTCTGGTTAGGCGGCTGGCCGCAAATGACCCGAATTTTGGCAGACCTTAACCTTGCCCATGGCAGAGTCACAAGCCCATAGTTGCACCATGGTCCCGCAACCGGAGGCAACAGGCATGGCCAGCACCACCCCGGAAGGCTTGCAGATCCGCCCGCGTCGGCTCGACTTCGCCCTGCCCGATCCGCTGCCGCGGCACTGGCACGGAGGCAACGCCTTCAAGAGCCACCTGTTCAACGCCATGTCGGTGCTGTTTCCCGATGGCGAGCGTTTCTTCATCGATTCGGTGCGGCTGTTCCGCGACCAGGTCGAGGACCCGCTGCTCAAGGAACAGATCCGCGGCTTTATCGGCCAGGAGGGCCATCACAGCCGCGAGCACCTGGAGTACAGCCAGCGCCTGCGCGAACTGGGCTACGACATCGACTACCTGGAGCGTGGCCTCAAGCGGCGCCTGGGCTTCCTGCAGAAGCACCTGCCGAGCAAGCTGCAGCTGGCCGCCACCGCCTCGGTGGAGCACCTGACCGCGATCATGGCCGACGCCCTGCTGAAGGACCCGCTCTGGCTGGAAGGCGCCGACCCGCGCATGGCGCGCCTGTGGCGCTGGCATGCGCTGGAGGAGACCGAACACAAGGCGGTGGCCTTCGACGTGTTCCAACTGGTCAGCGGTAACCCCTGGCTGCGCCGCCGCGCCATGCTGCAGAGCACCTTCTTCTTCACCCTCGACACCACCAAGGGCCTGTTGCACCTGCTCAAGCGCGACGGTCTGCTGTGGAACTGGCGGGTATGGCGCGACGGCCTGGCCTGGCTGTGGGGCTCGCGCGGCATCTACCGGCCGTTGGTGCGGGTCTATCTGGACTACTACAAGGCCGACTTCCACCCCTGGCAGCACGACAACCTGCATCTGGTGCAGCAGTACCGCGCCGAGTTCGATGCACCGGCCAGCTAGAAGCGGTTGCCGCGCGGCCGTGCGCCCGACTGGCGCTGCTCCGTCTTCGCTGCACCGTGCGCACCAAGCGCATCGCCTGGTGCGCATGGCGTCCCTACGGCTGGCCCCAGGGCAGGATCGGAATGGCGGTCACCGCGTTCTGCGGGCTGCCCTCGATCACCCGGTCGCTGTAGACCAGGTACACCAGGGTATTGCGCTTGCTGTCGAAGAAGCGCACCACCTGCATGGTCTTGAACACCAGCGAGGTGCGCTCCTTGAACACCTCCTCGCCATCCTTCAGCTCGCCCTGGAAACGAATCGGCCCGACCTGACGACAGGCGATGGAAGCCTCGGCGCGATCCTCGGCCAGGCCCAGGCCACCCTTGACCCCACCGGTCTTGGCCCGCGACAGGTAGCAGGTCACCCCCGCCACCTTGGGATCGTCGAAGGCCTCGACGACGATCTTGTCGTTCGGCCCCACCCACTTGAACACGGTGGACACCTCGCCGATGGTCTCGGCCAGCGCCAGGCCGGGCAGCACCAGCAGGCCCAGCACCACTCCCTTGAACGGACGCATGCCTTTCTCCTTAGACGAGGATCAGATTGTCGCGATGCACCAGCTCCGGCTCGTCGACATAGCCCAGCAGCTTCTCGATGGCGTCGGACGGCTGGCCGATGATCTTCTGCGCCTCCAGGGCGCTGTAGTTGACCAGGCCGCGGGCGACCTCACGGCCGTCCGGGGCGACGCAGACCACCATCTCGCCGCGGCGGAAGCTGCCCTGCACCGCCTTGACCCCGACCGGCAGCAGGCTCTTGCGATCCTGACTCAACGCCTTCACCGCACCGGCATCCAGCACCAGGGTGCCGCGGGTCTGCAGGTGACCGGCCAGCCACTGCTTGCGCGCCGCCAGCAGGCCGCGCTCGGGCGCCAGCAGGGTGCCCAGGCGTTCGCCGGCCTTGAGCCGCGCCAGCACCTGCTCGATGGCACCGCCGACGATGATCGTATGAGCCCCAGAACGCGCCGCCAGGCGCGCGGCGCGCAGCTTGGTCTGCATGCCGCCACGGCCCAGCGCGCCGCCGACGCCGCCGGCCACCGCATCCAGTGCCGGGTCGTCGGCACGCGCCTCGTTGATCAGCTTGGCGTCCGGATTGTGCCGCGGGTCGGCGTCGAACATGCCGTCGCGGTCGGTGAGGATCACCAGCAGGTCGGCCTCCACCAGGTTGGCCACCAGCGCGGCCAGGGTGTCGTTGTCGCCGAAGCGGATCTCGTCGGTGACCACGGTGTCGTTCTCGTTGATCACCGGCACCACGTCCAGGTCGACCAGGGTGCGCAGGGTGCTGCGCGCGTTGAGGTAACGCTTGCGGTCGGACAGGTCGTCGTGGGTTAGGAGGATCTGCGCGGTACGCCGGCCGTGTTCGGCGAAGCTCGACTCCCAGGCCTGGATCAGCACCATCTGGCCGATGGCGGCAGCCGCCTGCAGCTCGTGCATGGCGCTCGGGCGGCTGCTCCAGCCGAGGCGGCTCATGCCCGCGGCCACCGCGCCGGAGGACACCAGCACCAGCTCCACGCCCTGCTCGCGCAGGGCCACCATCTGCTTGACCCACACCGCCATGGCCGCCCGATCCAGGCCGCGCCCGTCGGCGGTCAGCAGCGCACTGCCGATCTTCACCACCCAGCGCCGCGCGCCGGTCACCTTGTCACGCATGATCTTCCAACCTTAGCCAGAAAACGATGGGGCCTGCCCCACCTACAAAAACGCCGCAATTAAGCGGCGTTGAAAACTTGCTTAATCCCGGACGTAAATGATTTCCGGGCCGTCGTCATCATCTTCGTCGTCGAAGTCGTCTTCGTCGATATCGTCGACGCTGCGTACCCCGGCCTTGCGCAACGCACGCTGGTCGTCCAGCGCCTGCAGGCGGGCGCGCGCCTCGTCTTCGATGCGCTGATCCAGCTCGGCCAGCTCCTCGGCGAACTGCGGGTCTTCGGCGATGCGCTCACCGCGCACTTCCAGGTAATGCATGATGTCGCGGCAGATGCGCTCGGTGCCGTCGCGGCTGATGGCCGAGACCACGTAGACCGGGCCCTGCCAGCCCAGACGGGCGACGATGTCGGCCTTGCGCGCCTCGCGCTCGTCTTCCGGGATCTGGTCCATCTTGTTCAGCACCAGCCAGCGGTCGCGCTCGGCCAGCGCCGGGCTGAAGCGACCCAGCTCGTCGATGATCACCTGCGCCGACTCGGCCGGATCGCTCTCGTCCAGCGGCGCCATGTCCACCAGGTGCAGCAGCAGGCGGGTACGCGCCAGGTGCTTGAGGAAGCGGATGCCCAGACCGGCGCCTTCCGAGGCACCCTCGATCAGGCCCGGAATGTCGGCGACGACGAAGCTCTTGAAGCGGTCGACGCTGACCACGCCCAGGTTCGGCACCAGGGTTGTGAAGGGGTAGTCGGCCACCTTCGGCTTGGCCGCGGAAACGGCGCGGATAAAGGTGCTCTTGCCGGCGTTGGGCAGGCCGAGCAGGCCGACGTCGGCCAGCACTTTCAGCTCCAGCTTGAGGTCGCGCGACTCGCCCGGCTTGCCCGGCGTGGTCTGCCGCGGCGCACGGTTGGTGCTGGACTTGAAGCGGGTGTTGCCCAGGCCGTGCCAGCCGCCCTGGGCGACCATCAGGCGCTGGCCGGGCTTGACCAGGTCGCCGATCACTTCCTGGGTGCCGGCGTCGATCACCGTGGTGCCGACCGGTACCGGCAGGAGCAAGTCCTCGCCCTTGGCCCCGGTGCAGTCGGTGCTGCCGCCCTTCTCGCCATTCTGCGCGTGGAATTTGCGCGTGTAGCGGTAGTCGATCAGGGTGTTGAGGTTCTCGTCGGCGACGAGGAAAACCGAGCCGCCGTCGCCACCGTCGCCGCCGTTGGGGCCGCCCTTCTCGATGAACTTCTCGCGGCGGAAGGCCATCATGCCGTTACCGCCATCACCGGCTTTTACAAAAATCGAAACTTCGTCGACGAATTTCATGGATATGCCTCCCGCGTCACCTGCGGGCTGGAGGGAACGCTTGCCGGATCATCCAGAGCTAGCGGATCGGGCAAGCGAACCAAAGATACACAAATAAAAAAGCCCCGTCCTAGGGACAGGGCTTCTCCAGCGTGCCGGCGATTAAGCCTGGACGACGCTCACGTAGCGACGGCCGAACGCGCCCTTCACTTCGAACTTGACCACGCCTTCGACTTTAGCGAAGAGGGTGTGGTCCTTGCCGATGCCCACGCCGAAACCGGGGTGGAACTGGGTGCCGCGCTGACGCACGATGATGTTGCCGGCCTTGATGACCTGGCCGCCGTACATCTTCACGCCAAGGCGTTTACTTTCGGAATCGCGGCCGTTACGGGTAGAACCGCCAGCTTTTTTGTGTGCCATGAGTCAATACTCCTATAAAGGGATCGGGGCCGACGAATCAGGCCTGGATACCGGTGATTTTGATCTCAGTGAACCACTGACGGTGGCCCTGACGCTTCATGTGGTGCTTACGACGGCGGAACTTGATGATGCGCACCTTGTCGTGACGACCTTGCGACACGACTTCGGCAACCACTTTAGCGCCGTCTACGACCGGAGCGCCGATCTTAACGTCGTCGCCATTGCCGATCAGCAGAACGCGATCGAAAGTCACGGCTTCGCCAGTAGCGACTTCGAGCTTCTCGATCTTGAGGAATTCGCCTTCGGTGACCTTGTATTGCTTGCCACCAGTAACAATCACTGCGTACATGGTAAATCTCCGTTGATCCTGCTCACCCAGCGCTTTAGAAAAGTCGTTATTGGCTGGCATGGCTGCTCGGGGCCGGAAGTGACGCCCTTGCAATTGCGTAAGGCAGGGAAATGCCCAGGGGGAAGTTCAGGGTGCGCGATTGTACGCAAGCCCGTGACGCCACGCAAGGCCCGCCGGCGCTTGCCTTGACAGCCCCCACCCCGCCACCTAGCATGCCGCGCAACCTCAAAGGAGCACCTTTCGCCGATGCAACCCCAGGCTTTCTACCGCGTGGTGGCGGACGATTTCACCGCCGTCGACGGCATCATCCGTCAACAACTGGTCTCGCGCGTACCGCTGGTGGAGAAGATCGGCGACTATATCATCTCCGCTGGCGGCAAACGCCTGCGCCCGCTGCTGGTGCTGCTCAGCGGCAAGGCGCTGGGCTATCGGGCCGACGACCTGCGCCTGCTGGCCGCCACCATCGAGTTCCTGCACACCGCCACCCTGCTGCACGACGACGTGGTCGACATGTCCGACATGCGCCGCGGCCGCAGCACCGCCAATGCCCAGTGGGGCAACGCACCGAGCGTGCTGGTGGGCGACTTCCTCTATTCGCGCTCGTTCGAAATGATGGTCGAGCTGGGCTCCATGCCGGTCATGCGCATCCTCTCCAAAGCCACCCGGGTGATCGCCGAGGGCGAGGTGCTGCAGCTGTCCAAGGTGCGCGACGCCAGCACCACGGAAGAGACCTACATGGAAGTCATCCGCGGCAAGACCGCCATGCTGTTCGAGGCCTCGACCCATGCCGCCGCGGCGCTGGCCGGCGCCAGCGAGGCGCAGAGCGAAGCCCTGCGCACCTTCGGCGACCACCTCGGCGTGGCCTTCCAGCTGGTCGACGACCTGCTCGACTACCGGGGCGACGCCGCCGAGCTGGGCAAGAACGTCGGCGACGACCTGGCCGAGGGCAAACCGACCCTGCCGCTGATCTACACCATGCGCGAAGGCAGCGAGGAGCAGGCCGCGCTGGTGCGCCGCGCCATCCAGAAGGGCGGCATCGAGGACCTGGAAAGCATCCGCGACGCCGTGGAAGCTGCCGGCGCCCTGGACTACACCGCGCAACTGGCGCGCGACTACGCCGAGCGCGCCATCGCCTGCCTGGACGCGCTGCCGGCCGGCGAGTACCGCGATGCGCTGGTCGAACTGAGCCGCTTCGCCGTCGCTCGCACACATTAAAAAGCAGCGGTGCCCACGGCGCACCAGCTGCCAGAAACGAAAACGCCCCGAACCAGTCGGGGCGTTTTCGTTTGCGCGACAGGCGATTACAGACGCAGGCCGCCGTCGAGCTCGAGGATGCGACCGGTGTAGTAGTCGTTCTCCAGGATATAGGCCACCGAGTGAGCGATCTCGGCCGGCTTGCCCATGCGCCGCAGCGGAATGCCGGCGGTCATCTTCTCCAGCGCTTCCGGCTTCATGCTGCCGGTCATCTCGGTTTCGATGAAGCCCGGCGCCACGCCGGCGACGCGGATGCCGTAGCGCGCCAATTCCTTGGCCCAGACCACGGTGTCGGCGGCGACGCCGGCCTTGGCCGCGGAGTAGTTGGCCTGGCCCATGTTGCCGGCGCGGGAGATCGAGGAGATGTTGACGATCGCGCCTTCATTCTTCAGCTCGATCATCTTCGCCGCCACTTCGCGGGTGCAGAGGAACACCCCGGTCAGGTTGACGTCGATCACCGCCTGCCACTGCGCCAGGCTCATCTTGCTCATCTCGCCGTCCTTGACGCGGATGGTCAGGCCGTCGCGGAGGATGCCGGCATTGTTGACCAGACCGTTGATGGCGCCGAAGTCCTCGGCCACCTGGGCGACCATGTGGATCACCTGCTCTTCATTGGCCACGTTGCACAGGTAGCTGCGGGCGTCACCGCCGGCCTCCTTGCAGGCGGCCACGGCTTCGTCGAGTTTTTCCTGGTTCAGGTCGACCAGCGCCAGCTTGGCGCCCTTGGCCGCCAGGTACTCGCCCATGGCGCGGCCCAGGCCCTGACAACCACCGGTGATGATGATGACTTTGTCTTTCAGTTGCATCGCGTTATCCCCTCAAGTTGCAGCATTAACCAGCCCCGCTGACGCCTGCGAACCGCTATGCTAGGGCGCCTGTCCGTTTCTGACGGATTCTTTGCGAGGAGTCATAAGGTGAGCGTGAAAGCCGGCAAGCATGCACGAGAATTGCTGCTCAAGGAATACCGTGGCGTGCTCAGCACCCACTCCAAGGCCATGCCGGGCTTCCCCTTCGGATCGGTGGTGCCCTACTGCCTGGACGCCGAGGGCCGGCCGCTGATCCTGATCAGTCGCATCGCCCAGCACACCCATAATCTCGGGCAGGACGCCAAGTGCTCGCTGCTGGTCGGCGAGCGCGGCGCAGAGGATGTGCAGGCGGTCGGCCGCCTCACTCTGCTCGCCGAAGCACGACAGTTGCGTGACGAAAGCGAAATCGAGGCGGCCGCCCAGCGTTATTACCGCTTTTTCCCCCAATCGCGCGACTACCATCGGGCGCATGATTTCGATTTCTGGCGGCTGGAACCGGTGCGCTGGCGTTTCATCGGCGGTTTCGGCGCCATTCACTGGCTCGACGAGGTCGCCCTGGCCAACCCCTTCGCGACCGACGGCAGCGAAGCGAGCATGGTCGAGCACATGAACGCCGACCACGCCGACGCCATCGCCCACTACGTCGCGCTGGCCGGGCTGCCAGGGCAGGAGCCGGCGCAGCTGGCCGGCATCGACAGCGAGGGCTTCCACCTGCGCATCGGCCAGAGCCTTTACTGGCTGCCCTTCCCCGCCCCGTGCGGCAATCCGGGCGCGGTGCGCCAGGCCCTGGTGCAGCTGGCGCGCGCCGAGCACTGGCCGACCGACGGCGCGGTTTCAGCTTGAATTAAGCGCCGCGCCCCATATTAAGAACCTACGGGAAGCCCGACTTCCGCCAAGGACACTTCGACCCATGCGTGTGTTTCTGTTTCTCTTCCTGCTGTTCCCGATCATCGAGCTGGCCCTGCTGATCCAGGTCGGCAGCGCCATCGGTGTGCTGCCGACGCTGCTGCTGGTGATCGGCACCGCCGTGCTCGGCAGCCTATTGCTGCGCGTGGCCGGCGTCGCCACCGCCTGGCGCGCCCGCGAGAAGCTGGCACGCGGCGAGCTGCCCGAACAGGAAATGCTCGAAGGCCTGCTGATCGCCGTCGGTGGCGGCCTGCTGCTGCTACCGGGCTTTATCAGCGACATCTTCGGCGTGCTCTGCCTGATTCCCTTCACCCGCCGCCTGCTGGTCGGCATGCTGCGCCGCCGCGCCGAGGAACAGGCCCTGCGCCAGCGCGCCTTCTTCGACGATATGGCCGCGCGCGCCGGGCAGAGCCGCCCGGGGGCGCCCCGTCCGAATGTGCTGGAAGGCGAATACGAACGCCGCGACTGAAGCAGCTCCCCAACGCCCCCGCAGGAGCCGGCGGGCTGGCGATCCCGCAGCCCGCCGATGACCAGCCAGCCGACTCCGACAAGATGACAGCCACGCCCTGGCGCTTGCGCCAAGCCATCCGGGATGCCACCTCCCTCGCCGATGCAAAAAATTTGCACCCCGGCCCTTGAAATACCCTCGCCCGCCCACATGTAGCAGTCACCGCAAGGTGCCTGCCCTCCGAGGCAGTCAGACTTTCGCGGTGTGCACCGCGCACCGCACCCGGCTCCGCCGGATTTTACAAACCCGCCGGCCACACAAGAGTCGGCAAGTTGGCCATCAATTGTTAGGAGAGATCGACAATGAAGCTTCGTCCTCTGCATGACCGCGTCGTGATCCGTCGCAGCGAAGAAGAGACCAAAACCGCTGGCGGCATCGTGCTGCCGGGTTCCGCTGCCGAGAAGCCGAACCAGGGCGAGATCGTCGCCGTCGGCACCGGTCGCGTGCTGGACAACGGCGAAGTACGTCCGCTGGCCGTCAAGGTCGGTGACAAGGTGGTATTCGGCCCCTACTCCGGCAGCAACACCGTCAAGGTCGACGGCGAAGACCTGCTGGTGATGGGCGAGAACGAAATCCTCGCCGTCATCGAAGCCTGATTCGCGCCAGTCTCCGTTTAACCGTCAAGAATTCTGAGGATTGATCAACATGGCTGCTAAAGAAGTCAAATTCGGCGATTCCGCCCGCAAGAAAATGCTCATCGGCGTCAACGTCCTGGCCGACGCGGTAAAAGCCACCCTCGGCCCGAAAGGCCGTAACGTGGTGCTGGCCAAGTCCTTCGGCGCGCCGACCATCACCAAGGACGGCGTTTCGGTTGCCAAGGAAATCGAACTGAAGGACGCCTTCGAGAACATGGGCGCCCAGCTGGTCAAGGACGTCGCGTCCAAGGCCAACGACGCCGCCGGTGACGGCACCACCACCGCCACCGTGCTGGCCCAGGCCATCGTCAACGAAGGCCTGAAGTCGGTCGCTGCCGGCATGAACCCGATGGATCTGAAGCGCGGCATCGACAAGGCCACCAGCGCCATCGTCGCCCAGCTCAAGGACCTGGCCAAGCCCTGCACCGACACCAAGGCCATCGCCCAGGTCGGCACCATCTCCGCCAACTCCGACAACTCCATCGGTGACATCATCGCCGAGGCCATGGAGAAGGTCGGTAAAGAAGGCGTGATCACCGTCGAAGAAGGCTCGGGCCTGGAAAACGAACTGTCCGTCGTCGAAGGCATGCAGTTCGACCGTGGCTACCTGTCGCCCTACTTCATCAACAAGCCGGACACCATGGTTGCCGAGCTGGAAGGCCCGCTGCTGCTGCTGGTGGACAAGAAGATCAGCAACATCCGCGAACTGCTGCCGGTACTGGAAGCCGTCGCCAAGGCCGGTCGCCCGCTGCTGATCGTCGCCGAAGACGTCGAAGGCGAAGCCCTGGCCACCCTGGTGGTCAACAACATGCGTGGCATCGTCAAGGTCGCTGCCGTCAAGGCTCCGGGCTTCGGCGACCGCCGCAAGGCCATGCTGCAGGACATCGCCATCCTCACCGGCGGCACCGTGATCAGCGAAGAAGTCGGCCTGTCCCTGGAAAGCGCCACCCTGGAGCACCTGGGTAACGCCAAGCGCGTGGTGCTGAACAAGGACAACACCACCATCATCGACGGCGCCGGCGCCCAAGCCGACATCGAAGCCCGCGTGGCGCAGA
The DNA here is from genome assembly GCF_044542855.1 of Pseudomonas sp. NPDC077649. Taxonomy (NCBI): domain Bacteria; kingdom Pseudomonadati; phylum Pseudomonadota; class Gammaproteobacteria; order Pseudomonadales; family Pseudomonadaceae; genus Pseudomonas; species Pseudomonas sp. NPDC077649. The sequence goes on along the minus strand of NZ_JBITVF010000005.1, from coordinate 242,558 downwards.
TCCGCAAGCAAGTCGAAGACACCACCTCCGACTACGACAAAGAGAAGCTGCAAGAGCGTCTGGCCAAGCTGGCCGGCGGTGTTGCCGTGATCAAGGTCGGCGCTGCCACCGAAGTCGAGATGAAAGAGAAGAAGGCCCGCGTCGAAGACGCCCTGCACGCCACCCGCGCTGCTGTGGAAGAAGGCGTGGTGCCTGGCGGCGGCGTTGCCCTGGTGCGCGCGCTGCAGGCCATCGAAGGCCTGAAGGGCGACAACGAAGACCAGAACGTCGGCATCGCCCTGCTGCGTCGCGCCGTCGAAGCGCCGCTGCGCCAGATCGTCGCCAACGCCGGCGGCGAGCCGAGCGTGGTGGTCGACAAGGTCAAGCAGGGTTCGGGCAACTTCGGCTTCAACGCCGCTACCGACACCTATGGCGACATGATCGAGATGGGCATCCTCGACCCGGCCAAGGTCACCCGTTCGGCCCTGCAGGCTGCTGCCTCCATCGGCGGCCTGATGATCACCACCGAGGCCATGGTGGCCGAAGCGGCTGACGACAAGGCCCCGGCCATGCCGGATATGGGCGGCATGGGCGGTATGGGTGGCATGGGCGGCATGATGTAAGCCAGCCCGGCTCCCTCGCTGTAACAAGAACCCCGCGCTCGTCGCGGGGTTTTTTATGGGCGGCCCGCGAGCCGGCGCGGCGCGCGGCCAGATAATACCGGCGACGGCCCTGCCGGGTACGCCGTGCACACTGAGCCCCTGCCCCGTCGCGCCCCTTGCCAGGTGCGACGGCCAGCCCCGGCGCCCCGGGGGCGTGCAATTCGCAACGCGGCGCACGGCGCCCATGCGCCCGACCGCTGCATAGCTTTCTATGGACTTGACCGCGAGCTTTGCTTAGTTTGTCCCCGTGTCGGCTGCGCCGGCGCACCCGAATGGCTGCCCCCGAGGGCGCGGGCGGCCCGGACAGACAGGCAAAAGAACAACGACCATGACCCTCGGTACCTCTGGCGACACCCAGCAACACCCCTTTCAACATTGGTGGCAACTGCGCGGCGAATGGGTGGAAGAGCCCAACCAGCGCCGCGGCGGCGAAAGCGGTGTGCAGCGCCTGCAACGGCAGGACGCGGTCTGGTACGCCAAGCGCCAGGTCGGCCACCTCTATCGCAGCCTGCTGCACCCCAGGGGCCGCCCCACCGTGCTGCGCGAACGCAAGGCGCTGCGCGCCCTCGACGCCCTCGGCGTGGCCGTGCCGCAGCTGATCTACTGCGGCGTCGAACGCGACCCGCAACAGGGCTGGCGCGGCCTGCTGGTCACCGCGGCGCTGGAGGGTTTCGCAGATATCGAGAGCTGGTACGCCGACGGCGGCCGCCAGGCCTGCGGCGAAGCGCGACACGCACAGCTGCTGCAACAGATCGGCGCCACCCTGGCGCGCATGCACCTGGGCCGCTGGCAGCACGGCTGCCTATACGCCAAGCACGTCTTCGTACGCCTGGACGGCGACGCCCCGCAGGTGGCCCTGCTCGACCTGGAAAAGAGCCGCCGGCGCCTCAGCCGGGTACGCGCCGCGCGCCACGACCTGCGCCAGCTGCGGCGCCACAGCCCCTGGTCGGACGCAGACTGGCAGCAGCTGCTGCAGGGCTATCGCCAGGTATTCGCCGGCGGCGCCAATGGCCTGGGCTAGCCGGGGTCGACAACGCTGCCAGAGATTCACGGTACGCCTCTTGCTTGAAAAACATACATGCCGGCCCAGCGCCGGCATCTGTTTGCCGCCTACGGGCGATCTTTTCGCACCACCCTCACCAGGACGTGGCTCTGCCCCGCAGCTTTGCGCCGGGCAGCAGGATCAGCTGCGCCACTCTGGCCCCGCTTACCCACCGCCAAGGCCGGCTGCTACAGGGTGCTCCCAAAGGCACCAAAGGTGACGCCTGGGCGTTACCCGCACACAAATTGAACCAACCGGGCTGGCCCGTGTCCCAGCACAGCCCCCAGGTGGTGCCAGCCATAGGCAGTGACCGTTCGTCGCGCAAGACCACGACCGAACGGTGGGTGATCTAGGTTTAGCGAACAGCGTTTGGCAGCGCTTTCAAGGGGTTATCAAAATGAAATTAGAAACAGCACGAGGTTTATTCCTCGGCCTCGCCCTCAGCGTCACGGCCATTGCCGCCGCTGCCTGGCAGGAACCCGCCCCGCGCGTGCTGGAAGCCCGCGACTGCAGCGCCACCGAAGCCTGCCCCAGCGCCCCGCCGCGCAAACCGGCGCCGACGCAAGCCAAACCGGACGCCAACCTGCTGGTGCTGATGTTCGGCCTGAGCGGCGCGCTGAAGGGCGAGCAGTAACGCCCGTTCCGCAACGGGGAATTTGCGCTCGACCCGGGACGGGTTGAGCGCCCCGCCCCGCGCGAATACCACTGGCATCGACGCTCTGGCATCGCCCCAGCATTCGCAGTAAGGTCAGGCATCCCCTCTTGCAAGGATGCCGCATGGCCACCAAAGCCCCCGCCTCCCGCCAGCAGAAGCACCTCGCGGTGCTGATCGACGCCGACAACGCCCCCGCCGCCATAGTCGAAGGCCTGTTCGAGGAAATCGCCAAATACGGCGTCGCCAGCGTCAAGCGCATCTACGGCGACTGGACACTGCCCAACCTGGGCGGCTGGAAAAAGGTGCTGCTCGACCACTCCATCCAGCCGATCCAGCAGTTCGCCTACACCAAGGGCAAGAACGCCACCGACAGCTCGCTGATCATCGACGCCATGGACCTACTCTACACCCGGCGCTTCGACGGCTTCTGCCTGGTCTCCAGCGACAGCGACTTCACCCGGCTGGCGGCGCGCCTGCGCGAGGAAGGGCTGACCGTCTACGGCTTCGGCGAGGAGAAGACCCCCTCGCCCTTCGTCTCGGCCTGCGACAAGTTCATCTATACGGAAATCCTTCGCGCCGACGCCGCCGAGGCAGCGGAAGAACCGCCCAGCAATGGCGACAAGACCAAAGCCGTTGCTGGCGAGACCACAGCCACCGAACCGGCCAAGGCGTCCACCAAGCCGAAGGTACAGAAGGTACCGGTGGACTTTATCGCCAAGGTCATCGACGACAGCGACGACGAGGACGGCTGGATCCAACTCGGCGCCCTCGGCTCGAACATCAGCAAACTGCGCCCGGCATTCGATGCCCGGCTATACGGCTTCAAGAAGCTCAGCGATTTGATCAAGGGGCATGCGAAGCGGTTTGAGCTGCAGGTGCGCGGCAGCAGTGCGACGGGCGGTGAGGCGTTGTATGTGCGGAATCGGAAGGCCACAGCGAAACAGTGAAGCGGTGGACAAGCTTCGCGTTATCAGCCATTGCATTCACAGCGCCTGCGCCAGCCCAACACGACATCGGCCGTGCTTTTAGACCGCGAACGATCAGCCGCCGCCAAACGCCCCTTCAGGAAGCCGAGCGGAATCCTTGCGGAAGGGCGCGAGCCGCATGGATGCGGCGAGATACCGATGGCGGCCCCGCGTAAAGGGCCGGACGGCCCTTGTACGCCGGCCCCTGGAGCAACGATGGAGTGAGGGGATTCGAGCGCAGCGAGATCCGGATGGCGGGGCACAGACCTTTTGGTTCCTTTTGGGGCGTTTGCCAAAAGGGACTCGCCGTAAGGGCGAAACCCTAGTGTCAGGCGATAAGAAGGCGGCGCCGTAGTGCAATCCCCCAGCAACAACCAACAGAAACTCTGAAGAAATAGTCGTCATTCCCGTGCAGGCGGGACAGCAGCTTTATCGCTGAACAGCGCTTGCGCTGGCCCAAAGGGGAATAATCCATGACCACCTTAGTCCCTGGGCTCCCGCCTTCGCGGGAGTGACGATAAACGGCTATTTCGGAACATCCCCACCCCTATCCCGTGAACGGGAAAGGGGGACTAATCGCGTCCTTTCGGCGATATCAGGTGGCAGCCTGAGCTTTCGCGGCTGAAGCCGCTCCTACGGACAAGGCACCTAAGGTCGCGGCTAAAGCCCCTCCCACAAAGAGCTAGCGGCCGGGGATATCGGCAGGCCTTAGCTCACGTCCCAGCAATCAACCTCGCGATGATCGTCCGCAACTCTGGATGCTCCGGCACCCGAATGCCGAACTCATCGCGCAATACCTCCAGCACCGCGTCGACGCTCTGCAACTGCACCCGCTCGCTGTCCTGCCCCAGGCGATGGATGGCGAAGCTGCCGTTGTTCAGCGTCTTGCGCAGGCCCAGCCCGGTGCGGGCGGCGATCATCTGGCCGAGAAAGGGCGAATCCGGATGGGTGCACACGTACCAGTTGCCGACCACGTAATCGATATCCGCCACCTTCTGCAGATCGAACAGGTACATCGCCCGCCAGCTGCCGGCCACCAGCGCCCGCAAGGTATAGGTGCCGTCCACCAGCGTCAGGCGGTAGGGCTCGTGCGGCGTGGCCTGCTGCGCCTCGCTGTCCAGCCGCAGCGGGCCGGTCGGCACCATGCCGCCCGGTCAGGCCGCGCGCGTCGAAGCCCAGCGCCTGCAACAGCAGCAGAAACAGGCGGTTGAGCTCGAAGCAGTAACCGCCGCGACCCTGACGCAGCAGCTTGTCCTGAATCGCGGCGGGCTCGACCTGCACCGGCACGCGCAGCATGCTCGCCAGGGTTTCGAAGGGGAACTCGGCGGTATGCCGCGCCTGCAGCTCGCGCAGGGTGTCGAGGGTCGGAGGTGGCGCCGAGGAGTAACCCAGGCGCTCGAGGTATGTGTGCAGCTCCAGCTTGAATGCTTCGGTCATCGTGCATCTCCCTTTTCTACCTGCCGGCTGTTGTACCAGAGGCGGCCGCAGGGAGATACGCATGGGGCCGATAGCAAAAAGGCCGGTCTTGCGACCGGCCTCTGCTGCAACGCTTCAGCTCACCTCAGCCATTGCTGGGGAAGGCGAACTGCGCCGCCTCGTGGCTCTTGCGCGCCGGCCAGCGCTGGGTGATGGCCTTCTTGCGGGTGTAGAAGCGCACGCCGTCCGGGCCGTAGGCGTGCAGGTCGCCGAACAGCGAGCGCTTCCAGCCGCCGAAGCTGTGGTAGGCCACCGGCACCGGCAGCGGCACGTTGACGCCGACCATGCCCACTTCGATCTCGTCGCAGAACAGCCGCGCCGCTTCGCCGTCGCGGGTGAAGATGCAGGTGCCGTTGCCGTACTCGTGGTCGTTGATCAGCTGCATGGCCTCTTCCAGGCTGCCGACGCGGACGATGCACAGCACCGGGCCGAAGATTTCGTCGGTGTAGATAGCCATCTCCGGGGTCACCTTGTCGAACAGGGTGCCGCCGACGAAGTAGCCGTCCTCATGCCCGGCGACGCGGTAGCCGCGACCGTCCACCACCAGCTCGGCGCCGGCCTTGACGCCGTCGTCGATATAGCCGACCACCTTGTCGCGCGCCGCGGCGGTGACCAGCGGGCCCATATCCAGGCCGCACTGGGTGCCGGCGCCGATCTTCAGCGCCTTGATCTGCGGCACTATCTTGTCGACCAGCGCGTCGGCGATCTGGTCGCCCACGCACACGGCCACCGAGATGGCCATGCAGCGTTCGCCGCAGGAGCCGTAGGCGGCGCCCATCAGCGCGCTGACGGCGTTGTCCAGGTCGGCGTCGGGCATCAGCACGGCGTGGTTCTTGGCGCCGCCGAGGGCCTGCACGCGCTTGCCGCGCTTGGTGCCCTCGCTGTAGATGTACTCGGCGATCGGCGTCGAGCCGACGAAGCTCAGCGCCTTGACCTCGGGCGCTTCGATCAGGGCGTCGACCGCGTCCTTGTCGCCGTTGACCACGTTGAGCACGCCCTTGGGCAGGCCGGCCTGCTGCGCCAGTTCGGCGATCAACAGGGTGGAGCTGGGGTCGCGCTCGGACGGCTTCAAGATGAAGCAGTTGCCGCAGACGATGGCCAGCGGGTACATCCACAGCGGCACCATGGCCGGGAAGTTGAACGGGGTGATGCCGGCGACCACGCCGATCGGTTGCAGGTCGCTCCAGGCGTCGATGTTCGGGCCGACGTTGCGGCTGTATTCACCCTTGAGGAGTTCCGGGGCGGCGCAGGCGAACTCGACGTTCTCGATGCCGCGCTTGAGCTCGCCGATGGCGTCCTCGATGGTCTTGCCGTGCTCGGCGCTGATCAGCTGGGCGATTTCGTTCTCGTTCTGTTCCAGCAGCTGCTTAAAGCGGAACATGATCTGCGCGCGCTTGGCCGGCGGGGTGTTGCGCCAGGCCGGGAAGGCGGCCTTGGCGGCGTCGATGGCCAACTGCATGGTGGCGCGGTCGGCGAGGCCGACCTGGCGGGTCGATTCGCCGGTGGAGGGGTTGAACACCGGGGCGCTGCGTTCGTTGCCGGCGACGCGTTCGCCGTTGATCAGGTGCGGGATAAGGCTCATGGGGCTCTCCGTTATCGAATGAATTGCGGGGTGGGCCTGAGGCCCTCTCCCCGGCCCCACTCCCCTATAAGGAAGTGGGGAGAAAAGGCGTCAGTCCAGGCTGTTCAGGGTCTCACCGACGGCGTTGAACAGGCGGTCGAGGTCGTCCATCCGGGCGTTGAAGGTCGGCCCGAACTGCAGGGTGTCGCCACCGAAGCGCACGTAGAAGCCGGCCTTCCACAGTTTCAGCCCGGCCTCGAACGGGCGGATCACCGGGTCGCCGTCGCGCGCGGCGATCTGGATGGCGCCGGCCAGGCCGCAGTTGCGGATGTCGACCACGTGCTTGCTGCCCTTGAGGCCATGCAGCGCCTGGCCGAACTGCGGCGCCAGCTCGGCCGCCTGCTGGATCAGGTTCTCGCGTTTGAGCAGCTCCAGCGAGGCCAGGCCGGCGGCGCAGGCCACCGGGTGGGCCGAGTAGGTGTAGCCGTGGGTGAACTCGACCATATGCTCGGGCGACGGCTGCTGCATGAAGGTGTTGTAGATCTCGCTGGAGGCCACCACCGCGCCGAGCGGCACGGCGCCGTTGGTGATCTGCTTGGCCGCGTTGATGATGTCCGGGGTGACGCCGAAGTATTCCGCGCCGCTCCATTTACCCATCCGCCCAAATGCCGTGATCACCTCGTCGAAGATCAGCAGGATATTGTGCTGGGTGCAGATCTCGCGCAGCCGCTGCAGGTAGCCCTTGGGCGGCACGATGACGCCGGCCGAGCCGGACATCGGCTCGACTATCACCGCGGCGATGTTGGAGGCGTCGTGCAGCTCGATCAGCTTGAGCAGCTCGTTGGCCAGCTCGACGCCGCCGCTCTCGGCCATGCCGTTGGTGTAGGCCAGGTGCGGCTGCAGGGTGTGTGGCAGGTGGTCGACGTCCATGAACTGGCCGTACATCTTGCGGTTGCCGCCGATGCCGCCGAGCGAGGTGCCGGCGATGTTGACGCCGTGGTAGCCGCGGGCGCGGCCGATGAACTTGGTCTTGGCCGGCTGGCCTTTCAGGCGCCAGTAGGCCTTGGCCATCTTCACCGCGGTGTCGGCGCACTCGGAGCCGGAGCCGGTGAAGAACACGTGGTTGAGCTCGCCCGGCATCAGGTCGGCGATCTGCTCGGCCAACTGGAAGGACAAGGGGTGGCCGTACTGGAAGCCCGGCGAGTAGTCGAGGGTGCCGAGCTGCTTGGCCACCGCCTCCTGGATTTCCTTGCGCGAGTGGCCGGCGCCGCAGGTCCACAGGCCGGACAGGCTGTCGTAGATCTTGCGGCCGGCATCGTCGAACAGCCAGCTGCCTTCGGCACCGACGATGATCCGCGGGTCGCGCTGGAACTGGCGGTTGGCGGAAAACGGCATCCAGTGGGCATCCAGCTTGAGCTGGCTGGCCAGGGAGGGGGTGGCGGTCTGCGGCATGTTCATAGGGAGCCTCGGCAGTGGCGGCGTGATCGGAGCGGTGTGGGAGGGGCTTTAGCCGCGACTGTCGCCGCTGAAGCGCCTCCCACAGATATGGCATCTGTTGCCAGCAAAGGTGCCACGGGCATAGAGTCAGTAAAACAGCACTCTTCTTATCTTCAGTTAAAGGCTTACTAAACAAATGAGCAGCCGCCGCCCCGATCCGCTGGCCCAGGTCAGCGACTTTGAAATCCGCCTGCTCAAGCTGTTTCGCAGCGTAGTGGAATGCGGCGGTTTTTCCGCCGCGGAAAGTGCGCTGGGCATCGGCCGTTCGGCCATCAGCCAGCAGATGAGCGACCTGGAGCAGCGCCTCGGCCTGCGCCTGTGCCAGCGCGGCCGCGCCGGCTTCGCCCTGACCGAGGAAGGCCGCGAGGTGTACCAGAGCACCCTGCAGCTGCTGGCGGCGCTGGAGAGCTTTCGCACCGAGGTCAACGGCCTGCACCGCCATCTGCGCGGCGAGCTGAACATCGGCCTGACCGACAACCTGGTGACCATCCCGCACATGCGCATCACCAATGCCCTGGCGCGGCTCAAGGCGCAGGGCCCGGACGTGCGCATCCATATCCGCATGACGCCGCCGTCGGAGGTGGAACAGGGCGTGCTCGACGGCCGCCTGCACGTCGGCGTGGTGCCGCAGGTCGGGGCGCTGTCCGGCCTGGAGTACCAGACCCTGTACGACGAGCGCTCGCTGCTCTACTGCGCGGTCGGCCACCCGCTGTTCTATGTCGATGACCAGCAGCTGGAGGACGAGCGCCTCAACGCCCAGGAGGCCATCGCCCCGACCTTCCGCCTGCCGCCGGAGGTGCAGAACCATTACCAGGCGCTGAACTGCACGGCCAGCGCCTCGGACCGCGAGGGCATGGCCTTCCTGATCCTCACCGGACGCTATATCGGCTACCTGCCCGATCACTACGCCCAGGCCTGGGTGCAGCAGGGCCGCCTGCGCGCGCTCAAGGCCGCCAGCCGCTTCTACGACATCAGCCTGGCGGCGGTGACGCGCAAGGGCCGCCGCGCGCACCTGGTGCTGGAAAGTTTTCTCGAGGCGCTGGCCGAATCCTGAGCGGGCGGGTCCGTCCGCGCCTCAGGCTCCACTTGAGTGCAGGCCGCCCTATCGCGGGGCGCCGCCGCGCCCGGGTGCCTGCCGAAAGAAATGAACACCAGGTCACGAACAATCGTATGCAACTGATGCGACAGGGCTTTTGCCAAAGTTGAACACAATGCTGCACACAAGCTGATCAGTTGGACAGCTTTTTGCACCCGGGCAGCGACCTGACCAAACGGCCAGGAAAACCAGAAAAACACGCTGATCTCAGGAGCCCAGATGAACCCTATTCGCGCGACCCTGCTCGCCGCCAGCAGCCTGCTGCTGGCGACCCAGGCCCAGGCCGATGGCCCGCTGCTTTGGCAGAACAACAGCCTCTCCTACCTCTATGGCAAGAACTTCAAGGTGGAGCCGGCGATTCAGCAGACCCTCACCTTAGAGCACGCCAGCGGCTGGAGCTGGGGCGATCTGTTCTTCTTCGTCGACCAGAAGTTCTTCAACGGCGCGCAGAACGGCGCCGGGGATTCGCGCAGTTTCTACGGTGAACTGAGCCCGCGCCTGTCGTTCGGCAAGCTGCTGGGCCAGGACCTGTCGTTCGGCCCGATCAAGGATGTGTTGCTGGCGACCACCTACGAGTTCGGCGAGGACGAGACCGAGGCCTATCTGATCGGCCCGGGCTTCGATCTCAACGTCCCCGGCTTCAACTTCTTCAAGCTGAACTTCTACTACCGTACCCCTGACGGCAATCGCCCCGACCGCGACGGCGACGGCAACCCCGATGGCAGCGGCGTCTGGCAGGTCACCCCGAGCTGGTCCTACACCCTGCCGGCCGGCAAGTCGGACATTCTCATCGACGGCTACATCGACTGGGTGGTGGACAACGACGCCAGCTATCACAGCAACTACCACTTCAACCCGCAGATCAAGTACGACCTGGGCAAGGCCATGGACTGGGGCGACAAGCAGTTCTACGTCGGGGTGGAGTACAGCTACTGGAAGGACAAGTACGGCATCCAGGACTCGGCGGCCTTCACCACCAACCAGAACACCGCCAGCCTGCTGCTGAAAGTGCATTTCTGATCCACAGCGCCTGACCGGCACCGGCTGGTCGGCGTTTTGCAGCCACTTCCAGACTCACCACGGGAATGCCCCCATGACCAGCCAATTGCACCCCAGCTCCGAACTGCTCTACGGCCTGGACGACCGTCCGGCGCCGCTGCCGGCCTTCTTCGCCGCCTTGCAGCATGTACTCGCCTGCTTCGTCGGCATCGTCACCCCGACCCTGATCATCGGTGGCGTGCTCGGCCTGCATGAACAACTGCCCTACCTGATCAGCATGGGCCTGATGGTGTCCGGCGTCGGCACCCTGATCCAGGCGCGCCGGCCGTTCGGTATAGGCGCCGGGATGATCTGCGTGCAGGGCACCAGCTTCGCCTTCCTCAGCGCCGTGCTGGCCGCCGGGTTGATGGTCAAGGCGCGCGGCGGCAGCCCGGACGACATCCTGGCGATGATCTTCGGCGTGTGCTTTTTCGGCGCCTTCATCGAGATGGTATTGAGCCGCTTCATCGGCCGCCTGCAGCGCATCGTCACGCCCCTGGTGACCGGCATCGTCATCACCATCATCGGCGTCAGCCTGATCAAGGTCGGCATCACCGACGTCGGCGGCGGCGCCAAGGCCGAGAACTTCGGCGCGCCGATCAACCTGGCCCTGGGCGCCCTGGTGCTGGTCACCATCATCGTGCTCAATCGCCTGAACAACCCCTGGCTGCGCCTGTCGGCGATCATCATCGGCCTGCTGGTCGGCTCGCTGGCCGCCTGGTCCGGCGGCGTGCTGGTGCCCAAGCCGTTGCCCGATCTGCCGCTGCTGAGCCTGCCGATCCCCTTTCGCTACGGCTTCGACTTCGACTGGATGGCCTTCGTCCCGGTGGCGCTGATCTACCTGATCACCGCCATCGAAACCACCGGCGACCTGACCGCCAACTGCATGATCTCCAGGCAGCCGATCAAGGGCCCGCAATACCTGCAACGGATCAAGGGCGGGGTGTTCGGCGACGGCGTCAGCTCGCTGATCGCCGCGGTGTTCAACACCTTCCCCAACACCACCTTCAGCCAGAACAACGGCGTGATCCAGCTGTCCGGCGTGGCCAGCCGCCACGTCGGCTACTACATCGGCGCGATCCTGGTGGTCCTCGGCCTGTTCCCGCTGCTCGGCGCCATCCTCCAGCAGATTCCCAAGCCAGTGCTCGGTGGCGCCACCCTGGTGATGTTCGGCACGGTCGCCGCCGCCGGCATCCGCATCCTCGCCCAGGCGCCGCTGGATAGGCGCAGCCTGCTGATCATGGCCACCAGCTTCGGCATCGGCCTGGGCGTGTCCAGCCAGCCCGAGCTGCTCGGCCAGATGCCCACGCTGGTGCAGAACCTGTTCGGCTCGGCGATCACCAGCGGCGGCCTGACCGCCATCCTGATGAATCTGCTGCTGCCGCTGGAGTCCCCCGCCGCGAGCGCGCAGGAACAGGAGGCGGCTGGCTAAGGCTCGACGCTGAATTCCAGGCGGGCGGTCTGGCCGCCCTCGTCGAGCACGCTGAGCTGGTGCCGGCCGACCGCGAACGCATGGGCGAAGCTCGCCCCGGCGGCGCTGTCGCCCAGCGGCCGGCCGTCGACGAACCACCAGCGCCGGCCGCTGCCACCCAGGGTCGACAGGCTCAGGCGCAGCGGTTCGGCGCCGCCCTGCGGTCGGCGCAGGCGCTCGCCCTCACGCACGCCGACGATGGACAGCGGCGCCACCTGGGCCGGCGTCGGCGGCGGACAGGCACGATCGGCCGCCGGCAGGCGCGCGCTGCGTCGTTCGCGGCGCGGCAACCAGGGTTCCAGCGGCGCCGGCCATAGCGCCAGCTCGCGACGCTCGGCCTGGGCGCAGCCCGGGGCGACGCGACGGCCGCGGGGATTGAGCCACAGCGGCTCGCGCAGGCCGCTGCCCAGCGGCTGGTCGGCGGCCAGCAGGGTCGGCGGCGTGGTGCCCTGCAGAGTCCAGGCGAAGCGTAGGCGCCGGCAGTTGGGGTCGTCCCTGTCCAGGGGCTGGCCCAGCGGCCAGCAGATGGCGGCGACGCCGACCTCGGCCGGCTGCGGATCGGCCGGCGCGGCGATGCCGCGCTGGCTGTCGCGGTTGACCAGCAGATCGTGCACCTGCAGCAGCAGCGGCGCCGCCGAGGCCAGGCCGAACTGGCCGGGCACCGGGGTGCCGTCCGGGCGACCGATCCAGATGCCAATCAGGTGGCGCGGGCCGACGCCGATGGCCCAGGCATCGCGAAAGCCGTAGCTGGTGCCGGTCTTCCAGGCCAGGCTCGGCCGTTGCACGAGCTGCGCGCGCGGGTCGCGATCCGGACGTGCCTGGCCGCTGAGGATGCGCCGCACGATCCAGGCTGCACCGGGCGACAGCAGGCGCCGCTCGCGCAGCTCATCGTCCGGCTGCAGGCGTGGCCGCGCCGCCAGGCCGCCACGGGCAAAGGCGCTGTAGCCGGCCAGCAGCGCCTCCAAGCGGGTGCCGCCACCGCCGAGGATCAGCGCCAGGTTGGGCTCGGCCAATGCCGGCAGGCGAATCGGCACCCCGGCGCCGCGCAGCTCGCCGGCGAAGCGCTTCGGCCCGTAGGCCTCCAGTAGCTGCACCGCCGGCAGGTTGAGCGAGGTGGCCAGCGCCTCGCTGGCCGACACCGGGCCGCTGAAGCCGACGGCGAAGTTGCCGGGACGGTAGTCGCCGTAATGCCGCGGCACGTCCTGCAGCAGCGACTCGGAGTGGATCAGCCCGGCGTCCAGGGCCATGCCGTAGAGGAAGGGCTTGAGCGTCGAGCCGGGCGAGCGCAACGCGCGCACCATGTCGACGTGGCCGAAGCGCGTGGCATCGCCGATATCCACCGAGCCGAGGTAGGCGCGCACCGCCATGCTCTGGTGCTCCACCACCAGGATCGCCGCCGAGGTGCGCTCCGGCAGGCGCGCGCGCCAGCCCAGCAGCAGGTCTTCCAGGCGCAATTGCAGGCCGGCGTCGAGGGTGGTGCGAATCAGCGGCGGGCTGCCGGCGCGGTTCAGCCGCCGTGCCAGCAAGGGCGCCAGGCTCGGCTCGCGGCGCGGGGCGAGAAACACCGGCTCCTCCAGCGCCTCGTCCACCTGCGTCTGCGGCCATACGCGGAACTCGGCCAGACGCCGCAGCACCTTGTCGCGCGCGGCCTGGGCGCGCTCGGGGTGACGATCCGGCCGCAGCCGACTGGGCGCCTGCGGCAGCACCGCGAGCAATGCGGCCTCGGCGCGAGTGAGCTGGCTCGGCGGCTTGCCCAGGTAGCTCCAGCTGGCCGCCGCCACGCCTTCCAGGGTGCCGCCGAAGGGCGCGCGATTCAGATACAGGGCGAGGATCTGGTCCTTGGACAGGTGCCACTCCAGCTGCGCGGTGCGCCACAGCTGCTTGAGCTTGCCGGGCAGGTCGCGGCCATGCGGATCGAGCAGGCGCGCCACCTGCATCGACAGGGTGCTGCCGCCGGACACCACGCGCCCGCCGCTGAGGTTCTGCCAGGCGGCGCGGGCCAGGGCCAGCGGGTTGACCCCGGGGTGCAGGCGGAACCAGCGATCCTCATAGGTCAGCAGCGCTTCGAGGTAATAGGGCGAGACCTGATCCGGGGTCACCGGGTAGCGCCATACGCCGTCGCGATCGGCGAAGCGCCACAGCGGCGTGCCGTCCTCGGCCAGCACCACGCGGGCCAGATCGTCATCGGGCAGTGGCAGCGGGAACAGGCGGTCGGCGAGCCAGAGCAGCGACAGCACCAGTATCGGCAGCGTTACAAGCCGATATCGACGCCCCACTCCAGCACTCGGCCTCATCCAATGGTTCGCAAGCACCAAAAACCTCTAAGAACTTGTAATTAATCAATTTTCCGTAATAGGTGAAGGTACGAGCGACAGCTTGAAGTCATTAATTTGACGAATATTGTTTCAACCAACCAGACAGACAACGCCAGCCGTCGGAATTCTGTCTATTGGCTATTTCAGCAGCTTTACAACGCCTCGGCACTGACCTAAACCAATATCAAACTGACACCATACCCAGATCGGCCGCAGGCTGAAGGCCCTCCCAGTAGAGGGCTCAGCACCCTGCCGCAGGAGTTCTCACGGGCGCATTTTTTCGAGTCCCGCGCTTCGCCGGCAGGCTCGCTTTACAGCCCCTGTTCACTCCACTGCTCACTCCGGCGGACCTATGCCTTTCCGCTACGGAGACGACGAGTATGAAGTACTCGCTCTGGATGATGGGAGAGCTGCACCACTTCTTAAAGGCCACGTAAGTAAGAAGGTTCTTTCGCCTATACCTGCGCCGCTGCCGAGCCGCGTTTCGATAAGAGAGGAAGTAGTCATGGCCATCTCCACAGTGTCTTTCACCAATACTCCACAGGCGGTGGACGATTACTACACCGCCACCCAGACTGGCCTCACCGAGAACTCGACTGAGACCATTATTCTGGCGGTGATGGCCAACGACCTGGGCGGTAAGGCCAAAACGCTCTACTCCCTGGATGACGGCATAGAGAACGAAGGCTCGGCCACTTCAGCGGACCTGCTAATGAAGGACCTAGTGGGGGTCAACAACCTCAGCCAGTATGGTGCGCACATCGCCATCATGGCCGACGGCACAGTTGCCTACACCATGACAGATACGAGCAGGACGCACTTCGCCTCACTGGGTGCAGGCGAGATCGGTTACGACAGCTTCACCTACGCCATCCGCCTAGGCAACGGCACGCTGAGCTGGGCCACGGCGACGGTCGAGATTAGAGGGGTGAACGATGCGCCGACCGCCGCGGACGGCAGCGCCAGCACCGACGAGGACACCCCCATCCTCACCGGCAGCCTGCCTGCCGCCAGCGACATCGAGGGCGACACGGTGACCTACACCCTGGGCTCGACCTCACCCAGCAACGGCACCGTCGTGGTCTACGCCGATGGCACCTTCGACTACACCCCGAACGCCAACTTCAACGGCGAGGACAGCTTCTCCTTCGTGGTCGACGACGGCAACGGCGGCAGCAACGAGTACAACTACAGCTTGACCATCAACGCCGTGAACGATGCGCCGACCGCCGCGGACGGCAGCGCCAGCACAGACGAGGACACCCCCATCCTCACCGGCAGCCTGCCTGCCGCCAGCGACATCGAGGGCGACACGGTGACCTACACCCTGGGCTCGACCTCACCCAGCAACGGCACCGTCGTGGTCTACGCCGATGGCACCTTCGACTACACCCCGAACGCCAACTTCAACGGCGAGGACAACTTCTCCTTCGTGGTCGACGACGGCAACGGCGGCAGCAACGAGTACAACTACAGCTTGACCATCAACGCCGTGAACGATGCGCCG
>NZ_JBITVF010000005.1:0-227194 GCF_044542855.1 Pseudomonas sp. NPDC077649 | reverse complement strand
GCGAGGACAACTTCTCCTTCGTGGTCGACGACGGCAACGGCGGCAGCAACGAGTACAACTACAGCTTGACCATCAACGCCGTGAACGATGCGCCGCTGGTGAATGCAACCGGCACGCTGAACTACACCGAGAACCAGGCGGCGAGCGTAATCAATAGCACCCTTACGGTTTCGGACGCCGACAGTCCGCTCTTGGATGGCGCAACTGTTTCAATCAGCGGTAACTTCCATGCTGGCGAGGATGTACTCGGCTTTAGCAATCAGAACGGCATTACGGGCAGCTATAACGCGGTGACCGGCGTGCTGACTCTGAGCGGTACGGCAAGTCTGGCCAATTACCAAGCGGCCCTGCGCTCAGTGACCTACTTCAATGCTAGCGAGAACCCTTCGGGCGATACCCGCACCATCAGTTTCCAAGTCGATGACGGTGCCCTGCTTAGCAATATCGCGACCAGCAGCGTGGCGGTGGCACCGATGGAGGATGGCCCGAGCATTATCGCCAATAGCCAGGTGAACTACTCGACCCAGAACAGCAACGGCGAAGTGGCCTTTATCAATGGTTTCCGCTTCGAGGACGCCGACTCGGGCAGCAGCAGCGTCACCGTGACGATCAACACGAACATCACCGGGGATGCCCTGAATGCGTTGACAGGCAACGGGGTCACGGTTGCCGGAGCGGGAAGCTCGATACTGACCCTGACCGGTACCATTGCGGACATCAACGCCTTTATTGCGGGCGATCAGATCCGCTGGGACCCGCAAGGCAACAACTCGCCGAGCCAGGACTTCACCATCAGCATCGACGACAACGGCGTGCTGGCCGGCGGCAATCTGGCCAGTACGACGCTGCGCTACGCCTCCACTCAGTCCAACTCCCTGGGGTTGACGGTCACCGCAAATCTGGTGAGTTTCGCCGGCTGGAGCCTGAACGCGATCAATGCCAATGCCGGCAATGGTAGCGATACCATCACCACCACCTGGCACCACGGTCCCTCGGCGACTGCTGTGAGTTACGTCGGGGGCCAGCCAAACTCCGGCTCGCCCGGCGACAGCATCACATTGGCATTTAGCGTCGGCCAACTCGATGAGATTCTCGGTAACTCGACCTTCCGCTCTGCACTGAGCAGCTACCTCGACGGCTCCCCCACAGGAGGCAGCCTCGACCTTGGCACCAGCAGCTGGAACGCCACTGTCGCAGGCTTCGAAACCGCCAATCTGGCGCTGGCCAGCGGCAATGACGGCATCATTACCTATGCGGCCATCGGCAGCACCCTGCCCAGCTACCTGGCCGGACTGATAGGCGATGGTGGAGACAACCTACTGGTCGGCAGTGCGGCCGGGGAAAGCCTGCTAGGCGACTCGGGCAACGATATTCTCGTAGGGCTGGGCGGCAACGATCTACTCCTCGGGGGAATGGGTTCCGACCTGCTGCTCGGCGGCGCCGGGAACGACAAACTGAACGGCGGAACCGGCAATGACATCCTGTCAGGGGGCAGCGGCGCCGATACCTTTGCATTCGGCGAAACCGGCGCTCTCAATGTGGACGCCATCATCGACTACAGCTATGTGGAAGGAGACAAGCTCGACCTGTCTGCATTGCTCAACGCCAATTTCGACTTCGGCAAAGGCAGCCAGGTAGCGGACTTCGTTCAGCTTGTCCAAGTTGATAGCAGTATCACAGTGCAGGTGGACGTCGATGGCGCAGCCAATTTAGCAAGCTTCGCCGATGTGGCGGTGCTGACCAACTACGGCACCACCGGCTCCGACCTGGTGCGCGCCTGGTTCGGCGATGTCGACCATACCCTGGCGGTCTGACGCCGCAGCGGACAGGGGCTGACCGGGAGGGCTTAACGCCCTCCCGTGCCGACTAAGGGAGCGAACCGCCCCACTCGCCGATAGCCCGCTTTGCTCTGGCCAAGGCGCTCCCGCCCAGCGCCAGCGGGATGATCCGAGATGCGGGCGTGGCTAGCGGCCCTCGTAGGTCAGCAACGCTTCCACGTGATAGGGCGAAACAACGTCCGCGCTTGCCGACGAGAGCCACACGCTGTTGCGGTCGCCGAACCAGCGCCGGCCAAGCGATAGCCGGCAGATGAGCGCCCCCTGCCATCCACTCCCCAGCCTTGCCCCCACTTATGGGAGCAGGGCTAGAGTAGGCTTCACCTCTCCTCCACCACCAGAGACGCCGGCGCACTGCCCAGCGCCTGCCAGCTCGGCCGGTACATCGACTCCACCTGCGGCGGCGGTACGCGGTAGCTGCCCGGGGTCACCGCGCGGGCCAGGTAGAGCAGGTGGGTGGTGCCATAGCCGTCCACGTCCAGCGCCGCCACGTAGCGGTCGCCGCGGTATTCCTGGTGCTTGATCCGCGCGTTCTGCATCGCCTGGCGCCATTCCTTGACCTGGCTGCCGGCGTCGTCGAGGCTCGCCGCGCTCTGCGCCAGGTTCTGGTTCTCCAGCTCCAGGCCGGCGGGCAGCAGGTCCACCACCAGGGCGTCGGGCACGCGCTGCTTGGCGCGCACCGCTAGGTGCACCAGCACCAGCTCGCCGCTCGTCAGCCGCTGCAGGTCGAGCGGGCGGCCGTCCATGCCCAGATATTCGCGCTCGATGCTGAGGTTGTCGCCGCCGGCCGCCGGCGGCTGCACCGGGTAGCCGGACAGGGTCAGCTGCTGGTAGAGCTTGGCGCTGCCGGCATTGCTGACGCTCAGCGGCTCGGCCAACTCGCCGCGCTCCAGCTTGATGCCCGGTTGCCGCTCGCTCAGTTCGAACTGGAAGGCACCACTGGAAAGCGCAGCGCGCCAGGGCTGTTCCGGCTGGCCGAGCAGGCCGCGACCGGCGAGAAACAGGGCGTTGCGCTCCTGGGTCGACAGCCAGCGCTGACCGGCCAGCTCGTCGGCCAGGTCGAACAGCCGCTGCTCGCGCTGGCCGGCGGCCAGGTCGTGTTCCTCCAGCACGGCGAGGATCAGCGCCTGGTCGCGCAGCGCGCTGCCGTAGTCGGCCATCCAGCGCTCGCCGTCGCGCGGCTGGATCAGGCCCTGGGCCAGCGCCTGCTCGCCGCGCGGCGCGTCGCCCATCAGCTTCAGCGCAGCCGCCAGCTGCACCAGCGGCAGGCCGGAACGCGCCTCGCTGCGCCGCTCGAACAGGCTGCGCAGCGCGCCCAGCGGCGCCTGCTGGCTGCGCGCCAGGACGTAGCCGGCATAAGCCTGCACGGCGAAGCGGGTGTGGGCGAAGTCCTCGCTGTAGCTGGCCTCGATCAGGCTGCTCTGCTGCAGGTAACGCAGCAGACGGTCGCTGGCCTTCTTCAGCGCCTCGGCCGGCACGCCGAAGCCCTGCTCGCGGGCACGCAGGAGGAAATCGGTGACATAGGCGGTGAGCCAGTATTCCTCCTCGCTCTCGGCGCTCCACAGGCCGAAGCCGCCGCTGTGGCGCTGCATGCCGAGCAGGCGTTCGATGCCCAGCTCGATGCTCTTGCGGCGCTGCTCGTCCGGCTCGCCTGCCAGGCCGAGGCGCTCGAGGCTGGCGGCATCGGCGTAGAGCGAGGGGTAGAGGCCGCTGGTGGTCTGCTCCAGACAGCCGTAGGGGTAAGCCTTGAGCGCGCGGATCTGCTCGCCGAGGTTCAGCGGCGGCCGGCTCGACAGCGCCAGCAGCGCTTCCAGCCCGGCCGGCTCGAACGCCGCCAGGCTGCCGGCCGGCAGGCTCCAGGGCTCGCCCTCGCCGAGCACCGCACGGAAATGCCGCAGCTGCGCCGGATAGGCCGGGCGGATGCCCAGGGTCCATTCGCGGCTGAAGTCGCCGAGTTCCTCGCCCGGCAGCGCCAGGCCCTGCACCTCGACATGGATACGCCCCTGACCCAGGCCGCCCTCGGCGCGCACCGGGATGCGCAGGGTGGTGCGCTGGCCGTCGGCCAGCTGGATCGGCGCCTCGCCGCGCTGCAGCAGACGCAGCTGGCCCTCCACGTCCACCCGCACGTCGAGCTGCTGCTCGGCGCCGGAGAGGTTGGTCAAATCCAGCGCCAGGCTGGTTTCGTCGCCGCCGGCGAGAAAGCGCGGCATCGACAGCTCGGCGATCAGCGGCGCGGCGACCAGCGTCTTGGCCTCGGCCATACCGAAGCGCTCGTCGCTCCAGGCCTGCGCCATCAGACGCAGCTCGCCGTTGAAGTCGGGGATATCCAGGCTGACTTCGCCCTCGCCCTGCTCGCTGAGCTGCAGCGCTTCGCTCTGCAGGGCGACGATCAGCACGCTGGTGTCCGGGCGCTTGCCGCCGGCGGCCAGGCCGGCGTCGCCGCCGAAGGCCAGGCTGGCCAGACGGCCCTGACCCTCGATCAGCTGGCCGTAGACGTCCAGCTGATCGGCGCCGTAGGCCTTGCGCCCGAAGAAACTGGCGAAGGGATCGGGGGTGGCGTAATCGGTGATGTTGAGGATGCCCACATCCACCGCGGCGACCAGCACCCGCACTTTCTCGGGGATGCTGCCGTCGGCGTTGCGCGCACTGACCTTGACCTTCAGCGGCTGGCGCGGGCGCATCTTTTCCGGCGCTTCCAGGCTTAGCGCCAGCTGGCGCGGCGCACGCTGCAGCGGCAGGTGCAGCAGGCCGACGGCGCGCTTGGGCGTGACCTGTGCCTTGCGCTCGCCGGGGCGCACCACCTGGGCGCTGAGATACAGGTCGTGACGCGCCCAGGCCGGATCGATGGGCAGCTCGAAGGTCTTGCCGGCCGCCGGCACGCTGATTTCCTGCCACCACAGCGGCCCCTCGCTGGATTCCAGCAGCAGGTAGCCGCTGCCGGCGGCCGGCGGGGTGACGCTGATTCTGGCCACATCGCCCGCGGCGTAGGCCGGCTGGTCCAGCGCCAGCTTGACCTGGTCCGGACGCACCGCGCCGCCCTCGGCGTTGTCCTGCCAGCGGTAGCCGGCCCAGAAGCGCAGGCTGCTGAGCAGGCCGGTGCGGTTGTCCACCAGCTCGACCCGGTAGGGGCCCCACTCCACCGGGAAGCTGACCTTGGCGGTGCCGCCGGCCTCGATGCTCAGCGGATCCTCGCTGAGGGTGAGGAACTTCTCGTTGAAGTTGTGCCGCCAGCCCTCACCGTCGGAGAAGCTCCAGAAGTAGTCGCGGCGCTCGCGCACCAGGCGCACGGTCAGGTCGTCGGCGGCCAGCTTGTTGCCGGCGGCATCGGCCACCAGCAGCTCGAACTCGGCCAGGCTGTCGGCATCCACCTCCTCGCCGTCGAACAGCCCGCGCAGCCCCGGCAGACGCTCGGCCGGCCATACCGGCTGGACGATGCGCCGGGTGATCGGCCGGCCGCCGGATTCCTGCAGGCTGGCCTGGAGGATCAGGCGCAGCGGCGATTTGGCCTCGCCCCAGCGGTTTTCCGGGCGCAGCACGGCACGGCCCTGGTCGTCGAGACTGATCTCGTCGAGTTCCTGATCCTGAGTCAGATCGGCCTCGGTGACGTCGCCGAACTGATAGCCCGGCAGGCTCGCCACCGCCTCGCGCAGCGGCCGCACGTAGAGCTGGCCGGTCAGGCGGTTGCCGGCGGCCGGCGCACCGTAGAGGTAACGGCCGGTCACGGCGAACTCGGGATCGTCGCCCGGCGCATAGGGCTGCTCGCGACCCTTGAGCTCCAGGGCCAGGCGTTCGGGGAGGAAGTCCTCGACGAGAAACTCGTACAGCTGCGGGCTGCCGTCGCCGAGGTCGAGCAGCAGCTGCCAGCGCCCGGTGGGCGCCTCCTCGGCCAGCTGCAGCTGATACTGGTAGAGGCCCCCCTCGTCCGCCGTCCAGACGAACTTGCGGCTGATCTGCTCGTCCGGCCGGCGCACCTCGACGCTCACCGGCTGGGCCTTGACCGGCTTGCCGTCGGCGTCGCGCAGCAGGGCGTTGAGCAGCACCGTCTCGCCGGGACGGTAGAGGTCGCGCGGGCCGAACACGAACAGCTGCAGCGGATGCGCCTTGGGCCCGGCGATATCGAATTCGGCCAGGTCCAGCGCCGGTGCATTGAGGCGCAGCAGGCTGGTCTGCTCGCCCTGCTTGGCCAGCAGCAACTGGGCCTTGGCCGGCAGCGGCAACTGGGCGTGGCCGGCGGCGTCGGTCTTGCCCTCGGCGAGCAGCGCGCCGTCGCCATCGAGCAGCTCGAGCTGCACCCCGGCCTGCGCCTGGCCACCTTCCAGGGCCTGGGTGAAGACGTCGAGACGGTCGCGGTAGCGGTGCGCGGACAGGCCGATGTCGCTCAGGGAAAACAGCGTCGCCGGCTGCGAATAGCTGTAGCTGCCGGCCTCGCGCATCACCGCCAGGTACACCCCGGGCTGCTTGAACGGCTCCAGGCCGGCGATCGGCAGCAGCAGGGTCTCGCGCGTGTTGCGCGCCGGGTTGAGGTCGAAACGTCCGCCGTAGACCAGCTCGGCCATCGGCAGCAGCTCGCGCGCCTCCCAGGTGTCGAGGTTGCTGCTGCGCCCCCAGCGGGCGAGGAAGCCCGGCAGCGCCTCGGGCTTGATGCGGAAGAACTCGACGTTGACCTTGTCGACGTTCAGCGCGATCACCGGCAGGCCCTCGGCCAGGCGGGTCGGCAGCAGCGAGCCGCGGCTGGCGAAACCGACGCTGGCCTGCAGGTCGCGGGTCTCCAGGCGGCTGACGTGCTCGGCGGCAAGCTTGGCGCCATTGATGCCGCGCAGGCCGGCGTCGATGGTCAGCACCAGCTTGCGCTTGGGCTCCAGGTGGCGCAGGCGCAGTTCGCTCAGGTTTTCGGACAGTTCCCAGGCGCCGTCGACCTTGCCGTCCTTGCTGTCGACCAGGTGCAGGCGCTCGGCGAAGGGCTGGTCGGGATCGAGCGGCACGGAGAAGGTCACCGACAACGCGCTGGCGCCGTCCAGTTGCACCTCGGACACGTCGACCACCTCCAGTTCGCGGCCGGCATGGCGCGCGGCCAGCGCGGCGCGATCCACCGCCGGCTGCGGCGGGCGCTGCTGCTCGGCCGCGGGCGCGGTGCTGGTGACGGTGGCGGGGTCCTGGGATGAATCGCAGGCGCTGAGCAGGCTCAGGGCGAGGGCCAGAAGCAGTCCTTTGTTCGGCATTGCGGGCTCCGGTATAGGGGGGCGCAGAGAACCCCAACTATAGCCGAGCGCCTACCCAGGGAGGAGGCGCGGCGGCGAAAGCGCCAAGCCGCGCACAGCTCCCTGGCCCAAGCACGCCGACGATTTCAGCCGCGGTTCAATGGCACAGCTCGCAGACCTCGGCATTGGGCGCCAGGGTGAAGAAGTCGTCCATCGACATATGCACCAGGTTCTCGTGGTCGCCGGCCTCCAGGTAGACGTCCGCCAGCCGCGCCAGTTGCGGGTCGATCAGCATGTCCAGGCCATACAGCGCGCCGAGCGCCGGCACCGCGCCGCGCTGGCAGTCCTTGAACAGGCCGACCAGGTTCTGCTCGCCGCTGAGCTGCCAGCGCTGGCTGCCCTTGCGCACCTTGTCCAGGTCGAGCTTGCGGTTGGCCGGCAGCACGGCCATCAGGTAGTGGCCGCGGCGGTCGTCGAGGATCACCGGCTTGGCCATGCGCGCGGCAGGAATGTGCGCCTTGCGCGCCGCCTCCAGGCTGGTGGCCGAGGGCTCGTGCTCGATCAGTTTGTAATCGCAATGCGCCCGCTGCAGATGGCGCTCCAGGGTTTCGGCCATACGCATGATCCACCTCCTCGGTCGCCGCGGCGACGCTTGGTTGACTGGCCCTGGAAAAAGTCTAGCCAGGGCGGCAGGCAGGCGAAGGTGCGGTTGCTGCTATGACCAGACGGCGATAGCAGCAAAGGTACTAACGCCGCCTATAATCGCCGCTTTGCCGGAGCCGCCCATGTCCGCCCTGCTCGACGCCTGGCGCCACGCGCCGACCCAGCGCCGGGTCTGGGCCCTGGCCGCGCCGATGATTCTCTCCAACCTGTCGGTGCCGCTGGTGGCGCTGGTCGACAGCGCCGTGGTCGGTCACCTGCCGCACGCCCACCAGCTGGCGGCGGTGGCGGTGGGCGGCAGCCTCTACACCCTGCTGACCTGGGCCATGGGCTTTCTGCGCATGGGCAGCACCGGCTTCGCCGCCCAGGCCGCCGGCCGCGGCGACGGCGGCGCGCTGCGCCAGGTGCTGCTGCAGGGCCTGCTGCTCGGCGTGCTGCTGGCGCTGCTGCTGGCCGTGCTGGCGATCCCCTTCAGCGGCGCCGCGCTGGGTCTGATGCGGCCATCGGCGGCACTCGACGCGCTGGCCCGCGAGTATTTCCAGATCCGCCTGTTCGGCCTGCCTGCGGCCCTGGCGAGCTACGCCCTGGTCGGCTGGCTGCTGGGCACGCAGAACGCGCGTGGGCCGCTGGCGATTCTGCTCACCGCCAACCTGCTCAACGTGGCCCTGGACCTGTGGTTCGTGCTCGGCCTGCAGTGGGGCGTGGCCGGCGCGGCCTGGGCCTCGGTGATCGCCGAATGGAGCGCCGCGCTGCTCGGCCTGTGGCTGGCGCGCCGCGCCCTGACCCGCTACCCCGGGCAGCTCGAGCGCGTGGCGCTGAAGCGCTGGAGTAGCTGGCGACCGCTGCTGGCGGTCAACCGCGACATCTTCATCCGCACCCTGGCGCTGCAGCTGGTGTTCTTCCTGATCACCGTGCAGGGCACCCGCCTGGGCGACGCCACGGTGGCGGCCAACGCCCTGCTGCTCAACGGCCTGCTGCTCACCGCCCACGCCCTCGACGGCCTGGCCCATGCGGTCGAGGCGCTGTGCGGCCATGCCCTCGGCGCCCGCGACCGCGCCGCGCTGCGCCGCTCGCTGCTGGTAGCCGGGGCCTGGTCGCTGCTGGCCAGCCTCGGTTTCGCCCTGTTCTTCCTGTTCGGCGGGCACTGGTTCATCGGCCTGCAGACCGATATCGCCGCGGTGCGCGACACCGCACTGCAGTACCTGCCCTACCTGGCGCTGCTGCCGTTGCTGGCGGTATGGAGCTACCTGCTCGACGGCCTGTTTATCGGCGCCACCCGGGCCAAAGAAATGCGCGACGCCATGCTGATCGCCCTGGCGCTGGCCCTGCCGCTGGGCTGGGCGCTGCAGGCGCTGGGCAACCACGGCCTGTGGCTGGCCTTTCTCGCCTTCATGGGGCTGCGAAGCCTGGTGCTGGCTGGCTATGCTTGGCACTTGAGTCGTCGCGACCGCTGGTTCGCCCCACCGCCAGCAGGAGAGACCGCCCCTGCTCAGCGCTGAGCTGCCGCACAACGAAGCCCAGCGCCAACAGGCCCTGCAGCGCACCGACCAGGCGCTGTACCGGGCCAAGCGCGGCGAACTCGCCGCAACCGATCAATAACCCGCAAGGAGCACTCGATGGCCGCCGCACTCGTCGCCTATCTGCACTTTCTGGCGATCTTCGCCCTGTTCGCCCTACTCAGCGTCGAGCATGTGCTGTTCAAGGCGCCGCTGGATCTGCGCCGCGCGCGCAGCCTAATGCTCACCGACCTGGCCTACGGTATCTGCGCCGGCCTGGTGCTGCTCACCGGCCTCGCGCGGGTGCTGTGGTACGGCAAGGGCTGGGCCTACTACCTGCACAACAGCCTGTTCCACGCCAAGGTGGGGCTGTTCATTCTGGTCGGCCTGCTGTCGATCCTGCCTACCGTGGTCTTCCTCAACTGGCGCCCGGCGCTCAAGACCGGCCGGGTGCCGGAACCCAGCGCCCGGCAGATCGTCCTGGTGACCTGGTGCATTCGCCTGGAGTTGTTGCTGCTGTTGCTGCTGCCGCTGCTGGCGGCGCTGCTGGCGCGGGGTTATGGAGTGATCGGCTAGCGAATCGGCGGCCGGCTACCGCCACCCTGGCCGGCGGCGGGGTTTCACCCGCCGCACAGAACCCTGGCCCGGATGCAATCCGGGGCCGAGCGCGGCGTTCCCGAATTGCCCCGGCGGCGCTTACAGCCCTCGCAGGGCGTCGAGCAGCGCCTGGTTCTGCTCCGGCGCGCCGATGCTGATGCGCAGGAACTGGGCGATGCGCTGCTGCTTGAAGTGACGCACTATCACGCCCTGCTCGCGCAGGCCGGCGGCCAGGGTGGCGGCGTCCTTGTCCGGGTGGCGGGCGAAGACGAAGTTGGCGGCCGACGGCAGCACCTCGAAACCCAGGCCCTGCAGCCCGGCGACCACCGCCTCGCGGCTGGCGATCACCTGCTGGCAGGTCTGCTCGAAGTAGGCACGATCCTCGAACGCCGCCGCCGCGCCAGCGATGGCCATGCGATCGAGCGGGTAGGAGTTGAAGCTGTTCTTGATCCGCTCCAGCGCTTCGATCAGGTCCGGGTGGCCGACCGCGATGCCCACGCGCAGCCCGGCCAGCGAGCGCGACTTGGACAGGGTCTGGGTCACCAGCAGGTTGGGGTAGCGGTCGACCAGGGCGATGGCCGTCTGGCCGCCGAAGTCGATGTAGGCCTCGTCCACCAGCACCACCGAATCCGGATTGGCCTGCAGCAGCCGCTCGATGGCGTCGAGCGCCAGCAGGCAGCCGGTCGGCGCGTTGGGGTTGGGGAAGATGATGCCGGCATTGGGCCGGGCGTAATCCTCGATGCGGATCTGGAAGTCATCGTCGAGCGGCAAAGCCTCGAACTCGATGCCGTACAGGCCACAGTAGACAGGGTAGAAGCTGTAGGTGACGTCCGGGAACAGCAGCGGCTTGCCGTGCTGGAACAGACCGTGGAAGGCGTGCGCCAGCACCTCGTCGGAGCCGTTGCCGACGAACACCTGGGCGGTGCTCACGCCGTAGTAGTCGGCGACCGCCTGCTTCAGGCGTTCGCCGTTGGGGTCCGGGTACAGGCGCAGGTTGTCGTTCAGCTCGGCCTGCATCGCGGCGATGGCCTTGGGCGACGGGCCGTAGGGGTTTTCGTTGGTGTTGAGCTTGACCAGCTTGCTCAGCTTGGGCTGCTCGCCCGGCACGTAGGGCACCAGGTCTTTGACGAAGGGGCTCCAGAACTTGCTCATCTGCCCTTCTCTCCTCGAATGCGTGGGGTGCGTCGGCGCACCCTGGGTAATCAGAAGGCGCGCACGGCGCACCCTAGCTCACTTGATGCGGTATTCCGCGCTGCGCGCATGGGCGGTCAGCGACTCGCCGCGGGCCAGCACCGAGGCGCTCTTGCCCAGCTCCGAGGCGCCGTCCGGCGAGCAGAAAATGATCGACGAGCGCTTCTGGAAGTCGTACACCCCCAGTGGCGAGGAAAAACGCGCGGTGCCGGAGGTGGGCAGCACGTGGTTGGGGCCGGCCACGTAATCGCCCAGCGCCTCGGCGGTGTAGCGGCCCATGAAGATCGCGCCGGCATGACGAATCTGCGGCAGCCAGGCCTCCGGGTCGGCCACCGACAGCTCCAGGTGCTCGGGGGCGATGCGGTTGGCCACCTCGATGGCCTGGGCCATGTCGGTCACCTGGATCAGCGCGCCACGGCCTTCCAGCGAGGTGCGGATGATCTCGGCACGCTCCATGCTCGGCAAGAGCCTCTCGATGCTCTCGGCGACGCGGTCGAGGAAGGCAGCGTCCGGGCTGACCAGGATCGACTGTGCATCCTCGTCGTGCTCGGCCTGGGAGAACAGGTCCATGGCGATCCAGTCCGGATCGGTCTGGCCATCGCAGACCACGAGGATCTCCGACGGCCCGGCGATCATGTCGATGCCGACCTTGCCGAACACGTGGCGCTTGGCGGTGGCCACGTAGATATTGCCGGGGCCGACGATCTTGTCCACCGGCGGCACGCTCTCGGTGCCATAGGCCAGCGCGGCCACGGCCTGGGCGCCGCCGATGGTGAACACGCGGTCGACGCCGGCGATGGCGGCCGCGGCCAGGACGATCTCGTTGATCTCGCCGCGCGGGGTCGGCACCACCATCACCACCTCGGGCACGCCGGCGACCTTGGCCGGAATCGCATTCATCAGCACCGAGGACGGATAGGAGGCCTTGCCACCCGGCACGTACAGGCCGGCGCGATCCAGCGGGGTGACCTTCTGCCCCAGCACGGTGCCGTCGGCCTCGCTGTAGCGCCAGGAATCCTGTTTCTGCCGCTCGTGGTAGCTGCGCACGCGCTCGGCCGCGACTTCCAGCGCCTGGCGCTGCGCGGGGGAAATACGTTCGAGGGCCAGTTCCAGGCGCTCGCGCGGCAGGATCAGGTCGGCCATGCTGGCGACCTCCAGGCCATCGAAACGCTGGGTGTATTCGACCAGCGCGGCATCGCCCCGCTCGCGCACGGCCTGGATGATCTCCAGCACGCGCTGGTTGACGCCATCGTCGGACACACTCTCCCAGCTCAGCAGATGATCCAGGTGTCGGGCGAAGTCCTGGTCAGCGGCGTTGAGTCGGCGAACAGCAATGGGAGCGGTCATGGCAAAGCCTCGTGTAATGGCAAATCTCAGGCGCCGCTAGAGTAGCAAGCCCACCGTGCGGGCACCTGAGAATTTGGCTATGACACGGATAGGCTGAGGGATGTCAGCTGGTATGTCGCGCCTCGACGGCGCCGCGCAGGGTCTCGATCAGCGCCTGGATACGGGCGTGCTGCATCTTCATCGAGGCCTTGTTGACGATCAGCCGCGAGCTGATGGTGGCGATCAGCTCCTGCGGCTCCAGACCGTTGGCGCGCAGGGTGTTGCCGGTGTCGACCACGTCGATGATCTTGTCGGCCAGGCCCACCAGCGGTGCCAGCTCCATCGAGCCGTACAGTTTGATGATGTCGACCTGACGGCCCTGTTCGGCGTAGTAGCGCTTGGCGACGTTGACGAACTTGGTGGCCACGCGCAGGCGCCCTTTCGGCTCCGGCGCGCCGACCTTGCCGGCGGTCATCAGCTTGCACTGGGCGATCTGCAGGTCCAGCGGTTCGTACAGGCCCTGGCCGCCGTATTCCATCAGCACATCCTTGCCGGCCACGCCGAGGTCGGCCGCGCCATGCTCGACATAGGTCGGCACGTCGGTGGCGCGTACGATCAGCAGGCGCACGTCATCCTGGGTGGTGGGGATGATCAGCTTGCGGCTCTTGTCCGGATTCTCGGTCGGCTCGATGCCCGCGGCCGCCAGCAGCGGCAGGGTGTCGTCGAGGATGCGGCCTTTGGACAGGGCGATGGTCAGCATGGAGCGGTTTCCTTGAACGGCAACGGCCACTCCGACAAGGAGCGGCCATACGGCAGTGGACGCGAGCGCTTAGCCCGGTACGCGGCGAATCTTGGCGCCGAGCAGCTGCAGCTTCTCTTCGATGCACTCGTAGCCACGGTCGATGTGGTAGATGCGGTCGATCAGGGTATCGCCCTCGGCCATCAGCGCCGCCAGCACCAGGCTGGCCGAGGCGCGCAGGTCGGTGGCCATGACCGGCGCCCCCTTGAGCTGCTCTACCCCGGTGACGATGGCGGTGTTGCCTTCGACCAGGATATTGGCGCCCATGCGCAGCATCTCGTAGACGTGCATAAAGCGATTTTCAAAGACGGTTTCGATCACCGTACCGGTACCTTCGGCCACGGCATTGAGGGCGATGAACTGCGCCTGCATGTCGGTGGGGAAGGCCGGATAGGGCGCGGTGCGCAGGTTGACCGCCTTGGGTCGCTTGCCCTTCATGTCCAGCTCGATCCAGTCCGGACCGGTGCTGATCTCGGCGCCGGCTTCCTGCAGCTTGGCCAGCACGGCCTCCAGGGTCGAGGGGTCGGCGTCCTTGACCTTGACCCGGCCGCCGGTTATGGCCGCGGCCACCAGGTAGGTGCCGGTCTCGATGCGGTCGGGCATCACGCTGAAGCGCGCGCCGTGCAGGCGCTCGACTCCGTCGATGACGATGGTGTCGGTGCCGGCGCCCTGGATCTTGGCGCCCATGGCGTTCAGGCAGTTGGCCAGGTCGACCACTTCCGGCTCGCGCGCGGCGTTTTCCAGCACGCTGCGGCCCTTGGCCAGGGTCGCGGCCATCATGATGTTCTCGGTGCCGGTGACGCTGACCACGTCGAAGAAGAAGTGCGCGCCGCGCAGGCCACCTTCCGGCGCCTTGGCCTTGATGTAGCCGCCTTCCACGTCGATCTGCGCGCCCATGGCCTCGAGGCCGCGGATGTGCAGGTCGACCGGGCGCGAACCGATGGCGCAGCCGCCGGGCAGGGCCACCTCGGCCTCGCCGAAGCGGGCCACCATGGGGCCGAGCACCAGGATCGAGGCACGCATGGTCTTGACCAGCTCGTAGGGCGCGACCAGGGTCTTGATCGACCGCGCGTCGACTTCCACCGACAGCTTCTCGTCGATCACCGGCTCGATGCCCATGCGGCCGAACAGCTCGATCATGGTGGTGATGTCGTGCAGGTGCGGCAGGTTGCAGATGGTCACCGGGGCGTCGCCCAGCAGGGTCGCCGCGAGGATCGGCAGGGCGGAGTTCTTCGCCCCGGAAATGCGGATTTCGCCATCGAGGCGAGCGCCGCCGGTAATGATCAGTTTGTCCATAGGAGTCTCGTCGCCCGCAGGCTCAGGAACGCGCGGCCCAATCGGCCTGGCTGAAGAATTTCATGGTCACGGCGTGGATGCTGCCATCGGCGATCCAGGCATTGAGATGGGCATAGATCTGCTGCTGGCGTTTGACCGGGCTGAGAGCGGCCAGTTCGTCGCTGATCAGGTTGAGCTGGAAGTTGCAGCCTTCGCCTTCGACTTCCACCTGGGTATTCGGGAGTTTTTCCTCTAGGAGGCTTTTCACTTCTGCAGCCTGCATGCTCGACCTCGATTGACGCATATCGGGCTACCTGCGCCCGCGGGTCGGCCATCATACAAAAAAGCCCCCCGCCTGCGAACCCCGCATGAGGCAGCGCTGACGGAGGGTTTGTGCGCCATTCGGCGCTTGCGCCCCTCGCTGCGCCGTCAGCCGCCGCTGCCCGCGTCCTGCAGCGGCAACAGCTCCAGCAGGCCGCAGACCTGGGCGATCTCGCGCATGTCCGCGGGCAGGCCGCCGATGGCCAGGGTCTTGCCCGCTGCCCGGGCGTCGCGCAGGAAGGCCAGCAGCAGGGCCAGGCCGACACTGCTGGATTTCTCCACCGTGGCGCAGTCGACCAGCAACTGCGCCGCGCTGCTGGCGGCGATCAGCCGCGCGCCCCGCTCGCGCAGGGCGGGACCGGTGGAATAGTCGAGCACGCCGGCCAGCTGAAGCTGGCCCGGTGCGCGCTCATCGATGCTCGCCTGACTCACGACTCACCCTTGGCTTCGCGCGCCTTGGCCACGGTATCGGCCCAGGTGTCGATGACCTTGTCCAGGTCGTTGCGGTTGTTCTGCATGGACTGGGCGAACTGGTCGCGGAACAGCTTGCCGACGTTGATGCCGTTGATGATCACGTTTCGCAGCTTCCAGGTGCCGTCCTGCGCCACCATGGTGTAGGACAGCGGATAGACCACGCCCTTGCCGTCCTTGATCTCCATGTTCACCGCGGCGCGCTGCGGGTCCTGCTGGCCGGCCACCGGCAGCACGCGGATGTCCTGGTTGTTGTATTCGAGCAGGGCGTTGCCATAGAACTGCATCAGGCTGCGCTTGAAGTTCTCCTGGAAGCGCGCCATCTGCTCGGGCGAGGCCTGGCGCGAGTAGCGCACGGTCATCACCCCACGGGAGATGCCATCGACGTCCACCACCGGACCGAGGATGTCGTTGAGCGCCTGGTAGAAGGCCGCCGGATCGCTGCGGTACTGCTCCTTGTTGGCCTTGAGATCGGCCAGCAGGGTGTCGGTGGTCTGCTGCACCACCTCGTGGGCGCTGGGCGCGGCCAGTGCCAGCAGCGGCATGGCGGCGAGCAGCGCGAGCAGGGAATTACGCAAGGTCTTGAGCATGGATCGGCCCCTCATCAATTGGCTTCGTCTTTATTGACCGAATTGAGCAGGAATTTGCCAATCAGGTCTTCCAGCACCAGCGCCGACTGGGTGTCGTGGATGGTGCCGCCGTCTTTCAGCACCGCCTCCTCGCCGCCGACGCTGATGCCGATGTATTTCTCGCCGAGCAGGCCGGCGGTGAGGATCGACGCGGTGGAGTCCTCCGGCAGGTTGTCCACCCGCCCTTCCAGCTCCATGGTCACGCGACCCAAGTAATTGTCGCGATCCAGGTCGATGGCGGTGACCTTGCCGATGGTCACCCCGGCCATGGTCACCTTGGCGCGCACGGTGAGCCCGGCGATGTTGTCGAAATAGGCGTAGACCCTGTAGGTATCGGCCGCGCTGCCGACGCTCAGGCCGCTGACGCGCAGGGCCAGCAGCAGCAGGGCCAGCAGACCGGCCATGAGGAACAGGCCGACACCAATCTCCAGCGTGCGGTTTTGCATCAGAAATCTCCAAACATCAAAGCGGTCAGAATGAAATCCAGGCCGAGCACGGCCAGCGAGGCATACACCACGGTGCGCGTGGTGGCGCGGCTGATGCCTTCGGACGTGGGCTCGCAGTCGTAGCCCTGGAACACGGCGATCCAGGTGACCACGAAGGCGAAGACGATGCTCTTGATCACGCCGTTGAGCACGTCGTCATGAAAGGAAACGCTGTTCTGCATGTTGGCCCAGAACGAGCCTTCGTACACCCCCAGCCAGTCGATGGCGACCATCGCCCCGCCCCAGATGCCGACCACGCTGAAGATCATCGCCAGCAGCGGCATGGAGATGAAGCCGGCCCACAGGCGCGGCGCGATGATGTACTTGAGCGGATCGACGCCGATCATCTCCAGGCTCGACAGCTGCTCGGTGGACTTCATGTTGCCGATCTCGGCGGTCAGCGCCGAGCCGGCGCGCCCGGCGAACAGCAGCGCGGTGACCACCGGGCCGAGCTCGCGCAACAGGGTCAGGGCGACCATCTGCCCCACCGCCTGCTCGGAACCGTAGTCGACCAGGATGTTGTAACCCTGCAGGGCCAGCACCATGCCGATGAACACGCCGGAGACGACGATGATCGCCAGCGACATCACGCCGACGGCGAACAGTTGCTTGACCAGCAGCTGAAACGGCTTGCCGGCGACGTTGCGGCCGAGCAACGCGTGCAGCAGGAACAGCACCGAGCGCCCCAGGGTCGCCACCACATCGATACCCGCACGACCGAACAGGCGCAGCCGTTCGAGCGGAGCAATTCTACGCATCAGTTTTTCCCCAACAGATCGTCGCGATAATCCGGCGCCGGGAAATGGAACGGCACCGGGCCATCCGGAATGCCCTTCATGAACTGGCGGATGCGCGGGTTATCCGATTCCATCAGCTCGGCCGGCGTGCCCTGGCCGAGCACCTGGGCATCACCGACCACATAGATGTAGTCGGCGATGCTCGCAGTTTCCGCCAGGTCGTGCGACACCACCACGCTGGTGATGCCCAGGGCGTCGTTGAGCAGACGGATCAGGCGCACCAGCACGCCCATGGCGATGGGGTCCTGGCCGACGAACGGCTCGTCGTACAGCAGGATCTGCGGGTCCAGGGCAATCGCCCGGGCCAACGCCACGCGCCTTTTCATGCCGCCGGACAGCTCGTCCGGCATCAGCTCGATGGCGCCGCGCAGGCCGACCGCCTGCAGCTTCATCAGCACGATGTCGCGGATCATCTCGTCCGGCAGCTGGGTGTGCACGCGCAGCGGAAAGGCCACGTTCTCGAACACGTCGAGGTCGGTGAACAGGGCGCCGCTCTGGAACAGCACGCCCATCTGCTTGCGCATGTCGAACAGCTCGTCGCGCGACAGCTTCGGCAGGCTGACGCCACCCACCCGGACATCGCCGGCGGACGGCCGCAGCTCGGCGGCGATCAGGCGCAGCAAGGTGGTCTTGCCACAACCGGACGGCCCCATGATGCCGGTGACCTTGCCGCGCGGAATGCGGATATCGACATTGTCGAAGATATCCCGCGAACCGCGCTGAAAACTGACGCCCTGCAACTCGATCGCGTAATCGTGCTCGGCGCTCATCTGAACTCCTTGAAAATCAAGCCTTCCTGGCAGACGCCGCCTCCCGAAGCGGGGACACGCGCCTGCAAGACGAGCCGAAATGGCCGCGGACTATAGCATTTGCCGCCGATGCCGCCCAAGATCGGCGCCGTCCGGCGTTCAGACTTGCGACAGCATTGGCGTTCGCCAGGCGATCAGGACAGGTGAGCGCGGCGCCCTTTCCCGCTATAATCCCCGTCTTTTTCGTCCGACAGCCTCGCCGAGCATGAACCAGACCCGCGACCTAATAGATTCCGCGCAACGCACCATTCGCCTCGAAATCGAGGCGGTGCAGGAGCTGCTGCCCCGCATCGACGCCAATTTCGTCAAGGCCTGCGAGCTGATCCTGGCCTGCCAGGGCCGCGTGGTAGTGGTCGGCATGGGCAAGTCCGGGCATATCGGCAACAAGATCGCCGCCACCCTGGCCAGCACCGGCACCACGGCGTTCTTCGTCCACCCGGCCGAGGCCAGCCACGGCGACATGGGCATGATCACCCGCGACGACATCGTCCTGGCCCTGTCCAACTCCGGCTCCACCGCCGAGATCGTCACCCTGCTGCCCTTGATCAAGCGCCTCGGCATTCGCCTGATCAGCATGACCGGCAACCCGGACTCGCCGCTGGCCAAGGCCGCCGAAGTCAATCTCGACGCCCGCGTCACCCAGGAGGCCTGCCCGCTGAACCTGGCGCCGACTTCCTCCACCACCGCCAGCCTGGTGCTCGGCGACGCCCTGGCCATCGCCCTGCTGGAAGCGCGCGGCTTCACCGCCGAAGACTTCGCCTTCTCCCATCCCGGCGGCGCCCTCGGCCGGCGCCTGCTGCTCAAGGTGGAAAACGTCATGCACGCGGGCGAAGCCCTGCCGCGGGTGAACCGCGGCACCAGCCTGCGCGACGCCCTGCTGGAAATGACCCAGAAGGGACTGGGCATGACCGTGGTACTGGAAGACGACGGCCGCCTGGCCGGCATCTTCACTGACGGCGACCTGCGCCGCACCCTGGACAAGGGCATCGACGTGCGCCAGGCGCTGATCGACGAGGTGATGACCCCGCACGGCAAGACCGCCCGCGCCGAAATGCTCGCCGCCGAGGCGCTGAAGATCATGGAAGACCACAAGATCAACGCCCTGGTGGTGGTCGACGAGCAGGACCAACCGGTCGGCGCGCTGAACATGCACGACCTGCTGCGCGCGGGGGTGATGTGATGAACGACCTGTTGCGCCGCGCCCGCGCGATCAAGCTGGCAATCTTCGACGTCGACGGCGTGCTCACCGATGGCCGCCTGTACTTCCTCGAGGACGGCAGCGAGTTCAAGACCTTCAACACCCTGGACGGCCACGGCATCAAACTGCTGATCGCCTCCGGCGTGCGCACCGCGATCATCAGCGGACGCAAGACCCCGGTGGTCGAGCGCCGCGCCAACAATCTCGGCATCCAGCACCTGTTCCAGGGCCGCGAGGACAAACTCGTGGTGCTCGACGGCCTGCTCGCCGAACTCGGCCTAAGCTACGAGCAGGTCGCCTACCTGGGCGACGACCTGCCGGATCTTCCGGTGATTCGCCGGGTCGGATTGGGCATGGCCGTGGCCAGCGCCGACGCCTTCGTCCGCGAGCATGCCCATGGCGTGACCCAGGCGCGCGGCGGCGACGGCGCGGCGCGGGAATTCTGCGAACTGATCATGCGTGCCCAGGGCACGCTGGATGCGGCCCAAGCCGCCTACCTGTAGAGCACAGCATGCTGCGTAAAGCCCTCAACTACCTGATCTTCGCCCTGATCGCCGTCGTGGTCGCGGCGCTCGGCTACTGGAACATCGCCCCCGACGGCGACCGCCAGGCCCAGCCGGCAGACAGCGACAACGCCGTGGACTTCTATGTGGTCGGCGCGCGCACCGTGCAGTTCCAGGACGACGGCAAGCTGCACTACCGCATGACCGCGGACAAGCTCGAGCACGTCAAGGCCAGCGACATCACCCTGGTCAGCATGCCCAAGCTCGATCTGTACCGCGGCAGCGAACTGCCGTGGAAGGTCACCAGCCAGCGCGCCGAGGTCTCCCCCGGCGGCGTCGAGGTGGAACTGATCGACGACGTGCGCGTCGCCCGCACCGACGCCAAGGGCCGCCCGACCATCATCACCAGCAGCCGCATGACCGTGATTCCCGACAAGGAATATGCGCAGACCGAGCAAGCCGTTAGAATCGTCGCGGCCAACGGGGTGACCACGGCACAAGGAATGAAAGCGTACTTGAACGACGGCAGGATGCTCCTGCAGTCCAACGTAAGAGGCCAGCATGAGGTTCGTTAACACCCTCCCCCTGATTCTCAGCCTCGGCGCCGCATTGGGAAGCGCGGCGGCCTGGGCCCTGCCGTCCGACCGCGAGCAGCCGATCCGCATCCAGGCCGACAGCGCCGAGCTGGACGACAAGCAGGGCGTGGCGGTCTACCGCGGCTCCGTGATCATCACCCAGGGCACCCTGAAGATCACCGGCGACACCGTGACCATCACCCAGACCGCCAGCGGCGACATCGACGTGTTCACCTCGGTAGGCAAACCGGCCTACTACGAGCAAAAGCCGGCGGCGGACAAGGAAATCGTCAAGGCCTACGGCCTGACCATCCAGTATTTCGCCAGCAACGAACGCATCGTGCTGATCGACCAGGCCAAGGTGATCCAGGAAGGCAACACCTTCGAGGGCGAGAAGATCGTCTACGACACCCAGCGCCAGATCGTCAACGCCGGCCGTGCCACGGGCACCAACGTCAGCGTGCCGCGCCCGCGTATCGACATGATCATCCAGCCGAAGAACAAACCCGCGGACCAGCAGGCACAGCAGTAATGGCCATTCTCAAAGCCCAACACCTGGCCAAGAGCTACAAGGGCCGCCAGGTCGTCCGCGACGTCAGCCTGAGCATCGAGAGCGGGCAGATCGTCGGCCTGCTCGGCCCCAACGGCGCCGGCAAGACTACCTGCTTCTACATGATCGTCGGCCTGGTGCGCGCCGATCAGGGCCGCGTGCGCATCGACGACCTCGACGTCAGCCACCAACCCATGCACGGCCGCGCCCGCGCCGGAATCGGCTACCTGCCGCAGGAAGCCTCGATCTTCCGCAAGCTGTCGGTGGCCGACAACATCATGGCCATCCTCGAGACGCGCAAGGACCTGGACCGCGCCGGCCGCCAGGCGGAGCTGGAAAACCTGCTGCAGGAATTCCACATCCACCACATCTCAGGCAGCCTCGGCATGAGCCTGTCCGGCGGCGAGCGCCGCCGCGTGGAAATCGCCCGCGCCCTGGCCACCAACCCCAAGTTCATCCTGCTCGACGAGCCCTTCGCCGGCGTCGACCCGATCTCGGTGGGCGACATCAAGCAGATCATCCACCACCTCAAGACCAAGGGCATCGGCATCCTGATCACCGATCACAACGTGCGCGAGACCCTGGACATCTGCGAAACCGCCTACATCGTCAACGACGGCCAGCTGATCGCCGAGGGCGACGCCGAGACCATCCTCGCCAACCAGACGGTGAAAGAGGTGTACCTGGGCCACGAATTCCGCCTGTAGCTCGCCCGCTATTTCACTACAGAAATATGGCAAGCCCTAGGCAAAGCCGAGAAGTTCAGGCATATAATTTGCTTCCTGGTGGCGCCGCGGCGCCCTGTAGTGGAAGGCGTAACCCG
Organism: Pseudomonas sp. NPDC077649; assembly: GCF_044542855.1. Lineage (NCBI taxonomy): Bacteria > Pseudomonadati > Pseudomonadota > Gammaproteobacteria > Pseudomonadales > Pseudomonadaceae > Pseudomonas > Pseudomonas sp. NPDC077649. The sequence goes on along the minus strand of NZ_JBITVF010000005.1, from coordinate 205,656 downwards.
CCGGTGAATTAAGGTCTGCAATGAAACCATCGCTAGTCCTCAAGATGGGCCAGCAGCTGACGATGACCCCGCAGCTGCAACAGGCTATCCGCCTCCTCCAACTGTCGACCCTGGACCTGCAACAGGAAATCCAGGAGGCACTGGAGTCCAACCCCATGCTCGAGCGCCAGGAAGACGGCGACGACTTCGACAACAGCGACCCCATGGCCGACGGCGCGGAAAGCGCCGCGCCCACCCCGAGCAAGGAAGACAGCTACCAGGAAACGACCCCCACGGTCGACAACCTGGAAGAGGGCGAATGGGGCGAACGCATCCCCAACGAGCTGCCGGTCGATACCGCCTGGGAAGACGTCTACCAGACCAGCGCCAGCAGCCTGCCGAGCAACGACGACGACGAGTGGGACTTCACCACCCGCACCTCCAATGGCGAGAGTCTGCACAGTCACCTGCTCTGGCAACTGAATCTGGCGCCGATGTCGGACAAGGATCGACTGATCGCCGCCACCCTGATCGACTGCATCAACAACGACGGCTACCTGGAAGAAAGCCTCGAGGAAGTCGCCGAATCCTTCGACCCCGAGCTGGACGTCGAGCTGGACGAGGTGGAAGTGGTGCTGCACCGCATCCAGCAGTTCGAGCCGGCCGGCATCGGCGCCCGCGACCTGCGCGAATGCCTGCTGCTGCAACTGCGCCAGTTGCCCGCCGGCACGCCCTGGCTGAGCGAGACCCAGCGCGTGGTCGGCGACTACCTGGAACTGCTCGGCAGCCGCGACTACGCCCAGCTGATGCGCCGCAGCAAGCTCAAGGAAGACGAGCTCAAGCAGGTCATCGACCTGATCCAGCGCCTCAACCCGCGCCCGGGTTCGCAGATCGAGTCCAGCGAGCCGGAATACGTGGTGCCCGACGTCATCGTGCGCAAGCACAACGACCGCTGGCTGGTGGAGCTGAACCAGGAGGCCATGCCGCGCCTGCGGGTCAACCCGCAGTACGCCGGCTTCGTCAAACGCGCCGACTCCAGCGCCGACAACACCTTCATGCGCAACCAGCTGCAGGAGGCGCGCTGGTTCATCAAGAGCCTGCAGAGCCGCAACGAGACGCTGATGAAGGTCGCCACCCAGATCGTCGAGCACCAGCGCGGCTTCCTCGACTACGGCGACGAGGCGATGAAGCCCCTGGTACTGCACGATATCGCCGAGGCGGTGGGCATGCACGAGTCGACCATCTCGCGGGTCACCACGCAGAAATTCATGCACACCCCGCGCGGCATTTACGAGCTGAAATACTTCTTCTCCAGCCACGTCAGCACCGCCGAGGGCGGCGAATGCTCGTCCACCGCGATCCGCGCCATCATCAAAAAACTGGTTGCCGCAGAAAACGCGAAAAAGCCGTTGAGCGACAGCAAGATCGCTGGTTTACTGGAGGCACAAGGCATCCAAGTCGCCCGTCGGACAGTCGCCAAGTACCGCGAATCCCTCGGCATAGCGCCCTCCAGCGAGCGCAAGCGACTGATGTAGGCCAGATCGATTGGAAGCCTCTCGCTTCCAAGCCAAAGTGTTCCGGCGGCGGGTCGCATAGGACCCGCCTCTTACACAAGGCAACAAGGAGAAAGCGGTATGCAAGTCAACATCAGTGGACACCAGCTGGATGTGACCGACGCCCTGCGTGACTATATCGGCGAGAAACTCGGCCGATTGGAACGCCACTTCGACAAGATCACCAACGTTCAGGTGACCATGGAGGTCGAGAAGCTCAAGCAGAAGATCGAAGCTACCCTGCACGTCGCCGGCGGCGAGGTCGTCGCCAACGCCGAACACCAGGACATGTACGCCGCCATCGACCTGTTGGCCGACAAACTCGACCGTCAACTCATCAAGCACAAGGAAAAGCAGCTCGAACGCCTGCAAGGCGCCACGGCCCGCTGACATTCCCCATCCATGATCCGACTTGAAAACATCCTGACCCCCGGCCGTTCCCTGGTGAACGTGCCGGGCGGCAGTAAGAAACGCGTGCTCGAACAGATCGCCAACCTGGTGGCACGCGACCTGCCCGACCTGGATGCCCAGGACATCTTCGAAAGCCTGATCGCCCGCGAGAAGCTCGGCTCCACCGGCTTCGGCAACGGCATCGCCATTCCCCACTGTCGCCTGGCCGGCTGCAGCGCGCCGATTAGCGCGGTGCTGCGCCTGGACACCGCGGTGGACTTCGACGCCATCGACGGCGCCCCGGTCGACCTGCTGTTTGTCCTGCTGGTGCCGGAAGCGGCCACCGACGCCCACCTCGAACTGCTGCGCCAGATCGCCAGCATGCTCGATCGCCAGGACGTCCGCGAACGTCTGCGCCAGGCCCCGGCCAGCGCGGATCTGTACCAGGTGGTCGTGGACATCCAGAACGGTCAATAAGCATGCGCCTGATCATCGTCAGCGGTCGCTCCGGCTCGGGCAAGAGCACCGCCCTCGATGTACTTGAGGACAACGGCTTCTACTGCATCGACAACCTGCCCGCCGGCCTGCTGCCGGACCTGGCCGAGCGCGCCCTGCTCAACACCGAGATGCTGCTGCCGCAGGTGGCGGTGTCGATCGACGCGCGCAACCTGCAGAGCCACCTCAAGCGCTTCCCGGAACTGCTCGAACAGGTGCGCCAGCGCAACATCCGCTGCGACATCCTCTACCTCGACGCCGAAGACGAGACCCTGCTCAAGCGCTTCTCGGAAACCCGCAGGCGCCATCCGCTGACCGACGAGAATCGCTCGCTGGCCGAGGCCATCGCCGACGAGAGCCAGGTGCTGGCGCCCATCGTCGACCTGGCCGACCTGAAGATCGACACCACCCACCTCAACCTCTACCAGCTGCGCGACAGCCTCAAGCTGCGCCTGCTGGGCCAGCCTGAGCCGGGCACCGCCTTCCTGATCGAATCCTTCGGTTTCAAGCGCGGCATGCCGGTGGACGCCGATCTGGTGTTCGACGCGCGCTGCCTGCCCAACCCCTACTGGAAGCCGGAACTGCGCGACTTCTCCGGGCTGCAGCAGCCGGTGGTCGACTACCTGGCGGCGCAACCGGAGGTCGAGGAAATGTACCAGGACATCCTCGCCTACCTGGAGAAATGGCTGCCGCGCTTCGCCGCCAGCAACCGTGCCTATGTCACCATCGCCATCGGCTGCACCGGCGGTCATCATCGCTCGGTATACCTGGCCAACCGCCTGAGCCAGGCGCTGAAAAAACCGCTGAAGAACGTCCAGGTGCGTCACCGCGACCTCAGCTAAGGAACTCCGCCGCGATGCCAGCCCGTGAAATCACCATCATCAACAAGCTCGGCCTGCACGCCCGCGCCGCCGCCAAGTTCGTCGGCGTGGCCAGCACCTACCCCTGCCAGGTGCGCATCGGTCGCTCTAGCGACAGCCTGGTGGACGGCAAGAGCATCATGGCGGTGATGATGCTGGCGGCCGGCAAGGGCACCCCGGTGCACCTGCACACCGAGGGCGAGCAGGATCACGAGGCGCTGGACGCGCTGGTCGGCCTGATCGAGAACTACTTCGAGGAAGGCGAGTAACCCCCCCAAACAACCACAAGGCCACCCGCGGGTGGCCTTGTCGTTTCGGCCCATCTCAACTGCCGGCGACGGTCATCTTCTCGATCAGCACCGAGCCGGTGCAGATATTGCCGCGCCGTTCCAGGTCGCGGCCGACCGCGACGATCTGGCGGAACATGTCGCGCAGGTTGCCGGCGATGGTCACCTCCTGCACCGGGAACTGGATCTCGCCGTTCTCCACCCAGAAACCGGCGGCGCCGCGCGAATAGTCGCCGGTGACCAGGTTCAGGCCCTGGCCCATCAGCTCGGTGACCAGCAGGCCGCGCCCCATGCGGCGAATCAGCGCCTGCTGGTCCTCCTCGCCATGACTGACGAACAGGTTGTGCACGCCACCGGAGTTGGCCGTGCTCGGCAAGCCCAGCTTGCGTCCGGAATAGGTGCCGAGCACATAGGACACCAGCTCGCCCTTGTCGACGAAGGACTTGGCGTAGGTGGCCAGGCCGTCGCCGTCGAAGGCGGCGCTGCCCAGCGCCCGCGGCAGGTGCGGGCGCTCGTCGAGGCTCAGCCATTCGGGGAAGAGGCGCTGGCCCAGTGCGCCTTCGAGGAAGGAGGAATGGCGGTACAGGTTGCCGCCGGAGATCGCCGCCAGCAGGTGGCCGAACAGGCCGCCGGCCAGCTCGGCGGCGAACAGCACCGGCACCTCGCAGGTCGGCACCGGGCGCGCGCCGAGCCGACTTACCGCGCGCAGCGCGGCGCGCCGACCGATCTCGCCGGCATCGGCGAGCAGCTCGCCCTGGCGGTTGACGTCGTACCAGTAGTCGCGCTGCATCTGCCCTTCGCCGCCTGCGATCATCACGCAGCTCAGGCTGTGGCGGGTGCTGGCGTAACCGCCGACGAAGCCATGGCTGTTGCCGTAGACGCGGCAGCCCTGGTGGGTGTTGAGGCTGGTGCCGTCGGCGTTGTTGACCCGGGCATCGGCGGCAAAGGCCGCCGCCTCGCAGACCAGCGCCTGCTCCACGGCCTGCTCGGGGCTGATCGACCAGGGATGGTAGAGATCCAGCTCGGGCAGCTCGCGGGCCATCAGCGCGGCATCGGCCAGGCCGGCGCATTCGTCCTCGCTGGCGTGCTTGGCAATCGCCAGCGCTGCCGCCACCGTCTCGCGGATCGCCGCGCTGCCGGTGGCCGAGGTGCTCGCCGAGCCCTTGCGCTGGCCGACGTAGAGGGTGATGCCGAAGCCCTGATCGCGATTGAACTCGACGGTTTCCACCTCGCCCTGGCGCACCGTGGTGGACAGTCCCTGGCCGGCGGACACCGCCACCTCGCAGGCGCTGGCGCCCTGGCGCTTGGCCTCGGCGAGAATCTCTTCGACCTGCGCCTGCAACTGGGGCAGGGCCTGCGGGCCGATCACCTCTACTTCACTCATAACCACTCCGATTCTCAAAATAAGCTGCAAGCCACAAGCAACAGCCGAGTCCGCTCCCATCTTGCCGCTTGAAGCGTGCGGCTTGAAGCTGCCCCTACTGCTATCATGGCGGCGTTTCCCACTGGACCCGCCCCATGTCTGATTCCTTCGACGACTTCTCCCTGGAGAAGAGTAAATCCCAGGTCAAACGCGAGCTGCATGCCCTGCAGGAACTCGGCGAGCGCCTGACCACGCTCAAGCCGGACCTGCTGGCCAAGATGCCGCTGACCGACGCCCTGCGCCGCGCCCTGGCCGAAGCGCCGAAACACACCGCCAACGCCGCGCGCAAACGCCATATCCAGTTCATCGGCAAGCTGATGCGCGAACAGGATGTCGAGGCGATCCTCGCCATGCTCGACCAGGTGGACAGCTCCACCCGCGAATACAACGAGCGCTTCCATGCCCTCGAGCGTTGGCGCGACCGCCTGATCGCCGGCGGCGACGAGGCCCTGGAAGGCTTTATCGGCCAGTACCCGGACGCCGACCGCCAGCACCTGCGCGGGCTGATCCGCCATGCCCAGCACGAGGCGGCGCACAACAAGCCGCCCGCCGCCGCGCGCAAGGTGTTCAAGTACATCCGCGAACTGGACGAAATGCAGCGCGGCCTGCGTTGATAACCTCCATCCGTAGCGCCGGTAGGTTGGGCTGAGCGCAGCTAAGCCCAGATGCGCGCCGAGCCGAAAAAGGCCCGGCAGCTGAACGCCGGGCGGAGCGCTGCGCGCTCCCTGTTGGGCTTCGTCGCAGGCTCCTCAACCCAACCTACGCCCCCGTCCCGCCGACGGTGATGGCATCGATCTTCAGGGTCGGCTGGCCGACGCCAACCGGCACCGACTGGCCGTCCTTGCCGCAGGTGCCGACGCCGCTGTCCAGGGCCAGGTCGTTGCCCACCATCGACACCCGACTCATGGCCTCCGGGCCGTTGCCGATCAGGGTCGCACCCTTGACCGGCGCGGTGATCCGGCCGTCCTCGATCAGGTAGGCCTCGCTGGTGGAGAAGACGAACTTGCCGCTGGTGATGTCGACCTGGCCGCCGCCGAGGTTGGCGCAGTAGATGCCCTTCTTCACCGAACGGATGATCTCCTCCGGGTCGCTCTGCCCGGCCAGCATGTAGGTGTTGGTCATGCGCGGCATCGGCAGGTGCGCGTAGGACTCGCGGCGGCCGTTGCCGGTGCGCGCCACGCCCATCAGGCGGGCGTTGAGCTTGTCCTGCATGTAGCCCTTGAGCACGCCGTTCTCGATCAGCGTGGTGCACTGAGTCGGCGTGCCCTCGTCGTCGACGCTGAGCGAGCCGCGGCGCCCTTCCAGGGTGCCGTCGTCGACTATGGTGCACAGGCTGGAGGCGACCCGCTCGCCGATGCGGCCGCTGTAGGCCGAGCTGCCCTTGCGGTTGAAGTCGCCCTCCAGGCCGTGGCCGACCGCCTCGTGCAGCAGCACGCCGGACCAGCCGGCGCCCATCACCACCGGCAGGGTGCCGGCCGGCGCGGGAATCGCCTCGAGGTTGACCAGGGCCTGGCGCAGCGCCTCGCGGGCATAGCCCATGGCGCGATCCTCTTCGAGGAAATAGCGGTAGTCGGTGCGCCCGCCGCCGCCATGGCCGCCGCGCTCGCGACGGCCGTTGTGCTCGACTATGACGCTGACGTTGAAACGCACCAGCGGGCGTACATCGGCGCTCAGGCTGCCGTCGTGGGCGGCCACCAGCACCCGGTCCCAGACCCCGGCCAGGCTCACGGTGACCTGCTTGATGCGCGGATCGAGAGCACGGGTGGCGCGGTCGATGCGTTGCAGCAGCTCGACCTTCTCGGCGCGGCCGAGCACGTCCAGGGGGTTGTCCGGTGCGTAGAGGGCGCTGACCTGCGGGCTGGCGAAGGCCTGCACGCGGCCCTGCTGCCCGGCGCGGGAGATCGAGCGGGCGGCGCGCGCCGCCTGGCGCAGGGCATCCAGGGTGATGGCGTTGCTGTAGGCGAAGCCGGTCTTCTCGCCGGACTGGGCGCGCACACCGACGCCCTGGTCGAGGTTGAAGCTGCCCTCCTTGACGATGCCGTCCTCCAGCACCCAGGTTTCCGAGACCTGGCTCTGGAAATACAGGTCGGCGGCGTCGATCCCCGGGCCGGCGAGTTCGCCGAGCACGCCGGGCAGGCTGTCGAGGGTCAGGTTGCCGGGGGCGAGCAGGTGCTCGCTGACGGACATCAGCATCGGGTTCATGGTCACTCCACTGCAATCGGACGCACGGCGTCCGATGAAAGAATTCTGCGGTGCGCCTGCACCGGCATGCGTTGCCGGATCGCCGCCTGCTCGGCACCGTCACGGCTGGCCAGCAGCACCGCCTGGCCCTGATCCTGCTCGGCCAGCACGCGGCCCCAGGGGTCGACGATGGCCGAATGACCGAAGGTCTGCCGCGGCCCGGGGTGCTCGCCACCCTGCCCCGCCGCCAGCACATAGCACTGGGTCTCGATGGCGCGGGCGCGCACCAGCACCTGCCAGTGCGCGGCGCCGGTCACCGCGGTGAAGGCCGAGGGCGCGCTGATCAGCTCGGCGCCGGCCTGGCGCAGTGCGCCGTACAGCTCGGGAAAGCGCAGATCGTAGCAGACGCTCAGGCCCAGGCGGCCGACCGGGGTATCGGCGACCACGATGCGCTGGCCATGGGCGAAGTCGTCCGACTCGCGGTAGCTGCCGCGGTTGTCGGCCACTTCGACGTCGAACAGGTGCAGCTTGTCGTAGCGCGCCACCCGCTGGCCGGCGTCGTCGATCAGCAGCGAACAGGCATGCGGCTTGGCCTCGGGCGCCTCGTCCGGCGGCAGCGGCAGGGTGCCGGCGACTATCCACAACTTGAGGTCGCGCGCGGCCCGTTGCAACCAGGGCAGGATCGGCCCCTGGCCCAGCGCCTCGGCACGGCCGAGCGCGGCCAGGTCGCGGCGGCCCATGGCGGCGAAGTTCTCCGGCAGCACCGCCAGGCGCGCGCCGCCGGCCGCCGCCTGTTCCAGCAGTTGGCGGGCCTGGGTCAAATTGGCCAGCACGTCGTCCTGACTGACCATCTGGATCACGGCAAAGGTCATGGCATACCCGATATGGGATGGAAGCGGATGGCTGACAGCTTACCTGGGTTTCTCGAAAGGCTTGTCAAAACTGATCTGCGGACTCTGCATGGGGCCCTTGACGTCGTACTGCACGCTGGCGAAGCGCGCCACGCGGTCGCCGAGCAGCTTGTCGACGACGAACAGCGCGCCGCCGATGGCCGGGGCGCCGACGATCAGCGCGGCCAGCGGCAGGTTGTTGGTCACCGGCAGGGTCACCAGCAGCTTGGCGTCGATCCGCTCGTTACGCATGTCGAGGTTGCCGTTGAGCTCCAGGTTGCTCGACGGGCCGCTCAGCACGATCGGCTCGCGGGTGACGAACAGGCCGTCGTTGGCCTGCAGCCGCCCCTTGACCCGGTCGTAGCTCAGGCCCTTGCCGAGCAGGTCGGAAAAATCCAGGCGCAGGCGGCGGCCGATGGAGTCGAAATTGAGCAGGCCGAACACCCGCAGCGCCTGCGCCGAACCCTGCACCTCGACGAACTGGCCGTTGCGCAGCGCCGGTTCCAGGCTGCCGGAGAAGCGCTTGAGCGACAGCCAGGCCGGCGAGCCCGGCCAGTTGCCGTCGATATCCAGGCGGAAGCTCTCGCTGGTGGCGCTGGGGGCATAGCCCCAGGCCAGCAGCACCTTGGCCAGGTCCTTGCCCTGCAGACGGCCCTGGTACCAGCTGCGCGTGCCCCCCGGCGCGCCGCGCCAGCCGGCGCTGCCGCCGACCTTGAGGCCCTGCAGGTCGAGATCGAGCTGGTCGAAACGCACGCCGTCCGCCTCCGGGCGCGCCTGCAGCGACCAGGCACCGAGAATCTTGGCGCCGCGCCGCACCTCGCCGATGCGGATATCCAGCGCCGGAATCTGCCGCGGGTCGACGGCCGCCAGCGGGTCCGGCGCATCCGCCGGCTTGTCCGGATCGGCGGGCGGCAGGCGCAGGTAATCGAGCTCCACGCGAATCGGCGTCTCCGCCGCATCGGCCAGCAGCACGCGGCCGGCCGCCAGTTCGCTGTCCAATTGCAGGGCCCAGGCCTGGCCCTCGCGCGCCAGGCCCACTTGCAGATCGTTGAGCTCGCTGCCGAAGCCGCGGAAACGCTCGATCCGCAGTTGGGCGTCTTTGAACAGGCGCTGGCTCTCGGCGTCCACGCTCACCGCATGGCGCTGGCGCACCTGCTGCCAGGCGTCCCAGTCCAGCTCGTCGAGCCGGCCGCGCAGGCGCAGGCCCTGGCTGCTGGGCAGCCGCGCCGGGGTGCCGCCGAGCATCAGCTCGCCGCGCCCCTGGCTCAGCTCGCCCGGCGGCGCGGCCAGGGCCAGGCTGGCCAGGTTCTGGTAGTCGAGCCAGTAGCGCCGCTCGCGGCCGGCCAGGGTCATGCGCCAGTCGGCGTAGCGCTCCTCGCCGGCCGCCTTGGCGAAGGGCGGCGGTAGGTCGATGGCCACGCCCTTGAGATTGGAGTCGACGCGCAGCTGGCTGTCGTCGCCGTCCAGGGTCAGGCGCAGGCGGTAAGGCAGCAGGCCACTGAGCGGCAGGCTCTGCTCGATGCCGAGCCACTGACGCAGGGTCTCCACCTCGGCCTGGCCGCGCAGATCGAACAGGGTGCGCGTCCGTCCCCGCGCGCCTTCGGCGCTGATGCTGCCGCGCACCTGGCGGCCGAACACCTGGGCCCGCACGTCCGGCGCACTCAGGCCGCTGGCGCTGTTGAAGCGGAATGCCCCCTGGATCTGGCTCAGTTGCAGGGCGGGATTGACCAGCTCGAGGCGCGCGCCTTCGGTGGCGAAGTCCACCACCACGCCGGGCGGCGCGCCCTTGGCCAGCGGGATGTCCAGCTGCAGGCGCCCGGCCAGCGGGCCCTCGCCCTGCCAGCCGGCGAACAGCTCGGCGGTGCCCAGCGGCGCCTCCTGCAGCAGCTTGAGGGCGTCTCCCAGGCTGCTGCTCACCTCGCCGTCGAGCTGCAGGCGCGGCGGCTGACCGTTGTGCAGCAGCGGGATAGCGGCGCTGACCGCGCTTACCTGGCTGTCCAGCAGGCGCCCCTGCTGCAGGCGCACGCGTACGCCGTCGTCCTCGATCAGCACCTGGCCGCGGCCTTCGCGCAGCGCCGGCCAGCCGGGCTGGAAGGCCAGCTCGGCCTCCGCCACCTGGAAGAACAGGCTGAGGCTGCGCGCCGTGATGGCCGCGCCCTTGTTCAGCGAACCCTGGTACTGGAAGTAGCCCTCCTCCACCTTGCCGGCACGGATCGCGCTCTGCAGCCAGCGGCTCAGTTCGGCGCTCATGCCCGGCGAGCGGGTCGGCAGGTATTTCTCGGTGTAGGCCGCATCGCCGTCGCGCAGGCCGACGCGCAGGTCCATGTAGTCCTCGGCGTCGGGGTCGCGGCGCAGGCGGATCAGCATGTCACCGGCGAGCTGCCCTTCCTCGCCGTCCAGGCGCATATAGGGGCTGGCCAGGGTCAAGCCATCGTCGTTCCAGGCCCAGCTCAGCCGCGCCTGGGCGTGGCGGTAACGCCAGGGGGCGGGGAACAGCTGATCCAGGTGCAGGGCGAAATTCTCGCTATTGAGGCGCAACTCGCCCTGAAACGGGTTCCCCGACACGCTGCCGCTGACGTTCTCGGCCGCCGGCGCGCCGCGGTAGGCGGCGATGCCGACCCGCTCCAGGTTGGCGGCGAACTGCAGACGCGCGGCGCCCTCGCGGCGCGGCTGGTAGTCCAGCTGCAGGTTGGCCACGCCGCCCACCGGGGCCAGCCCGGCCAGCGTCTGCTCGGCGACCTCCGGCAGCGGCGCCAGGGCCTGGACCAGCGGCGCCCAGGCGGCCAGATCGAAGCGGTCGGCGCGCAGCTGCCAGCGCTCGTCGTCGCTGCCGGCGTGGTCCTGAGTCAGGGCCAGGTGCAGCTCGCCGATGCGCCGCTCGCCCTGGTTGAAGGCCAGGGAATCGAGCTGCACCTGTATCCCCGCCTCGCCGCGCTGGAAATAGGCGTTGAAGGCCAGATCCTCCAGGCTCACCGCCTCGCGCTCGGCGTAGCCGCCGCGCACCTGCGGCGCATGCAGGCGCAGCGCGCCGCGCTGCAACTCGCCGCCGCGACTGCTCAGCCACAGCTCGCCGCCGGCCTGCAGGCGCTGCACCTGCCAGGCGGCGGTCAGGCGCGGCGGCAGCCAGGCGGCCCAGTCGCTCTGCGGCAAACTCAGGTAGAGCTCGGCCTGGGTCTGCCGCCACTGCTGCGGCTGCATGCGGGTACGCAGCTGCAGGCTCAGCGGCTGGCCGTCGGGCAGCAGCAGGCGGGCGTCGAGACACTGGCGGTTGACGCCGTAACGCAGGCTGAGGTTGAGGTAACTGAGTTTCAGCGGCTCCTGTCCGGCGGCCTGCAGCACCAGCTGGCTGTCCACCAGGCTCAGGCGCTGCACCACGCGCAGCCGTTGCAGCAGCTCGGCGACGTCGGCGCGCCCGCCCTGCGGCCCGTCGGGCAGGCCCTGCAGGCGCCAGCTGCCGTCGTCCTGCTGCTGCACGTGCAGCTGCAAACCGGTCAGTTGCAGGTGGCCGATGCGCGCGCGCCGTGCCAGCAGGCTGGCCAGCAGGTCCGGCACCACCCGCACCCGGTCCAGCACCAGGCGCTGCTCGCCATCGCCGACCTGCACGTCGCGCGCCACCAGCAAGGGGGCGAAGCCCTGCCACTGCCCTTCCAGCGCACCGATGCGCACCGGCACGCCGAGCGCGGCGCCGGCGCGGTTCTCCGCCTCCAGGCGGTACTCGGCGACCAGCGGCACCAGCTCGCGGCCCAGGCTGACGTACAGCGCCGCCAGCACCAGCAGCGCGGCACAGAGCCCCAGGCCCCAGCGCAGCAGGGCCATGAACAGACGGGCCAGCGCGTTCATCTCAGCGGCGCCTCAGAGCAGCACCACATCGTACTGTTCCTGGGAGTACATGGTTTCCACCTGGAACTTGATGGTGCGGCCGATAAAGGCCTCCAGATCGGCGACATTGCCCGACTCCTCGTCGAGCAGGCGGTCGACCACCTTCTGGTTGGCCAGCACCCGGTAGCCCTCGGCCTGGTAGGCGCGCGCCTCGCGCAGGATCTCGCGGAAGATCTCGTAGCAGATGGTCTCCGCCGTCTTCAGCTTGCCGCGGCCCTGGCATGCGCTGCACGGCTCGCAGAGCACCTGTTCGAGGCTCTCGCGGGTGCGCTTGCGGGTCATCTGCACCAGCCCCAGCTCGGTGATGCCGATGATGTTGGTCTTGGCGTGGTCGCGCTCCAGCTGCTTCTCCAGGGTGCGCAGCACCTGGCGCTGGTGCTCCTCGTCTTCCATGTCGATGAAATCGATGATGATGATCCCGCCCAGGTTGCGCAGACGCAGCTGACGGGCGATGGCGGTGGCCGCCTCGAGGTTGGTCTTGAAGATGGTCTCTTCGAGGGTGCGGTGGCCGACGAAGGCACCGGTGTTGACGTCGATGGTGCTCATCGCCTCGGCCGGGTCGACGATCAGGTAGCCGCCGGACTTGAGCGGCACCTTACGCTCCAGCGCGCGCTGGATCTCGTCCTCGACGCCGTAGAGGTCGAAGATCGGCCGCTCGCCGGGGTAGTGCTCGAGGCGGTCGGCGATCTCCGGCATCAGCTCGGCGACGAACTGGGTGATCTTCTGGAAGGTCTCGCGCGAGTCGACGCGGATCTTCTCGGTACGCGGGCTGACCAGGTCGCGCAGGGTGCGCAGGGCCAGCGACAGGTCCTCGTAGATCACCGAGGGCGCCTTGGCGTTCTGGATCTGCGCGGCGATCTGGTCCCACAGCCGGCGCAGGTAACGGATGTCGATGAGGATCTCGTCGGCGCCGGCGCCTTCGGCGGCGGTACGCAGGATAAAGCCGCCGGCCTCCTCGATGCCCTCGGCCGCCACGCAGTCGGCGACCACCTGCTTGAGCCGCTCGCGCTCGGCCTCGTCCTCGATCTTCAGCGAGATGCCGACGTGGCTGGTGCGCGGCATGTACACCAGGTAGCGCGAGGGAATCGACAGCTGGGTGGTCAGGCGCGCGCCCTTGCTGGCGATGGGGTCCTTGGTCACCTGTACCACCAGGGCCTGGCCCTCGTGCACCAGGGCGCTGATCGGCTCCACCGCGGCGCCCTCGCGGGTGGAAATTTCCGAGGCGTGGATAAAGGCCGCGCGCTCCAGGCCGATGTCGACGAACGCCGCCTGCATGCCCGGCAGCACGCGCACCACCTTGCCCTTGTAGATGTTGCCGACGATGCCGCGCTTCTGCGTGCGTTCGACGTGCACTTCCTGCAGCACGCCGTTTTCCACCACCGCCACGCGCGATTCCATCGGCGTGATATTGATCAGAATCTCTTCGCTCATGCATCCATCCCGCTGGATTGGGCGGCGCGCTGCCGCAAGTTTAGCGCTGGGCCGGCAACTGCCAGCAGGCAATGCCGAATTCGCCGAGCAACTCGGCCGTCTCGCACAGCGGCAGGCCGACCACCGCCGAATAGCTGCCTTCGAGGCGGCTGACGAATACCGCCGCCAGCCCCTGGATACCATAGCTGCCGGCCTTGTCGCACGGCTCGCCGCTGGCCCAGTAGGCTTCGATCTCGCGCTCACTCAGGGCGCGGAAGGTCACGCTGCTGGCCACCACCCGCGCCGCCTCGCGTCCGCCGCCGGCCAGCGCCACCGCGGTCAGCACCTGATGGCTGCGCCCGGACAGCGCCTGCAGCATGGCGCGCGACTCGGCGAAATCGGCCGGTTTGCCGAGGATGCGCCCATCGAGCACCACCGCGGTATCGGCGCCGAGCACCACGGCATCGTGCGCATCGCGCAGGGCGGCCAGGCCGGCGCGCGCCTTTTCCCGCGCCAGGCGCTCTACATAGGCGACGGCGGGCTCGTCTGGCAACGGATTTTCGTCTATCGCGGCGATTTGCGTGACGCAGGGCACGGCGATCTGCGCCAGCAGCTCGCGGCGGCGCGGCGAGGCAGAGGCCAGAAACAGCTTGGCCATACGAACTTCTCCCTGTCGGGCGAGGCGCGGCCGGCCGCAGCTGGCGCGCTCAGTTGACGTTAAGGCGCTGGTGCAACCCGCGCAGGATGACGCAGACCCAGGGCCAGAGCAGCGCGCTGACCAGCGCCGGCAGCACGAAGGCCAGGGTCGGCGGACGGCTGCCGGTCAGGGCATTGAGCCACAGCTGCACCAGCTGGGCCAGGCCGAACACCACCAGCAGCACAGTGCTCTGCTGCCACATGGGGAACATGCGCAGGCGCTGGTGCAGGCTCAGCACCAGGAAGGTGATCAGGGTCAGGATCAGCGCGTTCTGCCCGAGCAGGGTGCCGAACAGCACGTCCTGGGCCAGGCCGAGCACCCAGGCGGTGGTCATGCCGACCCGATGCGGCAGGGCCAGCACCCAGTAGGTGAGCAGCAGCGCCACCCACAGCGGCCGGCCGATCTGCATGAACTCCGGCAGCGGCGAGACGCTGAGCAGCAGGCCGAAGGCCAGGCTGAGCCAGATCACCCAGCCGTTGCGCGGTTGCACGCCGACCATCAGTTGGTCTCCTCTGCGGGGGCGGGCGACGCCACCGGGGCCGCGGCCGACTCGGCAGCCGCCGGCGGCTCGGCGGCCGGCGCAGCGCCCTGGCTGCGCGCCTGCTCGGCCTCGCGGTCGGCGGCTTCCTGGGCCTCGGCGGAATCGTTGGCGCGCTGTTCCGGGGTGCGCTGATCGGAGAACACCAGCAGCAGGTAGCGACTGCGATTGAGCGCGGCAGTGGGCACGGCGCGGACGATGGCGAAGGGCTGGCCGGAGTCGTGGATCACTTCCTTGACCGTGGCCACCGGGTAACCGGCGGGAAAGCGCTGGCCCATGCCGGAGCTGACCAGCAGGTCGCCTTCCTTGATGTCGGCGGTGTCGGCCACGTGGCGCAGTTCCAGGCGCTCCGGGTTGCCGGTGCCGACGGCGATGGCGCGCAGGCCGCTGCGGTTGACCTGCACCGGAATGCTGTGGGTGGTGTCGGTGAGCAGCAGCACCCGCGCGGTGTAGGGCATGATCTCCACCACCTGGCCCATCAGGCCGCGGGCGTCGAGCACCGGCTGGCCGAGGAATACGCCGTCCTTCTCGCCCTTATCGATGAGGATGCGGTGGGTATAGGGATTGGGGTCGACGCCGATCAGCTCGCCGACCAGCACTTCCTCGTCCAACAGCGCCGCCGAGTTGAGCAGCTCGCGCAGGCGCACGTTCTGTTCAGTGAGCGCGGCCAGCTTCTGCAGGCGACGCTGCAGCAGCAGGGCCTCGGCCTTGAGCTTCTCGTTCTCGGCCATCAGTTCGCTGCGGCTGGATATCTGCTGGGTGGCGCCATCCCAGGCGCGCACCGGCAGGTCGGCCAGCCAGTAGAAGGGCGTCAGCACCAGGCCCAGCTGGCTGCGCAGCGGCTTGAGCGCCTCGAAACGGGCATCGACCACCATCAGCACGGCCGAGAGCACGGCCAGCACCAGCAGGCGGATGCCCAGCGAGGGGCCTTTGGCGAAGAGCGGCTTAATGGCCGACCCCTTGTGCGCCGCGAGGGCGGAAGACGCGCGAGTTCATGCGAAAGACAAACCGATCCGGCAAGGAATGGGGCGAGTGTACTGCAGTGCTTGAACATGCGCGTGCCGCCCGAAGGCGGCACGGCGGACCCGGCTGGCGCGTCGGATTACTCCGAGGACAGCAGGTCCATGGTGTGGCGATCCATCATCTCCAGCGCCTTGCCGCCGCCACGGGCGACGCAGGTCAGCGGGTCTTCGGCGACTATCACCGGCAGGCCGGTTTCCTGCGACAGCAGCTTGTCCAGGTCGCGCAGCAGCGCACCGCCGCCGGTCAGCACCAGGCCGCGCTCGGCGATGTCCGAGGCCAGCTCGGGCGGCGACTGCTCCAGCGCGCTCTTGACCGCCTGGACAATGGTCGCCAGGGATTCCTGCAGCGCCTCGAGCACTTCGTTGGAATTGAGGGTGAAGCTGCGCGGCACGCCCTCGGCCAGGTTGCGGCCGCGCACGTCGACTTCGCGGATTTCGCCGCCCGGGTAGGCGGTACCGATTTCCTGCTTGATCCGCTCGGCGGTGGATTCGCCGATCAGCGAGCCGTAGTTACGGCGCACGTAGGTGATGATGGCTTCGTCGAAGCGGTCGCCGCCGACCCGCACGGATTCGGCGTAGACCACGCCGTTCAGCGAGATCAGGGCGATTTCGGTGGTGCCGCCGCCGATGTCGACGACCATCGAGCCGCGCGCTTCTTCCACCGGCAGGCCGGCGCCGATGGCCGCGGCCATGGGTTCTTCGATCAGGAACACTTCGCGGGCGCCGGCGCCGAGCGCCGATTCGCGGATGGCGCGGCGCTCGACCTGGGTCGACTTGCACGGCACGCAGATCAGCACGCGCGGCGAGGGCTGCAGGAAGCTGTTCTCGTGCACCTTGTTGATGAAGTACTGCAGCATCTTCTCGCAGACGCTGAAGTCGGCGATCACGCCGTCCTTCATCGGGCGGATGGCGGCGATGTTGCCCGGGGTACGGCCGAGCATGCGCTTGGCCTCGGAACCGACGGCGACGACACTTTTCTGGTTACCGTGGGTACGGATGGCGACCACGGACGGCTCGTTCAGCACGATGCCGCGTTCGCGCACATAAATGAGGGTATTGGCAGTGCCCAGGTCGATCGACAGATCGCTGGAAAACATGCCACGCAGTTTCTTGAACATGGGGAAAGGGACCCTAGGCAACGCGTGGGTAAAGGCAAAGCGCGAAAACGCGCAGGTAAAAAGTGCGGCAAACTCTAACAACGGCAGGGATTTTGAGCAAGGCGGCAATATGGTAGATTGCCTGTTTTTCCGGGCCTTGCAGCCGCACATCGCGGCCTTTGACCGCCGGCTCGCGACATCCGTTCCCTGCGTCAGGCACGCATAGCAAGACCCCGATCACACTTCCACTGGAGAACCCCCGATGGCGCTTGAACGCTCCGAGGTGGAAAAAATCGCCCACCTGGCCCGCCTGGGCCTGAACGAAGGCGATCTTCCGCAAACCACCGCGACCCTGAACAACATCCTCGGCCTGATCGATCAGATGCAGGCGGTTGACACCCAGGGCATCGAGCCCCTGGCCCACCCGCTGGAAGCCACCCAGCGCCTGCGCGCCGACGTGGTCTGCGAGAGCAACCAGCGCGACGCCTACCAGGCCATCGCCCCGGCCGTGGAAAACGGCCTGTACCTCGTGCCGAAAGTCATCGAATAAAGGAAAGGGCCTGACATGCATCAACTGACCCTGGCCGAGATCGCCCGCGCACTCGCCGCCAAAGAATTCTCCGCCGAAGAGCTGAGCCGCAGCCTGCTGGCGCGCATTGCGCAGCTCGATCCGCAGCTCAACAGCTTTATCACCGTCACCAACGATCTCGCCATCGAGCAGGCCAAGGCCGCCGACGCCCGTCGCGCCGCCGGCGAGAGCGGCGCCCTGCTCGGCGCGCCGATCGCCCACAAGGACCTGTTCTGCACCAAGAACGTGCTGACTTCCTGCGGCTCGAAGATCCTCACCGGCTTCAAGGCGCCCTACGACGCCACCGTGGTGGAAAAGCTCGCAGCCGCCGGCTCCGTGACCCTGGGCAAGCTGAACATGGACGAGTTCGCCATGGGCTCGGCCAACGAATCCAGCCACTACGGCCCGGTGAAGAACCCCTGGGACCTCTCCCGCGTACCCGGCGGCTCCAGCGGCGGCAGCGCCGCCGCGGTGGCCGCGCGCCTGCTGCCGGCCGCCACCGGCACCGACACCGGCGGCTCGATCCGCCAGCCGGCGGCGCTGACCAACCTCACCGGGATCAAGCCCACCTACGGCCGAGTTTCGCGCTGGGGCATGATCGCCTACGCCTCCAGCCTCGATCAGGGCGGCCCGCTGGCCCGCACCGCCGAGGACTGCGCCCTGCTGCTCGGCGCCATGGCCGGCTTCGATGCCAAGGACAGCACCAGCGTCGAGCAGCCGGTGGACGACTACCTGGCCGCCCTGAGCCAGCCGCTGGCCGGCCTGCGCATCGGTCTGCCGAAGGAATACTTCGGCGCCGGCCTCGACGCGCGTATCGGCGAGAAGGTGCTGGCCGTGGTCGAGGAGCTGAAGAAGCTCGGCGCCACGGTGAAGGACATCTCGCTGCCGAACATGCAGCACGCCATCCCCGCCTACTACGTGATCGCGCCGGCCGAGGCCAGCTCCAACCTGTCGCGCTTCGACGGCGTGCGCTTCGGCTACCGCTGCGAAAACCCGGTCAACCTCGAAGACCTGTACAAGCGCTCGCGCGGCGAAGGCTTCGGCGCCGAGGTCAAGCGGCGCATCATGGTCGGCACCTACGCGCTGTCGGCCGGTTACTACGACGCCTACTACATCAAGGCGCAGCAGATCCGCCGGCTGATCAAGAACGACTTCGTCGCGGCCTTCCAGGATGTCGACCTGATCCTCGGCCCGACCACGCCGAACCTGGCCTGGAAGCTCGGCGAGAAGAACGCCGACCCGGTGTCCGCCTACCTGGAAGACATCTACACCATCACCGCCAACCTGGCCGGCATCCCCGGCCTGTCGATGCCGGCCGGCTTCGTCGATGGCCTGCCGGTGGGCGTGCAGCTGCTCGGCAACTACTTCCAGGAAGGCCGCCTGCTGAATGTCGCGCACCAGTACCAGCAGGTCAGCGACTGGCATAAACAAGCACCGAGCGGCTTCTGAGGACGACAAAGATGCAATGGGAAACAGTCATCGGGCTCGAGATCCACGCTCAGCTCAGCACCCAATCGAAGATCTTCTCGGCTAGCGCCACCAGCTTCGGCGCCGAGCCCAACACCCAGGCCAGCCTGATCGACCTCGGCATGCCCGGCACCCTGCCGGTGCTCAACGCCGAGGCGGTGCGCATGGCGGTGAAGTTCGGCCTGGCGATCGACGCGCACATCGCGCCGCAGAACGTCTTCGCCCGCAAGAACTACTTCTATCCGGACCTGCCCAAGGGCTACCAGACCAGCCAGATGGAGCATCCCATCGTCGGCAAGGGCCATCTGGACATCAGCCTGGAAGACGGCACGGTCAAGCGCATCGGCATCACCCGCGCGCACCTGGAAGAGGACGCCGGCAAGAGCCTGCACGAAGACTTCCACGGCATGAGCGGCATCGACCTCAACCGTGCCGGCACGCCGCTGCTGGAGATCGTCTCCGAGCCGGATATCCGCTCGGCCAAGGAGGCGGTGGCCTATGTCAAGGCCATCCACGCCCTGGTGCGCTACTTAGGGATTTGCGACGGCAATATGGCCGAAGGCTCGCTGCGCTGCGACTGCAACGTCTCCGTACGGCCCAAGGGCCAGGTCGAGTTCGGCACCCGCGCCGAGATCAAGAACGTCAACTCCTTCCGCTTTATCGAGAAGGCGATCAACCACGAGATCCAACGCCAGATCGAGCTGATCGAGGACGGCGGCCAGGTGGTGCAGGAAACCCGCCTGTACGACCCGAACAAGGACCAGACTCGCTCCATGCGCAGCAAGGAGGAAGCCAACGACTACCGCTACTTCCCCTGCCCCGACCTGCTGCCGGTGGTGATCGAGCCAAGCTTCCTCGACGAGGTGCGCGCCAGCCTGCCGGAGCTGCCGGTGCAGAAGCGCGAGCGTTTCGAGAGCCAGTTCGGCCTGTCCACCTACGACGCCACGGTGCTGGCCGCCAGTCGCGAGCTGGCCGACTACTTCGAGGCGGTCAATGCCGTGTGCGGCGACGCCAAGCTGGCCGCCAACTGGGTGATGGGCGAGCTGTCCAGCCTGCTCAACAAGGACAACCTGGAAATCGAGCAGTCGCCGGTGTCCGCCGAGCAGCTGGGCGGGATGATCCTGCGCATCAAGGACAACACCATCAGCGGCAAGATCGCCAAGATGGTGTTCGAGGCCCTGGCGGCCGGCGAAGGCACCAGCGCCGATGAAGTGATCGAGAAGAAGGGCCTCAAGCAGGTCACCGACTCCGGCGCCATCGAGAAGATGCTCGACGAAGTGCTGGCGGCCAACGCCGAGCAGGTCGAGCAGTACCGCGCCAGCGACGAAGCCAAGCGCGGCAAGATGTTCGGCTTCTTCGTCGGCCAGGCGATGAAGGCCTCGAAAGGCAAGGCCAACCCGGGGCAAGTGAACGAACTGCTGAAGAAGAAGCTCGAAGGCTGAGCCGGATCGGCTCGCTTGCCACAGCTGTAACGACGCCGGGCTTGCCCGGCGTTCGTTTACCTGGAGAACCAGACGATGCTCATTTGTAACCCGGATGCAATCCGGGAATCCTTGCGCCCCCGGATTGCATCCGGGCTACAGGCTGTCGTCGTGCTCGGCCTGCTCGCCGTGCTCGCCGGCTGCTCCACCTTCGGCAGCGGCATCGGCAGCGGTAGCGGTGCCACGGAGACCGGCAAGGCCTCCTACTATGGCGACCGCCACCATGGTCGCAAGACCGCCAGCGGCGAGCGCTTCGACCAGCACGCGCTGACCGCCGCGCACCGCAGCCTGCCGTTCGGCACCCGGGTGCGGGTCACCAATCTGAGCAACGAACGCAGCGTGGTGGTGCGCATCAACGACCGCGGCCCCTTCGTGCGCGGGCGCATCATCGACGTCTCGCGCGCCGCCGCCGAACGCCTGGGCATGCTGCGCGCCGGCGTGGTGCCGGTGCGGGTCGAGCAACTGAAGTGAAACAGGACTGGTAACAAATAGCGCCCCCGCCCCTCTGGCGCGGCGATACGCCATCGCTACACTAGCCGCATTTTTCCCGGAGCCCCCGCAATGACAATGATGACCTACGTCTACCTGATCGCCGGCCTGGTGCTGCTGGTCGCCGGCGCCGAAGTGCTGGTACGCGGCGCCGCCAAGCTGGCCGCGCAGTTCGGCATCCCGCCGCTGATCATCGGCCTGACCGTGGTGGCCTTCGGCACCAGCGCGCCAGAAACCGCGGTCAGCGTGCAGTCGGCGATCAACGGCAGCGGCGACCTGGCGATCGGCAACGTGGTCGGCAGCAACATCGCCAACGTCCTGCTGATTCTCGGCCTGACCGCCCTGGTCGCACCGCTGATCGTCTCGCGCCAGCTGATCCGCCTCGACGTGCCGATCATGATCGGCGCCAGCCTGGTGACCTTCGCCCTGGCCTGGGACGGCGAACTGAGCCGCCTCGACGGCGCCCTGCTGTTCGCCGGCGTGCTGGCCTACACCGGCTTTCTGATCTACAGCGCCCGCCAGGACAAGGGCAGCGCAGACGACGAGTTCGCCAAGGAATTCGGCCTGAACGAACCGGCCAAGCCCCATGCCTGGGTGGTCAACCTGGGCCTGATCGTCGCCGGCCTGGTGCTGCTGGTGGGCGGCTCCAACCTGCTGGTCGAAGGCGCCGTGCAACTGGCCCGCGCCCTCGGTCTGTCGGAGCTGGTGATCGGCCTGACCGTGATCGCCGTCGGAACCTCGCTGCCGGAACTGGCCACCTCGATCATCGCCGCCTTCAAGGGCGAGCGCGACATCGCCGTGGGCAACATAGTCGGCAGCAACATCTTCAACCTGCTGTGCGTGCTGGGCCTGGCCTCGCTGGTGGCGCCGGCGGCGATTTCCGTGTCGCCCAACGCCCTGGCCTTCGACTTCCCGGTGATGATCGCGGTGGCCGTGGCCTGCCTGCCGATCTTCTTCGCCGGCTACCGCATCAACCGCTGGGAAGGCGCGCTGTTCCTCGCCTACTACGCGGCCTACACCGGCTACCTGGTGCTGTTCGCCACCGGCCGGCCGTTCGCCCAGACCTTCGGCGAGGCGATGATCGGCTACGTGCTGCCGCTGACCGCCGTGACCCTGGCGATCATCGCCGTGCGTGCCTGGCACAAGCAGCGCGGCCAGGAGATCTGAACATGAGCGACAACCACGAGCAGGGTCTCAAGGTACGTCGCGAGGTGATGGGCGACGCCTTCGTCGAGCGCGCCCAGGGCAACGCCACCGCGTTCACCCAGCCGCTGCAGGACTTCGTCAACGAGCACGCCTGGGGCGGCGTGTGGACCCGTGACGGCCTGCCGCGCGCCACCCGCAGCCTGATCACCCTGGCCGCGCTGACCGCGCTGAAGTGCCCGCAGGAACTCAAGGGCCACGTGCGCGGCGCGCTGAACAACGGCTGCACGGTGGAGGAAATCCGCGAGACCCTGCTGCACTGCGCGGTCTACGCCGGCGTGCCGGCCAGCATCGACGCCTTCCGCGCGGCGCAGGAAGTGATCGAGGACTACCAGCGCAGCACTTGAGCTGGACATGCGGCCGTGGGAGGGGCTTCAGCCGCGAACCCAGCGAGGGTCGCCGCTGCAGCCCCTCCCACGGGCGGCCCGCCGCTCGCTAGATCCAGCCGCCCCATTGCAATAGCAACAGCCCGATGTTGGTGGTCACCACCGCCGCCAGCGTGGTGATCACGATGATCGCCGCCGCCAGTTCGTGGTTGGCGCCCACGGCGCGGGCCATGACGAAGCTGGCCGCCGCCGTGGGGCTGGCGAAGTAGAGGAAGAGGATCGCCAGATCCGCCTCGCGAAAGCCGTACAGCCAGGCGCCCGCGGTTGCCAGCAGCGGCAGCCAGACCATCTTCATCAGGCTGGAACTCAGTGCCGTGCCGCTGCTGCGGCGCAGCGAGGCCAGGCTGAGGGTGCCGCCGATGCAGATCAGCGCCAGTGGCAGGGTCATCTGCGCGAAGTACTCGGCCGAGGTCAGCAGCCAGTCCGGCAACGCGATCCGCCAGTAGGCGAAGGGAATCGCCAGCAACACGCCGATGATCAGCGGATTGCGCAGGATGCTCCTGGCGATGGCCAGCGGCCCGGTCTTGGCGCCGGGGCTGTAGATGGCCAGGACGATGGCCGAGAGCACGTTGTAGCAGAGGATCACCACCCCGCCGAGCACCGCCCCCAGGGACAGGCCGTAGTCGCCGTAGAGGCTGGTGGCCAGGGCCAGACCGACGATGCCGTTGTTACCGCGAAAGGCGCCCTGGGTGTAGATGCCGCGATCCTCGAAGGGGATGCGCCAGATCGCCCAGCCCCAGGCCAGGACGAAGCACACCAGGGTGGCAGCGACGAAGAACAGCAGCAGCGCCGGCTGCAGGGCGCTGCCCAGATCGGCCCGGACTATGCCGAGAAACAACAGGGTCGGCATGGTGCCGCGAAACACCAGGCTCGAGGCGGTATCGATAAAGGTGCGGTCGATCCAGTGCAAGCGCTTGAGCGCCACGCCGAGAAACAGCATGGCGAATACCGGCGCGGTGATGGCGAGGGTTTGCTGGACGACGGCGAACATGGCGATCCCGGCGGGGGTTGTATGACGACCTATGTTAGCCGGCTAACAATTTTTCGGCCATGGCCAAGGCAAGGCCTCCCACAGGCGTAAAGCCTTTCACTTGAGCATCAGGTCGTCTCGCCCTCCGGACTACGACGCCCTCAGTCGCAGGGCGGACTCAGCCTTGTAGGGTGGGCTTTAGCCCACGCGGACCACCGTTGGTGGGCTAAAGCCCACCCTACGCGCTAGGAATCAATCCGGGCTACGGGCCTTGGCCTGGTGCGCGCGGCGAGCGGCGTCAGCGCCGCACGGGACGCTTCTGCAACTTGCGCTGCAGGGTACGGCGGTGCATGCCGAGGGCGCGGGCGGTGGCGGAGATATTGCCTTCGTGCTCGGCCAGCACGCGCTGGATATGCTCCCACTGCAGGCGATCCACCGACATCGGGTTTTCCGGCACCAGGCTGTCGAGGTCGGCGTGTTCGGAGAGCAGCGCGGTGAGCACGTCGTCGGCGTCGGCCGGCTTGCACAGGTAGTTGGCCGCGCCGCGCTTGATCGCCTCCACCGCGGTGGCGATGCTGGAGTAGCCGGTGAGGATCACCACGCGCATCTCCGGATCGAGCTCGAGCAGCTTGGGCAGCAGCACCAGGCCGGAGTCGCCTTCCATCTTCAGGTCGACCACGGCGTAGTCGGGCAGGTCTTCCCTGGCCAGGGCCAGGCCCTCGTCGGCATTGGCCGCGGTGGACACGCGCAGGCCGCGGCGGCTCATGGCGCGGGCCATGACGCGGGTGAAGGTGGGATCGTCGTCCACCAGCAGCAGGTGCGGTTGCTCTTCGCCGTCGAACAGGGATTCGTCGCTCATGGTTTTTCCTTGTCAGGCCACGCCATAGGCTCGCGGCAACTTCAGTTCGGTGAGGGTGCCGCCTTCCTCATGGTTATACAACTTAACCGTGCCGCCGGCACGGGTCACGCTGGCCTGGCTGAGAAACAGGCCGAGGCCGAAGCCCTTGCCCTTGGTGGTGAAGAATGGCCGGCCGAGCTGCTCGGCGATCGCCAGCGGCACGCCGGCGCCGTGGTCGCGGATGCTCAGGCGCAGCCACTGGTGATCCCAGTCGAGGCGGATGTCGAGTTTGTCCGGGCAGGCGTCGGCGGCGTTGTTGAGCAGGTTGAGCAGCGCCTGGGTCAGGTCGGCCGGCGGCATCAAGCGCGGCGGCGTGCCGCGGCCCAGGCACTGGTAGCGGTAGCTGGCCTCAGGGCGCATCAGGTGCCAGCGATTGAGGGTGGTTTCCAGCCACTCGACGCAGGACTGCTCGACCACCGCCTGGCGCCGGTCCGCCTCGGCGGCGCGCACCAGTTGCTGCAGGGTGTCCTTGCACAGCTTGACCTGTTCCTGCAGCAGCGCCAGATCGTCCTGCAGCGCCGGCCTGTCGCGGTACTCCTGGCGCAGCTCCTTGAGCAGCACGCTCATGGTCGCCAGCGGCGTGCCCAGCTCGTGGGCGGCGCCGGCGGCCTGGGTGGCCACGGCCAGCAGTTGCTGGTCGCGCAGGCTCTCCTCGCGGCGCTCGGCGCGCAGCTCGTCCTGGCGGCGCAGCTCCTCGGCCATCTTGGCGACGAAGAAGGTGATCAGCGCCGCGGACAGGGCGAAGCTCAGCCACATGCCGTAGACCAGCAGG
Organism: Pseudomonas sp. NPDC077649; assembly: GCF_044542855.1. Lineage (NCBI taxonomy): Bacteria > Pseudomonadati > Pseudomonadota > Gammaproteobacteria > Pseudomonadales > Pseudomonadaceae > Pseudomonas > Pseudomonas sp. NPDC077649. The sequence goes on along the minus strand of NZ_JBITVF010000005.1, from coordinate 180,721 downwards.
CTCTCACGCGCCGCCGGCAGCTCCAGCGGATGGGTCCACACCAGCAGCAGGGTGTAGCCGGCCAGCGCCAGGCCGGCGAGGACGATGGTGAACAGCCACGGCAAGGTCGCCGCGGCGATGGTTAGCGGCACCAGGTAATAGGAGACGAAGGGGTTGGTCGAGCCGCCGGTGTAATACAGCAACACGCTGTGGATGATCAGGTCGCAGGCCAGCTGCACCGCGTATTCCAGCTCGGTGACCGGCCACGGGCCACGCAGCCGCAGGGCGGTGCCCAAGCACAGCAGCAGCGACACGCCGAGGGTCGCCGACAGCTCCAGCCAGGGCAGCGGCAGCATCCCCGACTTGTAGGCAAGCCCCACCGAACCGGCCTGGGCGGCCAGCACGAGGATACGGATCAGGGTCAGCCGCCAGAGGTTCTGGCGGCTGGCGGACAGCAACTGCACGGGTTCGAGCATGACAACTCCCTAGGTGCGCGGAGTATAACCAAGCCCGACGCGGCCTTCCGCCGCTGCGGCAACCGGCCGCATGCGGCGCCGCCGCGCCTGCTTCTGGTGCGTGCCGCCTGGTCGCGGCATGGCGTCGCACCAGCCCGGGGCGGCGCGCGCCGATAGGGCAACGGAGGCAACCCGCCGCCAGGCTTTTCTGACTCCATGGCCAGGTTTTTGCTTTGACTCCGCTCGCCTCCTATCGACGAGCGATTTCCATGTCCGCCCCACCCAATGCCCCACGCCTGCAGCTGACCGCCATCAGCAAGCGCTACCCCGGCTGCCTGGCCAACGACCGTATCGACCTGACCATCGCCCCCGGTGAGATCCGCGCCCTGCTCGGCGAGAATGGCGCCGGCAAGAGCACGCTGATGAAGATCATCTACGGCGTCACCCAGCCCAGCAGCGGCGAAATCCGCTGGCAGGGCGAGCGACTGGCGATGCGCGACCCGGCCATGGCACGCGGCCTGGGCATCGGCATGGTGTTCCAGCATTTCTCGCTGTTCGAGACCCTCACCGTGGCCGAGAACATCGCCCTGGCCAAGGGCGCGCAGGCTGGTACGCCGAAGCAGCTGGAGGCGAAGATTCGTGAGGTGTCGCAGTGCTATGGCATGGCGTTGGAGCCAACCCGGTTGGTGCACAGCCTGTCCATCGGTGAGCGCCAGCGGGTGGAGATCGTGCGTTGCCTGATGCAGGACATCAAACTCTTGATCCTCGATGAGCCCACCTCGGTACTGACCCCGCAGGAGGCCGACGAGCTGTTCGTCACCCTGCGCCGCCTGGCCGCCGAGGGCTGCAGCATCCTCTTTATCAGCCACAAGCTCGGCGAGGTGCGCGCGCTGTGCCAGAGCGCCACTGTGCTGCGTGGCGGCCGCGTATCCGGCCATTGCCGGCCGGCCGAGTGCTCGGATCTAGAGCTGGCGCGGTTGATGGTCGGCGATGCCGAGGGCCTGGAAAGCAGCTACCCGAAAGTCAGCGGCGGCCTGCCACGGCTACGCGTCGATGACCTCAGCTGGCACAACCCCGACCCGTTCGGCTGCTCGCTCGAACACCTTCGCCTGGAGGTGCGCAGCGGCGAGATCGTCGGCATCGCTGGAGTGGCCGGCAATGGCCAGGACGAATTGCTCGCCCTGCTCAGCGGCGAAACCCGCCTACCGCGTGGCGAACGCGAGCGGGTCAGCATCGATACCGCGCCCGTGGCCAATCTGCACCCGGATGCGCGCCGTGGGCTTGGCCTGGCCTTCGTGCCGGCAGAACGCCTCGGCCATGGCGCCGTGCCGGAGATGAGCCTGGTGGACAACGCCCTGCTCACCGCCTTCGGCCAGGGCCTGGTCAAGGGCGGCCTGGTGCAGCGCGGCAAGGTGCGCGCACTGGCCGAGGAAATCATCCGCCGCTTCGCAGTGAAGACGCCGAATGCCGATACCGTGGCGCGCAGCCTGTCCGGCGGCAATCTGCAGAAATTTATCCTCGGCCGCGAGATTCTGCAGAACCCGAAACTGCTGGTGGCCGCGCACCCGACCTGGGGCGTGGACGTCGGCGCGGCCGCCGCCATCCACCGCGCGCTGATCGCCCTGCGCGATGCCGGCGCGGCGATCCTGGTGATCTCCGAAGACCTCGACGAGCTGCTGCAGATCAGCGACCGCATCGGCGCGCTGTGCAGCGGACGGCTGTCGCCGCTGGCCGATACCGCGCAGGTCTCCAGCGTAGACGTCGGCCGCTGGATGGCCGGTGAATTCGATCAACCCGCCGCCGCTGCGGCCTGCTGACGGAGCCCGTCATGCTGCTATCCCTGCAACCGCGCGGCCAGGCGTCGCGCCCCATGCTCTGGCTGTCGCCGCTGCTGGCCGCCGTGCTGACCCTGGTCAGCGGTGTGCTGCTGTTCACCCTGCTCGGCCATGACCCGCTGGAAACCCTGCACACCCTGCTGATCGCCCCGGTCAGCGACTGGTACGGCGTGTCCGAACTGCTGGTCAAGGCACTGCCGATTCTGCTCTGTGCCCTCGGCTTGGCGGTGGCCTACCAGGCGCGCATCTGGAACATCGGCGCCGAAGGCCAACTGCTGATCGGCGCCCTCGCCGGCAGCGCCATGGCCCTGCAACTGATCGACTGGGACAGCCGCTGGGCGCTGGCCTGGGTAGTGCTGGCCGGCACCTGCGCGGGTGCGGCCTGGGCCGGGCTCACCGCCTGGTTGCGCACGCAGTTCAACGCCAACGAAATACTCACCAGCATCATGCTCAACTACATCGCGCTGAACCTGCTGCTGTTCTTCGTGCATGGCCCGCTGAAGGACCCGGCCGGTTTCAACTTCCCCGAGTCGGCCATGTTCGGCGATGCCAGTCGCCTGCCGCTGGTCAGCGAGGACGGACGCCTGCACGGCGGCCTGTACCTGGCGCTGCTGGCCCTGGTGGCGGTGTGGGTGCTGCTGCACAAGAGCTTTCTCGGCTTCCAGATCAAGGTACTCGGCCTGGACAGCCGCGCCGCCGGCTTCGTCGGCTTTCGCGAGAAGCGCCTGGTGTGGTTCGCCCTGCTGGTCAGCGGCGCCCTGGCCGGTCTGGCCGGCGTCGGCGAAGTGGCCGGCCCCATCGGTCAACTGGTGCCGCAGGTCTCGCCCGGCTACGGCTACGCGGCGATCACCGTGGCCTTTCTGGGGCGCCTCAATCCGCTCGGCATCGTCGCTGCCAGCCTGCTGATGGCGCTGCTCTACCTGGGCGGCGAGAACGCGCAGATGAACCTCAACCTGCCGCAGGCGATCACCCAGCTGTTCCAGGGAATGATGCTGTTCTACCTGCTGGCCTGCGACGTGCTGATCCTCTACCGGCCACGGCTGAAGTGGAAATGGGCACGCCGCGAAACGCTTGCCGAAGCCACCACCTGAACGCCAAGGAAATCCCCATGGATCTCGATCTGCTGACCAATATCTTCTACGCCATGGTGCGCACCGGCACACCGCTGCTGCTGGTGGCCCTGGGCGAGCTGGTGTGCGAGAAAAGCGGCGTGCTCAACCTCGGCCAGGAAGGCATGATGCTGTTCGGCGCAGTGATCGGCTTTATCGTCGCCTTCAGCACCGGCAGCCTGTGGCTGGGCGTGCTGCTGGCGATTGCCGCCGGCATGCTGCTGTCGCTGCTGTTCGCTGCCGTGGCACTGGGCTTCAACGCCAACCAGGTGGCCACCGGCCTGGCCCTGACCATCTTCGGCGTCGGCCTGTCCACCTTCGTCGGCGCCGCCTGGGTCGGCAAGCCGCTGAGCGGCTTCGAGCCCATCGTCATTCCAATGCTGTCCGATATCCCGCTGATCGGGCGCATGCTGTTCGCCCAGGACGTGCTGATCTACCTGTCCTTCGCCCTGTTCGCCCTGGTGGCCTGGGTGCTGCTGAAAAGCCGCATCGGCCTGATCATCCAGGCCGTCGGCGAGAACCCGGACGCCGCCAGCGCCATGGGCCTGCCGGTACTGCGCGTGCGCACCCTGGCGGTGCTGTTCGGCGGCGCCATGGCCGGCCTGGCGGGCGGCTACCTGTCGCTGGCCTACACGCCGATGTGGGCGGAAAACATGACCGCCGGGCGTGGCTGGATCGCCCTGGCGCTGGTGGTGTTCGCCAGCTGGCGGGTGCTGCGCGTGCTGCTCGGCGCCTACCTGTTCGGCCTGGCCAGCATCCTCCACCTGGTGGCGCAGGGCATCGGCCTGTCGATCCCGTCGAACCTGCTGGCCATGCTGCCTTACGTCGCCACCATCCTGGTGCTGGTGCTGCTCTCGCGCGATGCGATCAAGACCCGGCTGTATGCACCGGTGTCGCTGGGCCAGCCGTGGCAGCCGGGGCATTGAGATGAATGACGGTGCGCGCGGCCGGTAGGGTGCGCCGCGCACCGAACATTGCCCCTGACCCCAGAGTCAGCTATCGTGCGCCGCACGTCGATTCCGACGCACCTGGATCAGCAGACAGGGTCAACACTGAGCTGGCTTACCTGACATCAACCTCAGAGGAGCCTGCTCATGGCAGCTACCCGTATCTGGATCAAGAACCCTCTCGCCATCTTCACCGCCAACGACCTGGACGCTTCCGGCGGTCTGGTGATCGAGGGTGGCCGCATCACCGAAGTGCTCAGCAAAGGCCAGCAGCCGTCAACAGCCTGCGAGCAAACCTTCGATGCCCGCGAGCATGTGCTGCTGCCGGGCCTGATCAATACCCACCATCACTTCTACCAGACCCTCACCCGCGCCTGGGCGCCAGTGGTCAACCAGCCGCTGTTCCCCTGGCTGAAGACGCTCTACCCGGTCTGGGCCAGGCTCACCCCCGAGAAACTGGCCCTGGCCAGCAAGGTGGCGCTGGCCGAGCTGCTGCTGTCCGGCTGCAGCACGGCTGCCGATCACCACTACCTGTTCCCCGGCGGCCTGGAGCATGCCATCGACGTACAGGTCGAGGCGGTGCGCGAACTGGGTATGCGCGCCATGCTCACCCGCGGTTCGATGAGCCTGGGCGAAGCCGACGGCGGCCTGCCGCCGCAGCAGACGGTGCAGCAGGGCGAGGTGATCCTGGCGGACAGCCAGCGCCTGATCGGCCAGTATCACCAGCGCGGCGAAGGCGCGCAGATCCAGATCGCCCTGGCGCCCTGCTCGCCCTTCTCGGTGACCCAGGCCATCATGCGCCAGAGCGCCGAACTGGCCGAAGAACTGGACGTGCGCCTGCACACCCACCTGGCCGAAACCCTCGACGAGGAAGACTTCTGCCTGCAACGCTTCGGCCTGCGCACTGTGGATTACCTGGACAGCGTCGGCTGGCTCGGCCCGCGCACCTGGCTGGCTCACGGCATCCACTTCAACCCTGACGAAATCGCCCGCCTCGGCGCCGCCGGCACCGGCATCTGCCATTGCCCCAGCTCCAACATGCGCCTGGCCTCGGGCATCTGCCCCAGTGTCGAGCTGGAGGCCGCCGGTGCGCCGCTGGGCCTGGGCGTCGACGGCTCGGCCTCCAACGATGCGTCGAACATGATCCTCGAGGCGCGCCAGGCGCTGTATATCCAGCGCCTGCGCTACGGCGCCGAGCAGATCACCCCGCAACGCGTGCTCGGCTGGGCCAGCAAGGGCTCGGCGAAATTGCTGGGGCGCAGCGATATCGGCGAACTGGCGGTGGGCAAGCAGGCCGACCTGGCGCTGTTCAAGCTCGACGAGCTGCGCTTCTCCGGCAGCCACGATCCGCTCTCCGCGCTGCTGCTGTGCGGCGCCGACCGCGCCGACCGGATGATGATCGGCGGCACCTGGCGCGTCATCGACGGGCAGATCGAGGGGTTGGACTTGGCGCAGCTGATCGCCGATCACCGTCAGGCGGCGAAGCAGCTGATCAACGGTTGAGGACGCCCGAGCAGTGAGCCGTGCGCACCGCATCACGACGGTGTGCACGGCACACACTACCGGCCAAAGACGCCACATCTCGCACCACAACGCAGCACCTGCACATCCTGCGCACCAATAGCGCTCCGCCATCTTCCCACCCCTTGCCCGCCAGGGCTTTCGCCACGGCTATCTGTCTTGTTGGTCAGCTTTTTGCAGTCAGGGGATCAGCCAACCAACGGCCATCCCGACACCAAGACTGGAGCTGCACCCACCATGCACAAGAAGAGCAAGAAACCGCTGCTGCGCACCCTCGTCGCCGCCCTGGGCTTTGGCGCCATGCTCAGCGCCTCCGCCGCCGACCCGCTGAAGGTCGGCTTCGTCTACATCGGCCCCATCGGCGACCACGGCTGGACCTACCAGCACGAGCAGGGCCGCCAGGCGCTGATCAAGGAGCTGGGCGACAAGGTCAGCACCAGCTTCGTCGAGAACGTGCCGGAAGGCGCCGACGCCGAGCGGGTGATCCGCAACATGGCCAAGGGCGGCTACGACCTGATCTTCACCACTTCCTTCGGCTACATGAACCCGACGCTGAAGGTGGCCAAGCAATTCCCCAAGGTGACCTTCGAACACGCCACCGGCTACAAGCAGGACAAGAACCTCGCCACCTACCTGTCGCGCTCCTACGAGGGGCGCTACGTCGGCGGCTTCCTCGCGGCGAAGATGACCAAGACCAAGAAGGTCGGCTACGTCGCCTCCTTCCCCATCCCCGAGGTGATCCGCGACATCAACGCCATCCAGCTAGCCCTGGACAAGTACAACCCGGGCACCGAGATCAAGGTAGTGTGGGTCAATACCTGGTTCGATCCGGGCAAGGAATCCGACGCCGCCAACGCGCTGATCGACCAGGGCGTGGACGTGATCTTCCAGCACACCGACAGCCCGGCGCCGATCCAGACCGCCGAGCGGCGCGGCGTCTATTCCGTGGGTTATGCCTCGGACATGGCCCACTTCGGGCCCAAGGCCGTGCTCACCTCCATAGTCAACGACTGGGGCCCGCACTACGTCAAATCCACCCAGGCGGTGCTCGACGGCAACTGGCAGAGCCAGGACTTCTGGGGCGGCCTGGCCGAGGACACCATCGAGCTGCCGATCAGCGACCTGGTACCGAGTGAGGTGAAGGCCGAGGCCGAGCAGATCATCGCCGACATCAAGAGCGGCGCCTTCCACCCCTTCACCGGGCCGATCAAGGATCAGAGCGGCGCGGTACGCATCGCCGAAGGCGTGAGCGCGACCAACGCCGAGCTGGCCGCGATGAACTACTACGTGGAAAACCTGAAGGCCGAGTTGCCGCAGTAAGCGGCTGGCGGGTTTCACCCGCCGCCTTGCAACTACCGATGCCGTCCCTGTTTATCTCAGCAGAACCGCATCCCCGTGGCGCCGGTCTTCGGCGCCACGTACCGCTGCCCTGGGTACGAGAAGACTCGCAGCACCGCCCCCGGAGCTTTTATGCACAGCCTACCCCTTATCGATATCGCCCCTCTGTACAGCAACGACGCGTCGGCCTGGCCTGCCGTGGCCGAACAGATCGACCGCGCCTGCCGCGACTGGGGCTTCTTCTATATCGTCGGCCACCCCATCAGCAATGAGCGCATCGACGCCCTGCTGAGCGCGGCGAAGCGCTTCTTCGCCCTGCCGGCCGCGGAAAAACTCAGCATCGATATCACCCAGACCGCTCATCACCGTGGCTATGGCGCCATCGCCACCGAGCAGCTCGACCCGAGCAAGCCGAGCGACCTGAAGGAAACCTTCGACATGGGTTTCCATATGCCGGTGGATCATCCGGATGTCGTGGCCGGCAAACCGCTGCGCGGGCCGAATCGCCACCCGGCTCTACCCGGCTGGGCCGCGCTGATGGAGCAGCACTACGCCGACATGCAGGTGCTGGCCAAGACCCTGCTGCGCGCCATGGCCATGGCCCTGGACATCGCGCACGACTTCTTCGACGCGCGCTTCCATGAGCCGATCAGCGTGCTGCGCCTGATTCACTACCCGCCGCGCCACACCGCCAGCAGCAGTGACCAGCAGGGCGCCGGCGCGCATACCGATTACGGCTGCATTACCCTGCTCTACCAGGACGATGCCGGCGGCCTGCAGGTGCGCAGCCGCGACGGCCAGTGGATCGACGCGCCGCCAATCGCTGGCAGCTTCGTGGTCAATATCGGCGACATGCTGGCGCGCTGGAGCAACGACCGTTACACCTCCACCCCGCACCGGGTGATCAGCCCGCTGGGGGTGGATCGCTACTCCATGCCCTTCTTCGCCGAGCCGCACCCGGACACCCTGATCGACTGCCTGCCGAACTGCTCCAGCGCGGACAACCCGGCCAAGTACCCGCCGGTGACCAGCGCCGCGTACCTGCTGTCACGCTTCGCCGATACCTATACCTATCGGCGTGAGGAGGCACAGGGCTGATTGCAGCGTAGGGTGGATGACGCTCTTTTCATCCACCGCTCGTGCAGCCGGAACGAACGTTGTGGTGGACATGAAAAGCGAAGTCCACCCTACGCAGCGGGCCATGCGGCACAGCGCGATCCTGTCCCAGCGGTTAAACTTGGCCGCACCGCAAGCCTGACGACGAGAACCGACCATGCCCGAATGGCTCAACGCCCTGCCCAAGGCCGAACTGCACCTGCACCTGGAGGGCTCGCTGGAGCCCGAGCTGCTGTTCGCCCTGGCCGAACGCAACCAGATCGCCCTGCCCTGGGCCGATGTCGAGGCCCTGCGCGCGGCCTATGCCTTCAACAACCTGCAGGAATTTCTCGACCTGTATTACGCCGGCGCCAACGTGCTGCGCAGCGAGCAGGATTTCTACGACCTGACCTGGGCCTACCTGCAACGCTGCAAGGCGCAGAACGTCATCCACGTCGAACCCTTCTTCGACCCGCAGACCCACACCGACCGCGGCATTCCCTTCGAGGTGGTGCTGCGCGGTATCCAGCAGGCGCTGCGCGACGGCGAGCAGCAACTGGGCATCAGCCATGGCCTGATCCTCAGCTTCCTGCGTCACCTGCCCGAGGAAGAGGCGTTCAGGACCCTGGAACAGGCCATGCCGTTCCGCGACGCCTTTATCGGCGTCGGCCTCGACAGTTCGGAAAAAGGCTTCCCGCCCCGGCTGTTCCAGCGGGTGTTCGCCAAGGCGCGCAGCGAAGGCCTGCACGCGGTGGCGCATGCCGGCGAGGAAGGCCCGCCCGAGTACATCTGGGAGGCGCTGGATCTGCTCAAGGTCAAACGCATCGACCACGGCGTGCGCGCCAGCGAGGACGAGCGGCTGATGCAGCGCCTTATCGACGAGCAGATCCCGCTGACCGTCTGCCCGCTGTCGAACATCAAGCTGTGCGTGTTCGAGCATATGGGCCAGCACAACATCCTCGAGATGCTCGAACGCGGGGTGAAGGTGACGGTGAACTCGGACGACCCGGCCTACTTCGGCGGCTATGTCGGCGAGAACTTCGCCGCCCTGCACCAGCATCTGGGCATGAGCGAGGAGCAGGCCAGACGCCTGGCGCAGAACAGCCTAGACGCGCGCCTGGCCTGATGCCGCAGGGCTCCCCCCGAGCCCTGCCCCTTCCGCTAGAATGCGCCCTTTCCTCGCCCCGCCGGTCGCCGCATGTCCGCCATCCCTGCCCCCACCGCTCCCCTGGTCGCCATCGTCGGCGGCGGCCCCGCCGGCTTGATGGCCGCCGAGGTGCTGGCCCGCGCCGGGGTGCGCGTCGAGCTGTACGACGCCATGCCCTCGCTGGGCCGCAAGTTTCTCCTGGCCGGGGTCGGCGGCATGAATATCACCCACTCGGAACCGAAGGACGCCTTTGTCGGCCGCTACGGCGAACGTCAGCGGGAAGTCGCGGCGCTGCTGCAGGACTTCGACGCCGACGCCCTGCGCGCCTGGATTCACGACCTGGGCATCGACACCTTCGTCGGCACCTCCGGGCGCGTGTTCCCCACCGACATGAAGGCCGCGCCGCTGCTGCGCGCCTGGCTGCGCCGCCTGCGCGAACTCGGTGTGACCCTGCACACCCGCACCCGCTGGCTGGGCTGGAACGACGACGGCAGCCTGCGCCTGGCCACTGCCGACGGCGAACGCCGGCTCGCGGCCGACGCCTGCCTGCTGGCTCTGGGAGGCGGTAGCTGGCCGCGACTGGGCTCCGACGGCGCCTGGACGACGCTGCTGCAGGCGCGCGGCGTCGAGGTGGCGGCGCTGCAGCCGAGCAACTGCGGTTTCGAAGTCGCCGGCTGGAGCGAGCACCTGCGCGGCAAGTTCGCCGGCGCGCCCCTGAAGAACGTCGCCCTGCGCCTGCCCGGTGAGGACGCACGGATCGGCGAGTTCGTCCTCACCGAGGGCGGCGTCGAAGGCAGCCTGGTCTACGCCTTCTCTGCCGCCATTCGCCGCGCCATCGGGGCCGAGGGCCAGGCGGTGATCAGCCTCGACCTGCTGCCGCAGACGCCGCTGGCCAAGCTGCAGCAGGCGTTGGGCAAGCCGCGCGGCAAACACTCCATGGCCAAGCACCTGCAGCGCCAGGCCGGTCTGGACGGCGTCAAGGCCGCCCTGCTGCGCGAGCTGGCGCCGGCCGCCGCCTTCGTCGATCCGCCCGCCCTGGCGTCCTGGATCAAGGCGCTGCCGCTCACCCTGCTGCGCCCACGGCCGCTGGCCGAGGCGATCAGCAGCGCCGGCGGGGTACCCTTCGAGGCGCTCGATGACGGCCTGATGCTCAGGGCGCTGCCCGGGGTGTTCTGCGCCGGCGAAATGCTCGACTGGGAGGCGCCCACCGGCGGCTACCTGCTCACCGCCTGCTTCGCCAGCGGCCGGGTGGCGGCGCAGGGTGTGCTCGACTGGCTGAAGATCCCGCTGTAGAAGCCCGCTTGCGGACGATCCGCTTAGTGCGAGCACCGATCGCCCGCAAGCGGGCTGCTACAAAACGATCGAGGCAGTTTGTAGCCCGGATGAAATCCGGGGCATATCGGCGCAACGCCCCGGATTGCATCCGGGCTACGGCTCTAGGTTTCTTGTGCCATGGCCGCGAGCGTTTCCAATAAGCGCCCCTACTTCTTGCCACCCTTGGGCTTGCCGCCGAAGCTCGGCACCTTGCGCACCGCCTTGGCCTTGGGCTTGGCATCCTCTTCCTCGAACCAGCGGCCGAGGTGGATATTGCCCCTGCCGGCCGGCTTGGCCGCGCCGGGGATGAGTTTCTGCTTGGGCTTCTTCGGTTTCTTCAGCACCTGGCCGCCAACCGCCGTCAGCGGTACGCGGTGGTCGGGGATGAAATCAGGCTCGTCGACGCGCTTGATCAGCTGCTGGGTGAGGTTCTCGATGGCCGCCAGCTGCTCCACCTCGTCGGCGCACACCAGCGAGATCGCCTCGCCCGTGGCGCCGGCGCGGCCGGTACGGCCGATGCGGTGCACGTAGTCCTCGGCGTTGATCGGCAGATCCAGGTTGACCACCAGCGGCAGGTCGTCGATATCCAGCCCGCGCGCGGCCACGTCGGTGGCCACCAGCACCTGCACCTCGCCGGCCTTGAAGCGCTCCAGCGCACGCAGGCGCGCCGGCTGCGGCTTGTCGCCGTGGATCGAGTCGGCGGCCACACCGATGGCCAGCAGCTCCTGTTCGAGCTGATCGACGCCCTTGCGCGTCTTGGCGAATACCAGCACCTGGCCCCAGCGTTTTTTCTGCAACAAGTGCAGAAACAGCTCGCCCTTGCGCTTCTTGTCCACCGGGATCAGCCACTGCTTGACGCTCTTGGCCGCGGCGTTGCGCGGGCTGACCTCGACCGACAGCGGGTCGCGCAGCAGCTCGCCGGCCATCTGCCGGATAACGTCGGAGAAGGTGGCGGAGAACAGCAGGGTCTGGCGCTTTTTCGGCAGCGCGCTGAACAGCTCGTCCAGCTCGCGGGCAAAACCCAGGTCGAGCATGCGGTCGGCCTCGTCGAGCACCAGGCACTGCAGCTGGTTGAACCTGACCGCGTTCTGCCGGTACAGGTCGAGCAACCGCCCCGGCGTGGCCACCAGCACGTCGACGCCCTTGCGCAGCTTCATCATCTGCGGGTTGATGCTGACCCCGCCGTACACCGCGTAGCAGCTCAGCGGCAGGTGCTGGCCGTAGACCAGGAAGCTCTGCAGCACCTGCTCGGCCAGCTCGCGGGTCGGCGCCAGCACCAGCGCGCGCACCGAGTTGCTCGCCACCTGCGGGCCTTCCAGGGTCAGGCGCTGCAACAGCGGCAGGGCGAAGCCGGCGGTCTTGCCGGTGCCGGTCTGCGCCGCGGCCATCAGGTCGCGGCCCTTGAGCACGGCGGGAATCGCCTGGCTCTGCACCGGGGTCGGGGTCTGGTAGTCGAGGCCGGCGAGGCTGCGCAGCAGCGGCTCGATCAGGCCGAGGGAGGCGAAGGTCATTGGAGGCAACCGGTCGAAAAGAAACAGGCGCGCAGTTTACCCGGTCTGCGCCCATGGCAGGGGCGAAGCTGCTATTCACCTGGCCCGGATGCAATCCGGGGAGGTTGGCCGCAAAGCCATCCGGGCCACGACTCGCTAGCCGGCGGCCAGCAGCGCGCGCACCTTGGCCGCCGACAGCTTCTGCAACTGGCAGAGCAATGCGTGATCGGCCTGGTGCCGGCCGTGACGGCGGCGCAACAGGTCGAACAGGTGCAGGGTCAGGTTGGCCGCCATCTCGGCATCGGCCAGGGCGCGGTGGGCGCGGCCAGTGTCCGGCAGCCCGGCCCAGCGGTTGAGGTTGCCCAGCTTGTGGCTCGGCGCCTCCGGCAGCAGGCGCCGCGACAGCAGCAGCGAGCAGGCGAACGGCTGTCGCCGGCGACGGCGGATGCGCGCCAGTTCGGCGTCCCAGAATTTCTGGTCGAAGGCGGCGTTGTGCGCCAGCAGCGGCCGCTCGCCGATAAAGTCGGCCACCTCGGCCATCACCTGGTCGGACGGCGGCGCCGCGCGCAGCATGGCGTTGCTGATGCCGGTGAGCTGCTCGATAAAGGGCGGCACCCAGGCGCCGCTGTTCATCAGGCTCTGGTAGCGGGCGACGATCTGCCCGCCCTCGATGATGGCCACGCCGATCTCGGTGGCACGGGCCTGGTCCGGCGACACGCCGGTGGTTTCGAAGTCGATGACGGCGATGGATTCCACGAATGTCCTCAATGACTCTTGAGCAGCAGGCTGCCCTCGATGGGCACGTAACGGCTGGCGGCGCGGATCAGCGATTGCGCGGTCAGCCCCGGCACGCCGTAGGCGATCGCCTCGGTGCCGCGCTGGCGCACGCGCTCGAGCAGCAGGTCGAAATCGCCGTCGCCGGAGGCCAGCACCACCACGTCGACCCGCTCGGCGGCGTCGAGCACATCGATGCAGATGCCGACGTCCCAGTCGCCCTTGGCCGAGCCGTCGCTGCGCTGGATATAGGGTTTGAGCTTCACGGTGAAGCCGAGCTTGCGCAGGATCTGCTGGAACTGCTGCTGCTTGGCGTCGCCGCGCTCGATGGCGTAGGCGTAGGCCTCGACGATCTGCCCCTGGCGGCTGACGTCGGCCCAGAAGGCGGCGTAGTCGAAATGGCAGCCATGGGCCTGGCGCACCGTGTAGTAGAGGTTCTGTACGTCGGCGAATACGGCGATCTTCTTCACCGGGCATCCTCGGTCGGCGGGCGGAAAGCCCTGCCAGTATGCCAGAGCATTGCCATCAGCGCGGAGCGCGCGGCGCCTCTGCTACAGTGCGGGTCTTCGTCTTTGCCGAGTTCTGCCGATGAATCCACTGCCGATCCTGCGCGATGCCTGGTTCTTCTTCAGCCACAACCTGGCGGCCATAGCCCGCCTGTGCCTGCCGCTGCTGCTGGCCGAGGCCATCGCCCAGGCGCTGCTGGCGGCTCAGCTCGGCGAAGGCGCCAACCCGGCCTACGGCATCCTCCTCGGCGTACTCTTCTATCCGCTCTACGCCGCGCAGCTGATCCTCTTCCTCGACGCCCGCAGCAACGGCCGCGCAGCGACCGGCAACGAGCTGTTCGCCGCCGCCCTGCGCCTGTGGCCGGGGTTCGCCCTGCTGGCCGGGCTGAGCACCCTGGCGATCCTGCTCGGGCTGTCGCTGCTGGTGCTGCCGGGCATCTGGATCATGGTCAAGCTGGCCTTCGCCGAGCTGCTTCTGGTGCTGCGCGGAGAGCCGCCGATGAGCGCCCTGCGGGGCAGCTTCGAGTTGACCACTGGGCGCTTCTGGGAGGTGTTCAGCTGCCTGGCCGGCGTGCTGGTGCCGCTCTGGCTGCTCGACTGGTGGACCCTGCCGAGCCGCGACGACAGCCTGCTGTGGGTGCTGCAGCAGACGGCCAGCGGCTTCCTCCAGCTGTTCGCCCTGGTGGTGCTGTTCCGCCTGTTCATGCTGCTCGACCGGCAGCAGGCGCAACGGCAAAACAGCGACTAGGCTTGGCCGTCTCGCCAACCAAGGAGCCCCGTCATGAGCGACGCCAACCCCAGCATCCTGTCCCACGTATCCATCGGCACCAACCGTTTCGAGGCGGCCTGCGACTTCTACGCCAAGGTGCTGGCCACCCTCGGCTGCAAGGAAATCATGCGTCACCCCGGCGCCGTGGCCTTCGGCCGCGAGTACCCGGAGTTCTGGGTGCAGACGCCGATCGACGGCCAGCCGGCGACCCTCGGCAACGGCAGCCATTTCGGTTTCGTCGCCCCGGACAAGGCCGCGGTGCACGCCTTCCACCAGGCCGCACTGGCCGCCGGCGCCCGCGACGAGGGTCAGCCGGGGCCGCGCCCGGAGTATGGCGAACCCTATTACGGCTGCTTCGTGCGCGATCTCGACGGGCACAAGATCGAGGCCGCCTACTGGGACATGGACCTGGTTCAGCAGCTCTACGGCGAGCCGCATAACCACTAGCCGGGGCGCCGCCCGTTACTGGCGCGCCGCCACCGGCTGGTAGCGCAGCGCGGTGCGGCGCGACAGCTCCGCCAGCAGGTCGATATCCAGGCCCTGCAGCTCGCCGCTTGCGCCCTGCATGCGAAACGGCGGCCACAGGTCGGTCATCACTCGCAGCGGCGCGTTCTCGGCCCGGCACAGCGGCGCCAGCAGAAACGCATCAGCCCCGCCCCGAACCCTGCGGTTTGAGCCCGGACAGCCGCGGCAGCAGCACCCGCTCGAACAGTCGCGGGAAGAAGCGCGCCAGCACCCGCGCGCGCCAGTCGACGTTGGACAGCACCAGCAGGCGCCGGCGCCTCAGGGCGCCGTGGTAGATGGCCTCGGCGACGTCCTGCGGCGAGGCCACCTTGCCCATCGCCAGCGGCGGCTGGGCGGCCACCGAACCGTCGCCGACCAGGGCGTTCTTGCGCAGGTCGGTGGCGGTGAAGCCGGGACACACCAGCATGACGTTGACCCCCGAACCCTTGAGCTCGTAGCGCAGGGTCTCGAACAGGCCGTGCAGGGCGTGCTTGCTGGCGTTGTAGGCGCTGCGGTAGAGCAGCGGGGCGATGCCCGACAGCGAACTGAGCACGATGATCTGCCCACCGCGGGCGATCAGGCTGGGCAGCGCCGCCTGGGTGCAATGCAGCGCGCCGAAGTAGTTGACCGCCATGACCCGCTGGAACACCTCCAGGCTGGTGTCGGCGAAGGTGCTGCGGTGGGTGATGCCGGCGTTGTTGACCAGCACGTCGATGCCGCCGAAACGCTCGATGGCCAGGGCCACCGCGCGCTGCACCGCGGCGGCGTCGGCGACGTCGCAGAGCAGGCCGAGGGCCTCGGCGTTGTGGTGATCGGCCAGGTGCTGCACCAGGCTGTCGAGCGCCGCCTGCTGCAGATCGAAAATCACCAGGCGCGCGCCGGCCTGGGCCATGCGCACGGCCAGGGCGCGGCCGATGCCGGCGCAACCGCCGGTGATCAGCACCACCTTGCGGTCGAACACCTTGTTGGCGAATACCTTGCGATACATGCACTGCCCCCCACGAGCCAAACCTGGCCGACACTACAACCTGTTATGGCTGCCATCGCAACAGGGCGGCGTGGCCGTGTGCTTGCAGCCACAGAAAAACAGGATGTCGGTCTGCTCGGCATGGTACTTCAGCGGCGTCAGTCCACTGCCCTTGTGGCTGCCGTCGCAGAACGGCTGGCTGGCACTGCGCCCGCAACGGCACCAGAAGTAATCCTGCCCGGCCTGAACCTCGACCGCATAGGGGCCGCGCTGGGCAATCAGCGGCTCGTTCATCGCACCCTCCCGGCAGGACGGCGCCACGCCTGGGCCGATGGGCCGCAGTCGGGTATCCTCGCCTCCTTCCAGCATAGCCGCCCGCGTCGCCATGTCCCTGCCCCGCCCGTTTCGCCTGCTGCTCGCCCTGGTGGCGCTGCTCGGCCTGTCCCTTGCCCTGGTCCATGCGCTGAGCTGGCGCCCGGCGCCGCGCGAGCCGGCGCCGCTGGCCTGCAGCAGCCAGGTAGCGCAGCTGCAGCCGGGACAGGCGCTCAAGGTGATGACCTGGAACCTGCAGTACCTGGCCGGCAAGGGTCATGTGTTCTGGTACGACCTGCCCGGCGGCGACGGCCCCGACGACCGGCCCAGCGCCGCGGATCTGGCCAGCACCCTCGACGAGGTGGTGCGGGTGCTGCGCGACGAGCAGCCGGATGTCGTCCTGCTGCAGGAGCTGCACGACGGCGCCCGGGCCAGCGACCATCAGGATCAACTGGCCCTGCTGCAAGCGCGCCTGGCCGACCTCTACCCCTGCGCCAGCCAGGCCTTCTACTGGCAGGCCGGCTTCGTCCCGCACCCGCGCATCCTCGGCAGCGTCGGCATGAAGCTGGCCACCCTCAGCCGCTTCCGGATCGCCCGCGCCGAGCGCCTGCAACTGCCGCAGCGGCCCGGCAACCCGCTGACGCGCCCGTTGCAGCCCAAGCCCGCGCTGCTGGTCAGCCATCTGCCGATCCGCGGCGGCGGCGAGCTGGTGACGCTCAACGGCCATTTCGATGCCTTCGCCCAGGGCGACGACACCCAGGCGCGCCAGCTGAGCATGACCGACGGCCTGCTGCGCCAGCTGCAGGCCGCGGGCACGCCCTGGGTGCTCGGCGGCGACTTCGACCTGCTGCCGCCCGGCCAGTTGTCGGACGCTGAGCGCGGCCGCTACGCCAGCGACAACCGCCTGCAGGAGCTGGCCGCGCGCTACCCGCTGATCCCCAGCCTGGATCAGGCGGCTGGCGGCGAGCAGGCGCGCTGGTACACCCACTACCCCAACGACCCGGCCGCCAACGGCCCTGACCGCACCCTCGACTACCTGCTGCACAGCCCGCGGCTGACTCCGCTGAGCAGCACGGTGCGCCAGCACGACACGCTGCACATCTCCGATCATCTGCCGCTGATCGGCCGCTTCTTTCTGCCCAGCCTCGACTAATCTGCGAAGGACAGGGGCTGGACAAGCGCCACCGCGGTTGGCCATGCTGGTCGCGTGACACTTTTATAACGACAAGACGGCGCCGAGCCGCGTACTCCCAGATGCCAAGATGCTGCTGCCTTCTGCTCGCCGCCCTGCTGTGGCTGCCGAGCCTTGCCGCCACGGCCGAGATCGACGCGCTGCGCCAGGTCAGCGTCGGCTATTACGAATTCCCGCCCTACTCCTACACCGACGCCCAGGGCCGCCCCAGCGGCGCCATCCTCGAACTCAGCGCACGCCTGCTGCGCCACGCCGGCTACCAGGCGCATTTCCGCTCCTACCCCGGTGCGCGCCTTTACAGCGGCCTGCGCGACGGCAGCGTGCAGTTGTGGCCCGGCGCCCCGGGCAAGGCGGAGCTGGCCGGGCACACCCTGGAGGCCCGCCACCGCCTCGGCGAGATCACCCTCAACCTGTATTTCCGCCGCGACACGCCGCTGCCGCGCCTGCCCGACGATCTCAAGGACAGCGGGGTGATCCTGATCAGCGGCTACAGCTACTGGCAGGAGGTCAACCAGTGGCTCGCCGACCCGGCGCTGGGCATAGTTGAACACCGCACCGCCAGCCACACCGCCGCCCTGGAGATGCTGCAGCGCCGCCGCGGCGACTACCTGCTGGACTACCAGACCCCGGTGGAGCAGGCGCGCCGGCGCCTGGGCATGGGCGAGCTGCCCTTCGTCCAGCTGCAGCGCCTGCCGCTGAAGCTGATCGTCTCGCGCCATGTCCCCGGCGCCGAGGCGTTGCGCGATGCCCTCGACCGCGCCTACGAGGAACTGCGCGCCGCCGGCGAAGACCTGCAGTTGCCTTGAGCCGTGTCAGCGCGGCTCGGGGCTCTCGCCGTCTCGGAGCAGCGTCAGCGCATGGGCCAGGCTGGCCGCGGACAGTTCGCCGAGATGGCTGCCCAGCTGACGCCCATCAGCGGCGTAGAACAGCGTGCTGGGCAAGGCGCGCGAGCCGACCTGCTCGCCCAGGCGATTGCCGGCGTCGAGCAGCACGTTGCCCAGCCCTGGCGCCTCCTTGCCCAGGAAGGCCGCAACCTGCGCGGCGGACTCGCCCTGATTGACGAACAGAAAGGTCATCCCCGGCTCGTCGCGCTGCGCGGCGGCCAGCACCGGCATCTCGCGCCGACAGGGCGGGCACCAGCTAGCCCAGAGGTTGACCACCAGCGGCTTGCCGGCGAAATCCTGCAGATTGACCGCACGCCCCTGCAAATCCTGCAGGGCCAGATCGGGTAGCCGGGTGCCCTGCTGCAGGGCCTGCAGCACCGCGCTGCCGCCCAGCCAGCAGGCCAGGCCCAGCGCCATGGCCGTCGCCAGCGGCCGACGCAGACGCGCGTCGCGCCAAAGGTACCAGGCGCCCAGGGTCAGCGCGGCGAGCAGCCCCGGCCAGGCGAGAAAGCCGCCGTCGCGGATATCCAGCACCCGCCACGGCGCCGCACGGTAGAACTCGGCGTAGACCAGCACGAAGGCCAGCCGGGCCACCAGCAGCCCCAGCAGCAACAGGCGAAACAGCTGCCGCTCCGGGTTGCAGCCCTGGCGCCGGCCACTCCACCAACCCGCCAGGGTCGCCAGCAGCAGGCTGCCGAGCAACAGCAGATGGTCGGTGGCCAGGGCCAATGGGCCGATATCGAGGGTCAGCATGGCAACTCCGCAGACAGAAGACAGCGGCTGGGACAGTCCCCGGCCGCCGCGGGTTCACTTGCGCGGCTTGGCCCGCGCGGTGGGTTCGGCGATCAGCGGGTCGTCCGGCCAGTAATGCTTGGGATACCTGCCCTTCAGATCCTTCTTCACCTCCAGGTAGGTATTGGCCCAGAAGCTGGCCAGGTCCTGGGTCACCTGCACCGGCCGCCGCGCCGGCGACAGCAGGTGCAGCTTGAGCCCCAGGCGGCCGCCGGCGATGCGCGGGGTGGCGGCCAGGCCGAACAGTTCCTGCAGGCGCACGGCCAGCACCGGCGGCTGTTCCCTGTAGTCGATGGCGATGCGCGAGCCGGACGGCACCGTCAGCGCCCGCGGCGCCAGCTCGTCGAGACGCTGCGGCAGCGGCCAGGGCAGCAGGGTCGGCAGGATCGAAGGCAGGTCGAGGCTGGCGAAGTGGCTGAGACGATTGACCTTGCTCAAGTAAGGCGTCAGCCACTGCTCGAGGCTGGCCAGCAGCGCGGCGTCGGACAGGTCCGGCCATTCGCTCTGCCCCTGCTGCCGCATATCCAGTTCGCGCAGCAGCGCCACCCGCGCCTGCCATTGGCGCAGCTCCGGCGTCCAGGGCAGCAGCTCCAGGCCCTTGCGCCGCACCAGGCCGACCAGCGCCCGGCAGCGCGCCTCCTCGTCCAGCGCGGCCAGCGCCTGGCGCTGCAGCACCAGCTCGCCGACCTTGCGCTGACGCTCGGCGCGCAGCACGCCTTCGCGCTCGTCCCAGTCGAGCACATCCAGCGTCTCGACCTGCTCGGCCAGCTCGCACTCGAACAACGCCGGGTCGAGGTCGGCGGCGAGATAGATGCGCTCCTCGCGCTGGCCCTGGCGACTGCCTAGATCGGCTACCACCAGCCATTCGTGCTTCATCAGCGCGTCCGCCTCGGCGAACTGCGCGGCGCGGCCGTTGGCCAGGCGATAGTCGGCGCCACCAGCGCGGCGCTGCTGGGCGATGCGATCGGGGTAGGCGAAGGCCAGCAGGCAGCCGAGCCAGCGCGGGTGTTCGGGCTCGCTGACCGCCTGGGTCACTGGCCGGCCCTTGAGCAGGCCCTGGAACTGCCGCGCCAGTTGCCGGGCGCGCTGCACGCCGCCCAGGGCCGAGCGCCCGGCACGGCTGTCGCCACTGAGCAGGGCCAGACGACTGTGCAGATCGGCGCCGCCGCCGCGGAGGATATCGCGCTCGGACAACAGCGCCGCCAGGTCGCAGGCCAGCGCGCCGAGGCCCAGCGCCTGGCCGCGCAGCAACAGGTGGGCGAGACGCGGATGCGCCGGCAGCTCGGCCATGGCCTGGCCGTGGGCGTTGAGCGCGCCGCGCGCATCCAGCGCGCCGAGGCGGCCGAGCAGCTCCAGCGCCTGGGCGTAGGCGGCCGGCGGCGGTGCGTCGAGCCAGCTCAGCTCCTGCGGCGTCACGCCCCAACGCAGCAGCTGCAGGGCCAGCCCGGCCAGATCCGCCTGAAGAATCTCCGCCGCGGAATAGGCGCTGAGCTGTTCGTGCTGGTGCTCCGACCACAGCCGGTAGCAGGCGCCCGGCTGCAGGCGCCCGGCCCGCCCGGCGCGCTGAGTGGCCGAGGCGCGCGAGATGCGCTGGGTATCGAGGCGGGTCATGCCGCTGGCCGGATCGAAACGCGGCACCCGCGCCAGGCCGGCGTCGACCACCACGCGCACGCCGTCGATGGTCAGGCTGGTCTCGGCGATGTTGGTGGCCAGCACCACCTTGCGCGCGCCGGGCGGCGCCGGCTCGATGGCGGCGCGCTGGGCGGACAGATCCAGCTCGCCGTGCAGCGGGCAGAGCCGGATGTCGCCCTGCCCGGCCAGGGCCTCGCCCAACTGCTCGGCAACGCGGCGGATCTCGGCCTGGCCGGGGAGGAACACCAGCAGGCTGCCCGGCTCGTCGGCCAGCGCCTGCAGCACGGTTTGCACCACCCGCGGCTCGATCCACTCGCCCGGCGGCGATGGCGCCCCCCAGCGGATGTCCACCGGGAACATGCGGCCCTCGCTGCGCAGCACCGGCGCCTCGCCGAGCAACGCCGCCAGGCGCTGCCCTTCCAGGGTGGCGGACATCAGCAGCAGCTTGAGCGGCGGCGCGCCGCTGTCCGCGCCGCGAAACATGGCGCGGCCATTGAGGCACAGCGCCAGGGCCAGGTCGGCGTCCAGGCTGCGCTCGTGGAACTCGTCGAAGATCACCAGGCCAACGCCGTCCAGCGCCGGATCGTCCTGCAGGCGGCGGGCGAGGATGCCCTCGGTGACCACCTCGATACGGGTGTTCGGCCCGATCCTGCTGTCCAGGCGGATGCGGTAGCCGACGGTCTCGCCGACCCGCTCGCCCAGTTCGCTGGCCAGGCGCTCGGCGGCGGCGCGGGCGGCCAGGCGCCGCGGTTCGAGCATGAGGATCGACTGGCCCGCCAGCCAGGCCTGGTCCAGCAGCGCCAGCGGCACGCGGGTGGTCTTGCCGGCGCCGGGCGGCGCTTCCAGTACGGCTTCGTCACGGGCGGCCAGGGCCTCGCGCAGGGCCGGCAGCAGGGCATCGATGGGCAGGGCGTTCATGGGCTCTCCACGGCAGGCCGGCGATTATAGCGGCGAACTGCCAACAGGCTCGCGGGTCAGAGAGATCGGACAGCAGTTTTGCAATCACCGCCTTGCTATAGTTGCGCCACTTTTCTCCCTGGAGGTGCTCGATGCGCACGCAATCCCGCGTTATCGCCGGCGTTCTCGCCGTCGCCCTGTTCACCCAGCTGACCGCCTGCGGCACCCTGTTCTACCCGGACCGCCGCGGCCAGATCGAAGGCAAGATCGACCCGGCGGTCGCCGCCATGGATGCCATCGGCATCCTGTTCTTCGTCATTCCCGGGCTGATCGCCTTCGCCATCGACTTCGCCACCGGCGCCATCTACCTGCCCGGCGGCCAGACCGCCCAGCTCGACCCGCAGCAGCTCAAGCAACTGGTGGATGCCGAGGGCAAGCTCGACCAGGCCGGCCTCAAGGCGCTGATCGAGCGCAGCACCGGTCACCAGCTGCCGCTGGACGACCCGCGCCTGATCCACCACAGCGGCAGCGCCCAGCAACTGGCCGCCTTCGGCCTGCGCCCGGCGGCCTGAGCCACTCATGCAGATCCAGCGCCAGCATGCCCGGCTGATGCGCCTGGCCACCGCCGCGGCGCTGGCGGTGGCGCTGAGTCTGGTGCTGGCCAAGGCGATCGCCTGGTGGCTGAGCGGTTCGGTCAGCCTGCTGGCCGGCCTCACCGACTCGCTGCTCGATAGCGCCGCCTCGCTGATCAACCTGGTGGCGGTGCACTTCGCCCTGCAGCCGGCCGATGAGGATCACCGCTACGGCCACGGCAAGGCCGAAGCCCTGGCCGGCCTCGGCCAGTCGCTGTTCATCGGCATCAGCGCCGTGCTGGTGGGGATTCAGGGCGTACAGCGCCTGCTCGCGCCGCAGCCGCTGGCGGCCGAGGGCCTGGGCATCGCGGTGATGCTGCTGTCGCTGGCGCTGACCGTCGCCCTGCTGCTGTTCCAGCGCCACGTGGTGCGCGAGACCGGCTCCACCGCGATCCACGCCGACTCGCTGCACTACCGCTCGGACATCCTGCTCAACGGCAGCATCCTGCTGGCCCTGCTGCTGGCCAGTCTCGGCTGGCAGCAGGGCGATGCGCTGTTCGCCGTCGGCATCGCCTGCTACATCTTCTGGAGCGCCGTCAGCATCGTCCGCGAGGCGGTGGCGGTGCTGATGGACCAGGAACTGCCGCCGGAGATCAGCGCACGCATGCACCAGCTGACCTGCGCCGTGCCCGGCGTGCTCGGCGCGCACGACCTGCGCACGCGCATCTCCGGCACCCGCTGGTTCGTCCAGCTGCACCTGGAACTGCCCGGCGAGATCAGCCTGTCCCAAGCCCACGCCCACTGCGTGGCGGTGGAGGCGGCGATCCGCAGCGAATTCCCGCGCGCCGAGGTGCTGGTGCACGCCGATCCGCCGGAAGTGGTCGAGCGCTGAGGCTGCCGCTCGCGGCCAGAGCCGATGAGCGGCTGGTGCGCGGCGTACCCTACGAACCCGACTCGCCGTCTACGCGACCAATAAAAAAGGGGCCTTGCGGCCCCCTCGGGGAATCTGTCCGGTGCTGGCGGTGTTGTCGCCGCTTTCGTCGCCCGCCTGGTTGGGCAGTGCGGACCCGGGTGCCGGTGCGATCCGGTGGGATCGCCGGCGCCGGCTCGCCTGGTTGGGCGAGGCCGGTGGGACTTGTCGTCCGGGCCGTGAAACTGAGAGAAAGCTTACGCCCGCAGCGCCGAAGAAAGATTGCGAACATTGCTCACAAAGCCGTAACTTGCGCAATTTTTAACTAAGCGTGCATGATTAAAAGCAATCTAATCAGATAGCGAGCCAAAAGTGGACAAACTCGACCGCTACGACCTCAACATTCTCGCCGAATTGCAGCGCGACGCCGGCCTGTCCAACCAGGAGCTGGCCGAACGCATCGGCCTGTCGCCCTCGCCCTGCTCGCGGCGGGTCAAGCAGCTGGAGGACGACGGCTACATCCTCGGCCAGGTCGCCCTGCTCGATCGCAAGAAGCTCGGCCTGAGCCTGACCGCCTACGTGCTGATCGGCATGGATCGCCACACCCCGGAGCGTTTCGAGCATTTCCAGGAGCAGATCCGCAAGTGCCCGGAGGTGCTCGAATGCTGCCTGGTCACCGGGATGGACGCCGACTACCAGCTCAAGGTGGTAGTGCCGGACATGGATCACTACCAGAAGCTGCTGCTCGGCACCCTGACCCGCATCGACGGCGTCTCCAGCGTGCGCTCCAGCTTCGTCCTGCAGCAGATCCTCTCCAGCACCCAGCTGCCGCTGCAGCACCTGCGCGACTGAAGGTCGCAGGCCCAGCGCGGAAATGCCGCAGGGCGAATCGGGGCGCGTATAATCTGCGCCCCGCGTTTGCCGTCCGAACCACGAGGCCCCATGGAAACCGAACAATTCGAAGCCCTGATGATGTACGTGCTGGTCGGCGGGCTGATGCTGTTCATGTTCTTCATCATCTGGGACCTGGCGAAGAAGTCCAAGGCCGGCCGCCTGGGTACCGCCATCCTGTTCCTCGGCCTGGGCCTGTGCCTGTTCGCCTTCCTCGCCAAGCCGATCATCACCTACATCATCGAGACCGCCCGCGGCATTCACGGCTGAGGCCGACCACGGCACGGACGAGCCAGGCGCAAGCGCGCCGCCACTGACAAGGAGTTCACATGAGCGCCGCCAACCTGGTGATGCAGAGCTATGGACGCTGCTGCGCCAGCCCCGCTTTCTTCGACGATTTCTACCGCCATTTCCTCGCCAGCTCACCGCTGATCCGCGAGAAATTCGCCAACACCGACATGAGCGGGCAGAAGCAGCTGCTGCGCCAGGGCATCCTCAACCTGGTAATGCACGCCCGCGGCCTGCCCGATACCAAGCTGCGCGCCCTCGGCGAATCGCACTCGCGCCAGCGCCTGGACATCCGCCCCGAACTCTACGACCTGTGGCTCGACGCGCTGCTGCTGAGCATCAGCGCGCACGACAAGGCGTGCGATGCGGATATTCGCCAGGCCTGGCGCGAGGTGCTGAACAAGGGCATCGCGGTGATCAAGGCGGGCTACTGAGGGCCAGCGTGTATGGCGGACATGCCGGAGGCTTGTCCGCCATGGGATGGGCAGAGGTGGACAGGGCTTCGCCATATCCAGCCTACGAAAGCCGCGCCGGCACCTCGCGCCATTGCCCCGGCTGCAGGCCATCCAGGCACCAGGGGCCGATGGCCACGCGCACCAGGCGCAGGGTGGGCAGGCCGACCGCGGCGGTCATGCGCCGTACCTGGCGGTTGCGGCCCTCGCGGATCACCAGTTCCAGCCAGGCGGTCGGCACGCTCTTGCGAAAGCGCACCGGCGGATTTCTGTCCCACAGCTGCGGCTCGTCCAACAGGCGCGCCTGGGCCGGCAGGGTCGGGCCGTCGTTAAGCGTCACGCCGTCGCGCAACTGCTGCAGCTGCGCCTCGTTCGGCTCGCCCTCCACCTGCACCCAGTAGGTCTTCGCCAGCTTGTGTTTCGGATCGGCAATGCGCGCCTGCAGGCGGCCGTCGTTGGTCAGCAGCAGCAGGCCCTCGCTGTCGCGGTCCAGGCGCCCGGCCGGGTAGACGCCGGGCACCTCAACGAAATCCTTGAGCGTGGCGCGGCCCTGCTCGTCGTTGAACTGGGTCAGCACATCGAACGGCTTGTTCAGCAGGATCAGCCGAGGCTGCGCGGGCGGCGCCTTGGCCACCCGGCGCGGGGCGGCGGGACGGCGACTGGCGGGAGGACGAGGGCGGGACATGCGGCGGGCTTCGGTGGAACTGGGGCGCGCAGTGTAACTCACGATAAGCGGCGCTGATGGTGCTTCCCCGCCGTAGCGCGGCGACTAAGCTGCTGATTCCGTCCCCTCGCTACAGGAGTCAGTCATGAGCAGCAGCGCCGAACTCGCCACCTTCAGCGGCTGGGCCGCCACCGCCCCGGGCGCCCCGCTCGAGCGCCACAGCTACGACCCCGGCCCGCTGGGCGCCGAGGAGGTGGAAGTGGCGGTGGAATACTGCGGCATCTGCCACTCCGACCAGTCGATGATCGACAACGAATGGGGCAATGCGCGCTATCCCTTTATCCCCGGCCATGAAGTGGTCGGCACCATCGTCCGCCTCGGCGAACAGGCGCGCGGCCTCGCGCTGGGCCAGCGGATCGGCATCGGCTGGTACAAGGGCAGCTGCATGCACTGCGGCTCGTGCATGGAAGGCTCGCACCAGCTGTGCCGCTCGGTGAAACCGACCATAGTCGGCAGCCACGGCGGTTTCGCCGACCGCCTGCGCTCGCACTGGGCCTGGGCCGTGCCGCTGCCCGAAGGCCTCGACCCGGCGCTGGTCGGCCCGCTGTTCTGCGCCGGCTCCACGGTGTTCAGCCCGCTGCTGGAGTTCGACGTCAAACCCACCGACCGCGTCGGCGTGGTCGGCATCGGCGGCCTCGGCCACCTGGCGCTGCGTTTTCTCAATGCCTGGGGTTGCGAGGTGACCGCCTTCACCTCCTCGCTGAGCAAGCAGGACGAAGCCAAGCGCCTGGGCGCGCACAGGGTGGTGGCCTCCACCGACAGCGCGGCGATGAAGGCGATTGCCGGCAGCCTGGATTTCCTCCTGGTCACCGCCAGCGCCGACCTCGACTGGGTTGCCCTGCTCGGCACCCTGCGCGGCAAGGGCCGCCTGCACTTCGTCGGCATAGTGCCCAGCGCCATCCCGGTGCACGTGTTCAACCTGATCCCGCAACAGAAGAGCCTGTCCGGCTCGCCGGTAGGCTCGCCAGCGAGCATGGCGACCATGCTCGAATTCTGCGCCCGCCACCAGATCCTGCCGCAGGTCGAGCACTTCCCCATGAGCCAGGTGAACGCGGCCATCGACCACCTGCGCAGCGGCAAGGCACGCTACCGCGTGGTGCTGGACGCCAGCCGCTGAGGCTCAGGCGAGCGGCCAGGCCGCCACGATGCCCTCCAGGGCGCGCTTGAGCTCGGCGCGGCTGGCCGCGGCGGCGAGGCTGACGCGCACCGCGTGTCCCGGGTTGGCCTCGACCGCGAACACCTCGGCCGGCACCACCTCCACGCCATGCTGCCGACAGGCCTCGGCCAGGCCGGCAGGCGGCGCGCCATCCAGCCACAGGTGCGGCGCCACCGCCCTGCCCTGCGGCATGCGCGGCCCGAGCACGCGCGCGGCCAGGCGCCAGCGCTGCAGCAGCTCCTCGACCTGCCAGGCCAGGCGCCGTTCGGCGACGCCGCTTTCGATCCACTCGCAGGCCAGCGCCAGGCTCAGCGGCGCCACCGCCCAGCGCGTGGCCTGGGCCTCGCGGTCGATGCGCTCGAGCTGCTCCGGCGCCCCCGCGATAAAGCCCAGGCGCAGACCCGGCGCGACGCTCTTGGACAGGCTGCTGATCAGCAGGCAGCGCTCGGCAAGCTGCACCGCCAGCGGCGCCTCGCTGCCGAGCACGCCGTAGACGTCGTCCTCGATGATCCACAGGCCGCGACGCCGCGCCACCTCGGCGATGGCGGCGCGGCGCTCGGCGTCCAGGCTGGCGCCGGTGGGGTTCTGCAGGCAGGGGGTGAGCACCGCCACGCGAGCGCCGGTGGCGCGGGCCTGGCGGTCGAAGTCGTCGGGCAGGATGCCGCGCTCGTCCATCGCCACCCCGTGCAGCGGCAGGCGCAACTGGCGCGCGGCGGCCTTGATCCCCGGCGCGGTGTGGCGCTCCACCAGGATCGCTTCACCCGCCTCGCACAGCGCCAACAAGGCGGCTGAGACGCCCTGCTGGGCACCCGCGCAGAGCAGCAGGCCGTTCGGCGCCAGTTCCAGGCCACGGCGGCGCAACCAGGTGGCGCCGGCCAGGTGCGCGCGCTCGACCAACGCCGCCGAGGGGTAGGCCTGCAGCGCGTCCAGCTCGCCACGTGCAGCCAGCGCGGCAAGGCTGACGGACAGGTCGCGGTTGTCCGGATCGTGCACCGGCACGTTGGTCGACAGGTCGATCAGCACGCCCTGCGCGGCCGGCTGCTTGAGGCGGAACAGACTCGCCTCGCGACTGCCGGCCAGTACGTAAGTACCGCGGCCAACCTCGCCGGAGACCAGGTGCCGGCGCGCCGCCTCGCGGTAGGCGAGCATCACCGTGCTCGGGTTGATGCCCAGCGTCCAGGCCAGGCGGCGCTGCGGCGGCAGGCGCTCGCCAGGCTTGAGCTCGCCGCGGCCGATGGCCGTGGCGATGGCCTCGACCAGGGCCAGGTAGGTGGGTAAGGCGCTGTCGCTGAGGTCAGGAAGCCACATTGCTTGCCATGCAATATAAAGATTTACCCATACAATGCGCCGCACTAGCATCCGGGTCAACGCCACTCGGAGTGCCCGTCATGTTCGACCTCGCCCAACTGCGCCAGAGCGCGCAACTGGTTCACCGTCATATGGCGCCGACACCGCAACTGGCCTGGCCGCTGCTGGCCCAGCGCCTGGGCTGCGAGGTCTGGGTCAAGCACGAGAACCACGCGCCCACCGCGGCCTTCAAGGTGCGCGGCGGGCTGGTCTATATCGACGCCCTGCTGCGCCGCGAGCCGCAGGTGCGTGGGCTGGTCACCGCCACCCGCGGCAACCACGGCCAGAGCCTGGCGCTGGCTGCGCGCCAGGCCGGCCTGGCGATCCGCATTCTGGTGCCGCACGGCAACGCGCGCGAGAAGAACGCGGCGATGCGCGCCCTCGGCGCCGAGGTGATCGAACATGGCCGCGACTTCGACGAGGCGCGCGCCGAAGCCGCGCGCCTGGCCGCACGCGACGGCCTGCACTGGGTACCGTCACTGCACGAGGATCTGGTGCGCGGCGTGGCTACCTACGCGCTGGAGCTGCTGGAAGCGCTGCCGAACCTGCGCCGGGTCTATGTGCCCATCGGCCTCGGCTCGGGCATCTGCGGCATGATCCGCACCCGCGACCTGCTCGGCCTCGACACCGAGATAATCGGCGTGGTCGCCAGCGGCGCCGACGCCTACGCGCAGAGTTTCGAGCAGGGCCGCCTGGTGCAGACCGAGCGCGCCGACACCCTGGCCGACGGCATGGCCTGCCGCCAGCCGCAGCAGTTGGCGCTGGACATGATCCGCGCCGGCGCCGCGCGCATCGTGCGGGTCGACGACGAGGCCATCCGCGCCGCGATCCGCGTCTACCACGAGGACACCCACAACCTCGCCGAAGGCGCCGGTGCCGCCGCCCTGGCCGCCTTGATGCAGGAGCGCGAATGCAACGCCGGCCAGCGCGTGGCGGTGGTACTCAGCGGTGCCAATATCGACCGCCTGGCGCTGGCCGAACTGCTGCGCGACGAGGTCGCAGCCGCCTGATCAGCGAAACGGCGGCTCGTCGAAGCTGCGCAGCTTGCGCGAGTGCAGCGAGTCGAGCTGGCTGCGCATCAGCTCAAGCGCGGCGATGCCGATGCGCAGGTGCTGGGTCACGGCGCGCTCGTAGAAGGCGCCGGCCGCGCCGGGCAGCTTGATCTCGCTGTGCAGCGGCTTGTCCGACACGCACAGCAGCGTGCCGTAGGGCACCCGCAGGCGGTAACCCTGCGCCGCGATGGTGCCGCTTTCCATATCCACGGCGACGGCTCTGGACAGGTTGATCAGTGGCCGCTCCTGGGCCCAGCGCAGCTCCCAGTTGCGGTCGTCGTAGGTCAGCACTGTGCCGGTGCGCAGGCGTTTCTTCAGCTCGTCGCCCTGCTCGCCGGTGACCAGCTTGGCCGCCTCCTGCAGCGCCTGCTGCACCTCGGCCAGCGCCGGCAGCGGGATATGCGGCGGCAGCACGCGGTCGAGGATGCCGTCGCGGCGCATATAGGCGTGGGCCAGCACGTAGTCGCCGATGGTCTGCGACTGACGCAGGCCGCCGCAGTGGCCGATCATCAGCCAGCAGTGCGGACGCAGCACGGCCAGGTGGTCGGTGATGTTCTTGGCGTTGGACGGGCCGACGCCGATATTGACCAGGGTGATGCCGTGGCCGTCATCGGCCTGCAGGTGATAGGCCGGCATCTGGTAGCGGTGCCAGATGACGTTCTCGATGATCGCCTGCATCTCGCCTTCAGCCATGCCGCGCTCGACCACCACGTTGCCCGGCAGCACTAGGCGGGTGAAACGCGAGTCGCCTACCAGCATGTCCAGACCATGGCGGATGAACTGGTCGACATAGCGGTGGTAGTTGGTCAGCAGAATCCACGGCTGCACGTGGCGCCAGTCGCTGCCGGTGTAGTGCACCAGGCGGCGCAGGGAGAAATCCACCCGGGCTGCGTCGAACAGCGCCAGCGGCAGCGGGTCGGTGTTCTCCCAGTCGTACAGGCCGTCGGCGGTGCCGTCGGTGGCGGCGGACAGGTCGGTGCTGGGGAACACCCGCGCCAGCTCGGCGGCGGTCACCCCGCTGCCGGCCAGCTCGTCGCCCTGCTCCACCACGTAGGGATAGGGAATGTTCTGCTGGCTCATGCCGACTTCCACGCGCAGGGTGAAGTCGTGCATCAGCGGCCGCAGCTGCTCCAGCAGGTATTTGCGAAAGGCCGCCGGCTGGGTCACGGTGACGCTGTAGGTACCCGGCACCTGCACCTTGGCGTAGGCGCGCACGGTGGTCGGCACCTCGCCCTGGCACAGGTAGGTCAGGCGCAGCTCGGGATAGCGGAACAGACAATGCTCGCCGGCGTCGGGCTTGATGCGCTCCTTGAGGTAGCGTTTCAGCGCCCGACTGAGGGCACCGGTGGCCTGCTGGTGGAGGGCGGCGAGGCGGTCGACCGCCTCTTCCGGGGTAAAGGCAACGACGAATTCATCGGCACAGGGTTTCACGGCGCACCTTCCTGGTTGATCGAATGCCCCTATCTTGCCTGTTCCGGCGGCGCCAGGCATAGCGCTCAGCGCAGCAGGCGAGCAAGATCCTCCGGCAAGGGCTGCGGCGTCAGCGGCCCGACCCGGCGCGTACCGGGATTGCCCAGCGGGTAGAGGCCCAGCAGCGACCCCAGGCTGCCCGGCAGACGCAGCAGCTGCGCGACCAGCTCGGCCCAGTCGCGCCGGCGCCAGGCCCACAGCAGCATCAGCCAGTGGCTCAGGCCGTGCTGGAGAAAACTCCGCTGGCCGAGGATATGGGCACGCTCCAGATGGCGCAGCTCGCCCGCGGCATCGCCCAGGCGGCGCAGACGGCGGGCCAGTTGCAGTTCGTGGTGGAAGGCTTGGCGACGGTTCATGGCGGTGCTCCAGAGTAGGCGACCGGGACAGTCTGCAAGCCTGGGGCGGCCCCGCGGTCAAGCGACTAGGCTTAGCCGCATAGCGCCTGCCCGAGGGTCGCCCCATGCCACGCCTGCTCAGCCTGCTCCTGCTGCCCCTGCTCGCTCCCGTCCTGCTCGCCGACGAGCTGGATGGCCACTACCACGCCAACCTCGACGGCCAGCCGGCCGAACTGATCCTGAACAGCCAGGGTCAGACGGTGGAAGGGCAGTATGTGGAAAACCAGCGTCTGCGCCTGAACCTCAAGGGTCATTACGACGGCCAGCTGCTGCGCGCCGAAATCAGCGACCCGCAGTCCGGGCTGGTAATCGCCAATATGAACGCCACCTACGCCAACGCCATGCTCAACGTCAGCATCGCCGCGCGCGACCCGCGCAACGGCCAGGTGCTGGAGCGCCAGGCGCTGTTCCAGCGTGGCGCGCCGGCCGGCGCGCCAGTCGCGGCGCAACGCCTGGACCCGGCGCTGATCGGCACCTGGATCCACGAGCAGCAGATCAACAGCGGCGGCGCCAGCTTCGCCGCCTTCGCCACCCTGTTGACCCTGCAGCTGGGCGCCGACGGCAGCGTCGCACAATGGAGCCTGGCGGCCGGCGGCGGCAGCGACTGGAGTTTCAACAGCCCGGGCGAACTGCAGTACCGCGGCCGCTGGCGCAGCGACAACGGCGTGCTGCTGGTGCGCCTGGACGGCGCCGCCGACTACCAGCCCGCCGCTTACTATCGCTTCAGCGACCCGTACCTGGTCACCGAGAGCAATACCGGCAAGATGATCTGGCAGCGCCGCCAGTAGCGTTGCGGGTCAGGCGGCCTGATGCAGGCGCACGTTGAACAGCGGGCCCTGGCTGAAACGCGCCAGCGCCTTGGCCGCGGCCAGCACGCCCAGATCGATCAGCGGCTCGATCAGGATCACGCTCATGTAGGCCAGGCCGAAGCTGCCCACCGCCGCCAGGTTGTCGCCGGCGAAGCCCTGACCGTAGAAGGCCCAGAACGCCACCCAGGCGACGATGCCGCCCTGGTAGGCGGTCGACAGCGCCAGCGCCTGCTTGTAGGAGAGATCCACGTAGGCGGTGCCCGGCGCGACGATGCGCTTGGCCAGCAGCTGGATGCCCCACAGCGGCAGCAGCAGGGTGGTGACGTTCATGCCGTACTGCGGCAGGTCGAACTGGGCGAACAGCAGCCCTTGCAACAGCAGGCCGGCGGCCAGACCGATGGCCGCGGCGCCGGCGCCGAACAGCAGCAGCAGGGTCGAGCCGAGGATCAGGTGGACCTCCGAGACGCCCACCGGATGACGCGGCAGGACCTCGAAGAAGCAGAACACCAGGGCGGTGGTCAACAGGCTGCGTAGCGCCAGGGCGACCACCCCGCCGTTGTCGCGGATGGCATCGCGGGCCAGTTTGGCGGTCAGGCCGAGGCCGGTGACGGCAGTGGCGTAGCTGAGCAGGATCTTGGCGCCTTCGACGACGCCGGGTTCGATATGCATAAGGGTTCCTTGGTCGCGCCCACCGCGCGACGATCCGGATGGAGGGGATGGGCGCAAGCGCCCGACGGCGATGGCAGGTCTCCTGGCTCGCGGCTCGACACTTCGCCCGCCTTCCCGGCCTGTGGGCCAGTGGCATATGGGCGTCGTTCGCCGCTTACAGTTGCGGGGGCAGCCAGGGCATTGGCGACGCGGCGCCGCACCCTGTTCCCTTTTCATCCGACCCTGGGGCCGGAACCATCGGCGGCCACCTTACCCGGCCGCACGCACAAAAGACAGCGCCCGCTCTCAACCGCGCCCGCACCAGGCTCCTCGGCGAAATTCGGAACCCGCCGGAGCCGGGCCTGTCACTGATCTGTCGCTCGCGTCGCGACGGCTGAGGGGCATCCGCGGCAGGAGCGCCTCACTGGCTGAGCAGATGCGGTGCTGGAGGCGCTCGCTTCCCCGCCAGTGCGGCAACCGTCACGTTGCGCGCGGGTATGTGTAACCATTTATTACAAGGCAATCGTAGTGTTCCTGCACCCGCGCCGACTGCAGATCACGCGAGCCCGCAGATCCATCATCCGGTAACGAGAGCGCATATGAAGAAACCCCTGATCGTCGCGTTGACAGCCCTGTTCGCAACCGGCGCCATGGCTGCCGAGCAGCAACCGCACTGGAACTACCAGGGCAAGGAGGGCCCCGCACACTGGTCCCAGCTGGCCCCAGGCTACGAAACCTGCGCGATTGGCCATGCCCAATCGCCGATCGACATCCGCGATGCCACGCGAGCCTCCCTGCCGCGCATCATGTTCGACTACCAGGCCAGCCCAGCGGAGGTAGTGAACAACGGCCACACCGTCCAGGTGAACCTGGCCAATGCCGGCGGCGTCGAGATCGACGGCGAGCCCTACCGCCTGGTGCAGTTCCATTTCCACACGCCAAGCGAGGAGCACATCGCCGGGCGGGCATTCCCGATGGTCGCGCACTTCGTCCACCAAGCCGCCGATGGCCGCCTGGCGGTGGTGGCAGTGCTGTTCAGGGAAGGCGAGCAGAATCAGGCTCTGGGTCAGGTGTTCGATGCCATGCCGACCAGGGCGGGCGAGAAGGTCGAGCTGGCCGACAGCTTCGCCCCGCAAACCCTACTGCCGCAGCAGCAGGGCTACTATGCCTTCGCCGGCTCGCTGACCACCCCGCCGTGCAGCGAGAACGTGCAATGGCGCGTACTGAAGCAGCCGGTCGAGCTGTCCCAGGCGCAACTGGCACAGTTCCGCCACCTGTACTCGATGAACGCGCGGCCGATCCAGCCACTCAATGGCCGAGAAGTGTTGGAGAGCGACGACTAACCCCCCCTGCCTCTGATGCGCCGGCTGGATGGCCGGCGCGTTCCCCCCTTCCTTCAGCCCAGCTGCGGCATGCTGCGCGCCAGCAGTGCTTCGACATCGATGCCGCGTGGCAGGGTGCCGTAGACCCGGCCGCGGCCTTCCAGGCGGCTGGCGATAAAGGCGTCGGACACCGTGGCGTTGCCGGCTTCCAGCAGCAGCTTGGCCTGCAGCGCCACGGCCACGTCCTCGGTCAGTTGGCGGGCGCGGTACTGGATATCGGCAGTATCCGCAAAGTCGGCCTTCAAGCGCTGGATATGCGCCTTCAGACGGGTATCGCCGTGACCGTCGCCCAGCTCGGCGAACAGCGCGTCGAGCACGCCGGGTTCCTTGGACAGGGCACGCAGCACGTCCAGGCACTGCACGTTGCCCGAGCCCTCCCAGATCGAGTTGACCGGCGCTTCGCGGTACAGGCGCGGCAGGATGGTTTCCTCGACGTAACCGGCGCCGCCCATGCACTCGCTGGCCTCGTAGATCATTTCCGGCGCGCGTTTGCAGATCCAGTACTTGCCCACGGCGGTGACCAGGCGGGCGAACTTGTCTTCCTGCGCGTCATGCAGGTGATCGAGCGCGCGGCCCATGCGCATGGACAACGCCAGCGCCGCCTCGCTCTCCAGCGCCAGGTCGGCCAGCACGTTCTGCATCAGCGGCTGCTCGGCCAGCAGCTTGCCGCCGACCTGGCGGTGCGCGCAGTGGTGCGCGGCCTGGGTCAGCGCCTGGCGCATCAGGCTGCTGGAGCCGACCATGCAGTCGAAACGGGTCATCGCCACCATCTCGATGATGGTCGGCACGCCACGCCCCTCGTCGCCGAGCATCCAGGCGAAGGCGCCGCGGTATTCCACCTCGCTGGAGGCGTTGGCCCAGTTGCCCAGCTTGTTCTTCAGGCGCTGGATGTAGAACTGGTTGCGCGTGCCATCCGGACGATGGCGCGGCAGCAGGAAGCAGGACAGGCCCTTGTCGGTCTGCGCCAGGGTGAGGAAGGCGTCGCACATCGGCGCCGAGCAGAACCACTTGTGCCCGACCAGCTCGTAGGCCTGCCCCGGCCCGCCGATGCCGACCGGATAGGCGCGGGTGGTGTTGGCGCGCACGTCGGTGCCGCCCTGTTTCTCGGTCATGGCCATGCCGATGGTGACACCGCTCTTCTGCTCCATCGGCAGGTTGCGCGGGTCGTACTGGCTGGAGAGGATCTTCGGCAACCACTGCTCGGCCACGTTCGGCTGCAGGCGGATGGCCGGCACGGCGGCGAAGGTCATGGTCAACGGGCAGCCGCTGGCGGCCTCGGCCTGGCTGTGCAGGTAGGTCAGCCCGGCGCGGGCGACATGGGCGCCGGCGCGCGGGTCCGTCCAGGGCAGCGACGGCAGGCCGTGCTCGACCGCGGTGCGCATCAGCTCGTGGTAGGCCGGATGAAATTCCACCAGGTCGATGCGGTTGCCGTAGCGGTCATGGCTCTTGAACACCGGCTTGTTCTCGTTGGCGAGGAAACCGGCCTGCATCAGCGCCCCGCCAGCCAGCGCGCCGTAGGCGTGCAGCTTGTCCTCGGCCCAGCCGCCAGCGAAGCGCCGGGTCCACTCCTGCAGCGGCAGGTCGAGGCGATAGAGGTTGGCGCCGTCCAGGCTCGGCACCTGGTTGAACACCTCGTGGGTTTCGGCATGCAGGCTGGGTTTCATCGCGGCAGTTCCTCGGCGCCGACGGCGCGCAGGCAGAAGGTGACCAGGCTGGCGCTGACGTCGGCCAGCTCCAGGGCGGGGTGGCCCGCCGCACGGGCAGCGCGGGCCGGGGGAGAGAGCGGACCGACCAGGGCCTCGGCGATGGCGCCGACCAGGCAGGCGGCGACCAGGCCGACCTGCTCGAGGCGAAATTCGCCGCGGCGCACGCCCTCCTCGAGCAGATCGGTAAAGAGTTCGGCGTAGGCCTCGCGGTACAGCAGGCGCTGCTCGTCCACCTCGGGGTCGACCGGCTCGGCGATCAGGGCGAAGGCCAGGCGGCGGCTGTGCCAGGCGCGCGCGGCGAACTGTTCGAGGCCGGCGCGCAGGCGCTGCGGCGCGCTGCCCGGCGCGCGCAGGGTGGCGGCCAGGGCATCGACCTCGCGCTGGCTGGCGTCGGCGAACACCTCGGCGGCCAGTTCGCCCTTGCTGCGAAAATGCCGGTACAGGCTGCCGGTGGCGATGCCGACGTCCTCGGCCAGCGCCTGCATGGTCAACGCAGCGAAGCCGCCATCGACCACCCGCTGCAGGGCACAGACGAGGATGCGTTGACGCAACGCCTGATCGCGGTCGAGCCGCGCTTCGCTGGGACGGTAGGCCATGGTCTGAATCCCGATTCACATGGCATCAGTGAATCAGGATTCAGACCATGGCTAAAGCGACGTTCCGGCCAAAACTGCGGCCGAACGG
Organism: Pseudomonas sp. NPDC077649; assembly: GCF_044542855.1. Lineage (NCBI taxonomy): Bacteria > Pseudomonadati > Pseudomonadota > Gammaproteobacteria > Pseudomonadales > Pseudomonadaceae > Pseudomonas > Pseudomonas sp. NPDC077649. Next base: position 144,776 of record NZ_JBITVF010000005.1, on the reverse strand, counting down.
GCGTCAGAATGCAAGGCGCCCGCAGGAAAGCAGGCGCGCGGCGCCAGCAGGCTCAGGACGAGCTGGCGGTCAGCGAAGGGCTCGCCGGGCGGCACAGCACCCAGTCGTGCAGCAGCACGCGCAGCTCGTCGAACTTCACCGGCTTGGCCAGGTAGTCGCTCATGCCCGCGGCCAGGCAGCGTTCGCGGTCGCCGCTGTGGCTGTGCGCGGTGATCGCCAGCACCGGCAGCTCGGCACAGCCAGGCAGGGCACGCAGCGCACGGCAGGTGGCGAAGCCGTCCATCACCGGCATCTGGCAGTCGAGCAGTACCGCGTCCACCGTCTCGCTGCGCAGCAGTTCCAGGGCTTCGGCGCCGTTGTCGGCGGTGCGCACGCGGTAGCCGAGCTTGAGCAGCATGCCGCGGGTGACCAGCTGGTTGATCGCGTTGTCCTCGACGATCAGCACGCTGCACTGCTGCGCCAGGCGCTGCAGCGCGCCGCCCGGCGCTCGACCGGGACGCGCGGCCGCCACCGGCGGCTGCAGCGGTAGGGTCAGCGGCACGTCGAGGCGAAAGCGGCTGCCCTGCCCCGGCTGCGACTCGTGGCCGAGGCTGCCGCCGAGCAAGTCGACCAGTTGCCGGCAGATCGCCAGGCCGATGCCGAGGCCGCCGTACTTGCGGGTCATCGAGCCGTCGAGCTGCTGGAAGCGCCGGTAGAGCAGGCCGTCGTCCGGCTCGAAACCGATGCCGGTGTCGCTGACCTGCACGCTCAGCGGCAGGCAGTCGCCGCCGTTGCCGGCGCGGCCGACCTGCAGGGTCACGCCCCCCCCGCTGGTGAACTTGATGGCATTGTCCAGCAGATAGCCCAAGGCCTGGGCCAGCTTGGCAGCATCGCCTTCGAGGATATCGGGCAGGCTGTCGTCCAGTTCCAGGTCGAAGCGCAGCCCCTTGTCCTGCGCCCGCGGCGCGTACTGCGCGCGCAGGCCGTCGAACAGGCCGCGCAGGCTGAACGGCTCGCGCCGCGGGTAGAGCTTGCCGGCCTGCAGCTCGGTGAGGGCGAGGATGTCGTTGACCATGCGCATCATGTCGCGCGCCGAGCTGGCGGCGGTGCGCTGGTACTGGGCCAGCTCGACGTCCAGGCTGACCGTCTGCATCAGTTCCAGCGAGCCGATCACCCCGTTCATCGGCGTACGCAGCTCGTGGGTGACGGTGGCGAGGAACTCGTCCTTGAAGCGGTTGCTGTTGGCCAGCTCCTGGTTCAGCGCCTCCAGCTTGCGCCCGGCCTCCTGGAGGATGCGCGCGCGCTCCTCCTTCATCGCGTTGATGCGGTCGGCCAGCGCCAGCGACAGCAGACCCACTTCCAGCGCCGAGCCGATCTGGCTGGCGTACATGGTGAGAAACACGTTGGGCAGGTAGCCGAGCACCATCAGGGTGTTGATCGCCCCGCCGATCAGGAAAGCGCTCCAGGCGATGATGAAGTAGCGTGCCACGCGCATGCCGCGCAGCCAGGCCAGCACCCCGGCACTGAAGATCGCCACGGTGAACAGCAGCGCCAGGTAGGTGGCCAGGCGCAGCGCGGTGGCGTAGCTGACGCTCAGCGCCAGGATCATCACCGCGGCGCCGCAGGCCATCAGCAGCAGCAGCAGGCGGTCGATCCAGGGGCTGTGTTCGCCGGTGTGCAGGAAGCTGCGGGCGAACTGGCAGCCGAACAGCGCCGCCGAGCCGATCAAAAAGGGCGTGGCGGCGTTGGCCCACCAGGGGTTGTCGGGCCAGAAGTACTCGATGCCGGCGCCGTTGACCGACACCTGGTAGAGGCCGAACGAGGCGATATAGAGGATGTAGTAGAGGTAGCTGGTGTCGCGCACGCTGAGGAAGATGAACAGGTTGTACACCAGCATCACTAGCAGCACGCCGTAGATGATGCCGAGCACGTAGATGCGCCCGGGCTGCTCTTCCAGGTAGGCGTTGGGCGCCCACAGGGTCAGCGGCGCCTGGATCGAGCCCTGGCTCTCCAGGCGTAGGTAGAGGCGCTGCGGCTGGCCCGGCGCCAGGTTGAGCTCGAACAGGTAGTTGTTCTGCTTGATCTGCCGGCTGACGAAGGGCAAGGCGTCGCCGGTGCGCTGCGCCAGGACGAAGCCGCCGTCGGCGTCGGGCAGGTAGAGTTCCAGGTGATCCAGCGGCGGGTAGGCCAGTTCCAGCAGCCAGTTGCGCGCGCCGGTCGCCTGCTGCGGGCGGTATTCCAGGTCCAGGCGCAGCCAGAACACCGAGCGCGAATAGCCGGCGTTGAGCACCGGCTTGTCGTGCCGGCGGAAGCTGTCCTGCAGCGCCGGCGAGGCGATGTCGTCGATGCTGGCATCGCCGCGCACGTCCTCGAACACGTGCATGGCCTGACCCAGCGGCAGGCTGCGGCTGTGCTCGTCGAACACCAGGGCGCTGGCCAGGCCAGGCATCCATATAAAGAGACAGAACAGAAGGTAGCGCATGCGGCCCGGCCAGAACCCGCTACGGCGCACCGGGAGCCGCCCGCTCACCGCTCGCACGCCGCCCTGGGCAGAGTTGTCGATAGCGCGGCACTCTAGCACAGGCACCGCCGCTCGGAAGGCGCAGAAGCCTGATCCAGCCGACAGTTTTTCCATCGCGCGGCACCGCGCCGCAGGCGACCGGGCGGTCTCGCCCGAGCGATTTGGTGGTAAGCTCGGCGGCCATGAACATGACCCATTCCCGCCCCGTAGTGCTCTGCCTGTCCGGCCACGACCCCAGTGGTGGTGCCGGCCTGCAAGCCGATATCGAAGCCCTGCTGGCCCAGGGCTGCCACGCCGCCCCGACGGTAACCGCGCTGACCGTGCAGGACACGGTCGACGTCGCCGACTTCCGCGTGCTCGACCGCGACTGGGTGCTGGCCCAGGCCCGTACAGTGATCGCCGACCTGCCGGTGGCCGCCGTCAAGCTGGGCATGCTCGGCTCGACGGAGATGGTCGACACCGTGCTCGAGCTGATGAGCCAGCTGCCCGGCGTGCCGCTGGTCTGTGATCCGGTGCTGCGCGCCGGCGGCGGCGGCGCCCTGGGCAAGGACGAAGTCGGCTACGCCATGCGCGAACGGCTGTTCGCCGTATCGACCATCGCCACGCCGAACCTGCCGGAAGCGCGCATCCTTGCCGAACTGCCGGACGGCACGGCCGATGAATGCGCCGAGAAGCTGCTGCCCCATATCGAATACCTGCTGATCACCGGCGGCCACGGCGACGAGCGCGAGGTGCACAACCGCCTGTATTGCCGCGACGGCAGTCGCCACGACTTCACCTGCCCGCGCCTGCCCGGCAGCTACCACGGCTCCGGCTGCACCCTGGCCAGCACCCTGGCCGGCCGCCTGGCGCTGGGCGAGGAGCTGGTCAGCGCGGTGAAGAGCGCCCTCGACTACACCTGGCGCACCCTGCGCGACGCCGAACAGCCCGGTCGCGGTCAGTACATCCCGCGCCGCCTGCCGCTGGACTTCGCCCAATGACGGCGGCGCTGCGCGGCCTCTACGCCATCACCGACACCCCGCTGCTGGCCGGCGGCAAGCTGCTGCCCTACGCCGAGTCCGCGCTGCGCGGCGGCGCGCGTCTGCTGCAGTACCGCGACAAGTCCGCCGATGCCGCGCGCCGTTTCGACGAAGCCCAGGCCCTGGCCGAACTCTGCGCCCGCCACGGCGCCACGCTGATCATCAACGACGACCTGGAGCTGGCCGCACGCCTGAACGTCGGCTTGCACCTGGGCCAGAGCGACGGTTCGCTGGCCACGGCCCGCGTCCGCCTCGGTGCCGATGCCGTGATCGGCGGCACCTGCCATGCCCAGCTGGAGCTGGCCGAGCGCGCCACCCGCGAGGGCGCCAGCTACATCGCCTTCGGCCGCTTCTTCAACTCCAACACCAAGCCCGGCGCCCCGGCCGCCACCCTGGAGCTGCTGGACGAAGCGCGCGCGCGCTTTGCCCAGCCCATCGTCGCCATCGGCGGTGTGACCCTGGACAACGCCCCCGGCCTGATCGCCCGCGGCGCCAGCCTGGTCGCGGTGATCCACGCCCTGTTCGCCGCGGACTGCGCCACCGAGGTGGAAGACCGCGCCCGCGCCTTCGCCGCGCTGTTCGACTGATTCGTTTGTAGAGAGACCTGCCATGTCCCGTTCCGAAATTTTGTTCACCAACGCGCAGAAACACATCCCCGGCGGCGTCAACTCGCCGGTGCGCGCCTTCAAGAGCGTCGGCGGCACCCCGCTGTTCTTCAAGCACGCCGAAGGCGCCTATGTGGTGGACGAAGACGACAAGCGCTACGTCGACTACGTCGGCTCCTGGGGCCCGATGATCCTCGGCCACAGCCACCCGGAGGTGCTCGACTCGGTGCGTCGCCAGCTGCAGCACGGCCTGTCCTACGGCGCGCCGACCGCGCTGGAAACCGAGATGGCCGAGCTGGTCTGCTCGCTGGTGCCGTCGATGGAGATGGTGCGCATGGTCAGCTCCGGCACCGAGGCGACCATGAGCGCCATCCGCCTGGCCCGTGGCTACACCGGCCGCGACAGCATCATCAAGTTCGAAGGCTGCTACCACGGCCACTCCGACAGCCTGCTGGTCAAGGCCGGTTCCGGCGCCCTGACCCAGGGCGTACCGAACTCCGCCGGCGTGCCGGCGGCCTTCGCCAAGCACACCCTGACCCTGCCGTTCAACGACATCGACGCCGTGGCCGAGTGCCTGGCGCAGGTCGGCCAGGAAGTCGCGTGCATCATCGTCGAGCCGGTGGCCGGCAACATGAACTGCGTGCCGCCGGCGCCGGGTTTCCTCGAAGGCCTGCGCGCGCTGTGCGACCAGCACGGCGTGGTGCTGATCTTCGACGAGGTGATGACGGGTTTTCGCGTCGCCCTCGGCGGAGCCCAGGCGCACTACGGCGTCACCCCGGACCTGACCACCTTCGGCAAGATCATCGGCGGCGGCATGCCGGTGGGCTGCTTCGGCGGCAAGCGCGCGATCATGGAGTGCGTCGCCCCGCTCGGCCCGGTCTACCAGGCCGGCACCCTGTCGGGTAACCCGCTGGCCATGGCCGCCGGCCTGACCACCCTCAAGCTGATCAGCCGCCCGGGCTTCCACAGCGAACTCTCCGACTACACCACACGTATGCTCGACGGCCTGCAGCAGCGCGCCGATGCCGCCGGCATCCCCTTCGTCACCACCCAGGCCGGCGCCATGTTCGGCCTGTACTTCAGCGGCGCCGACGACATCGTCACCTTCGCCGACGTGATGGCCAGCGACGTCGAACGCTTCAAGCGCTTCTTCCACCTGATGCTGGACGGCGGCGTGTACCTGGCGCCCAGCGCCTATGAGGCCGGCTTCACCTCCATCGCCCACGGCGAGGCCGAACTGCAACTGACCCTGGACGCCGCCGAGCGCGCCTTTGCCGAACTGAAAAAAGCCTGATGCAGTACAGCACCGCGCTCTCCGACGGCGTGCTCGCGCTGGCCTGCCTGGCCTGCGCGCTGGTCATCGGCAAGGCCCGCAAGCACTATGGCGAGGCCGATCAGCCGGCGCTGTTCTGCGCCCTGCTGGGTTTCCTGCTGCCGGCCGCGGCGGCAGGCGTCGGCATGCTGCGCTACGGCTTCGACCCCGGCTGGCAGGGCGCGCACCTGTGGCTCTCCCAGGCCAGCAGCTTTCTCGCCCTGCCCCTGCTCGGCGCCGCCGCCCTGGCGCTGGGCCGCGGCTGGGCCTGGAGCCGGCCGAACTGGGGACGCATCGTGCTGGGGCTGTGCGCCTTCTTCGAGCTGTTCCGCCAGCTCGGCTACCTGGAGGACTACCGCCTGGCGCTGAACCTGGCCACCCTGGCGCTGATTCTCTACGCCGGCGTCCTCCAGTGGCCGCGGCGCGCGCCGCCGGCCGCTGCCGCGGCAGTGGTCGGACTGTTTCTGCTGGCCGGCCTGGCGCTGGGCACCGAGGGTTTTATCGGCCCGCTGCGCCGCGTCGACCTGTTCCACGGCCTGCTGACCCCGGCCTATCCGCTGCTGGCCTGGCTGCTGCTGAGCCTGCCGGGCAGCGCACGGCAATCGACCGGGTAAAGGTTTTGTAAGAAGCGCGCGGTTTATTTCATAATGCGACGGCCGGCACGCTTTGCGCCGGCCGGGCATGTCACCCACCCCGAACCGCCGAGGTCCCGTTATCCAGATGAACCGCACCGGCCGCACCCTGACCCTGGGCTGCCTGTTGCTTTTCCTCCCGCTGTTCGCACACGCCGGCGGCAACTCCCTGTTGATCCCCGCAACCGGCAGCTGCGCCCTCAACGGCGCCCCCGAAGACCTGCCCGAAGCACTGGCGAGCTGTCAGGAAATGGCCCGCGGCGGCAACGTCCAGGCGGCCTTCGAGCTCGGCGAATACCACTACGACGGCAAACGCGCCCCGCGCGACCTCAAGCAGGCGCTGACCTGGTTCGAACGCGCCTCGCTGCAGGGGCATGCCGAGGCACAGCTGCGCCTGGGCACCATGTTCTTTCGCGGCGAAGGGGTGCCGGCGAACAACGTGCAAGCCTATATCGTGCTGAAGATGGCCTCGGTCAACGGTTCGGACGAGGCCATGGACACCGCCGACCTGGTGTCGGCGCAGATGCGCCGCGACGAGCTGGAGATCGCCAGCCAGGTGCTGGGACAGATCTTCCGCAACTACCTGCTGGAGCTGCAGGCCGCCGAAGGCCGCTCGCCCTTCGCGCCGCTGCCCTGACCCCGTAGGGTGGGCTTCAGCCCACCGAGTGGCCTCTGCAGGAGGTGGGCTGAAGCCCACCCTACTTCCGACTATTCTGCGCAGCCGCTCACTTGTCCGGCATCGACATGGGAAACGGCATGACGTTGCCGCCGCCCTTGGCTTCGCTGATCTTCGGCGTGCCCAGGCGCTCCACCTCGTCGATGCGGATGATCGCGTGCATCGGCACGAAGCTGCGCACCACGCCGTCGAACTGGGCCTTGAGCTTCTCCTCGCTGGGGTCGACCACCACCTGGGTACGCTCGCCGAAGACGAACTCCTCCACCTCCAGGAAGCCCCACAGATCGCTCTGGAAGATCTGCTTGGCGTACATCTCGTACACCTGGCCCTGGTTGAGGAAGATCACCTTGTAGATGGGGTCGCGCTTGCTCATGAAGACTCGAAGTCAGGAAAAACGGGGGCAAGCAGAATAGCACAGCGCACAAGGCTAGCCTGGATGAAATCTGGGCCATGCAATGCTTGAGGCTTGCGGCAGCTCTTGTAGCCTGATGCCCGCCGCTCCCCTATAATACGCGGTCATTTTTTAACCAGCCCAGACAGTGCCATGACCAAGAAGCTCTATATCGAAACCCACGGTTGCCAGATGAACGAGTACGACAGCTCGCGCATGGTCGACCTGCTGGGCGAGCATCAGGCCCTGGAGGTCACGGAAAAACCCGAAGAAGCCGACGTCATCCTGCTCAATACCTGCTCGATCCGCGAAAAAGCTCAGGACAAGGTGTTCTCCCAGCTCGGTCGCTGGCGCGAGCTGAAGTTGGCCAACCCGGATCTGGTGATCGGCGTCGGCGGCTGCGTGGCCAGCCAGGAAGGTGCGGCGATCCGCGACCGCGCGCCCTACGTCGACGTGGTGTTCGGCCCGCAAACCCTGCACCGCCTGCCGGAAATGATCGACGCTGCGCGCGAGACCAAGACCGCGCAGGTGGACATCAGCTTCCCCGAAATCGAGAAATTCGACCGCCTGCCCGAGCCGCGCGTCGACGGCCCCAGCGCCTTCGTCTCGGTGATGGAAGGCTGCAGCAAGTACTGCACCTTCTGCGTGGTGCCCTACACCCGCGGCGAGGAGGTCAGCCGGCCGCTGGCCGACGTGCTGCTGGAGATCACCCAGCTCGCCGACAAGGGGGTCAAGGAAGTCACCCTGCTCGGCCAGAACGTCAACGGCTACCGCGGCGCGGCGCCGGACGGGCGCATCGTCGATTTCGCCGAGCTGCTGCACGCGGTGGCGGCGCTCGACGGCATCGAGCGCATCCGCTACACCACCAGCCACCCGCTGGAGTTCTCCGACGCGATCATCGCCGCCCACGCCGAGATCCCCCAGCTGGTCAAATACCTGCACCTGCCGGTGCAGTCCGGCTCGGACCGCATCCTCGCGGCGATGAAGCGCAACCACACCGCGCTGGAATACAAGTCGCGCATCCGCAAGCTGCGCGCCGCGGTGCCGGACATCCTGATCAGCTCGGATTTCATCGTCGGCTTCCCCGGCGAGACCGAAAAGGATTTCGAGCAGACCATGAAGCTGATCGACGACGTCGGCTTCGACTTCTCCTTCTCCTTCATCTACAGCGCGCGTCCCGGCACGCCGGCAGCCGATCTGATCGACGACACCGCGGACGAGGTGAAGAAGCAGCGCCTGGCCATCCTCCAGCACCGCATCAACCAGTACGGCTTCGAGAATAGCCGACGGATGGTCGGCAGCGTGCAGCGCATCCTGGTCAGCGACTACTCGAAGAAGGACCCGGGCATGCTCCAGGGCCGCACCGAGCAGAACCGCATCGTCAACTTCCGTTGCGACAATCCGCGGCTGATCGGCCAGTTCGTCGACGTGCATATCGACGACGCCCTGCCCCACTCGCTGCGCGGCACCCTGCTCGACGGACAGGGCCTCCACTAAAGCCGTAGCCGCCCGCGCTTTGCGTCTTGGGCGGCCGGCGTTATGCTTCGATTCACTACCCCAGCCGACTGGCGGCCATCACACGACCTTGAACGCTCCCCTAGAACCCCATCGTTTCGTCCTCGAACCCTTCGAGGCACGCCGTTTCGCCAATCTCTGCGGCCAGTTCGACGAACACCTGCGCCTGATCGAAGAACGCCTCGGCCTGGAGATCCGCAACCGCGGCAACCAGTTCGAGCTGCTCGGCAGCAGCGACAAGGCCCAGGCTGCCGAGCAACTGCTGCGCCGCCTGTACCGTGAGACCAAGGCCAACGAACTGTCGCCCGACCTGGTGCACCTGTACCTGCAGGAGTCCGGCGTCGAGGAACTGGTCAACCCCAGCAGCGCGCCGCAGGTCAGCCTGCGCACGCGCAAGGGGGTGATCAAGCCGCGCGGCGCCAACCAGCAGCGCTACGTCAAGGCCATCCTCGACCACGACATCAACTTCGGCATCGGCCCGGCCGGCACCGGCAAGACCTATTTGGCCGTGGCCTGCGCGGTGGACGCCCTCGAACGCGAGCAGGTGCGACGCATCCTGCTGGTGCGCCCGGCGGTGGAAGCCGGCGAGAAGCTCGGCTTCCTGCCCGGCGACCTGGCGCAGAAGATCGACCCCTACCTGCGCCCGCTGTACGACGCGCTCTACGAGATGCTCGGCTTCGAACACGTGGCCAAGCTGATCGAGAAGCAGGTGATCGAGGTCGCGCCGCTGGCCTATATGCGCGGCCGCACCCTGAACAACAGCTTCATCATCCTCGACGAGAGCCAGAACACCACGGTCGAGCAGATGAAGATGTTCCTCACCCGCATCGGTTTCGGTTCCACCGCAGTGATCACCGGCGATATCACCCAGGTCGACCTGCCGCGCGGCACCAAGAGCGGCCTGACCCACGTGATCGACGTGCTGCGCGACGTGCCGGGCATCAGCTTCACCCACTTCAAGCCCAAGGACGTGGTGCGCCACCCCCTGGTGCAACGCATAGTCGAGGCCTACGAGCGCCACGACAACCGCCTGCACGGCAAGATCGAGGACGGCGATGCTTGAACTGGACCTGCAACTGGCCAGTGACGGCCAGCACCCCGACGAAGCCCAGCTGCGTCACTGGTGTGAACTGGCCCTGCGCCAGCGCAGCGCCGACTCCGAACTGACCATCCGTCTGGTCGACGAAGCCGAAGGCCGCGAGCTGAACCGCACCTGGCGGCACAAGGACTACGCCACCAACGTGCTGTCCTTCCCCGCCGAGATTCCTGACGGGATTCTCGATATCCCGCTGCTGGGCGACCTGGTGATCTGCGTGCCGGTGCTCGAGCGCGAGGCCGCCGAGCAAGGCAAGACGCTGGAGGCGCACTGGGCCCACCTGGTGATCCACGGCTGCCTGCACCTGCTGGGCTACGACCATATCGAGGAAGACGAAGCCCTCGAAATGGAACAACTGGAACGACAATTGCTCGCCGAACTGGGTCATCCCGACCCTTATGCCGGCGACGAATAACCCTCCTGACAAGGAACCCCGAGTAAACGCCATGAGCGAAGACCGATCGAGCAACGAGCAGAAGTCCTGGTTGAACAAACTGACCCAGGCTTTTGCTCATGAGCCGAAAAACCGCCAGGAACTGCTGGAAGTCCTGCGCGAAGCCCACCAGAACAAGCTGCTCGACAGCGAGGCCCTGGCCATTGTCGAGGGCGCCATCCAGGTCGCCGACCTGCAGGTACGCGACATCATGGTGCCGCGCTCGCAGATGATCAGCATCAAGGCCAGCCAGACGCCGCGCGAATTCCTCCCCGCCATCATCGACGCCGCCCACTCGCGCTACCCGGTGATCGGCGAGAGCCTCGACGACGTCATCGGCATCCTCCTGGCCAAGGACCTGCTGCCGCTGATCCTCTCGGGCGAGCAGCCCAGCTTCAACATCAAGGACCTGCTGCGCCCGGCCACCTTCGTGCCCGAGTCCAAGCGCCTCAACGTGCTGCTGCGCGAGTTCCGCGCCAACCACAACCACATGGCCGTGGTGATCGACGAGTACGGCGGCGTCGCCGGCCTGGTGACCATCGAGGACGTGCTCGAGCAGATAGTCGGCGACATCGAGGACGAGCATGACGTCGAGGAAGACGGCTATATCAAGCCACTGCCGTCCGGCGACTTCCTGATCAAGGCGCTGACGCCGATCGACAGTTTCAACGAGACCTTCGACAGCGAGTTCTCCGACGACGAGTACGACACCGTCGGCGGCCTGGTGATGAACGCCTTCGGCCACCTGCCCAAGCGCAACGAGGTCACCGAGATCGGCGAGTTCCGCTTCCGCGTGCTCAACGCCGACAGTCGCCGCATCCACCTGCTGCGCCTGACCCCGGTCAATCGCTGAGCCGGCGCAGCCCGTGGCCCGGATTGGCCGCCGGCGTAATCCGGGGGGGTGCCCCCGGATGCATCCGGGCCACGCCGCGCCTCGATCGCCATAGCGGCCGCGCACTGGCGGATTGTTCGCTTCGCTGCCGAATCCACCCTACAATCGCGGCCTTGAGCAGCAACGGGACCGCAACCTCGCTATGAAACCCTGGATTCTCGGCCTGACCGGCGGCATCGGCAGCGGCAAGAGCGCGGTGGCGCAAGGCTTTATCGAGCGCGGCGTGCACCTGGTGGACGCCGACCATGCCGCACGCTGGGTGGTCGAACCCGGTCGCCCGGCGCTGAGCAAGATAGTCGAGCATTTCGGCGCCGGCGTGCTGCAGGCTGACGGCCAACTGGACCGCGCCGCCCTGCGCCGACTGGTGTTCGCCGACCCCGAACAGCGCCGCTGGCTGGAAGCGCTGCTGCATCCGCTGATCGGCCAGGAGATCGTCCAGGTGCTGGCGCGCGCCGAGTCGCCCTACGCCATCCTGGTGTCGCCGCTGCTGGTCGAATCCGGCCAGCAGCGCCTGACCCAGCGCGTGCTGGTGGTCGATACCCCGGTGGAGCTGCAGGTGCAGCGCACCATCGCCCGCGACCAGAGCAGCGAGGAGCAGGTGCGCGCGATTCTCCAGGCCCAGGCCAGCCGCGAGGAACGCCTGCGCCACGCTGACGACGTGCTGCTCAACGACCGCGACCTGGCCTGGCTGGATGCCGAGGTCGAACGCCTGCACACCTTCTACCTGACCCTGCGCGGAGGCCAGCCATGACCACCACAGTGCAATGCCCCACCTGCGGTGCGCCCGTCGAGTGGAAAACCGAAAATACCTACCGCCCGTTCTGCAGCGAACGCTGCAAGCTGATCGACCTCGGCGCCTGGGCCGCCGAGGAGCACGCCATTCCCGGCGACCACCTGGAAGACGAACTGTTCAGCGGCGAACTGCCGACCCGCCCGCACTGAGCAGCAGGCCCTGCACCCAGCGCTCTTCAGGGCCGCATAAAGGCGTAATCGCGCTCGTCGTCGAGGTTGTCGGCGAGAAACTGCAGCTCGTGCGCCAGCTCCTGCGCATCGCGCAGCCCCCTGCTCTGCTCGACGACCTCCGCCAGCAGCGCGCGCAACGCCAGCAGGCGGTCGAAGCCCTGCGCCTCGGCGCCCTGCAGCTCCGCCTCCAGGGCGATTCGGGCCCAACTGTGAATGCTCATGCGCGACTCCTCGATGGTTTGCTCCAGCATGGCGCGAAACCACGGCGCGGCATTGATCCGGATCAAGCGGCGCAGACGGACTCACTCGTCGCGCTCGTCCTCCTTCCACGGCGCCTGCAGGTAGCGACTGCGATTGAAGGTCTCCAGCCAGTCCGGGTAGAACACCACCAGCGCGGTGACCACGGTGCCGTTGATAAAGGCCTCGGGAAACATCACCAGCCACAGGTAGCCGGCGAAGTCGTCCAGCCAGGGCGGCATGGGGAACAGGCCGTCCAGCCACAGCAGGCCGAGGCCGCCGAGCAGGGTCAGCAGGGTGGCCAGCGCCGCCGGGAAGAAACCGCAGAAGAAGATGTAGACGAACAGGTTGCGCGGCTGCGCGCGCTCCACCCGCAGCGCGCACAGTTCGGTGACCAGCACCGGGATCAGCACCAGCAGCACGCCGTTGACGCCGAGCGCGGCCAGGTCCTGGCGGCCGATGGCGAGCAGGCCGAGTTGCGCCGCCAGGCCGGCCAGCACCGCCAGCGGCCAGTCCAGCAGCAGGGTCACCGCGGTCATGCCGATGAAGTGGTAGGACAGCCCCGAGTCGAAATCGCGGCGCACCAGCCACAGCAGGAACAGCCCGAGCATGGTGCCGAACAGCAGATGCTGGCGGCGCAGGTCGCTGCACAGTTCCAGCCAGGGGGCCCGCCAGACGGCCCAGAGCAGCGCCGGCAGGTAGATCAGCCAGCCGGCCGCCAGGGTGGTGCCCGCCAGCAACTCCGCCGCGATCATGCCGCCGCCCCGCTTTCGTCGTCTCTGCGCATGCCATCCTCCGCTCGCTGCCGGGCAGTCTACACCGGCCGCTGGCGGCGGACGACTCGCGCTGGCAAGCCCCCCCGGCGCGGGGCTAAGCTAGGTTCATGGACGACTCCGATTACCTGCGTCTACTCACGCACCAAGCCGAACAAGCCAACGCCTTTCTCTCCAACGCCAAGAAGTGGGAGCGCGAGCGCTGGGTCTGCCAGCGCCTGCTGCAGGCGCTGAACGTCGCCCAGCGCAACGAGGATTTCAGCCCCAGCGGGCAGGAGCCGCCGGACGTGCTGTTTCGCGACGCCAACTTCGAGGTGTTCTTCGTCCTCGACGAGGGCCGCCGCCTCAACGACGAATGGCGCGCCGAGCTGGAACGCCGGCGCAGCGCCTTCTCCCTCAGCCAGCTGGTGCGCCGCGAAGCCCGCCCCAAGCGCATCCCCGCCAGCGAGCTGCAGGCGCGCCTGGCGCCCACCCTGCGCAAGAAGGCGCACAACTACCGCGAGCGCGGCATCGACCTGGGCGAACTGGACCTGATCGCCTTCGTCAGCCTCAAGCGCGCCGCGCTGGACTGCAACAGCCACTTCCCGCCGCCCACCGAATACCTGCGCCAGGGCTGGCGCTCGCTGTCGCTGGTCGGCCCGCGTTTCGCCCGCGTGCTGTTCGCCCACCCGGACGCCCCGGATTTCCTGCGCCAGAACCTCGGCCGCAGCCTGCTGTTCGACATCGGAATCGGCCTGTGAGGTCGCTGCAGGAGCTGCTCGCCGAGGTGCCGCAGGTCGGTCGGGTACGCTGGATAGGCGTGCGCCCGGCCGCACGCGCCGCCATGCTCGAGGTCGAGGCCGTGCAGGCCCGCCGCGAAGCCGGGCTGACCGGCGATCACAGCCGCCCGGGGCCGCGCAATGCGCGCCAGGTGACGCTGATCCAGTGGGAACACCTGGCGGTGATCGCCGCCCTGCTCGGCCGCCAGGCGCCGCTGCCGCCCAGCGAGCTGCGGCGCAATATCGCCGTCGCCGGCATCAACCTGTTCAGCCTCAAGGGCCGGCGCTTTCGCATCGGCCAGGCGCTGCTGGAAACCACCGGCTGGTGCCAACCCTGCGCCAGGCTGGAGCAGCGCCTCGGCCGCGGCACCTTCCAGGCCATGCGCGGCCACGGCGGCATTACCGCGCGGGTGCTGGAAGGCGGCATCATCCGCCTGGACGATAGCGTGCAGGTGCTTGACCAGCCGGACAACGAGGCTCGCCAAGCCTGGCGGGCAAGCCTAGAATAGCCGCATTCGAGCAGAGGCCTCCCGATGACCAGCCGCCTAAGCCCCGACGACCAGCAAAAGGTCGATCACTACCTGAGTGCGCCGCAACACCAGGTCGAGCGCCAGCCCTTCCGGGTCTGGCGCCTGCTGGCCATCATCCTCTGCGTGGTCGTCGGCCTCGGCCTGCTGAGCCGCTTCCTGAGTCGGTTGGTGCTATGAGCTGCCTCGCGCTCGCCCGATCGGACTCGCACCGTCTTTTTCAAAGCCTTGTGAGCATCATCCATGTCCCATCGCATCGTGATTGTCGGCGGCGGCGCCGGCGGTTTGGAGCTGGCCACCCGTCTGGGTAGAAAACTCGGCAAGAGCGGCGCGGCCCGCATCGTTCTGGTCGACGCCAATCTCACCCATATCTGGAAGCCCCTGCTGCACGAAGTGGCCGCCGGCTCGCTGAATTCCTCGGAAGACGAGCTGAACTACGTGGCCCAGGCCAAGTGGAACAGTTTCGAGTTCCAGCTCGGCCGCATGAGCGGCCTGAATCGGGCTGCCAAGACCATCACCCTGGCACCGACCCTGGACGACGACGGCCAGGTGCTGATGCCCGAGCGGCAGATCGCCTACGACAGCCTGGTGCTCGCCGTCGGCAGCACCACCAACGACTTCGGCACCCCCGGCGCGGCCGAGCACTGCCTGTTCCTCGACACCCGCGAGCAGGCCGAGCGCTTCCACCGGCGCATGCTCAGCCACTACCTGCGCGCCCACGCCAACGAGGGCGAGGACGGTGCGCAGATCAACATCGCCATAGTCGGCGCCGGCGCCACCGGCGTCGAACTGGCGGCCGAGCTGCACCATGCGGCGCAGCAGCTGGCGGCCTATGGGCTCAACCGCATCCGCCCGGAAAACATGCGCATCACCCTGATCGAGGCCGGCCCGCGGGTGCTGCCGGCACTGCCCGAGCGCATCGCCCGGCCGGTGCACCAGACCCTGGAAAAGCTCGGCGTCACCGTGCTCACCGGCGCCGCCGTCAGCGAGGTGCGCGCCGAGGGGCTGCAGACCGCCGACGGCAATTTCATCCCGGCCAGCCTCAAGGTCTGGGCCGCCGGCATCCGCGCCCCGGGCTTCCTCAAGGAACTCGACGGCCTGGAAAGCAACCGCATCAACCAGCTGCAGGTGCGCCCGACCCTGCAGACCACCCTGGACGACGACGTGTTCGCCTTCGGCGACTGCGCCGCCTGCCCGCAGCCGGGCAGCGACGGCCGCAACGTGCCGCCGCGCGCCCAGGCCGCGCACCAGCAGGCCTCGCTGCTGGCCAAGTCGCTGCGCCTGAAGATCAGCGGCCAGCCGCTGCCGGAGTACCGCTACCGCGACTACGGCTCGCTGATCTCGCTGTCGAGCTTCTCCGCGGTGGGCAACCTGATGGGCAACCTGACCGGCAGCGTGATGCTGGAAGGCTGGCTGGCGCGGGTGTTCTACGTGTCGCTCTACCGCATGCACCAGATGGCCCTGTACGGCCCGCTGCGCACCCTGCTGCTAATGCTCAGCGACCGCATCGGCCGCAGCACCGAGCCGCGCCTGAAGCTGCACTGAAAGCGGCCGCCATGCGGCCTTCCGATGCCCCTCTCCCGCCGGGAGAGGGGCGACAAGCACGCAGCCCGGATGAAATCCGGGGCAGGTATTCAGCGGCGAGAATGCCCCCGCTGCAAAAGCCGACACGCAGAAACGACGAAGCCCGCACAAGGCGGGCTTCGTCGTTCTATATGGTGGGTCGTGTAGGATTCGAACCTACGACCAATTGGTTAAAAGCCAACTGCTCTACCAACTGAGCTAACGACCCAAATATGGTCGGGGTAGGGGGATTCGAACTCCCGACATCTTGCTCCCAAAGCAAGCGCGCTACCGGACTGCGCTATACCCCGTCTGGAATTTGGCTCCGCGACCTGGACTCGAACCAGGGACCCAATGATTAACAGTCATTTGCTCTACCGACTGAGCTATCGCGGAACTTCGGTATTCCATCTCTTCGGCGTTTCGGCTATTTGCTTTCCCGCTTCAGAGGCGCGCCATTTTACGTCGCAAAACTTCCCTGTCAACCCCTGCAAACTGCTTTTACGACAATGCTTTGCAGCGCGGCGATGGACTACTATATGTTCCATCGAACTGCGGCCCGACGCAGGACGCGCCAGCCGACGACTCCAGCCAGGACAGTCCATGAGCAACCAGGACACGCCTCCGATCAAGCCCAGCGTGGCGAAGCTCGCCAGCCGCGGCATCCAGCCGCGCTTCGGCGAGCTGGTGCAGAGCTGCCGCAAGCTGGTGATGAATCGCCTGGCGGAGCACCTGAGCGGCGTGTTCGGCCAGGTCGACGACACCCTGTTCGAGTGCGCGGAGAAGGCCGAGAACAACAAGGTGCAGACCCTGTTCTTCGACAGCATGCGCGAGATTCGACGCCAGCGGCCGCAGATCGAACGCAGCTACCACCAGAAGATCGCGCACAACTTCTCCGATTTCCTCGAAGGCAAGCTGCAGAACCAGGCGCCGGCCGAGCTCGACCCCGAGCAACTGGCCCTGGTGCAGAACGAGGACTACGAGGAAAGCCTGCAGGTGACCAACATGGTCAGCCGGGTCAAGGCGCGCTGCACCCAGCCGCTGTTCGCCCTGGAGCAGCGCCTGGCGCTGCTCAACAACGGCCAGAAGCTCGGCGAGGACAGCAACCCCTTCGGCCCACAGGCCATCGCCCAGGCCTTCCGCGAAGCCCTGGCGCCCTGCTCCTTCCCGCTGCGAATCAAGACCATCCTCTACATGCTCTTCGATCGCCATGTGATGCAGAGCCTGGACGCACTCTACGAGGCACTCAACCAGCGTCTGATCGACGCCGGCGTGCTGCCCAACCTCAAGTACAGCGCCCAGCTCAACCCCAGCGTTAGCCGCCCGGTGCGGAACAAGGCCGAAGCAGCCCCCGAACACCAGGCGCCCGCCCAGGGCCAGCCCGGCGCCCCGCACGCCGAACCGGCGCTGCTCGACCTGGACCTCAGCGCGCCGCCGCCGAGCGACCCCACGGCACTGTTCAGCGGCCTGTCCAGCCTGCTCGGCGAGCACCGCCAGAGCCATCCGGACGAACCGCTGCCGGGCGGCACGCGCAGTATCGTCAGCTTCTCGCCGCGCGGCGCCAGACGCACCTACAGCGCCAACGAGCTGCTCGCCGCGCTCAACCGCATGCAGCAGCAGTCGGCCCACGACCTGGCCCAGCGCCTGCAGCGACCGCAGCAGGTGGAAGGGCTCAAGGCCGACCTGCAGCAGCAACTGGAGACGCACAGCAGCCTGCCCGGCGACAGCAAGGTGTCCGACCACGAAGCCGGCGTGATCGACCTGGTGGGCATGCTGTTCGACTTCATCCTCGACGACGAGAACCTGCCGGACAGCTGCAAGACCGCGCTGTCGCACCTGCACACGCCCTACCTGAAGATCGCCCTGCAGGACAAGGCGCTGTTCACTCAGCACCACCACCCGGCGCGCCGCCTGCTCAACGCCATGGCCCAGGCCGGCGTGCTCTACGGCAACGAGGGCGACGAACGCGGCCTGCTGGCGAAGATGCAGTGGGTGGTCGAACGGGTGATCCACGGCTTCAGCGGCGACCTGGCGCTGTTCGACAGCCTGATCGACGAGTTCAACGAGTACGTCGAGACCCTGCGCCACAAGGTGGCGCTGCGCGAGCGCCGCGCGGTCGAGGCGGCCAAGGGCCGCGACCGTCTGCTCGGCGCCCGCGAACAGGCGCTGGAGGTGATACAGCGCAGCGTCGCCCATCGCGACCTGCCGGCGATCATCCGCAACTTTCTCGAACTGACCTGGGCCGACGTGCTGGTCTTCGTCCTGCTGCGCCACGGCGACGCCAGCGCGGAATGGCGGCGCCACTGCGAGGTCGCCGAGCAGCTGGCCTGGAGCGGCACCCCGCTGGGCGAGGCCGACAAGCGCCGCCTGCAGGAGCTGCGCGTGCCGCTGCTCAGCGACCTGCGCAAGGGCCTGGAACTGCTCGGCGGCTATCACGAGGACGGCATCCGTCGTCTGCTGCAGGATCTGGTGGCCTGCCAGCACGCGGTGCAGGCCAAGCAGCCGCAGCTGGCCGCCCGGCTCAAGCCGAGCCTGCCGGAGAGCCCGCTCGGCGCCATGCTCGGCGAGGACGCCGACCTCGCCCGTCAGGCGCCGCCACGCACCAGGCTGTCAGCGCGCGCCCAGACGCTGGCCAAGGAACTGGCCAGCGTCGAGTTCGGCACCTGGTTCGAGTTCGTCAACGGCGAGCAGAGCCGCAGGCTCAAGCTGTCCTGGTTCAGCCCCACCACCCACAACTACATGTTCGTCGACAACAGCGGCCAGCGCGTGGCGATCAAACCCCTGACCCTGCTGGCCAGCGAGATGGAACAGGGCCTGGCCCGCATCGTCCCCCCCGAACGCGCGGCACCGCTGATGGATCGCGCCCTTACTGCAATCTACCGTGTGCTGCAGCGCTTTACCGGGCGCACGGCCGAACCCCGCTGAGGAATTTCCATGGAAGAGCGTCGCCAACACAGCCGCCATGGCACCGAGTTGCAGCTGGAGGTCTTCGACCTGAACAGCGGTCAGCGCCTGGGCCGCATCGTCGACCTATCCGCCGACGGCTTCATGCTGTTCAGCGACACCCCGCACACCGCGGACGCGGTGCTGCAATGTCGCCTGGTGTGCAGCGCCGGCACGCAGGTTCTGCCGGAGGTACGCCTGGGCGCCGACTGCCTATGGAGCCGCCCCGGCGCCGACGGTCAGCACTGCTGGGCGGGCTTTCATATCATCGACCTGGCCGAAGATCAGGCCAGGGCGCTGGAAATCCTGCTGGCCAGGCTCTGACCCCCCATCTCCCAGGGCTACCGGTGCGCCCGGCGCGCCTAGGCCGCCAAAGAAAAACGGAGCCCGCAGGCTCCGTTTTTTTCATCTGGCGAAGAGTTATTGCGCCAGCTTCTTGTAGCGCACCCGGTGCGGCTGCGCGGCGGCGTCACCCAGGCGTTTCTTGCGGTCGGCTTCGAACTCGCTGTAGTTGCCCTCGAAGAAGTTGACCTTGCCGTCGTCCTCGTAAGAGAGGATGTGGGTGGCGATACGGTCGAGGAACCAGCGATCGTGGGAGATCACCACCGCGGCGCCGGGGAAGTCCAGCAGCGCCTCTTCCAGGGCGCGCAGGGTTTCCACGTCGAGGTCGTTGGACGGTTCGTCGAGCAGCAGCACGTTGCCGCCCTGCTTCAGGGTCAGGGCCATGTGCAGACGACCGCGCTCACCGCCGGAGAGGTCCTTGACGAACTTCTGCTGGTCGGCGCCCTTGAAGTTGAAGCGACCGACGTAGCCGCGCGACGGCACCTCGTAGTTGCCCACCTTGATCATGTCGAAGCCGTCGGAAATCTGCTCCCACACGGTCTTGCTGCCGTCGAGCAGGTCGCGGCTCTGCTCGACGCTGGCGATCTGCACGGTTTCGCCGATCTCGATGCTGCCGGAATCGGGCTGTTCCTTGCCGGTGATCATGCGCAGCAGGGTCGACTTGCCCGCGCCGTTGCCGCCGATCACGCCGACGATGGCGCCTTTGGGGATGCTGAAGGACAGGTCGTCGATCAGCACGCGGTCGCCGAAGGATTTCGACACGTTGTGGAAATCGATGACCTTGTCGCCCAGGCGCGGGCCGGCCGGGATGTAGATCTCGTTGGTCTCGCTGCGCTTCTGGAATTCCTGCGACTGCATTTCCTCGAAACGCTGCAGGCGCGCCTTGGACTTGGCCTGACGCGCCTTGGCGCCCTGGCGCACCCATTCCAGTTCGGCCTTCATCGCCTTGGCGTGCGACGCCTCGGCCTTGGCTTCCTGGGCCAGGCGGTTGGCCTTGGATTCCAGCCAGCCGGAGTAGTTGCCCTCGTAGGGGATGCCGTGGCCGCGGTCGAGTTCGAGGATCCAGCCGGCGACGTTGTCGAGGAAGTAACGGTCGTGGGTAATCGCTACCACGGTGCCGGGGAAGTCGTGCAGGAAGCGCTCCAGCCAGGCCACCGAGTCGGCGTCCAGGTGGTTGGTCGGTTCGTCCAGCAGCAGCATGTCGGGCGCCGACAGCAGCAGGCGGCACAGCGCCACGCGGCGCTTCTCGCCGCCGGACAGGTGTTCGATCTTGGCCTCCCATGGCGGCAGGCGCAGGGCGTCGGCAGCGACTTCCAGCTGGCGCTCCAGGTTGTGGCCGTCGGAGGCCTGCAGAATCGCCTCCAGCTTGGCCTGCTCGGCGGCCAGGGCGTCGAAGTCGGCGTCCGGCTCGGCGTAAGCGGCGTACACCTCGTCGAGGCGGGCCTGGGCCTGCTTGATCTCGCCCACGGCCTCTTCGACTATGTCGCGCACGCTCTTGTTCGGGTCGAGCTGCGGCTCCTGCGGCAGGTAGCCGACCTTGATCCCCGGCATCGGGCGGGCTTCGCCGTCGATCTCGGTGTCGACGCCGGCCATGATGCGCAGCAGGGTCGACTTACCGGCGCCGTTGAGGCCGAGCACGCCGATCTTGGCGCCGGGGAAGAACGACAGGGAGATGTCCTTGAGGATTTCACGCTTCGGCGGGACGACCTTGCTGACCCGATGCATGCTGTAGACGTACTGAGCCATGGAGAACCTGACTGGTGAGAATGGGGTGAAAACGGCGCGTCGTGGCGCGCAGTGCAGAGACCTTAGCCCCTGCCGGGGCGCACGCCAAGTGCCGAACGGATGGCTGGCCATGCGCGCGCGGCGCAAAGCTACCGGAATGCGCGAGGCAGGGCAAACCTACGCTCGTCGGCTCAGCTGGCACTTGGCCACATTTGCAGGCATGCTAGCCGGCTCGCGCGAGCGCAGGCCTGCTCGCGCGCCCGACACTCCGCAGCAGCTGCAGGTTCCAAGACGTGCCGACCCCCTCATCACCACCCTCGTCGCCTCAGGGAGAGTCGCACGCACCGCGCCGCCGCGAATCGCTCAAGCGCGCCCTGGTGGTGCTGGTGCTGGCCATGCTCGGGCTGCTGGCCTGGCAGCTGCTGCAGGAATACCGCCAGCTGCTGGACAACCAGCGGCAGTTGAGCCGCAGCTACAGCGAACAACTGGCCAAGCACCTGGGCCTGAACATGCGCCTCAAGGCCCAGGCCGGCCAGGCCATGCTACAGAGCAGCGAACCCCGTAGCGTCAGCACGGACGGGCTGGCCGCGCAGCTCAAGCCGCTGCGCGGCATCTTCCCGACCCTGGCCAGCCTGGCCTGGCTCGACGGCCATGGCCAACTGCTGGCCGACAGCGCCGGCGAGACCGCCGACCTGAGCTTCATCCGCAGCCTGCAGCAACGCAGCGGCGGCGCGCCCTACCACTTCGCCTTCAGCGCCCACGACGGCGGCGCGCTGTACCTGCTGCTGCGCCAGCCCGACGGCAGCGCGCGGGTGCTGCGCATGAGCGTGCGCGCGCTGCGCGGCTGGCTGCGTGAGCAGCACCAGAGCGAACACGCCTGGCTGCTCGAGGACCTGCAGAGCCGGCGGGTGATCGCCCGCGCCGACGCCCTGCAACAGGGCAGCCTGGTCGCCCCGGTCACTGCCGAGGAGCAGGCGCAGAGCCTGCAGCTGATCCCCCTGGACGGCAGCGACTGGCAGCTGCGCGCGCTGTTCGACACCGATCGCGCCGGCAGCCGGCTGATGCCGGCCCTGGCCGGCAAGTTTCTGCTGTTCACCCTGTGCAGCCTGCTCACCCTGCTCGCCCTGTACGGCCTGCAGCGCGAACAGCGCAGCCTGCAGCGGCTCAATGCCGAATCGCGGCGCTCGCTGCGCCAGGCCGCCAGCGCCCTCGGCGCGGTGGAGGAACGCATCCTGGTGACCCAGGCCGACGGCAAGCTGCGCTACCTCAACCCGCAGGCCGAGGCGCTGTTCGGCCAGAGCAGCCAGGCGGTGTGGGATCGCCACCTGCTGGAGCTGCTGCCCGACCTCGATCCGCTGCTGCTCAACAGCCCGCAGCAGACCAGCGACCTGGGCCCGGAGCTGGTGCGGGTGGTGCAGCAGGGTCGCGCGCGCCTGTTCGCCGTGACCCGCAGCGACATCAGCGAGGGCGGCCGCCAGGCCGGTTACGTCTGGGTGCTGCGTGACGTCACCGACGAGCAGCAGGCGATGCGCGTGCTGCAGGAAACCCGGCGACGCTACCAGGACATCTTCGAAGGCACCGGCGTGGCCCTGTGCGTGCTCGACCTGGCCGGCCTGCGCAGCTTCCTCCTGCAACACAAGCTGCGCGACAGCGCGAGCCTGGGCCGCTGGCTGCAGGCCGACGCCGGGCACCAGCGGCAGCTGCTGCAACAGCTGCGCATCACCGAGGCCAATCAGGTGGCGCTCAACCTGCTCGGGGTCAGGTCCACCGAGCAGGCCTGGCAGCAGCTGATCGACTGCGGCCCGCTGCAGCCGGACGACCTGCGCTACAAGCTGGCGGTGGCCGTACTCGAGGGCCCCAACCTGGTCGAGCTGGAAACCCAGCTGGTCACCGCCCAGGGCCTGCAACGCCATGTCTGGCTGGTGCTGCGTCTGCCGGAGATGATCCAGGACTACCAGGCGGTGACCCTGAGCATCGGCGACATCACCAGCCGCAAACGCATCGAGCTGTCGCTGATCGAGCGCGAGCGCTTCTGGTCCGAGGTGGTGCGCTCGGTGCCCGACCTGCTCTACGTGCACGACATGCAGAACAAGCAGGTGCTGTTCAGCAACCACAGCCTCGGCCTGCAGCTGGGCTACAGCGTCGGCGAACTCAAGGCGATGGCCGGGGAATTCTGGGAGCAGGTGCTGCACCCGGACGACAGCGATTACTACTGGCGCATCCGCAACCTGCAGAAGGTCATCGGCGACGGCCTGCTGCTCGAATCGGTGCTGCGCTGGCGCCACCGCGATGGCCAGTGGCGCTGGTTCAGCATCCGCGAACAGGCCCTGGCGCGCGATCCGCGCGGCCGGGTCAGCCGCCTGATCGGCGTGGCCAAGGACATCACCGAACAGATCGAGCGCAACCAGTCGCTGCGCGACAGCGAGCAGCGCTACCGCCTGCTCGCCGAAAGCATCAGCGACGTGATCTTCTCCACCGACGACAGCCTGGCGCTGAACTACGTCAGCCCTTCGGTGGAGCCGGTGCTGGGCTACTCGGTCGACTGGGTGATGGCCAACAGCTTCTCCAGCCTGGCGGCCAACCCCCAGCAATTGAACGGCCTCAACCTGCTGCTCGAACGCATCCGCGACGCCCTCGGCGACCGCCCCCGCCTCGACCGCCTGCGCGAGGAGCTGCCGGACCAGCTGTTCGTCTTCGACTGCCTGCGCGCCGACGGCCACAAGATCCCGGTGGAACTGCGCCTGGTGCTGATGTGGGACGAGAACGGCCGCTTCGAGGGCATCCTCGGCGTGGGCCGCGACATCAGCCAGCAGCGCCGCGCGGAGAAGGACCTGCGCATGGCCGCCACAGTGTTCGAGCACTCCACCGCGGCCATTCTGGTCACCGACCCGGCCGGCTACATCGTCCAGGTCAACAAGGCCTTCAGCCGGGTCAGCGGCTACTCCGCCGGCCAGGTGCTCGACCAGCTGCCCGGCATGCTCACCGCCGACCGCCAGCAGGCGGCGCACCTGCAGTACATCCTCGGCCAGCTCAACCAGCGCGGCAGCTGGGAGGGCGAAGTGTGGCTCAAGCGCAAGGGCGGCGAGAACTTCCCGGCCTGGGTCGGCATCACCGCGGTGCACGACGAGGAAGGCGACCTGGTCAGCTACGTGTGCTTCTTCAGCGACATCAGCGAACGCAAGGCCAGCGAGCAGCGCATCCATCGCCTGGCCTACTACGACGCCCTCACCCACCTGCCCAACCGCACCCTGTTCCAGGACCGCCTGCACAGCGCCCTGCAGCATGCGGATCGGCATGACGAATGGGTGGTGCTGATGTTCCTCGACCTCGACCGCTTCAAGCCGATCAACGACTCGCTCGGCCACGCCGCCGGCGACCGCATGCTCAAGGACGTGGCCATCCGCCTGTCGGCCTGCGTCGACGGCGACGACACCGTGGCGCGCATGGGCGGCGACGAGTTCACCCTGCTGCTGCAGCCGCGCGCCACCCGCGAGGGCGCACTGAACCGGGCGATCCACGTCGCCGAGCAGATCCTCTCCAGCCTGGCGCGGCCCTTCGTCCTCGAGGGCCGCGAGTTCTTCGTCACCGCCAGCATCGGCATCGCCCTGGCGCCGCAGGACGGCGAGGAACTCAGTCAGCTGATGAAGAACGCCGACACCGCCATGTACCACGCCAAGGAGCGCGGCAAGAACAACTTCCAGTTCTACCAGGCGGACATGAACGCCAGCGCCCTGGAGCGTCTGGAACTGGAGAGCGACCTGCGCCACGCCCAGGAACAGGGCCAGTTCGTCCTGCACTACCAGCCGCAGTTCTCCGGCGACGGCCGGCGCCTGACCGGGGTCGAGGCGCTGCTGCGCTGGAACCATCCGCGCCGCGGCCTGGTGCCGCCGGACGAGTTCATTCCGGTGCTGGAAGAACTCGGCCTGGTGGTGCAGGTCGGCGACTGGGTGCTGGACGAGGCCTGCCGCCAGCTCAAGGCCTGGCACGAGGAGAAGATCCGCATCCCGAAGATCTCGGTCAACCTGTCGGCGCGCCAGTTCGCCGAGGGCGACCTGCACACCCGCATCGCCGCCATCCTCGCCGGCAGCGGCATCCCGCCGGCCTGCCTGGAGCTGGAGCTGACCGAGAGCATCCTGATGCGCGACGTGGCCAGCGCCATGCAGACCCTGGCCGACCTCAAGCGCCTGGGCCTGTGCATCGCGGTGGACGACTTCGGCACCGGCTACAGCTCGCTCAACTACCTCAAGCAGTTCCCCATCGACGTGCTGAAGATCGACCGCAGCTTCGTCGACGGCCTGCCCGAGGGCGAGCAGGACGCGCAGATCGCCCGCGCCATCATCGCCATGGCCCACAGCCTGAACCTGGCGGTGATCGCCGAGGGTGTGGAAACCCAGGCGCAGCTCGACTTCCTACGCATGCACGAGTGCGACGAAGTGCAGGGCTACCTGCTCGGCCGACCGATGCGGGCGCAGCAGTTCAGCGCCCAGTTCGGCAATACGGCGCTGTTTATCCTGAGCTAAACGCAATCCTGGGATGGGTTAGTCGCCAGGCAGGCATGGGCCAGGAACGCATGTTCTGCGCGGCGCCCCATCGCGGCGCCTGGCAGCTCTGTCGTATCAGGATAAATGCACCCGCCGCTAACCCAACCTACAGCCCGCCATGAAGGCCATTTGTCCGCCGCATGACCGACCTTCATATTCCTGAATGCGACCTTTGCGGTAGAATCCGCCCCCTCTTTCTACCGCCCAGCTGATTTTTCTCAGGGGAATGCCATGTTCAGCCGTGATTTGAACCTTGCTCGTTATGACGCCGAATTGTTTGCCGCGATGGAGCAGGAAGCCCAGCGCCAGGAAGAACATATCGAGCTGATCGCCTCGGAAAACTACACCAGCCCGGCGGTGATGGAAGCCCAGGGCAGCGTGCTGACCAACAAGTACGCCGAAGGCTACCCGGGCAAGCGCTACTACGGCGGTTGCGAGTACGTCGACGTGGTCGAGCAGCTGGCCATCGACCGCGCCAAGCAGCTGTTCGGCGCCGACTACGCCAACGTCCAGCCGCACTCCGGCTCGCAGGCCAACTCGGCCGTGTACATGGCCCTGCTCAACGCCGGCGACACCGTGCTGGGCATGAGCCTGGCCCACGGCGGCCACCTGACCCACGGCGCCAGCGTCAGCTTCTCCGGCAAGATCTACAACGCCGTGCAGTACGGCATCACCGATGCCGGCCTGATCGACTACGACGAAGTCGAGCGCCTGGCCGTCGAGCACAAGCCGAAGATGATCATCGCCGGCTTCAGCGCCTACTCGCAGGTGCTGGATTTTGCGCGCTTCCGCGCCATCGCCGACAAGGTCGGTGCCTACCTGTTCGTCGACATGGCGCACGTCGCCGGCCTGGTCGCCGCCGGTCTGTACCCGAACCCGGTGCCGTTCGCCGACGTGGTCACCACCACCACCCACAAGACCCTGCGCGGCCCGCGCGGCGGCCTGATCCTGGCACGCAAGAACGAGGAGCTGGAGAAGAAGTTCAACTCCGCGGTGTTCCCCGGCGGCCAGGGTGGCCCGCTGGAGCACGTCATCGCGGCCAAGGCCGTGTGCTTCAAGGAAGCCCTGCAGCCTGAGTTCAAGGCCTACCAGGCGCAGGTGATCAAGAACGCCCAGACCATGGCCGGCGTGTTCATCGACAACGGCTACGACGTGGTTTCCGGCGGCACCGAGAACCACCTGTTCCTGCTCTCGCTGATCAAGCAGGACATCACCGGTAAGGACGCCGACGCCGCCCTGGGCCGCGCCTTTATCACCGTGAACAAGAACAGCGTGCCGAACGATCCGCGCTCGCCCTTCGTCACCTCCGGTCTGCGCATCGGCACCCCGGCGGTGACCACCCGCGGCTTCAAGGAAGAGGAATGCAGTCAGCTGGCCGGCTGGATCTGCGAAGTGCTGGCCAACATCGGCAACGACGAAGTCGAAGGCCGCGTGCGCGAGCAGGTCAAGGCGCTGTGTGCCAAGTTCCCGGTCTACGGCAACTAAGCCTCAGCCGAGAATGAAGAAGCCCGCCAACTCGGCGGGCTTTTTTGTGGACAACAGAATCAGGCCGGCTGTTTCACATAACGCGCCAGCTGGGCGTCGCGGCTCATCACGTCGAGGGTCGCGGCCAGCACCTGCTCGCTGGTGACGTCGGCCTGAGAGAAGATGCTGCCGAAGTTCTGGTGGGTGACCTTGGCGAAATGCGCGCGGTCCTGCGCCTCGATGCCCAGCAGGGTGGCATAGGCGTCCAGAGCTTCGCCCTGGCCGACCGCCATGTCTTCGGCGATGGAGTCGAGCATGCCATTCATCGCCAGCCACGAACGGCCGCCGTAGCCCATCGCCACGCTGGTGTCGCAGCCGTTGGTGCCGGAGGTCATGCCGAAGGTGGCGTTGCCCGAGGTGCCGTTGGTGGTGGTGGCCAGCAGGTGCGGGGCCAGACCGCGCTGCCCTTCGAATACCATGTTGCCCCAGCCGCAGCCATTGCCGCCGGCGGCGTTGGCGAACGCCCCGGTGCTGGCCAGGCTCAGCACGCCCACAATCAAACCCCTGCTCAGCAGTCGCTTGTCCATATCTGTTGCTCCGCAATGTCTTGGTAATGGAAACCGCACAAAGAGCTTTGGCGACACTTGCCAGGCTGTCAAACTCGCCCCCGCAAATCGTGGGCCGTGCGGCAAACGGCAGCGCGCCGCCAGCAGCCTTGGCTATAGTGATGGAAATCCTCCAGGAGTACGGGCATGAGTGAATCAGCCAACGAGCGTCGGCGCTTTCAGCGCATCGCCTTCGACGCGCCCATCGCAATCGCCCAGGGCGAACGGCGCTGGACGGCGGCTCTGCACGACCTCTCGCTCAAGGGCCTGATGATCAAGAAACCGCGCGACTGGAACGGCGACCCGGACCAACCGTTCGAGGCGCAGATCGACCTGGGCGGTGAGGCCCAGGTGAAGATGGAAGTGGTGCTGACCCGCACCCAGCAGGATCACCTGGGCTTCGTCTGCCGGCATATCGACCTGGACTCCATCAGCCACCTGCGCCGCCTGGTGGAGCTGAACCTGGGCGACGAGAGCCTGCTGGAGCGTGAGCTGGCGGCGCTGGGCGAGGACGAGACGCCATAGCGGCTCGGCTGGGTTGAGCGCAACGATCCCCATCGCGGCGGCGCCGCGCGGGGTTACGCGGCGCCAGGAATCGCTATCGACTCGAGATACATGCCCTCGCCGCTTACCCGACCTAGCCCCGGATCTACTCGAACAAGGCATCCAGCGCCTGCTCCAGGCGCGTCACGGCGATGATCGCAAGGCCGCCCGGCGCTTCCTTGGGCGCGTTGCCCTTGGGCACTATGGCGCGCTTGAAGCCGTGCTTGGCCGCCTCCTTCAGCCGCTCCTGGCCGCTCGGCACCGGACGGATCTCGCCGGACAGCCCCACTTCGCCGAACACCAGCAGATCGTGCGGCAGCGGGCGATTGCGCAAGCTGGAAATCACCGCCGCCATCAAGGCCAGGTCGGAGGCGGTTTCCAGCACCTTGACCCCGCCGACCACGTTGAGGAACACGTCCTGGTCGTAGGTGGGGATGCCGCCGTGGCGGTGCAGCACTGCCAGCAGCATGGCCAGGCGGTTCTGGTCCAGGCCCAGGGTGACCCGGCGCGGATTGGCCATATGGCTGGTGTCGACCAGCGCCTGCACCTCCACCAGCATCGGCCGGGTGCCCTCCCAGGTGGCCATCACCACGCTGCCGGGGACTTCCTCCTGAGCGCGGGTAAGGAAGATCGCCGAGGGGTTGGTGACCTCCTTGAGGCCCTTGTCGGTCATGCCGAACACGCCCAGCTCGTTGATCGCGCCGAAGCGGTTCTTCACCGCGCGCAGCAGGCGCAGGCGGCCATCGGACTCGCCCTCGAAATACAGCACGGTGTCGACCATATGCTCGAGCACGCGCGGCCCGGCCAGGGCGCCCTCCTTGGTCACGTGGCCGACCAGGAAGATCGCCGTGCCGCTCTGCTTGGCGTAGCGCACCAAGAGCGCGGCGCTCTCGCGCACCTGGGCGACGCCGCCAGGGGCCGACTGCAGCTGCTCGGTGAAGATGGTCTGGATCGAGTCGATGACCATCACCTTGGGTTTTTCCACCCGCGCGGTGGCGATTATGGTCTCGATGCAGGTCTCGGTCATCACCTTCAGCTGGTCCTCGGGCAGGCCGAGACGGCGGGCGCGCATGGCCACCTGCTGCTGCGATTCCTCGCCGGTGACGTACAGCGCGGGAAAGCGCGTGGCGATGTTGCACAGGGTCTGCAGCAGGATGGTCGACTTGCCGATGCCGGGGTCGCCGCCGATCAGCACCACCGAGCCGTCCACCAGGCCGCCGCCGAGCACCCGGTCCAGCTCGCCGGAGGCGGTGGAAAAGCGCGGCACCTCCTCGACGCTGACCTCGGCCAGGGTCTTGATCTGTGCCTGCTGGCCAGCCCAGCCGGTGCGCCCGCTCGGCGCCGAGACGCCTTCCAGCACGGTTTCCACCAGGGTATTCCAGGCCCCGCACTCGCCGCACTGCCCGGCCCATTTGGGGAAGGTGACGCCGCACTCGGTGCAGCCGTACATGCGCTTGGCCTTGGCCATGGGGGTCAGTCCTACCTGCTGAACAAAGGCTGGAACGATACCGAACAACTGGATAAATTTACAGACCCGCCAAGCCGCTCCCTGGAGCCCCCATGCAGATCGAACTGCTGCCCACCGCTGTCGACCAGCTCCCCCTGATCCGCAATCTCTACCAGTTCTACGCCTACGAGAGTTCGGACTGGGAGCAGGAAGAGGTCGAGAACGACGGCCGCTTCTATATCCACGAACCGCACCTGGCGCGCTACTGGCAGGAGCCGGGCTGGAGCGCACAGCTGATTCTCGCCGACGGCTTCATCGCCGGCTTCCTGCTGATCGAGCGCAGCGAACTGCCGGGCATCGACGCCGCGGAATTCGCCGACCTGTTCATCCTCAAGAAATACCGCCGCCAGGGCATCGGCCGCGCCCTGGTGCACCAGCTGCTGGGCGACGGCAGCCCCTGGCTGCTGCGTTTCTACCGTCAGGACGAACTGGCGTGCGCCTTCTGGGAACAGCTGTTCAAGGAGCTGCCGCGACCGCCGCGACAGATCTGGAACGAGGATGAAGCGGACGGCCTGCTCAGCTACCTGATCAATCCGCCCATGCACTGAGCGGCGCCGGCAGGCACGGCGGCTGGCCGGGAGGGCGCCACGCGCCCCTGGGCCGTGTCCGATTTCGCGGCGCCCCCTGTTCGAACGGCGTCAGCTCTTGCAGTCGTTGCCGCAGCCGCAGCACTGCCCGGCGGCGCGCTTGAGCTGGCGCGCCAGCTCGTCCTTGAGTGTCACGCGGCTGTGCTTGAGGGCGCCGAGGGCGCTATCGTCGAGCAGTTCGATGCCGTCCTCGATGCGGCAGATGCGTTTGTCCAGCGCCTCGTAGTCATCGGCCTGACGGGCGAACTGAGCGTCCTGCCGGCGCAGGCGCTGCAGTTCGTCGCGGTGTTCGGGGAAGTCGTGGATCAGCGGGTGATGGTCGACGTGCATGCGCAAGCTCCTTGGTTGGGGGTTGCGCGCAGCCTAGACCGACCTCGGGCGCCGCTCGTTGATCCGGGTCAAGCGCCGCCTAGGTCGCGGCGGCGCGCAGCAGGCTGGCGATCTCGTCCTTCAGGCCGACCCGTTGCAGCTTGAGCCCCTGCAGGGTCAGGTCGTCGACGGCGACGCGGCCGTCCTCGATTTCGTAGATGCGCTTGTCCAGCTCTTCGTATTCTTCGGCCATGCGGGCGAAGCGCGCATCGTGCTGCATCAGCTGGCGCAGGGCGCCGTTGTGTTGGGGAAATTCGCGAGTCAGCGGATGATGTTCGAGCGGCATGGAAGTCCCTCCCAGGAGATGGCCTTATTAGCCTAGTCGAGCTGCGGCTCGGCGGCTCGGCCGACGGCGAATTTCGCCCTCGACGAGACGAGCGGCCGTGTTGCCCAGGGCCTCGCGCCCGTACTGGCGAAAGGCGCCATCGGCACGCGGCGCTTATTTCGATATTGCCTTTGCAACCTGACTGCGGCCCAATCGCAGGCTATAAACACAGTTGGCAACAGCATCGGCAAAGGGAGTAAGGCATGAGCATCCTCAGCGAATTCAAGGCTTTCGCGGTCAAGGGCAATGTGGTCGACATGGCCGTCGGCATCATCATCGGCGCGGCGTTCGGCAAGATCGTCTCGTCCTTCGTCGGCGACGTGGTGATGCCGCCGCTGGGCATCCTCATCGGCGGGGTGGATTTCTCCGACCTGGCCATCGTGCTCAAGGCCGCCGAGGGCGAGGTGCCGGCGGTGACCCTGGGCTACGGCAAGTTCATCCAGACCGTCATCGACTTCACCATCGTCGCCTTCGCCATC
Source organism: Pseudomonas sp. NPDC077649 (assembly GCF_044542855.1). Taxonomy (NCBI): domain Bacteria; kingdom Pseudomonadati; phylum Pseudomonadota; class Gammaproteobacteria; order Pseudomonadales; family Pseudomonadaceae; genus Pseudomonas; species Pseudomonas sp. NPDC077649. The sequence continues at coordinate 113,454 of NZ_JBITVF010000005.1, read as the reverse complement.
TTCATGGGCATCAAGGTGCTCAACAAGCTCAAGCGCGAGGAAGAAGCCGCCCCCGCCGCGCCGCCGGCGCCGACCAAGGAGCAGGAGCTGCTCGGCGAGATCCGCGACCTGCTCAAGGCGCAGCAGGGCAAGGAATAACCCCGGCAGAGAAACGACAAGGGCGCCGTCTGGCGCCCTTGTCGTAGATCAGCTGAGCGGTGGCGTCAGCAACAACTTGCTCACCCGCCGCTCCTTGACCTCGGTGACGGTCAGGCGCCAGTCGGCGTACTCCAGTTGGTCGCCCAGCACCGGCAGGCGGTCGAGCAGGCTCATGGCCAGGCCGGCCAGGGTCTGGTAGTCGTCGCAGGGGGCGGCGATGAAGCCCAGTCGCTCGCGCAGCACCGCCAGGTTGAGCGCACCGTTGACCCGGTAGCCGCCCTCCACGTCCTCGATCTCCGGGCCGTCCACTTCGCTGGCATCCGGCAGTTCGCCGGCAATCGCCTCGAGGATGTCGGTCAGGGTCAGCAGGCCCTCGAAACCGCCGAACTCGTTGACCACGAAGGCCACGTGGGTCGAGGCCTGACGCATCTGCTCCAGCGCGCCGAGCACCGAGACGCCGTCCGGCAGGTTGATCGGCGTGCGCACCAGGCTCTCGATGTCCGGCTGCTCGCCCTTGAGCAGTTCCTTGAACAGCTCCTTCTTGTGGATATAGCCCAGCGGCTCGTCGGCGCTCGCCGCACGGCTGACCAGCAAACGCGAGTGCGGCGAGTCGAGCAGGGCCTGGTGGATCCTCTCCAGGGGCGCGTCCAGATCGATCCGGTCGACCTGCATGCGGTCGGTCATCGCCGTGCTGATCGACTGCTCGGCCAGGCCCAGCACGCCGCGGATCATCACCCGCTCGCGGCGGTCGAACAGCCCCGTTTCGCCGTGGCCACCCTCGAGCATGTCGGCGATCTCCTCGCCCACCTCGTCGGCCTCGACCTTGCCGCCGAGCAGGCGCAGCACCGCGTGCGCAGTGCGCTCGCGCAGGCCGCGTTCGCCCTGCAGGTGGCGCTTGCGGCGCGAGCGGGCGAGCTGGTTGAACACCTCGATGAGGATCGAGAAACCGATCGCCGCATACAGGTAGCCCTTGGGAATGTGGAACCCCAGGCCCTCGGCGGTGAGGCTGAAGCCGATCATCATAAGGAAGCCCAGGCACAGCATGATCACCGTCGGGCGGGCGTTGACGAAGGCGGTCAGCGGCTTGCTGGCGAGCATCATCAGCGCCATGGAGATGACCACGGCGATCATCATCACCTGCAGGTGCTCGACCATGCCCACCGCGGTGATCACCGCGTCCAGGGAGAACACCGCATCGAGCACGATGATCTGCGCCACCACCGGCCAGAAGCGCGCGTAGGTGCGGCTGCCGCTGACCTGGTGGCTGCGCCCTTCGAGGCGCTCGTGCAACTCCATGGTGGCCTTGAACAGCAGGAAGATACCGCCGCCGAGCATGATCAGGTCGCGCCCGGAGAAGGTCTTGTCGAACACTTCGATCAGCGGCTCGGTGAGGGTCACCAGCCAGGCGATGCTGGCCAGCAGGCCGAGGCGCATCAGCAGGGCCAGGCTCAGGCCGATCAGACGTGCGCGGTCGCGCTGATGCGGCGGCAGCTTGTCGGCGAGGATGGCGATAAACACCAGGTTGTCGATACCGAGGACGATTTCCAGGACGACCAGGGTCAGCAGACCCAACCAGGCCGTGGGATCGGCGATCCATTCCATTTACAGAGATGCTCTTGTGAAGGGGAAACGAACCCAGGCGAAAGCGCCATGCAGGCACGCGGCCGGCACGGGAAGACTCGACTGGGGGATACGGGAACCAGCGCGCAAGGGCTGGGGTAGAACGCTGCAGGCAGCGGCGCCTACAGGATGGGCTGCCCTCGGGCACGTTGCCGAGGGCGGTCGACTACTGTCGCTGTCCATACAGACCGGATAGAGAAAACAGGGCCGACGATCTTATTGCAGCGAACCGACGCGACTAAGCCCCGACTTGTAACCAGGCGTTACATGGACGCCCATGGGCGCCGTCCCGCGCCGATTCGAGTGCTGACAGACACGAAATGTTGCAGCTTGCCAATCGTCGTCCCGCCGCTCCGGCCTGGTTTCCTATAGATTGAAGGGCCATTTGCCGCCAACTCCCCCACATGACACTCCTGATAGCGTTCGCTGTCCTCTCCATCCTGGTTTCGTTCATCTGTTCCATCCTCGAAGCCGCCCTGCTTTCCCTGACGCCCAGCTATATCGCCCAGCAGAAGGTCGATCGCCCCAAGCTGTACGAGCGGCTGAAAGAGCTCAAAGACAAGATCGACCAGCCGCTGGCCGCCATCCTCACGCTGAACACCGTGGCCCATACCGTGGGCGCCACAGGTGTCGGCGCGCAGGTGACCATCGTCTTCGGCGACGGCTATCTCGGCGCCGCCTCGGCGATCATGACCCTGCTGATCCTGGTGCTCTCGGAAATCCTGCCGAAGACCATCGGCGCCCGCTACTGGCGTGCCCTGGCGCCCTTCCTGCCGAGCCTGCTGGGCGCCATGATCCTGCTGCTCAAGCCGTTCATCGTTATGTCCGACCTGATCATGCGCCTGTTCGGCGGCAAGGAGCCGGAGCACGACATTCGCCAGGAGATCAAGGCGCTGACCCTGCTCGGCCGCGAACTGGGCAAGCTCGACGAAGACGAGCAGCGGGTGATCAGCAATATCCTCGACCTGCACGAGATCAAGCTGCGCGACATCATGACCCCGCGCATCGTCTGCGAATCGGCGGACCCGGACGACTCGATCGGCGCCTTCAAGGCGCGGGTCAAGCAGAGCCAGTTCTCCCGCTACCCGGTGATAGGCGCAGACGAAGCGCCACTGGGCGTGGTGTTCCGCTACGACGCCCTGGCCGCCGAGGACGACACCGCACCGGTGACCAGCATCATGAAGCCGCTCAAGGTGGTGCCGGAAAGCATGAACGTGGAAAACCTGATGACCCAGCTGATGCAGGAACGCCAGCACATGTGCCTGGTGTACGACGAGTTCGGCAGCTGGCGCGGCCTGGTGACCCTGGAAGACATCATGGAGACCATCATCGGCAAGCCGATCCTCGACGAGACCGACGACATCCCCAATATGCGCCGCTTCGCCAAGCGCCGCTGGGAGCACCGCATCAAGGCGATCCGCGAGGAGTGAACTACCAGTAGTTCTCCACCGCCACCTGGCCGGGGCGGCGGGTCAGCGCCAGGTTCAGGTTGCGCGCCCTGAGCACGGCGCGGGTGTCCTCGATCATCTGCGGGTTGCCGCAGAGCATGATGCGCGAGTGCTCGGGCGCAAGCTTCAGGCCGGCGGCACGTTCCAGCTCGCCGCTCTCGATCAGGCTGGTGACCCGCGCATGAAGTGCCCCGGGCACCTGCTCGCGGGTGACCACCGGCAGGTACTGCAGCTTGTGCCCCGCCCCCTCCAGCCACTCGCGCCGCGGCAGATCGGCGATCAGCTCCTGATAGGCCAGCTCGCCGCGATCGCGGGCGCTGTACACCAGGACGATACGCTCGAAGCGCTGCCAGACCTCCAGGTCCTGCAGGATCGACAGGAAGGGCGCCAGCCCGGTGCCGGTGCCGATCAACCAGAGGTCGCGGCCATCGGCGAAGCGGTCGAGGGTGAGAAAGCCGGTGGCCTGCTTCTCCACCAGCAGCTCGTCGCCGGGCGCAAGGCCGCTCAGCTCGCTGGTGAACTCGCCGCCGGGCACGACGATGGAGAAGAATTCCAGATAGTCGTCGTGCGGCGCCGACACCATCGAATAGGCACGCCAGACGATGCAGCCGCTGGCCTTGCGCACGCCGAGGCGGACGAACTGTCCGGCACGGAAGCGGAACCCCGCGTCGCGGGTGCAGCGCAGGCTGAACAGACTGGGCGACCAGACACGCACCTCGGTCAGGACCTGGCGGGTGAACTTCTCTTCGCTGACGGTCATACTTCCCCCTTTGCTCAACTCCCCTGCAGTCTCGCGCAAAGCGGGCGCGACAAACACCGACGGTTTCCATGCCTATTCTCGACACCCCCTTCGCCCAGCTCGATCTGCTGCGCCAGCCGCATCAGCCGAACGAACCGCTGCAGGCCTTCGACGCCGCCGACGAGTACCTGCTCAAGCACCTGCACGAGCAGGGCCTGGGCGCGAGCGACGCGGTGCTACTGCTCAACGACGGCTTCGGCGCCCTGGCCTGCTCGCTGGCCGGGCAGTGCCGGCTGACCAGCAGCGGCGACTCGCACCTGGGCCGTATCGCCCTGGACAACAACCTGGCGCGCAACGGCCTGGCCAGCGACGCCGTGACCTTCGTGCCGGCCAGCGACACGCCGCAGGGGCCGTTCGACTGGGTGCTGATCCGCGTGCCCAAGACCCTGGCCCTGCTGGAGGAACAGCTGATCCGCCTGCACGGCCAACTCGCCCCCGGCGCACGGGTGGTGGCCGGCGCCATGGTCAAGCACCTGCCGCGCGCCGCCGGCGATCTGCTGGAACGATACATCGGCCCGGTACAGGCCTCGCTGGCGCTGAAGAAGGCCCGTCTGCTGCTGGCCACACCCGAGCCGAAGGCGGCGCCCGCATCGCCCTACCCGACGCGTTACCGGTTGGACAACCCGGCCATCGAGCTGCTCAACCATGCCAATCTGTTCTGCCGCGAGGGCCTGGACATCGGCACCCGCGCCTTCCTGCCGCACCTGCCGCGCCACCTCGGTCGCCTGCGCGTGGCGGATCTGGGCTGCGGCAACGGCGTGCTCGGCATCGCCTACGCGCTGCACAGCCCGCAAGCGGAGCTGTGCCTGGTGGACGAGTCCTATATGGCCGTGCAGTCGGCGAAGGACAACTGGCGGGCGGCCCTGGGCGAGCGGCCGGTGGAGATCCGCGCCGGCGACGGCCTGGCCGAGCAGCCGGCCGAGTCGCTGGACCTGGTGCTGTGCAACCCGCCCTTCCACCAGCAGCAGGTGGTCGGCGACTTTCTCGCCTGGCGCATGTTCCAGCAGGCCCGCGCCGCGCTGGTCAAAGGCGGCGAGCTGTGGATAGTCGGCAACCGCCACCTGGGCTACCACGCCAAGCTGGGACGGCTGTTCCGCGGCGTCGAACAGGTGGCGGCGACGCCCAAATTCGTGGTGCTCAAGGCGGTGAAATAGGCGCCGCGCTCACCGACGCCCATAGGCCAGCGGATAGAGCAGTAAGCCCAGCGCCTCGTTGAGCAACTGGCCGCTCTGCCACACCGCCTTGGCCTCCGGCAGCCAGCCGCCCAGCGGCCTGGCGCTGCCGCCGCCGAGAAAGCCCATGGGCGCCACGATCACCTCGAAGCCGGCCTGCTCGAAGCACCAGCGCGCCCGCGGCATATGCCAGGCCTGGGTTACCAGCACCACCCGGCGCACACCCTGCGGCTGCAGCAGCTCGGCACTGAAGCGGGCGTTCTCCCAGGTGGTGCGGCTGCGCGGCTCCAGCCAGCGCACCGGCTGGCCGTAGTCGCTGGCCAGGGTCTCGGCCATCAGCGCCGCCTCGCTGGGCGGCTGACCGTAGTGCAGGCCGCCGCTGGTCGCCAGCGGCAAGCCCGAGGCCCGTGCCAGGCGCGCGGCGTAGCGCAGCCGCTCGAGCGCCAGGGTGCTGGGCTGGTCGCCGCCGCCCCAGGCCGGATCGTTCTGCTCGCGCCCGGCGCCGAGAATCACGATGGCATCGGCGCGCTGCGCCAGCGCCGGCCACTGCGCCGCGCTCAGCGCCGGCTCGCGCTCCAGCTGACGCGCGCTCCACTCCACCACGAGCGGCAGGCTCATCAGCCACAGGCCGCCGCAGCCGAGGACGAAGCAGGCGCCAGCCAGCCGCGGAAAGCGCCGGCGCAACCACCAGGCGAGCACGATGAGCAGCACCAGCACGCCGGGCGGCATCAGCAGTTGTTTGAGGATGTAACGAATCGGCATGGGCACCTCCAGGGTGCCCAAGCCTAGCGAGGATTGCCGCTGCGAAACAGCTTCGAGCCACAGGACTGACAGGCCTGGGCATCCTGACCGCGCTGCCAGCTCACCGGCGTGCCGCACAGCGCGCAACACAGCGCCTGACGCCGCTTGAGCAGTGGTTTGGCCTTGGCCACCGGGCGAACGCCGGCGGCCTTGCCGACTCGCAGCGGCTGACGCTGGATCAGCGCCAGTTCCTCGGCGGCGGCATGCCAGCCGCGCAGCCAGTGCAGGTCGCGATTGAGGTAGGCGCGGATCAGTTCCAGCTCGGCAGGGCTCAGGCCGTCCAGCTCCAGCTCGCGCATCGGCTCGGCGTGCAGGCGACTGGCGGTCTCGGCTTCCTCAAGCGCCAGGGCAAGGCGTTGCAATAGCCGCTCGTACAGGCCGCCGCCCCGCTCCACTTGCCGCAGTTCACCCATCCAACACCTCGCGAGGCCCGACACCCGCGGCCCATAAGCAAAGCTTAGCGAAGGCCCCGCAAGCAGCCGGACGCCGCGACAAACGGCGCGCGCCGTGCAATCTGGGTTTCCCTCGGCAGACGGCGCTCATGTATGCTACGGCGCTTTCCGTAAGAGCCTGTTTACGATCTTCTGGATTAGAGCCAGACAAGGCGGAAGTGGCCGAGAAAGCGCAGTTTACGAGTGGTAAATGAGCATTCGAGGGCGCTTCCAACGCCCTATGGCCGACAGCCAGGAGATCGCAGGCAGCCTCTAAAGCCCCTTTGCCAGCGCCAGAGCCATGCACGAACAGTACTCGCCCCGTGAAATAGAAGCCGCCGCGCAGTCCCACTGGGACGCGCAGAAATCCTTCGTCGTCAGCGAACAGCCCGGCAAGGACACCTTCTACTGCCTGTCGATGTTCCCCTACCCCAGCGGCAAGCTACACATGGGGCACGTGCGCAACTACACCATCGGTGACGTGATCGCGCGCTACCAGCGCATGCAGGGCAAGAACGTGCTGCAGCCGATGGGCTGGGACGCCTTCGGCATGCCGGCGGAAAACGCCGCGATGAAGAACCAGGTGGCGCCGGCCAAATGGACGTACGAGAACATCGCCTACATGAAGTCCCAGCTCAAATCGCTGGGTCTGGCCATCGACTGGACGCGCGAAGTCACCACCTGCAAGCCGGACTATTACCGCTGGGAACAGTGGCTGTTCACCCGCCTGTTCGAAAAGGGCGTGATCTACCGCAAGAACGGTACCGTCAACTGGGACCCGGTGGACCAGACCGTACTGGCCAACGAGCAGGTCATCGACGGCCGTGGCTGGCGTTCGGGCGCGCTGATCGAGAAGCGCGAAATCCCGATGTACTACTTCAAGATCACCGCCTATGCCGAAGAGCTGCTGAGCAGCCTGGACGAACTGGATGGCTGGCCCGAGCAGGTCAAGACCATGCAGCGCAACTGGATCGGCAAGAGCTTCGGTGCCGACATCGTGTTCGACTACGATGTCGCCAGCATCGGCATCGACGGCCAACTGAAGGTCTACTCGACCCGCCCCGACACCCTGATGGGCGCCACCTACGTCGCCGTGGCCGCCGAACACCCGCTGGCCCAGCGTGCTGCCGCAGGCAACCCGCAGATCGCCGCCTTTATCGCCGAATGCAAGGCCGGTTCCGTGGCCGAGGCCGACATGGCCACCATGGAAAAGAAGGGCCTGGCCACCGGCCAGTTCGTCATCCACCCGCTGACCGGCGACAAACTGCCGGTATTCGTCGCCAACTACGTGCTGTGGGGCTACGGCGAAGGCGCGGTAATGGCCGTGCCGGCGCATGACGAGCGCGACTTCGAATTCGCCAACAAGTACGACCTGCCGATCACGCAGGTCTATGCCGGCGAGGGCAAGGACTACGACGCCAGCACCTGGCAGGACTGGTACGGCGACAAGGCCGGCCTGACCACCATCAATTCCGGCAAGTACGATGGCCTGGACTTCAGCGCCGCCTTCGACGCCATCGTCGGCGACCTGGAAGCCAGCGAGCACGGCGCGCGCAAGACCCAGTTCCGCCTGCGCGACTGGGGTATCAGCCGCCAGCGCTACTGGGGCTGCCCGATCCCGATCATCCACTGCAACAGCTGCGGCGACGTGCCGGTGCCGGAAGACCAGTTGCCGGTGGTGCTGCCCGAAGACGTGGTGCCGGACGGCGCCGGCAGCCCGCTGGCCAAAATGCCCGAGTTCTATCAGTGCAGCTGCCCGAAATGCGGCGCGCCGGCCAAGCGCGAAACCGACACCATGGACACCTTCGTGGAAAGCTCCTGGTACTACGCGCGCTACGCCTCGCCGAGCTACACCCAGGGCATGGTCGACCCGGCCGCCGCCAACCACTGGCTGCCGGTGGATCAGTACATCGGCGGCATCGAGCACGCCATCCTGCACCTGCTCTATGCGCGCTTCTTCCACAAGCTGATGCGCGACGAGGGCCTGGTGTCGTCCAACGAGCCGTTCAAGAACCTGCTGACCCAGGGCATGGTGGTCGCCGAGACTTACTACCGCACCCTGGAAAACGGCGGCAAGGACTGGTTCAACCCGGCCGACGTGGAAGTCGAACGCGATGCCAAGGCCAAGGTCATAGGTGCCCGCCTCAAGTCCGACGGTTTGCCGGTGGAAATCGGCGGCACCGAGAAGATGTCCAAGTCGAAGAACAACGGCGTCGACCCGCAGGCGATGATCGACGCCTACGGCGCCGACACCTGCCGCCTGTTCATGATGTTCGCTTCGCCGCCCGACATGAGCTGCGAATGGTCCGACTCCGGCATCGAGGGCGCCAACCGCTTCCTGCGCCGCGTCTGGCGCCTGGCCCACAGCCATGTCGCTGCCGGCCTGCCGGGCCAGCTGGATATCGCGGCGCTGAGCGACGAGCAGAAGGCCGTGCGCCGCGCCATCCACCTGGCGATCAAGCAGGCCAGCAACGATATCGGCCAGCACCACAAGTTCAACACCGCCGTCGCCCAGGTGATGACCCTGATGAACGTGCTGGAAAAAGCCGCCACCGCGAGCGAACAGGATCGCGCGCTGCTGCACGAAGGCCTGGAGACCGTCGTCCTGCTGCTGGCGCCGATCACCCCGCACATCAGCCACGAGCTGTGGCAGCGCCTGGGTCATGCCGATGCGGTGATCGACGCGCAGTGGCCGCAGGTCGATGAGTCCGCCCTGGTGCAGGACAGCCTGACCCTGGTGGTGCAGGTCAACGGCAAGCTGCGCGGCGAGATCATCGTTGCGGCCGACGCCAGCCGCGAGGAAGTCGAGGCCGCCGCCCGCAGCAACGACAACGTCCTGCGTTTCACCGAAGGCCTGGCGATTCGCAAGGTCATAGTCGTGCCGGGCAAGCTGGTCAACATAGTCGCCAACTGATTAAGCTCGGCGCCATTGCCGCACGGCGCCGGGAACCGCCAAGGGGATTTGATAATGATGAAACGGAATCTGCTGATCGTCGGCCTGGCCGCCCTGCTCAGCGCGTGCGGCTTCCAGCTGCGTGGCACCGGCGACGTACAGTTCGCCCTCAAGGAACTCAACGTCACCGCGCGCAACGCCTACGGCGAAACCGTGCAGCAACTGCGCGACGTACTCGAGAGCAACGACGTCAAGGTCTACGCCGGCGCGCCCTACACCCTGGTGCTGAGCAACGAGAGCGAAAACCGCCGCAGCGCCAGCTACACCAGCGGCGCCCGTACCGCCGAGTACGAACTGGTCATGGCCCTGGAGTACCAGATCCGCGGCGCGCAGAACCTGCTGCTGACCAGCAACCGCGTCGAGGTGCAGAACTACTACCAGCAGGACGACAACAACCTGACCGGTTCGGACCAGGAGGCCGCCCAGCTGCGCAACGAACTGCGTCGCGAGCTGATCCAGCAACTGGCGCAGAACCTGCAGCAGATCACCCCGGCCCAGCTCGATCAGCTGCAGCAGACCGCCGAGGCGCGCGCCAAGGCCGAGGCCGAAGCGCTGGAAGCCGCGCGCCGGGCACGCGAGGCCGAGGTCGCCCCGCAGCAGTCGCCGATCGAACTGCCGATCCAGTAAGGCCCCCGGGCCGCCGCCGCGGCCCGACGCCCTCCCCGCCTCCGATGACATCACCGCGATGAAGCTTGCCCCCGCGCAACTCGGCAAACACCTGCAAGGTTCGCTCGCGCCCGTCTACGCGGTCAGCGGCGACGAGCCGCTGCTGTGCCAGGAGGCCGCCGACGCCATCCGCAACGCCTGCCGCCAGCAGGGCTTCGCCGAACGTCAGGTGTTCAACGCCGAAGCCAACTTCGACTGGGGCAACCTGCTGCAGGCCGGCGCCAGCCTGTCGCTGTTCGCCGAAAAGCGCCTGCTGGAACTGCGCCTGCCGTCCGGCAAGCCTGGCGACAAGGGCACGGCCGCCCTGCTCGAATACCTCGCCCGGCCGCCGGAAGACACCGTGCTGCTGCTGAACCTGCCCAAGCTCGACGGCAGCACGCAGAAATCCAAGTGGGCCAAGGCGCTGATCGACGGCCAGGTGAGCCAGTTCGTGCAGATCTGGCCGGTGGACGCCAACCAGCTGCCGCAATGGATTCGCCAGCGCCTGGCCCAGGCGGGCCTCAGCGCCAGCGCCGATGCGGTGGAGATGATCGCCGCCCGGGTGGAAGGCAACCTGCTGGCCGCCGCCCAGGAAGTGGAGAAACTCAAGCTGCTCGCCGAAGGCAATCAGGTCGACGCCGAGACGGTGCAGGCGGCGGTGGCCGATAGTGCCCGTTTCGACGTCTTCGGCCTGATCGACTGCGCCCTGGCCGGCGATGCGGCGCACGCCCTGCGCATGCTCGAAGGGCTGCGCGGCGAAGGCGTGGAAACCCCGGTGATCCTCTGGGCGCTGGCGCGCGAGATTCGCCTGCTGGCCGGCATCGCCCACCAGCAGAGCCAGGGCATCCCGCTCGACAAGGCCTTCGCCAGCGCCCGCCCGCCGGTGTGGGACAAGCGCCGCCCGCTGGTTTCCAAAGCCCTGCAGCGGCACAGCAGCAAACGCTGGGGCCAGTTGCTGCAGCAGGCCCAGCAGATCGATGCACAGATCAAGGGCCAGGCCGCCGGCGACCCGTGGAGCAACCTGGCGCTGCTGACCCTGCAACTGGCCGGCCAGCGCCTGCGCCTCGACTAGCACCCTGCCTGGACATTTTCTGTACAGCGGCGCATAGTCCGCCACGCCTGCATCCACGCAGGTCTGCAGAGGAACCCGCATGAGCAAGAAAGCCGCAAAGCGGCCCAACCAGGCCAAATCCATCGTCGCCCAGCCCCTGTTCCGTTCCCGCCAGGAACGACCGCAGAAAGGCAAAGGCAGCTACCGCCGCGAAGCCTCCCAGCACAACTGGGAGGCTTCTTGCTTTATGGGCCGGGAAAATGCGTCGATGGCCCTGTTCGCGGCGTCGGCATGCTAAGGTAGCCGCCTGCAAAACGCTTCGAGATAGACATGTCGCACCATTTCCCGCGCCGTGCTCTGGCCACGGCCATGCACCTGCTGCCCCTGCTCCTGCTGACCGCCTGTGCCCAGGCACCGGCCGAGAACCTGCCCACCACGAGCAACGCCAGCGCCATGCTCGCCCCGATCCCGGCCGAGCCGATCGCGCAGCCCGCGCCGAGCTTCGCCGAATGGCGCCAGGCCCTGCGCGACGAAGCGCTGGCCGCCGGCATCGACGCCGCCCTGTTCGACCGCGTATTCGCCGCCATCAGCCCCGACCCGGCCGTGCTCAAGGCCGACAGCAGCCAGCCGGAATTCACCCGCCCGGTGTGGGAATACCTCGACGGCGCGGTGTCCGCCAGCCGCATCGGCCGCGGCCGCGTGCTGCTGGCCCAGCACAACGCCGTGCTGCAACGCATCGAGCGGCAATATGGCGTCGAAGCCCAGGTGCTGGTGGCGATCTGGGGCCTGGAGAGCAACTTCGGCAGCAATATCGGTAGCCACAGCGTGATCCGCTCCCTCGCCACCCTGGCCTTCGAGGGACGCCGCCAGGGCTTCTGGCGCAGCCAGCTGCTGGCCGCCCTGCAGATCCTGCAGCACGGCGACATCGCCGGCGAGCGCATGATCGGCTCCTGGGCCGGCGCCATGGGCCAGACCCAGTTCATGCCGACCACCTACAACCAGCACGCGGTGGACTTCGACGGCGACGGCAAGCGCGATCTGTGGAATTCCTCGAGCGACGCCCTGGCCTCCGCCGCCCACTACCTGCAGGCCTCGGGCTGGCAGCGCGGTCAGCCCTGGGGCTTCGAGGTGCGCCTGCCGGCCGGCTTCGACTACGCCCTGGCCGACCCGGAGCAGCGCCGCAGCCTGGCCGAATGGGCCGAACTCGGCGTCCGCCCGATCGCCCCGACCGGCGCCGCTGCCAGCGCCCGCGCCAACCTGCTGCTACCCGCCGGCCATCGCGGCCCGGCCTTCCTGCTGCTGGACAACTTCCGCAGCATCCTCAAGTACAACAATTCCACCTCCTACGCCCTGGCCATCGGCCTGCTCGCCGACAACCTGCTGCGCCCCACCGAAGTCCAGGGCAGCTGGCCGCGCGGCGAACGCCAGCTGGGCCGCAGCGAGCGCATCGAGCTGCAGGAACTGCTGGCGATGAACGGTTTCGACCCGGGTCCGGCCGACGGCATCATCGGCGCCAATACGCGCAAGGCGATCCGCGCCCTGCAGCTGCAGCTGAACTGGCCGGCGGACGGCTACCCCAACGAGGAACTGCTCAAGCAGTTGCGCGGCCGCTGAGCCGAGCTCCCCAGGGGGCGCCTGTTGCACCCTGGGGGTCGCGGATCGCCGGTCAGGGTTTGACCAAGGCCATCTGTGGTAGACTGCGCGGCGGCCACAAGCCCCCGCCTACGGAGCCTCTACCGGAGTCCAGATTTCCGATGTCAGACACATCCTCGCCCAAACCCGTTGCCAGCGGCGACAAATTCCGCACCGCTCAGGGCATCACCGCGATCAAGGATGGCCAGAAGCGCCGCGCCTCGGCCGAGCCCCAGGTGTTCGAGCCCAAGCCCAAGTGGCTGCGGGTCAAGGCGCCCGGCGGCAGCCGCTTCGAGGCGGTCAAGCGCAACGTCGGCGAACATCGCCTGAGCACCGTGTGCCAGGAATCGCACTGCCCGAACATGGGCGAGTGCTGGTCCAACGGTACCGCCACCATCATGCTGATGGGCTCGGTCTGCACCCGCGCCTGCCGCTTCTGCGCGGTGGACACCGGCAACCCGAACGGCTGGCTGGACCTGGAAGAGCCGCAGAACACCGCCAAGTCGGTGGAGCTGATGGCGCTGCGCTATATCGTGCTGACCTCGGTAGACCGCGACGACCTCGACGACGGCGGCGCCAGCCACTACGCCGCCTGCGTGCGGGCGATAAAGGACAATACCCCGCAGGTGGTGGTGGAAGCCCTGACCCCCGATTTCGACGGCGACCTGTCGGCCATCGAGAAGGTGGTGGACTCGGGCCTGGAGGTATTCGCGCAGAACGTCGAGACGGTCAAGCGCCTGACCCACGTGGTGCGCGACCCGCGCGCCGGCTACGAGAAGACCCTGGGCGTGCTGGCCCACGCCAAGCGCCACCGTCCGGACGTGCTGACCAAGACCAGCCTGATGCTCGGCCTGGGCGAGAGCGACGAAGAAGTCATCCAGACCATGGACGACCTGCGCGCCATCGGCGTGGACATCCTCACCCTCGGCCAGTACCTGCAGCCGACGCGCAACCACCTGAAGGTGCAGCGCTGGGTCAGCCCCGAGGAATTCAATCGGTTCCGCGATATCGGCCTGGCGAAAGGCTTCATGGAAGTCGCCGCCGGCCCGCTGGTGCGCTCCAGCTACCGCGCCGACCGGGTGTTCGAGAAGAACAACCTGGGTCTGGCCGCGCCGGTTCCGGTGCCTGGGCAGGAAGTCGATAGCAGCCTGATTCCGGCGCTGAATCTGAACTGAGCCAGCTCTTCACGACAAACGAAAGGGACGCCTCGGCGTCCCTTTTTCGTTGCTCAGAGCAGGGTGCGCCGTGCACACCACTGGCTCGAGGGCGGATTTTTCGGTGAACGCGCGACCTAGGAATATCCCAATCTATGGCGCAGCGCCTGCTCCAGGCGCTGCGCCACCTCGTCGAGCGCAGGTGGCGCGGCGAGCAGGTCGCGCATCTGCACCATCTTCAGCCCGGCGTAGCCGCAGGGGTTGATGCGCAGGAAGGGCGTCATGTCCATGTCGACGTTCAGCGCCAGGCCGTGGAAGGAGCAACCGCGGCTGACCCGCAGGCCCAGCGAGGCGATCTTGTCGCCGGCCACGTACACACCCGGCGCGTCGGCCTTAGGCGCCGCCGCGATGCCGTAGCCGGCCAGCACGTCCACCAGGCTCTGCTCCATGGCGGTGACCAGCTCGCGCACGCCCAGCTCGAGGCGGCGCAGATCCAGCATCAGGTAGGCCACCAGCTGGCCGGGGCCGTGGTAGGTGACCTGGCCGCCGCGCTCGACCTGGATCACCGGGATGTCGCCCGGCGCCAGCAGGTGCTCGGCCTTGCCGGCCTGGCCCTGGGTGAACACCTTGGGGTGCTGCAGCAACCAGATCTCATCCGGCGTCTGCGCATCGCGCTCGCTGGTCAGTCGACGCATGGCCTCCAGGGTCGGTTGATAGTCCACCAGCCCCAGACGGCGAACGACGAGCTCGGGCACTAGAGCACCATATGCACGCGGCCGGTGGCGCGCAGGTCGAGGTGGATGGCCTGCAGCTGCTCGACGCTGGTGGCGGTGATCAGCACCTGCACCGAGAGAAAGTTGCCGTTGCGGCTGTCGCGCATCACCAGGGTGGAGGCATCCAGATCCGGCGCATGGCGCTGGATCACTTCGATCACCAGATCGGAGAAGCCCTCGCCGGCGGTGCCGATCACCTTGATCGGGTAACGCTCGCAGGGGAATTCGATTTTCGGGGCTTGAACGTCGCTATCGGTCATGGCTTGTGCCCGTCCAGGAAAAGGGCCGCGCCGGGCTGGCGCGGCCGGGCGCTATCAGTTGAACAGGCCGAAGAAGAACAGACGGATGCTGTCCCACAGGCGGCGCAGCAGGCCACCTTCCTCGACGGCTTCCAGGGCCACCAGATCGGCGCTGTGCACCACCTGCTCGCCCAGTTTGACCTCGACCTTGCCGATCACGTCGCCCTGCTGGATGGGGGCGATCAGCTGCGGGTTGAGGGTCATGCCGGCCTGCAGTTTTTCCAGCTGGCCCTTGGGCAGGGTCAGGGTCAGGTCCTCGGCCAGACCGGCCTTGACCTGGCGGCTGGCGCCCTTCCACACGTCGGCCTGAGCCAGTTCGGCGCCCTTCTGGTAGAAGGTGCGGGTCTCGAAGAAGCGGAAGCCGTAGGTCAGCAGTTTCTGCACCTCGGCGGCGCGAGCCTGCTCGCTGACGGTGCCGAACACCGCGGCGATCAGGCGCTGGCCGTCGCGCACGGCGGAGGCGACCAGGCAGTAGCCGGCTTCTTCGGTGTGGCCGGTCTTCAGGCCGTCGACGGTCTTGTCGCGCCACAGCAGCAGGTTGCGGTTGGGCTGCTTGATGCCATTCCAGAGGAATTCCTTCTGCGCGTAGATGGCGTAGTGGGCCTGGTCCTCGAAGATGATGGCGCGGGCCAGCTTGGCCATGTCGTGGGCCGAGGAGTAGTGCTCCGGATCCGGCCAGCCGGTGGAGTTCATGAAGTGGCTGTTGGTCAGGCCGAGGCGCTGGCCATGGCTGTTCATCATGTCGGCGAAGGCCTCTTCGCTGCCGGCGATATGCTCGGCGATGGCCACGCTGGCGTCGTTGCCGGACTGGATGATGATGCCGTGCAGCAGGTCGTCGACCGAGACTTCCTTGCCCACCTCGATGAACATCTTCGAGCCGCCCATGCGCCAGGCCTTCTCGCTGATGCGCACCAGGTCGCTTTCCTTGATCTGGCCGCGATTGATCTCCAGGGTGGCGATATAGGCGGTCATCAGCTTGGTCAGGCTGGCCGGCGGCAGGCGCTGGTCGCCATTGTTCTCCACCAGCACGTTGCCGCTGGCGGCGTCCATCAGCACATAGGAGGTCGCCGCCAGTTGCGGCGGCGCCGGGATCACCTGCTGCTGGCTGGCCCAGGCGAGCGGCGCGGCCAGTAGGGTCAGGAACAGGGAAGCACGTTGCGCGAAGCTGGTGATATTCATCCGTCTCTCGAAAGTCGTTGCATGGGTGTTGAATGGCCCCGCAGGGCCTGCGCTCGATCCGCCGCAAGCGGCGGACCTGGGGTTAGTCCGGCAAATGCCGGTTAAGTGCCATCAATCGGCACGCACCAGGGTCGGCTGACCCAGGTTGGCCAGGCGCACGCTGCTCTGCAGCTGCTCAGCCTCGCCCTGGCTGCCGATCGGACCCAGGCGTACGCGATGGAGAATCTGCTGGTCGCGCACCACTGAGCTGATGAACACCGGGGCACTCACCGTCTGGCTCAGCTTGGCCTTGAGCAGCTCCGCAGCGTCCGGATTGGCGAAGGCTGCCACCTGGAGATACAGGCCAGAGGCTGCGAGTGAATCGTTTTTTTTTGCGTCGATCTGCACCGGCAGCACGGCCGCGGCGTGCTGCGCCGGCGGCGGCGAATACTGCTCGAGCACCTGCGGCAGCGGCTGGGCCACGGGCTGCGCCACGGCGGCCTTGGCCGGCTGGCTGCCCGCCAGCACCAGCGGTACCGGACGGCCCTGCTGCGCCCACCACTCGTGCGGGTCGATGCCCTCGACCTTGACCCGCGCGGTGCCCTTCTCGGCATAGCCGAGCTTCTTCGCCGCGGCGAAGGACAGGTCGATGATGCGGTCGGAGTAGAACGGCCCGCGGTCGTTGACCCGCAGGATCACCGTCTTGCCGTTCTCCAGGTTGGTCACCCGCACGTAGCTCGGCAGCGGCAGGGTCTTGTGCGCCGCGGTCATGCCGTACAAGTCGTAGGTCTCGCCGTTGGCGGTGGCCTGGCCGTGGAACTTGGTGCCGTACCAGGAGGCCGGGCCCACCGCCTGGTAGCGACGGGCGTCCTGGATCGGGTAGTACTGCTGGCCGAACACCACGTAGGGGCTGGCCTTGACCGGCCCGTAGTGCGGCATGGGGATGGCGTCGGGAATCCGCGACACGTCGACGTCCCACCAGGGCGCGCCGTCCTTGTGCGGGCGGTTGAAGTCGCCCGGCCCGGAAATCCCCGCCGGCGCGCTGGGCGTCGCCACGGTTTGCGGCGCCCGCTTCGACGAACAGCTCGCCAGCAGCAGCGCGGCGGCCACGCAGACGGCCAGCGGCAGCAGTTTGCAGCTGTTCATCGCTGCCCCCGCGCGTCGACCAAGAGTTCGGCAAGCTGGTTGACCGCCATGGCGTACATCACGCTGCGGTTGTAACGGGTGATGGTGAAGAAGTTGGGCAGGCCGAACCAGTATTCGTCGCCCTCGGCGCCCTCCAGGCGGAACGCGGTCACCGGCAAGTCGTCGGCCAGCGGATCCTGCGCCTGCCAACCCAGTGCGCGCAGCTCGGCGACCGTCTTCACCGGATCCAGGCCCTGGGTCAGGCCCTCGTCGACGCGCGCGCCGCTGACCTGGACGCGACTGGCCACCTGGCCGCCGGCCTGCCAGCCGTGGCGCTTGAAGTAGCTGGCGACGCTGCCGATGGCATCGGTCGGGTTGCTCCAGATATTGATATGGCCGTCGCCATCGAAATCCACCGCGTAGGCGCGGAAGCTGCTCGGCATGAACTGCGGCAGCCCCATGGCGCCGGCGTAGGAGCCCTTGAGGCTGATCGGGTCGACCTGCTCCTCGCGGGTCAGCATGAGGAATTCGCGCAGCTCCTTGCGGAAGAAGGGCGCGCGCGGTGGGTAGTCGAAGGCCAGGGTGGACAGCGCGTCCATCACCCGCCAGCTGCCGGTGTTGCCGCCGTAGAAGGTTTCCACGCCGATGATGGCGACGATGAACTGCGCCGGCACGCCGTACTCGGCCTCGGCCTTGTCCAGCGCGGCCTGGTGCTGGCGCCAGAAGTCGACGCCCTGGGCGATGCGCTTGTCGGTGATAAAGATCGGCCGGTAGTCCTTCCACGGCTTGACCTTCTCCGCCGGGCGCGAGATGGCGTCGAGAATCGCCTGCTTGCGCTCCACCTCGGCGAACAGAGCGAGCAGTTGCTCGCTGGCGAAACCGTAGTCGCGGGTCATTTCCTCGACGAACTCGGCCACCTGCGGCGAGCCGTCGTAATCGGCGGCCAGTGCCTGGGCGCCGGATACCCCCGCCAGGCCTATCCCCAAAAGCGTTCGAGCTGCCCAGCCGCGCAGTAGATGCATTGAATTCATTACCCCAATCAAACCTGTGCGATCCACTTTCTATGGGTGTGGATCGCCATCAAGACCCCAAAACCTGACAGTAGCGTCACCAGATGGGTTCCGCCGTAACTAATGAACGGCAGCGGCACCCCCACCACCGGCAACAGGCCGCTGACCATGCCGATGTTGACGAACACATAGACGAAGAAGGTCATGGTCAGCGCGCCCGCCAGCAGCTTGCCGAACAGCGTCTGCGCCTGGGCGGTGATCACCAGGCCGCGCGCGATCAGCAGCAGGTACAGCAGCAGCAGCAGGCAGACGCCGACCAGGCCGAACTCTTCGGCGAGCACGGCAATGATAAAGTCCGTATGGCTTTCCGGCAAAAAATCCAGGTGCGACTGGGTGCCCAGCAGCCAACCCTTGCCCAGCACGCCGCCGGAGCCGATGGCCGCCTTGGACTGGATGATGTTCCAGCCCGAGCCCAGCGGATCGCTCTCCGGGTTGAGGAAGGTCAGCACGCGGCGCTTCTGGTAGTCGTGCATGACGAAGTACCACATGCCCACCGCGATCGGCACCACCGCCGCCACCGCGCCGAGGATCCAGCGCCACTGCAGACCGGCCATGAACACCACGAAGGCGCCCGAGGCGAGGATCAGCAGCGAGGTGCCCAGGTCCGGCTGCTTGAGGATCAGCACGAAGGGCACGCCGATCATCGCCAGGCAGACGAGCACGTGCTTGGGCCGCGGCGGCAGGCTGCGCTTGGCCAAGTACCAGGCGACCGTCATCGGCATGATGATCTTGAGGATTTCCGAGGGCTGGAAGCGGATCACCCCGGGAATATTGATCCAGCGCGTGGCGCCCATGGCGGTGTGGCCCATCACCTCGACCACCACCAGCAGGCCGACGCCGCCCAGGTAGGCCAGCGGCACCCAGCGCGCCATGAAGCGCGGATCGAACTGGGCGATCACCAGCATGCCGGCCAGGCCGATGCCGAACGAGGTGGCCTGCTTGAGCAGCAGGTCGACGTTCTTGCCGCTGGCCGAATAGAGGATGAACAGGCTGCCGGCGCCGAGGATCAGCAACAGCAGCAGCAGCCAGCCGTCGATATGCAGACGCTGCAACAGGCCGGCCCGGCGGCGCAGCACGTCCTCGTCGGACAGGGTACGGTCGAAATTGCTCATCATCGTTGACTGACCTCGGCGCTCTGCGCCGGTGCGTATTCGGCCTTGAGCTGGCCGCCGTCGTCCAGCAGCCAGGCGTCCATCACCTGCTTGACCACCGGCGCCGCCACGCCGGAACCGGACTCGCCGTTCTCCACCATCACCGCCACGGCGATCTGCGGGTTCTGCGCCGGGGCGAAGGCGACGAACAGGGCGTGGTCGCGGTGGCGTTCCTGCAGCTTCTCGCGGTCGTACTTTTCGCCCTGCTTGATCGCCACCACCTGGGCCGTGCCGCTCTTGCCGGCGATGCGGTAGACCGAGCTGTCGCCGACCTTGCGCGCGGTGCCGCGGGCGCCGTGCAGCACCTGCTCCATGCCGCGGATGCCATAGTCCCAGAACTTCGCGTCGCGCAGGACGATGTCCGGCAGCGGGTTGGAATCGACCGGCAGCGCGCCATCGATGCTCTTGGCCAGGTGCGGGCGAATCCACTTGCCGCGGGTGGCCATCAGCGCGGTGGCCTGGGCCAGCTGCAGCGGCGTGGTCTGCATGTAGCCCTGGCCGATGCCGAGGATCAGCGTCTCGCCCGGGTACCAGGGCTGGCGGTAGCGCGCGCGCTTCCAGTCGCGCGACGGCATCAGCCCGGCGGTTTCCTCGAACATGTCCAGCGCCACGCGCTGGCCCAGGCCGAAGCGGCTCATATAGGCATGCATGCGGTCGACGCCCATCTTGTGCGCCAGGTCGTAGAAGTAGGTGTCGTTGGAGCGGGCGATGGCCAGTTCCAGGTCGACCCAGCCGTCGCCGCTGCGGTTCCAGTTGCGGTACTTGTGGCTGTGATTGGGCAACTGGTAGAAGCCCGGGTCGAATACCCGCGAGGTGGGCGTGACCACCCCGGCATCGAGGCCGGCCACCGCCACCATCGGCTTGATGGTCGAACCCGGCGGGTAGAGGCCGCGCAGCACGCGGTTGTACAGCGGCTGGTCGATGGAGTCGCGCAGCTCGCCATAGGCCTTGAAGCTGATGCCGGTGACGAAGGGGTTGGGGTCGAAGCTGGGCTGGCTGACCATCGCCAGCACCTCGCCGGTCTGCGGCTGGATCGCCACCACCGCGCCGCGGCGCCCACCCAGGGCGTGCTCGGCCGCCTCCTGCAGGCGCACGTCGAGGCTCAGCACTATGTCCTTGCCCGGCTTCGGGTCGATGCGGTTGAGCACCCGCAGCACCCGGCCGCGGGCGTTGGTCTCGACTTCCTCGTACCCCACCTCGCCGTGCAGCTCGTCCTCGTAGAACCGTTCGATGCCGGTCTTGCCGATATGGTGGGTGCCGGCATAGTCGGTGGGGTCGAGGCGCTTGAGCTCCTGCTCGTTGATCCGCCCGACATAGCCCACCGAATGGGCGAAATGCTCGCGCTGCGGGTAGTGGCGTACCAGTTGCGCCGCCACCTCGACGCCGGGCAGGCGGAACTGGTTGACCGCGATGCGGGCGATCTGCTCCTCGGACAGCTCGAACAGGATCGGCACCGGCTCGAACGGCCGCCGCCCCTGGCGCACGCGCTTCTCGAAGAGGGCGCGCTCGTCCGCCGACAGCTCCAGCACCTCGACCACCACGTCCAGCACCTGCTGCCAGTCGCCGGCGCGCTCGCGGGTCACGGTGAGGCTGAAGCTGGGGCGGTTGTCGGCGATGATCACGCCGTTGCGGTCGAAGATCAGCCCGCGGGTCGGCGGAATCGGCTGCACATGGATGCGGTTGTTCTCCGCCAGGGTGGTGTGATGCTCGTACTGCACCACCTGCAGGTAGTACATGCGCGCCACCAGCACGGCGCTCAGCAGCAGGATCGCGACGCCGCCGACCAGCACGCGCCGGCGCACCTGGCGGGCGTCCTTTTCGTGATCCTTGAGGCGAATCGGCTGCGGCATCGTGGCTTACTTGGTCACTTGTGGTACGGATGGCCGGACAGCACGGTCCAGGCCCGGTAGATCTGTTCGCCGAGCAGGATGCGCACCAGCGGGTGCGGCAGGGTCAGCGGCGATAGCGACCAGCGCTGCTCGCTGCGCGCGCAGACCTCCGGCGCCAGCCCTTCCGGGCCGCCGACCATGAGGTTGACGGTGCGCGCATCCAGGCGCCAGCGGTCCAGCTCGGCGGCCAACTGCTCGGTGCTCCACGGCTTGCCATGGACCTCGAGGGTGACAATGCGTTCGCCCGGCTGCACCTTGCTCAGCATCGCCTCGCCCTCCTGACGGATCAGACGGGCGACGTCGGCGTTCTTGCCGCGCGTGTTCAGCGGGATTTCCACCAGCTCCAGCGGCAACTCGGCCGGCAGGCGCTTGACGTACTCCTGCCAGCCCTCCTCGACCCAGCGCGGCATGCGCGAGCCGACGGCGATCAGCTTGATCCGCACGGTTCGCGCTTACTCGGCCGAGTGCTGGGCGCGGCTCTGCTCGGCGCCCTGCCACAGGCGCTCGAGGTCGTAGAACTGACGCGCGGTGGGCAGCATCACGTGGACGACGATGTCGCCCAGGTCGAGCAGGGCCCATTCGCCGCTGTCCAGGCCTTCGCTGCCGATCGGGCGCACGCCGCGCTCCTTGACCTTTTCCAGGACGTTGTCCACCAGCGCCTTGACCTGACGGCTGGAGCTACCGCTGGCGATCACCATGAAATCGGTGATGCTGGTCTTGTCCTTGACGTCGATCACGGTGATGTCGCTCGCCTTGATCTCTTCCAGCGCCGCGACGGCGATCTTGACCAGCTCGTCGCTGGGCATGCTGTGCTTCTTCATAAATGACTCGTTTGCCTCGTGTAATGGGACGCCTGCGCACATGCGCGACGCTTCAAGCATGCGGCGCAGAATACAAACCCTGCGCCTGGATATAGGCCAGTACTGCATCCGGCAGCAGAAAACGCGCCGATTTGCCGGCCGCCAGCAACTGGCGAATCTGCGTGGCCGACACCGCCAGCGGGGTCTGCCAGATGAAACTGATCTGCCCGCCCGGCCCCTGCAGGCTCAGCGGGTCGCTGACGCTGCGCGCCGCCAGCAGGTCGCGCAGCGCCTCCGGCGCCTCGCTGTCGGCATCCGGCCGCTGCAGCACCAGCAGGTGGCAGTGGTCGAGCAACTCCTGCCAACGGTGCCAGCTCGGCAGGCCGCAGAAGGCGTCCCAGCCGAGCAGGAGAAACAGCTGGTCGTGCGCGGCCAGCTCGCCACGCAGCGACTCCAGGGTGTCCACCGTGTACGACGGCTTGTCGCGCTTCAGCTCGCGGTCGTCGACCTTGAGCCGCGGCTCGCCGGCCACCGCCAGCTCGACCATGGCCAGACGCTGCTCGGCGCTCACCTGCGGCGCCTGGCGATGCGGCGGGCGCGCGCTGGGCACCAGGCGCAACTCGTCCAGGCCCATGAACTCGGTCACCTCCAGCGCCGCGCGCAGGTGGCCGATATGCACCGGATTGAAGGTGCCGCCGAGCAGGCCGATGCGTCGGGCAGCGCTGCCCCGGGCGTCGTCAGGCTTGGCCATCAGGTGCGAATATGTCCGTCGCCGAAGACCACGTACTTCTCGCTGGTCAGGCCCTCCAGGCCGACCGGACCGCGGGCGTGCAGCTTGTCGGTGGAGATGCCGATCTCCGCGCCCAGGCCGTACTCGAAACCATCGGCAAAGCGGGTCGAAGCGTTGACCATCACCGAGGCGGAGTCCACCTCGGTGAGAAAACGCCGCGCATCGCTGAAGTTCTCGGTGATGATGGCGTCGGTATGCTGCGAGCCATAGTGGTTGATGTGCTCGATGGCCCCCTCCAGCGAATCGACGACGCGAATCGCCAGGATCGGCGCGTTGTACTCGGCGAACCAGTCGTCCTCGCTGGCCACCAGCACGTCGCTGCCGAGCAGCTCGCGGGTGGCTGCGTCGCCACGCAGCTCGACGCCCTTGTCGCGGTAGATGGCGGCCAGCGGCGGCAGCACGCGGGCGGCGATATCCTTGTGCACCAGCAGGGTTTCCATGGCGTTGCACGGCGAATAGCGCTGGGTCTTGGCGTTGTCGCAGACGCGAATGGCCTTGTCGAGATCGGCAGCCACATCGACATAGACGTGGCAGACGCCGTCCAGATGCTTGATCACCGGCACCTTGGCATCACGACTGATGCGCTCGATCAGGCCCTTGCCGCCGCGCGGCACGATCACGTCGACGAATTCCGGCATGGCGATCAGCTCGCCCACTGCGGCGCGGTCGGTGGTTTCCACCACCTGCACGCAGGCGGCCGGCAGACCGGACTCGGCCAGGCCCTGCTGGATGCAGGCGGCGATGGCGCGGTTGGAGTGGATCGCCTCCGAGCCGCCACGCAGGATGGTGGCATTGCCGGACTTCAGGCACAGGCTGGCGGCGTCGATGGTCACATTGGGCCGCGACTCGTAGATGATGCCGATCACCCCCAGCGGTACGCGCATCTTGCCGACCTGGATGCCGGACGGCAGGTAGCGCATGTCACGGATCTCGCCGATCGGGTCGGGCAGGGTCGCCACCTGGCGCAGGCCTTCGATCATGCCGTCGATCACCGCCGGCGTCAGCGCCAGGCGGTCGAGCATGGCCGGCTCCAGGCCACTGGCGCGGCCGGCGGCCAGGTCCAATTCGTTGGCGGCGGAAAGCTCGGCGCGGGCGGCGTCGAGGGCGGCGGCGGCGGCCTGCAGGGCGCGGTTCTTCTGCGCGGTGCTGGCCCGGGCGAGCACCCGCGAAGCCTGGCGGGCGGCCTGGCCCAGGCGGGTCATGTAAGCGTGCACGGACTCGGTCATGGCGGCGGAGGTCTGGCAGTTGAAAAAAGGGGCTGATTATAGCGGGCTCGCGAGGCCGCGCCCAGCGGCGTCCGGTAAGCGGTAGACAAGCCGTTCGCCCGGCCCCCTCGGTAACGCCGCCAGGCCCCTGGCAGCGGGCCTGGCGGTGCGACGGTTACACCCGCCGGCACAGGCCGCCCGAAGGTTGGGTAAACAAAAACCGGCGCAATGTTTACCTTCAAGCTCAGGTTTTGTCCGACAAGATCGCGCCGGCGCAGTGTGCCGCCCGCTTGAGAACAAGAAAAATCGCCGGAGTGCATACCATGCGTTACCGCACCGACTACAGCGCCGCCCTGCTCGCCAGCCCGCCCGCGATCCTGGCCATCGGCGACTGGCGCCTGCACTACCAGGCCTATTCGAGCCGCGAGCAGGACGCCCGCGCGCCGGTGCTGCTGCTCGGCGGCGCCTTCCAGAGCTTTCGCTCCTTCGCCGCCGAGGTCGACGAGCTGCTCGCCGCCCACCCGGTGATCCTGCTCGACCTGCCCAGCCAGGGCGGCAACCTGCAGCTGGCGCCGGAACTGGGCCTGGAGCAGCTGGCCGACCTGATCGCCGCCTTCGCCGAACAACTGCAGCTGCCGCCGCTGATGCCCATCGGCCTGTCCTACGGCTCGGCGCTGGCCGCACTGTTCGCCGCGCGCCATCCGCAGCGCTGCGCGCGCCTGCTGCTGGCCGGCATCACCGCGTTCGGCCGGCCCGGCGCGCGACTGCTGCTGGAAGAGAGCCTGGCCCTGCTCGACGAGGGCCGCGCCGGCGAATTCGCCCAGGGCGCGCTGACCGGCCTGCTCAACCCGCTGCACCTGGACGACACCGGCATCGCGCCGGTATTTCGCAAGGCCCTGCTGCGGCAGATCCAGCGCCTGAGCCCGGCCGAAGTCGAGCGCTACCGGCAGAACAGCCGGCGCCTGCTGGCCTTCCAGGGCTTTGCCCGCCACCCGCAGTGCCCGACCCTGGTGCTGGCCGGCGAACACGACCATTTCACCCAACCCTGGGAGCACGCCCACTTCGCCGCGGCCTGCGCCCAGGGCGAATGCGCCCTGGTGCACCAGGCCGACCACCTCGCCCAGTTCGAACGGCGCGAGGCCTGCGCCGCGCTCTATCGCCCCTTCCTCGGCGAGCGCCCGCTGCCGGCCCGCAGCCCGGGCAGCACGCGGTTGCCGCGCGAGCGGCTGCTGAGCCTGGACAAGCGCTGCGAACCGCGCCTGGCGCCGCGCCAGCGCCAGGCCGTGCTGCGCCATGCCGACGGCCTGCGTTGGCCGGTGGAGCTGAGCGAGCTGGGCTTCTTCGGCGGCCTGCTGCAGGCCGACCTGCCGCCCGAGCTGCCCGACCGCGGCTGGCAGCTGCTGGCCGGCGAACTGCCGGCGCAGCCGCTGTTGCCGCTGCGCCGCGACGCCCGGGGCCTGGCCTTCGTCTTCCCGCACACCGACGCCGCGGCCAGCCAGGCGCTGGCCGCGCTGATCCACCCCGCTCCGCTGCCGGCAGCCGCCTGCGCCTAGCCCGGATGCAATCCGGGCTAGGTAAGCCCCTCGGGCCGCCCTACACCTGCGCCTGAATCACCCGCACCAGCCCGGGCACCCGCGCCGGCGGCAGGCCGAGGCTGAGCGCATCGGCGCTGGGGTCGAAGACCTGCACCGTGGCGAAACCGCAACGCTGGAAGCCCGCCACTATCTCGCCATGATCGCGGTAATGCAGCGGGTAGCTGCCACGGGTCAGCCGGCCGATCAGCTCGACGCCCCAGCGCAGCTGGCGATAGCGCGGATGCTCGCGCAGGTCCGGGTACAGCTCGGTCAGGTAGGTGGCGCCGGCGAAACCGCGCAGCTCAATGGCCAGGCGGCTCCAGAAGCCTTCGATCAGCGCCAGCGGAAAGTAGTTGACCAGCCCCTCGGTGATCACCAGCACCGGCTGCCGGCGATCCAGCTCGGCGAACAGCGCGGCCAGGCTGTGACGGCCCTGCTCGGCGAGGATATCCACCGCGCGCACCTGGTGCTCGCCACCCAGCCAGCCCTCGCCGTGCAGCAGCAGGCGCTTGCGCGCGGCCATGGCCGGCAGGTCCGCCTCGACATAACGCAGCTGCGGATAACGCGCGCAGAAGCGCCGGCCGCGCGGCGACAGGCCGCAGGCGATTTCCACCACCTGGCGCACACCGCCCTGCTCGATGGCGGCGGTGAGCTGCGCATCGATCTGCAGGTGGCGCTGCAGCAGGAAGGCCTCGATATCCAGGCCGAAGCCCACCCGTGCGCCCCAGGTAACGGGCCACAACAGCTTGTGCACGAAACGGCCGAAGGCGGTGACGAAGGCCGGCTCGGCCAGGCGGTGGCGGTACCAGACGTAACCGGTGTAGTGCGCGGACGGGCTGATATGGGCGCTGCTGGCACGGCTGCGTTCAGGCATTTTTAAGGCTCTTATTGTTATGCTCGCGGCCCAGCCTAAGCCGCCGCGAGCCCCTACGACAGCCCATGCCCACCGAACCCACCCTTAGTTTGCCCTGGCCGCAGGCCCGCCCGCTGGCCGACGCCTTCTTCGACCGCGATGCCCAGCTGGTGGCGCGCGAGCTGCTCGGCAAGGTGATCCGCCACCGCGTCGGCGCGCTCTGGCTCAGCGCACGGATCATCGAGACCGAGGCCTATTACCTGGTCGACAAGGGCAGCCACGCCTCGCTCGGCTACACCGAGAAACGCAAGGCGCTGTTCGCAGATGGTGGGCACATCTACATGTATTACGCGCGCGGCGGCGACTCGTTGAACTTCAGCGCCCATGGGCCGGGCAACGCGGTGCTGATCAAATCCGCGCTGCCCTGGCTGGATGCCGTCAGCGGAGAGCCGGCGCTGGCGGCGATGCAGCGCAACAACCCGGCCAGCGACGGCTCGCCGCGCCCGCCGCAGCGTCTGTGCGCCGGCCAAACCCTGCTGTGCAAGGCACTGGGCCTCAAGGTGGCGGACTGGGACGCGCGCCGCTTCGACCCGCAGCGCCTGTTCGTCGAGGATGTCGGCGAGCGGCCGCAGCGCATCGTGCAGTGCGCGCGCCTGGGCATCCCCCAGGGCCGCGACGAACACCTGCCCTACCGCTTCGTCGATGCCGCCTTCGCCCGCCACTGCACGCGCAACCCGCTGCGCCGCGGCCAGGTCGAAGGCCAGGATTACCGCCTGCTGCCGAACGCAGGAGACGCGCCATGAGCGCCTGGCTGGAACACCTCACCGACTGGCTGGGCGGCAACCCCGAGTGGCTGGGACTGGCCATCTTCCTCATCGCCCTGTTCGAGTGCCTGGCCCTGGTCGGCATCCTCCTGCCCGGCGTGCTGCTGCTGTTCAGCGTCGCCCTGCTGGCCGGCAGCGGCGTGCTGACGCTGTGGCAGACCCTGCTGCTGGCCTATGCCGGCGGCCTGTGCGGCGACCTGCTGTCGTACAGCCTCGGCCGCCGCTTCAAAGAGGACATCCCACGCCTGCCGCTGCTGCGCCGCCACCCGGAGTGGGTGCTGCGCGCCGAGCTGTATTTCCAGCGCTACGGCATGGCCAGCCTGCTGGTGGGGCGCTTTATCGGCCCGTTGCGCCCGATGCTGCCGCTGGCCGCCGGCATGCTCGGCATGCCGCTGCCGCGTTTTATCGCCATCAGCCTGCTGGCCGCCGCCGGCTGGGCGGTGGCCTACCTGCTGCCCGGCTGGGCCACCGGCGCCGCACTGCGCCTGCCGATGGCCGAGGGCTTCTGGAGCGAGGCGGCGATTCTGCTGGCCGGCATCGGCCTGATCCTGCTGCTGACGGTGCAGGCCAGCCTGGCCGAGAAGCGCTACGCCTGCCTGCTCGGCGGCGGCCTGAGCCTGCTCCTGCTGCTGGCCCTGATGCTCGGCTGGCCGCACCTGGACGCCCTCGACCAGGGCTTGATGACCCTGGTGCAGGAGCAGCGCCAGGCCCATCTGGACGCGACCATGGTGCTGCTCACCCGGCTCGGCGACCTGCGCACCCAGCTGGCCGCCGCCATCCTGCTGTGCGGCCTGCTGCTGCTCGCCCGGCAGTGGCGGCCGGCACTGTTCGCCGGCGCCACCCTGCTGTGCACCGCGCTGGCCAACGGCGCGCTGAAGAACGGCTTCGCCCGCGCCCGTCCGGACATCCTCAGCGAACCGCTGACCAGCTTCAGTTTCCCCAGCGGGCACAGCTCGGCGGCCTTCGCCTTTTTCCTGGTGCTCGGCGTGCTGGCCGGCCGCGGCCAGGGCGCGCGGCTGCGCCTGGCCTGGCTGCTGTTGGCCAGCCTGCCGGCGCTGGCCATCGCCCTGTCGCGGGTCTACCTCGGCGTGCACTGGCCCAGCGACATCATCGCCGGCGCCCTGCTGGCCTGCGCCGTGTGCGGCCTGAGCCTGGCCGCCAGCCAGCGCCGGCAGACGCTGACGGCGCTACCGGCGCGGCTCTGGTGGCTGCTGCTGCCGGCCTGCCTGGCGCTGCTCGGCGGCATGGCCACCTGGCACCTGTCCGCCGCCGTGCTGCGCTACAGCTACTAGAGAGGCCGCTACAGGCGGAACTTGCCCATCTGCCCGGCCAGGTCGTCGGCCAGGCGGCTGAGGGTCTGGCAGTCCTCGCGGCAGGCGCGCACCTCGCCGGCGGTGGCGTGGGCCAGGTCGGCGATGCCCTGCACGTTGCGGTTGATCTCCTCGGTCACCGAACTCTGCTCCTCGGTGGCCGCCGCCACCTGGGTGTTCATGTCGCTGATCGCCTCCACCTGCGCAGTGATGGCGCCGAGCGACTGACCGGTGCGCTGGCTGGCCTCGACCCCGGTGCCGGTGGCTGCCTGGCCGGCGTGCATCGAGCTGACCGCGGCCTCGGCGCCGTGCTTGAGGCGCTGGATCATCTGCTGGATCTCGTCGGTGGAGGCCTGGGTGCGGCTGGCCAGGGTGCGCACCTCGTCGGCCACCACGGCGAAGCCGCGGCCCATCTCGCCGGCGCGCGCCGCCTCGATGGCGGCGTTCAGCGCCAGCAGGTTGGTCTGCTCGGAGATGCCGCGGATCACCGCCAGCACCTGGTCGATGGACGCCACCTGCTCGGCCAGCTCGGCCACCGCGCCGGCGGCGGTGCCGATATCGGCGGACATCTGCTCAATATGGCCGATGGACTGGCGCACCACCTGGCGCGCCTGCTGCGCCTCGTCGCGGGCGCTGTGCGAGGACTGCGCGGCGCTGCTGGCGTTGCGCGCGATCTCCTGCACGGTCAGGCCCATCTCGTGCACCGCGGTGGCCACCATGTCGGTCATTTCCTGCTGCTGGCCGGCACGCCCGGCGGTGTTCTCCACCACCTGGGCGACCTGGCCGACAGCGCCGCGCAGGCGCTCGCTGGTGGCCAGCACCTCGCCGATCAGCTCGCGCTGGCTGGCCAGGAAGCGGTTGAAGCCACGCGCCAGGTCGCCCAGCTCGTCGCCACGCGACTCGTCGAGACGGCGGGTCAGGTCGCCGCCGCCGCCACCGATTTCGACCAGTGCCTGGGTCACCTGGCGGATCGGCCGCACCAGGCCGCGCGCCAGCAGCACCACCAGACCGAGGAACAGCAGCGCCACGGCGACGCCGATCAGGCTGGTCAGCAGCAGCGCCTGGCGCGCCTCGGCGTAGATTTCCGCCTCCGGCACCTCGCTGACCAGCAACCAGTCGAGGCTGGCGAACTTCTGCGCCACCGCCAGGAAGGCCTCGCCGTCGCGCTCGAAACGCACCGCGCGGCCGTCGCCGAGCAGCACCTGGCGCGCCGCCTCGGCACCGAACAGCTGCTCCAGCTGGCCGCTGCCGCTGAGCTCGGAGCGCGGATGCACCTTGACCCCGCCCTGGCCGTCGACCAGGAACACCTGGCCGCGCTCGCCGAAGCGGAACTCGCTGATCATCTTCGACATGTCCGCCAGGTCGTAGCCCAGGCCGGACACGCCGAGGGTCTTGCCGCCCTGCTTGATGCGCTGGTTGATGAACAGGGTCGGCTGGCGCGTGCCCTTGTCGATGTCGATTTCCAGCACCCGGTCGCGATCGCCGTCGACCAGGCGATAGAACCACTGGTTCTCCGCCTGGCTGCGGTCGAGGGTGCGCATCAGCCCCTCGCCGGTGGTGTAGTTGCCGCTGGCCAGGCCGACGATGGAGGTGGTCATGGCGTTCTGCTGGGCGCGCACGCCCTCCAGGTAGCGGGCGAACTCGTCGCGCCGCGCCTCGTCCTCGCCGGCCGCCAGCCAGTCCTGCACCAGACTGTTCTCGGCGATCGAGGCGTTGGCGGTGATCGGCGCGGTGAGCACCCGCTCGAGGTCGTTGCGGATCGCCAGCACCCGCGCCGGCAAGGCCTCCTCCACCAGGTAGCGTTCGGTCAGGCGATCGACCACCGCCGAGTAGATGCCGACCACGATGAGGATGCTGGTCAGCAGGGCGGCGCCCATGCTGAGGATCAACTGCCACTGAATGCTGCGTTGCCAGAGGCGCATGGGGAGTCTCCCGCTTATTGTTGGAATCAGGACGAGCGACTGGATACAGAATTGTTCACAATTTGTAAATCCATGACCGCTGACCGGCGTATCGGCAACGCCGCGCCAAGCTTGATCGCCGCCCGGCGCTTAGCCGACAGCCGCGCAGCGGGCGGCGCACCCTGCGCGCCCCGTTGGGCTTCGCTGCGCTCAGCGCCAACCTACCAGCGTCAGCAGCGCCAGCAGGCCGCTGATGCTGAAGAAGGCCAGCACCGTGGCCGCCACCAGGGCCGCGGCGCAGCGCTCCTCGAGGCCGAAGCGCTGGCCAAGGATGGGGTAGATGCTCATCATCGGCGCGCTGGCGAACAGCAGCCCGGCCACCATCAGCTGCGGCTCCACCCCCGGCAGCAGGAGGAAGGCCGCCAGCAGCGCCAGCGGATGCAGGATCAGCTTGCCCAGCGCGGCCTGGGTCACGTCCGCCGCCATGCCGCGGGTCTTCAGGCCGTACAGGCTGCCGCCGATAACGAACAGCGCCACCGGCGCCGAGGCGCTGGCGAGCATGTCCACCACCTTGAGCGGCACGGCCGGCAGGCGGATCTGCAGCAACGACAGCAGCAGGCCGAGGCCGATGGCCAGGATCAGCGGGTTGCGCGCCAGGCGCAGGCCGGTTTCGCGCACCAGCGCCCAGCCGCCGTTGCCGCGCTGCGCGCCGGCTTCGGCCAGGGCGAGGGCCAGCGGGATCAGCAGCAGGTTCTCCACCAGCATGCCGAGGGCCATGGCTACCGCCGCGGTCTGGCCAAGCACCATCACCGCAATCGGGTAGCCGATAAAACCGCTGTTGGACACCGACATGCCCATGGCCAGGATGGCGCTGGCCGACTGGCCCTGCCCGCGCCACCAGCGCGCCACGGCGAAACCGGCGGCGAACAGGCTCAGCGAGGCCAGCGCGTAGGCGGCCAGATAAGGCCAGTTGAGCACCTCGTCGAGGCGCCGCTCGGTCAGCGCCTTGAGCAGCAGCGCCGGCAGGGCGAAGTTGATCACCAAGACGCCGAGGCCGCGCATCTGCTCGCGACTGAGCAGGCCGCCGCGCACCGAGAGAAACCCCAGGCCGATAAGGATGAAGATCGGCGCAGTGATCCCCAGCACCGTCAGCATGCCAGGCGCTCCGGGCTTTCCACGCGCAGCTGCGCCAGGCGCGAGCGGGTGCGGGCGAAGTCGAGGTGGCCGACGCCGGCGCACAGCGCCGCCAGGCTGGCCTCGCCCTGCAGCCAGAGCTCGATGCCGGCGTCGTAGGCGATATCGACGAAGTTGACCAGGCGCTGCTGCTCGTCCGCCGAGCAGCGCCCGAGCGGCGGCAATTCGCCGACGGCGATACGGGCGAAACGCCGGCACAGCTCCAGGTAGTCGGCGCTGGCCAGCGGCTGGCGGCACAGCGCGGCGAAGTCCAGCCACAGGCCGCGCTCGTCCGCCGCCCAGGCCGTCAGGCTACGCCGCCCCAGCGCCACCTGCTGCGCCGCCGCGCGCCAGCCCAGGCAGGCGCCGAACAGAGCGCCCGAGCCCTGCAGGTAACGCCCCCAATGCCGCGTGCTCAGCGGGCGGTAATCGGGGCCGTCGTCCAGGCGCAGCACCAGGCAATGGCGCTGCAGCAGCTCGGCGAAGGGCTTGAAACGGCTGTGGTAGAGCGGATTGGGGCAGAGTCCGTCGGGCGCGTAGTTGGAACTCAACAGCAGGATGCAGTCCAGGCTCAGCAGGTGTTGCAGCAGGCGCCCGAGGAGGATCGCATCGCCGATGTCGTGCACGTGGAACTCGTCGAGGCAGAACAGCTGCGTCTCGCTCGCCAGCGCCGCGGCCACCCGCCGCAGCGGATCGGCCTGCCCGCCGTGGGTCAGCGCACGTCGCTGCACCTCCTGCAGCAACGCGTGCACATGCAGGCGCCGCTTGGCTGCGACCGGCGCGGCCTGGAACAGGGCGTCGAGCAGCAGGCTCTTGCCGCGCCCGACGCCGCCCCACAGGTAGGCACCGGCGGGCCGGCGCAGCCAGGCAGACGGCCGCAGGCGCGCCTGCAGCCAGTCGCCCAGGCGCGCCAGCATGCGCGTCTGGGCCTCATCCAGTTGCAGGCCGCGCGCCTCGATCAGGCGAACGGCCTGCGCGGTCAGCTCAGAAGTCAAAGAACACGGTCTCGCCTTCGCCCTGGATGCGGATATCGAAGCGGTAGGCCGGCTTGCCGTCCACCTCGCAGCGTTTGGCGATCAGCGTCTCGCGGCGCTGCGGCTGCTCGATCAGATTGAGCACCGGGTCCTTGGCGTTGGCCTCGGCCTCGTCTTCGAAGTACAGCCGGGTGTTGAGGTGGATATTGATGCCGCGGGCGAACAGCGCGACGTTGACGTGCGGCGCCATCGCCACGCCGGCGGTGTTGCGCACCACGCCGGGCTTGACCGTGTAGGCGGTCCACTCGCTGCCGGCATCGAAGGTGGTGGCGGTACGACCGAAGCCGTTGAACGCTTTGGACTGGTCGTAAGCCTCGTCGTACTGGCCCTGGTGGTCGGCCTGCCACAGCTCGAGGAAGGCGTCGCGCACCAGGTGGCCGTTGCCGTCGTAGACGTGGCCGAGCAGCACGATGTGCTGGCCCGGCGCATCGGACCCCGCCATCTGGTTCCAGATTTCCTGTTCGCGGGTCGGGTTGCCGGCCGCGGCCAGGGCCAGGCCGATGTGCACGTAGGGGCCGGCGGTTTGTGAAGGGGTTTCCGGCAGCAATTCAACAGGCATGGTCATCCTCCTCACTTGTTCTCGAAATGGGTTTGGCGCTGGCCGCGCAAGACAATGTCGAAACGGTACGCCAGGCAATCCATGGGATTGGCCGTGCTCATGTCGAGCTTGGCAATCAGCGTCTGCACCGCGTCCGGGTTGGCGATCGCCTTGACGATCGGGCACAGCGGGATCAGCGGATCGCCCTCGAAATACAGCTGGGTGATCAGCCGCGTGGCAATCGACGGGCCGTTGAGCGAGAAGTGGATATGCGCCGGGCGCCAGTCGTTGGGGCCATTGCGCCAGGGGTAGGGGCCGGGCTTGATGGTGCGGAAGATATAGCGACCTTCACTGTCGGTCAGGGCACGGCCGACACCGCCAAAGTTGGGGTCGAGCGGCGCCAGATAGCGGTCGTTCTTGTGCCGGTAGCGGCCACCGGCGTTGGCCTGCCACATTTCCACCAGGGTATGCGGGATCGGCTTGCCGTACTGATCCATCACCCGACCGGAAACGATGATGCGCTCGCCGATGGGCAGGCCACCGTGGTTGAAGTTGAGCAGCAGGTCGTTGTCGTGCTCGCCGAACTTCAGGTGCGAGAAGTCCGGGCCGGTGGTCTCGGAGATCGACTGCGGGATGCTCACCAGCGCCTGGCGCGGCGAACGGGCGATGGAGGTCTTGTAATCGGGCGTCAGGGCTTTGGGGTGCCAATTGCGGTCACGGATGACGAAACGGCGATTGTCCTCGGCAGGCATGGTGCGCTCCTGTTGTGGCTATTGTGGAGTCAGTGGCCACAGTGTCCGGCAAAGCGCACGCGGGGAATATTGAAAAGACGCCGCCAACGCATAACCAAATGGTTATGAAAACAGCCCCTCGCGGTAGGCCTCGGCCACCTCACGCAGCGCCGCGCAGAACTGCTCGGCGGCCAGCGGCAAGGCCAGCGCACCGTTGCGGCAGATGCCCACCGAACCGCCCGGCTCCTGCACGCCCAGCTGCAGCTCGACCAGCTCGCCACGCTGCACGTCCAGGCACACCGCGTCCTGCGGCGCCACCCACAGCGCATCGCCGGACAGCACGTAGCGCCGACTGAGCGCCGGCGACAGGGTCTCCAGGCGTTGCCGCGACGGCGTCACCCCGCACTGCACGAACAGGCTGTCGGCGTGCTTGCGGATGGTGGTGCCCGCCGTCGGCAGCACCAGCGGGTAATCGCCGAGCCGCCCCAGCGCGGCGGCGCCGGCAGCCAGCAGCGGATGACCGGGACGCACCACCAGGGTCATGGATTCGCTGTACAGGTGCTCGAAGGTCAGGCCCTGGATGTCCGGGCTGTCGGTCATGCGGCCGACCACCAGATCCAGCTCGCCGACGCGCAACTGGCCGAGCAGGTAGGCGCCAGGCCCGGTGGCGACGCTGACCACCAGCGCCGCCTGGCGCTCGTGCAGGCGCCGCACCACCTCGGGAATCAGCAGGCTCTCGACGGTGGACAGCACGCCGACGCGTACCTGGCCGGCCTCGTGCTCGCCGCCGCGCAGGCTGTTGACCCCGTCGCGCAGCGCCTGCACGCAGGGCCCGGCGTAGCGCATGAAGGCCACCCCGGCCGGGGTCAGGGTCACGCCCTGCTTGCCGCGCTCGAACAGGCTGGCGGCGAGGATCTCCTCCAGCTCCTTGAGCGTCTTGGAAATCGCCGGCTGGCTCACCGCCAGGGCATCGGCGGCCTTGGCGAAGCTGCGCTGACGGGCGATCTCGAGAAAGCACAGCAGGTGGCGGAATTTGATGCGGGTGTCGATGTTCATCGCGGGCACCGAATGAGAATGGGCCGATCATGCCGCAAAGCGCCGGGACAGCCCAGCGGCCCACTGCACCTTGGTCGCACTTGGCTGACCGATGCGCCAGCCCTATGCTGCCCTCTTTTTGTGCGAGCCTGCGCCATGTCCCTGCCCGATCTGCTGCTGTTGGTCCTCGCCGGTTTCACCGCCGGCGGCATGAATGCCCTGGCCGGCGGCGGCACCTTCTTCTCCTTCCCGGCGCTGCTCGCCGCCGGTTTGCCGCCGGTGACGGCCAATGCCACCAATGCTGTGGCGCTATGGCCGGCCAGTCTGGCCGGCGCCTGGGCCGCGCGCGCCTCGTTGCGGCCGCTGGGTCGTTACCTGATCCCGCTGCTGCTGGCCGGCCTGGCCGGCGGCCTGCTCGGCGGCCTGTTGCTGCTGGCCGGCGGCGACGATGTATTCCGCGTGCTGATCCCCTGGCTGCTACTGGCGGCCACCGCGCTGTTCGCCGCCAGCCCCTGGCTGGGGCGCTGGCTGGCGGCGCGGCGCAAGGCCGCCGAGCACCCGCCGCATACGCCGCTGTCGCTGGGCGCGCATATCGGTGTGTCGATCTACGGCGGCTACTTCGGCGCCGGCATGGGCATCCTGCAGCTGGCCGCCTTCTCCATCGAGGGCCACGCCCTGGCCCGCGCCAACGCGCTGAAGAACCTGATCTCGGCAGTGATCTACAGCATCGCCACCCTGACCTTCGTCATCGCCGGGCGGGTCAGCTGGTACGAGCTGGCCATCCTGCTCACCGGCGCCACCCTTGGCGGCTACGCCGGCGGCGCACTGGGCGAAAAACTGCCGCCGGCGCTGCTGCGCGCCTTGGTCATTCTGGTAGGCAGCGGGATGACGCTGTACTACTTCTGGGTCACCTACTTGCGCTAGGCGTTGGGCTTCGCTGCGCTCAGCACCAACCTACGCGCCAACCTACGCCCCGACCTGGCCAGCAGCCCCGCTGATTTGCCCGAGGGGCGCGGCTCTGCTAGTGTCGCGCCCGTTTCTACGCTGCCCGAGACCCGCCGCCATGGCCCGCAAGAAAGCCGCCCCCGACTTCGAACATTCCCTCGCCGAGCTGCAGGCGCTGGTCGAGCGCCTGGAGAGCGGCGAGCTGTCACTGGAAGACTCGCTGACCGCCTTCGAGCAGGGCATCGGCCTGACCCGCGAGTGCCAGGCCGCCCTGGCCCAGGCCGAGCAGAAGGTGCAGATCCTCCTGGAGCGCGACGGCGAGCTGGAGCCGGCGCCGTTCGACGCGGACCCGGCGGCATGATCAAGGCTTACCAGGCGAGCTGCCAGGCCCGCGTCGACGCCGCCCTCGAGCCGCTGTTCCAGGCCCCGCGCGCAGAACTCGAACGCCTCTACCAGGCCATGCGCTACAGCGTGATGAACGGCGGCAAGCGCGTGCGCCCGCTGCTGGTCTACGCCGCCTGCGAGGCATTGGGCGGCAAGCTGGACCGCGCCGATGGCGCCGCCTGCGCGGTGGAGCTGATCCACGCCTACTCCCTGGTGCACGACGACCTGCCGGCGATGGACGACGACGACCTGCGCCGCGGCCAGCCGACCACCCACAAGGCCTTCGACGAAGCCTGCGCCATCCTCGCCGGCGATGGCCTGCAGAGCCTGGCCTTCGAGGTGCTCGCCGACCGCCGGCGCAACCCGCAGGACGCCGAAGTGCGTCTGCAGATGATCGATGCCCTGAGCGCCGCAGCCGGGCCGGCCGGCATGGTCGGCGGCCAGGCCATCGACCTCGGCGCGGTGGGCCTGCCGCTCGACCAGGCGGCGCTGGAAACCATGCACCGGCACAAGACCGGCGCGCTGATCGAAGCCAGCGTACTGCTCGGCGCCCTGGCCAGCGGCAACGCCGACGAGCTCGGCCTCAAGGCGCTGCAGCAGTACGCCCGCGCCATCGGCCTGGCCTTCCAGGTGCAGGACGACATCCTCGACGTGGAGAGCGACACCGCCACCCTGGGTAAGACCCAGGGCAAGGACGAGGCCAACCACAAACCCACCTACCCTGCCCTGCTCGGCCTCGACGCCGCCAAGGCCTATGCCCTGGAACTGCGCGACCAGGCCCTGCACGTGCTGCGCCCCTTCGGCAGCCAGGCCGAGCCGCTGCGCGAGCTGGCGCGTTATATCGTCGAACGGCGCAGCTAGCCGATAGGCTGTGGCGCGTACGGCGCGCTGCGGCCAACGTCATCATCACCATCTATACCAGCATGATCGCCGCATAAGGCTTGCTTTACCACCGCGACCAGCCTCCTAAGATGGCTCCATAACGACAAGACGTCCGGAGCCGCCATGCCCTTTTCCGCCCTGCTGATCGCCAACCGCGGCGAGATCGCCATCCGCATCGCCCAGGCCTGCGCCGACCTCGGCATCCGCAGCGTGGCGGTGTACGCCGAGGACGACAGCGCCTGCCTGCACATACGCAAGGCCGACCTGGCCGTGCCACTGGCTGGACGCGGCCCGGCGGCCTATCTGGACATGGCTCAGCTCATTGCCGTCGCCCGCGAGCACGGCTGCAGCGCCATCCACCCCGGCTACGGTTTTCTCGCCGAGAACGCCGAATTCGCCCGCCGCTGCCAGGATGGCGGGCTGACCTTCGTCGGTCCGACGCCGGAAACCCTGCGACTGTTCGGCGACAAGGCCGCCGCCCGCGCCCTGGCCGAACGCTGCGCAGTGCCGCTGGTACCGGGGATCAACCAGGCGGTGACGCCGGAGCAGGCCGCGGACTTTCTCGCCGAACACGGCAGCGTGATGCTCAAGGCGCTGGCCGGCGGCGGC
The DNA here is from genome assembly GCF_044542855.1 of Pseudomonas sp. NPDC077649. Lineage (NCBI taxonomy): Bacteria > Pseudomonadati > Pseudomonadota > Gammaproteobacteria > Pseudomonadales > Pseudomonadaceae > Pseudomonas > Pseudomonas sp. NPDC077649. Next base: position 75,557 of record NZ_JBITVF010000005.1, on the reverse strand, counting down.
GGGCGCGGCATGCGTGCAGTGGACGATCCGGCGCAGCTGGCCGAGGCCTTCGCCCGCTGCGCCTCCGAGGCCCAGGGCGCCTTCGGCAGCGGCGCGCTGTACGTGGAGAAGCGCGTGCGCCGCGCCCGGCATATCGAAGTGCAGGTGCTCGGCGACGGCAGCGGCGCGGTCAGCCACCTGTGGGAGCGCGACTGCAGCCTGCAGCGCCGCCACCAGAAGCTGGTGGAAATCGCCCCCAGCCCTGATCTGGACGCCGCCACCCGCGAGGCAATCATCGCCAGCGCCCTGTGCCTGGCCGCCGAGGTGCAGTATCGCGGCATCGGCACCTTCGAATTCCTCCTCGACCTCGACCAGCCCGGGCGCTTCTACTTCATGGAAGCCAACCCGCGCGTGCAGGTGGAGCACACCGTCACCGAGCAGGTCACTGGCATCGATCTGCTGCATACGCAACTGCACCTGGCCGCCGGCAGCAGCCTGGCCGAGCTGGGCCTGCTCACTCCGCCGCCAGCGAAAGGTTATGCCGTACAGCTGCGCCTGAATCTGGAAACCCTGCACGCCGATGGCAGCGCGCGCCCGGCTAGCGGCGTGCTCGGCGCCTACCAGCCGCCCTCCGGCCCGGGCCTGCGTGTGGATGGCTGCGGTTATGCCGGCTACGTCGTCAGCCCGGCCTACGACTCGCTGATCGCCAAGCTGATCGCCAGCGCCAGCGACTACCCCGGCGCCCTGCGCCGCGCCTACCGGGGGCTGTGCGAGTTTCGCCTCGAAGGCGTGGCAAGCAACCTGCACCTGCTGCAGAACCTGCTGCAGCGCGACGAGGTGATCGCCCATCGGGTCGACACCACCTATGTCGAACGTCACCAGAGCGAGATACTGGCGGCGCGCGAACAGGCGCATCCGCACCGCTACTTTGCCGGCGACGCCTCTGCGCAAAGCGCCAGATCCAGCCTCGACGCCCCGCCCGGCACCCTGGCCCTCAGCGCGCCCAGCGCCGGCGTGCTGGTCAGCCTGGCGGTGGCCGAAGGCGACGCCGTGGCCGCCGGTCAGCGCATCGCCGTGCTGGAGGCGATGAAGATGGAGTTCGAGGTCAAGGCCGAGCACAGCGGTATCGTCCGCGCGCTGACGGTTGCACCCGGTGACGCCATCGGTGAGGGCCAGGCGCTGGCGTTTCTGCAGCCGGCCGAGGTGGACAGCCTCGACGCCCACGGCGAGCAGGCCGTCGACCTGGCGCATATCCGCGCCGACCTGACCGAAGTGCTGGAACGCCATGCGCGCCTGACCGATGCGCGCCGCCCCGAGGCCGTGGCCAAGCGGCGCAAGAGCGGCCAGCGCACCGCGCGCGAGAACCTCGCCGACCTGCTGGACGAGGGCAGCTTCAACGAGTACGGCGCCCTGGCCCTGGCCGCCCAGCGCCGCCGGCGTTCGGCCGAAGAACTGCTGGAGCTGAGCCCTGCCGACGGCCTGATCGGCGGCACCGGCACGGTCGGCGCCGCGCAGTTCGGCGCGGAGGCGGCGCGCTGCCTGGCCATCGCCTACGACTACACGGTATTCGCCGGCACCCAGGGGGTGATGAACCACAAGAAGACCGACCGCCTGCTCGGCCTCGCGGCGCAGTGGCGTCTGCCGGTGGTGCTGTTCGCCGAAGGCGGTGGTGGGCGGCCGGGCGATACCGATTTCGTTGGCGTGGCCGGGCTGGACTGCCACACCTTCGCCGCCATGGCCAGGCTCTCCGGCCTGGTGCCGACGGTGGGCGTGGTCTCCGGCCGCTGCTTCGCCGGCAACGCTGCCTTGCTCGGCTGCTGCGATGCGATCATCGCCACCCGCAATGCGAGCATCGGCATGGCCGGCCCGGCGATGATCGAAGGCGGCGGCCTGGGCAGTTTCACTCCCGAGCAGGTCGGCCCGACCAGCGTGCAGGGTCCCAACGGGGTGATCGACGTGCTGGTGGCCGACGAGGCCGAGGCGGTGAAGGTGGCCAAGCAGTACCTGGGCTATTTCCAGGGCGAGCTGGCCGACTGGCAGTGCAGCGATCCCCGCGAGCTGCGCCACGTCATTCCGGAGAACCGCCTGCGCGTCTACGACATGCGCCGGGCCATCGAACTGCTGGCCGACGACGGCAGCGTGCTGGAGCTGCGCCGCCAGTTCGCCCCCGGTCTGATCACCGCGCTGATCCGCATCGAAGGCAGGCCCTTCGGCCTGATCGCCAACAACCCCGCACACCTGGGCGGCGCCATCGACGCGGCGGCCGGCGACAAGGCCGCGCGCTTTCTGCAACTGTGCGAGGCGCATGACCTGCCCATTGTCTCGCTGTGCGATACCCCCGGTTTCATGGTCGGCCCGGAGGCGGAGAAACAGGCCACGGTGCGCCACGTCTCGCGCCTGTTCGTCACCGCCGCCAGCCTCACGGTGCCCTTCTTCACCCTGGTGCTGCGCAAGGGCTACGGCCTCGGTGCCCAGGCCATGGCCGCCGGCAGTTTCCACGCGCCCTTGTTCACCGCCGCCTGGCCCAGCGCCGAGTTCGGCGCCATGGGCCTGGAGGGCGCGGTGCGCCTGGGTTTCGCCAAGGAGCTGGCGGCCCAGGTGGACGACGCCGCGCGCCAGGCGCTATTCGACAAGCTGGTGGCCAAGGCCTACGAAAACGGCAAGGCGCTGAACATGGCCAGCTACCTGGAAATCGACGCGGTGATCGACCCGGCCGACAGCCGCGCCTGGCTGCTCCGCGGGCTGGCCGCCACGCCCCGGCCGGCGCGGCGCGAGGGGCGCAAGCGGCCGTTCGTCGATACCTGGTAGAGGCCTGGCGCAGGGGCGCCGGCCTGTCGCGCAGGGCTTGAAGCTTGCGGCGGTGGTTTTCGGGTAAACTGCGCATCTTTTTACGCCTATAACGATTCGCCTGATGCCGACCACTTTCCACGAGATCCCCCGCGAGCGCCCGCTGACGCCCCTGCTGGACCGCGCCAACACGCCGGACGAGCTGCGCCGGCTGGCCGAAGCGGACCTGGAAACCCTCGCCGACGAACTGCGCCAGTACCTGCTGTACAGCGTCGGCCAGAGCGGTGGCCATTTCGGCGCCGGCCTCGGCGTGATCGAGCTGACCATCGCCCTGCATTACGTCTTCGACACCCCCGACGACCGCCTGGTGTGGGACGTCGGCCACCAGGCCTACCCGCACAAGATCCTCACCGGCCGCCGCGAGCGCATGGCCACGCTGCGCCAGAAGGACGGCCTGGCCGCCTTCCCGCGCCGCAGCGAGAGCGAGTACGACACCTTCGGCGTCGGCCACTCCAGCACCAGCATCAGCGCCGCACTGGGCATGGCCATCGCCGCCCGCCTGCAGGGCGAGCGGCGCAAGAGCGTGGCGGTGATCGGCGACGGCGCGCTGACCGCCGGCATGGCCTTCGAGGCGCTCAACCACGCCAGCGAGGTCGGCGCCAACATGCTGGTGGTGCTCAACGACAACGACATGTCGATCTCCAAGAATGTCGGCGGGCTGTCCAACTACCTGGCCAAGATCCTCTCCAGCCGCACCTACGCCAGCATGCGCGAGGGCAGCAAGAAGATCCTCTCGCGCCTGCCTGGCGCCTGGGAGATCGCGCGCAAGACCGAGGAACACGCCAAGGGCATGCTGGTACCCGGCACCCTGTTCGAGGAACTGGGCTGGAACTATATCGGCCCCATCGACGGCCACGACCTGCCCACCCTGCTCGCCACCCTGCGCAATATGCGCGACCTGGACGGCCCGCAGTTCCTCCATGTGGTGACCAAGAAGGGCAAGGGCTTCGCCCCGGCCGAGGCCGACCCGATCGGCTACCACGCCATTACCAAGCTGGAGCCGGTCAAGCCCGATGCCGCGCCGCTCTCCAGCCAGAAACGGCCGGCCGGCCCGAAATACTCCAACGTGTTCGGCCAGTGGCTGTGCGACATGGCCGCAGCAGACTCGCGCCTGGTCGGCATCACCCCGGCGATGAAGGAAGGCTCGGACCTGGTGGCCTTCGCCGAACGCTTCCCGGCGCGCTACTTCGATGTCGCCATCGCCGAGCAGCACGCCGTCACCCTGGCCGCCGGCATGGCCTGCGACGGGGTCAAGCCGGTGGTGGCGATCTACTCGACCTTCCTCCAGCGCGGCTACGACCAGCTGATCCACGACGTGGCGGTGCAGAACCTCGACGTGCTGTTCGCCATCGACCGCGCCGGCCTGGTCGGCGAGGACGGCCCGACCCACGCCGGCAGCTTCGATATCTCCTACCTGCGCTGCATCCCCGGCATGCTGGTGATGACCCCCAGCGACGAGAACGAGCTGCGCCGCATGCTCACCACCGGCTACCTGTTCGACGGCCCGGCGGCGGTGCGCTACCCGCGCGGCAGCGGCCCCAACGCCACCATCGACCCAGGCCTGGCGCCGCTGGAAATCGGCAAGGGCCTGATCCGTCGCCAGGGCCGCCGCGTCGCCCTGCTGGCCTTCGGCGTGCAACTGGCCGAGGCGCTGCAGGTCGGCGAGACGCTGGACGCCACGGTGGTCGACATGCGTTTCGTCAAACCGCTGGACGCCGCCCTGCTGCGCGAACTGGCGGCCAGCCACGAGCTGCTGGTGAGCATCGAGGAAAACGCGGTGATGGGCGGCGCCGGCAGCGCGGTCGGCGAGTTCCTCGCCGCCGAGAACATCGTCAAGCCGCTGATGCAGCTGGGCCTGCCCGACTACTACGTCGAACACGCCAAGCCGGCGCAGATGCTCAAAGAATGCGGCCTCGACCAGGCCGGCATCGAAGCCGCGGTGCGCGCGCGCCTGGCCCAGTTGCCCGCCTGAACATGAGACCCGCTCATCGCTGAATGAGCGGACCTTGCTTGTCATTCATCCCGCCGCGCACTAGGGTGCGCGGCATTGCATGTTCCGCCAGGGTGCGCCGCTAACACGGCGTGAAACGGGAAGTCGGTGCGCCCATCCGGGCAATCCCGACGCTGCCCCCGCAACGGTAATCGACGGCAGGCCGCAAGCCTGCACCTTGTCCACGGCCACTGGGTATTCCCGGGAAGGCGGACCGGGGTCGTGAGCCCGGAGACCGGCCCCGGCGGTGCGACTGGTGTTGCGGAGGGCCGCACCGTCAAGCGCCGTCCTGCGCGCGCTTGCCCCCTGCCCTCCTCGAACGTCTGCCGACCTTTGAGGAATACCCCTGATGAAACTGTCCCCCCTGGCCATCGCCGTTCTGCCCGGCCTCGCCCTGGCCGCCGAACCCTACGCCGCCGAGCCGCTGGTGATCACCTCCGGGCGCCTGGCCGAACCGCAAGCCCAGGCCACCGCCGCCACCACGGTGTTCGAGCGGGCGGATATCGAGCGTTTGCAGGTCAGCAGCGTGCCCGATCTGCTCAGCCGCGTTCCCGGCGTATCCATCGTGCAGAACGGCGGCCGCGGCAGCCTGACCAGCCTGTTTCTGCGTGGCGCCAACGCCAACCAGACTCTGGTGCTGGTCGACGGCGTGCGTCTGAATGCCGCCGCCAGCGGCCTGGCCCGCCTGGAATTCCTCAGCCCCGAGCAGATCGAGCGCATCGAGGTGGTGCGCGGCCCACGTTCGGCGCTGTATGGCGCCGACGCCATCGGCGGAGTGATCCAGATTTTCACCCGCCAGGGCGAGGCCGGCCTGCAACCGCGCCTGCGCCTGGCCGCCGGTAGCCAGCAGACCTTCGAACGCAGCCTGGGACTGTCCGGCGGCGACCAGCGCACGCGTTTCGACCTCGGCGCCAGCCTGGTCGAGCGCGCCGGCTTCGACCGCTCAGCAGACGCTCGCGGCTATGACGGCGACCACGACGGCCTGCGCCGCAAGGCCTTCAACCTGAGCCTGCAGCACCGCTTCAACGAACGCCTCGAAGGCGGTCTGAGCCTGCTCGAACAGCATGGCGAGAGCGAGTACGACGACCTGTTCAGCTTCGTGCCGGGCAACCCCAGCGAGCGCTTCAGCGTTTCCACTGCCGCCGCCCATCTCGAGGCGCAGCTCGCCGAGCGCTGGAGCAGTCGCCTGGAGCTCGGCCACGGCGAGGACAAGAGCGACAACCGCGACCCGCTGAACGCCAGCAACAACTATCAGTACAACACCTACCGCGACAGCGCGGGCTGGCTCAACACCCTGCAACTGAGCGACGCCCAGCAGCTGCTGCTCGGTCTCGACTGGTACGAGGACCGCCTGGGCAGCGACAGCGAGTTCAGCCAGACCGAGCGCTGGAACCGGGCCGCCTTCGTCCAGCACCGCTTCCGTGGCGAGGGCTTCGCCACCGAGCTGGGCCTGCGCCACGACGACAACCAGCAGTTCGGCAGCGAGAACACCTGGAACGCGGCACTGAGCCTGGACCTGAGCGAGCGTCTCGAGCTGCTGCTGAGCTACGGCGAGGGCTTCCACGCGCCCACCTTCAACGACCTGTATTTCCCCACCAGCTCGTTCTATGGCGGCAACCCGAACCTGGCCCCCGAGCGCTCGAAGACCTACGAGGTGCAACTGCGCGGCGAGCACCTGAACAGCCGCTGGAGCCTGTCGGCCTACCGCACCGAGGTCGAAGACCTGATCACCGTAGTCAGCGATCCGCTGACCTTCTTCAGCACCCCGATGAACGTCAACCAGGCACGCCTGCAAGGCCTGGAACTGAGCCTGGAACGCGAGGTGCTGGGCTGGCAGGCCGCTCTCGGCGCCAGCCTGCTCGACCCACGTGATCGCGACAGCGGCCACACCCTGCCGCGCCGCGCCAAACGCAGCCTGAGCCTGGATCTGGATCGTCAGTTCGGCGCCTTCGCCGCCGGCCTCACCTGGCAGGCCGTCTCCGGCCGCTACGACGATGCCGCCAACACCCGCGAGATCGCCGGCTACGGCCTGCTGGGCGCGCGGGCCAGCTGGCGGATGAACGAGGGGCTGCAGTGGCAGGTCAAGGTCGACAACCTGCTGGACAAGGACTATTCCCAGGCGCTGTACAGCCGACCGAACGACCCCTTCTTCGGTAGCGTGAGTTACTACGGCTACCGCGAGGAAGGCCGCAGCGCCCTGCTCTCGCTGACCTGGACGCCGCAACTCTGATCCCGGTGCTCACGGTGCACCAAGCCGCTCCAGGCTAACGCGCCGTGGCCAGCCGCTCGCACAGCCGCTCGATGGCGCCGAGCATCTGCCGGCTGGGCCGCTCCAGGCCCCTGTCCGGCACCGCCCAGACCTGGCCGCGGCGCACCGCGCGCAGCTGCGGCCAGGCCTGCCAGCTCGACAGTTCGGCATTGCTGCCGCCGAGAATCACCTCGGGGTCGCGCGCCAACACCGCCTCGATGCCGACCTGGGGCGCCGGCTGGCTCAGGTCGGCGAACAGGTTGCGCGCGCCGCACACCGCCAGCGCATCGCCGATCAGCTGCTCGCCGCCGATGGTATAGAGCGGCTGGTGCCAGACCTGATAGAACACCGCCAACGGCCGCTCGCGCCGGTAACGCTGGCGCAACCCGGCCAGCTCGGCGCGAAACTCCGCCGCCAGCCGCTCGCCCCGTTCGGCGCGACCGATACGCTCGGCGATGAGGATAAAGGCCTCGGCCAACTGGTCGAGGCGCGCCGGCTCGACCACCAGCAGGGGAATGCCGAAACGCTGCAACTGCGCCTGCTGCGCCGCCGGCACGCTGCCCGGAGCGATCAGGATCAAGTCGGGCGCCAGCTGCAGCAGGCGCTCGAACTCCAGCTGGCCGTAGCGGCCGACGGTGGGCAGCTGGGCCAGCGCGGCGGGATGCTCGTCGCCTGCCAGCACGCCGACCAGCAGGTCGGCGGCATCCAGCTCGAGCATGATCTCGCTGAGCGACGGCGCCAGGCTGACCACCCGTGGTGCGGCCGCCAGCGGCAGGGCCAGCAGACACAGGGCCAGCAGCAGTGCGCGCATCAGCCGAGTTGGCGGGGAATGCGGTAGAGGCAGTGCAGGACGATGCTCGACAGCGCCAGCAGCACCAGAGGTATCGCCTCCAGCCCGGCCAGCACCGCCAGGGCGGCGATCCAGGCCGGCAGCGCCGCGCCGAGCAGTGCGCGCAAACGCACACGATCCAGCTCCAGCCAGGCGGCCGGCTCGGCGTCGCTGTCCAGGGCTTTGTCGGTGGCGATCAGCGCACGCTTGTAGGCGGCGAACAGCGGCAGGCTGACGAACATCGAGGCCAGCCCGGCGACGAACAGCGGCAGGCTCAGCACCGTGGTGGCGCCGCCGCCGAACAGCAGGTTGAAAACGAACAAGGGTGCCAGGGCCACGCCCAGCTGGCGCCACCAGGCGAGCGTAAGACGGCGCTTGACCTGGCCGCGGGTCACAGGCTGTCCTCGGCCTCGCCCTGGTGCTGGTTGCCCAGCATATGGCCGAGCTTGCCGGCCTTGGTGGCGAGGTAGCGCTTGTTGTAGGGGTTGTGCTCGATCTGCAGCGGCACGCGGTGATCCACGGCGATGCCCATGTCGCCCAGCGCCTTGACCTTGCGCGGGTTGTTGGTCATCAGCTTGAGGCTCTTGATGCCCAGGTGCTCGAGCATCGGCTGGCAGATCGCGTAGTCGCGCTGGTCGGCGCCGAAGCCCAGGCGCTCGTTGGCCTCGACGGTGTCGGCGCCGCCGTCCTGCAGCTCGTAGGCGCGGATCTTGTTCAGCAGGCCGATGCCGCGGCCTTCCTGGCGCAGGTACAGCAACACGCCACGGCCTTCGTTGGCGATCGCCTGCAGCGCCGCCTGCAGCTGCGCGCCGCAGTCGCAGCGCAGGCTGAACAGGGCGTCGCCGGTCAGGCACTCGGAGTGCAGGCGGCCCAGCACCGGCGCGCCGTCGGCCACAGCGCCGAAGGTCAGGGCGACGTGTTCCTTGCCGGTGGCCTCATCGAGGAAACCGTGCATGGTGAACACGCCGAAGGGCGTGGGCAGTTGGGAGGCGGCGACGAACACGACGGACACCGGATACTCCTAGCAATGAGTACGAAACAGGGGCGGCATTGTATCAGCAGGCCCCACCGCCGGGTCAGTCAGAATTGCCGATCATCAGTATCGAAACGCTCAATTCACACGATCAGAATCGGCTCAAAGTCTCGCGAGCTAGAGCAATGCAAGGCAAAAGCAGGCGAGGAAGCGGAGTCTACGGATTGTAAATGAGCATTCCGAGCCTGCTTTTAACGTGGCAGTGCCGACGCGCAGCAGACTTTGAGCTGATTCTCATAGCTTGGATTCGAGCACCAGCATCCCCTGCTCCTCGCGCCAGCCGACCCGGCCGAGGAAGCTCATGCCCAGCAGCGCCTCGTGCGGCGCGCCGCCCTCCAGCACCACGGCCTCGACGCCGAGCACCTCCAGGTCGCCGATCTTCACCCGGTCGAGCATCACCCGCCAGCCGCGGGTGACGCCGCTGGCGGTGTTGACCTGCAGCGGCCGGCCGCTGACCCGGTAATCGATGCCCAGGCGCTTGGCATGGGCGTCGTTGAGCGCCACCGAGGTGGCACCGGTGTCCACCAGGAACTGCACGGTCTGGCCGTTGACCGAGCCGGCCACCCAGTAGTGGCCGCCGATGCCCTTGGCGATGCTCAGGCGCTTCTTCACCGGTTCGGCGAAGCCGGTGCTGTATTCGCGGCTCAGCGGATAGCTGCGCTCGACGCCATCGACGCGCAGCACCGCGCCCTGCTTGTCGACGCTGACCACCTGCACCCCGCCCGGCCCGCTCTGGCCGACCCGCACCAGCTTGCGCTGGCCGTCGACGTTGAGCACCGCCGCGCCGGGGAACAGGCCGACCACCTGCACCTGCGAGGCGGCCCAGCACAGCGGGCCGAACAGCAGGCCGAGGACAACGAGGCAGTGGCGCAAATGCATGGGGACGGCCTCCCGGCTCAGTCGAAGGGATAGGGTTGCTGCCAGTGCTGGAACAGCGGGCGCAACTCGCCGCTGGCCACCAGCTCGCCCAGGCGTCGGTCGTAGACCTCGGCCAGGCTGCGGCCGCGCGGGGTGTCGGCGAAACCGAGGTACAGCGGCAGGCGGGTCAGTTCGCTGATGCGGTAACGCCCGGCGTCCGGCGCCTCGCTCAGCACCTCGTCCACCTCGGTGCGGGCGTCGATATAGAAATCCGCGTGGCCCAGCTCGAGCATGCCGAGGATACCGCTGCGCCGGTGAATTTCCCGGTAGTCGTGCACATTCGGCAGATAGGCCTGGTAGCCGTAGCCGCGCATCCAGGCCAGGCGGTAGTCGGCGAGGTTGTCCAGGGTCAGTTGCGGCTTGTCGCGCAGGCCGAGCGCGGTGATCTGGTCGGCGTCGTAGTGCCAGCGCGGGTAGAACACGCCCTCGCTGACCTCGTCGCGGTAGGAGCCGACCCAGGCATCGGCCTCGCCACGCTGCACCAGGCCGATGGAACGGGTATAGGGCACGCTGTGAATGCGCAAGGCGACGCCGGCCGGCTCGAACACCCGGCGCAGTACGTCCCAGGCCAGCCCGGTGCCATCGGCATGGGTGTGCCCATTCCACACCTCGCTGGCCAGGCGGATCTCGCCGGGCGGGGCGTCCTGCGCCTGCGCCCCGCTCGCCCCGATCAGCAGCAACACGCCGGCCAGCAGCCAGCCCGTCAGCGCCATGCCCTTGCCCTCTAGAAGCCCAACGATGCCGCGTAGCTGTCCCAGCCCCAGACCAGGCCCTGCATGGCCAGCCAGGCGAACACCCCGGCGATCACGTCGTCGAGCATGATGCCGACGCCGCCGTGCACATGGCGGTCGATCCAGCGGATCGGCCAGGGTTTGACGATGTCGAACAGGCGGAACATGAGAAAGCCTAGCAGCAGCCAGACCCAGCCCTCGGGCACCAGCCACAGGGTGATCCACATGCCGACCATCTCGTCCCAGACGATGCCTTCGTGGTCGTGCACCCGCAAGTCATCGGCGACCTTGCCGCACAGCCAGAAGCCGAACAGCATGGTCACCCCCAGCATCAGCCAGTAGCCCCAGTCCGGCAGCATCTGCCACAGCGGCACGAACGGCAGCGCCACCAGCGAGCCCCAGGTGCCCGGCGCCTTGGGCAGGGTGCCGGAGCCGAAGCCGAAGGCGATGAAGTGCCAGGGATTGCGCCACACCGAAGGCGGGACGTACTCGGCGGGAACCTGGTTGGGGTGATCGGTCACGCGGCATTCATCCTGTCAGAAATGTTGGTAACCGCTGTGCGGCGGCGCGACGAGCCGCCCCGCACCATCCAGCAGCTGCACACCGCTGCCGGCCAGCACCCGGCCGATGGCGCGCACCTCGGGCCAATCGGCCTGCAGGTCGGCGAGCAAGGCTGGCGGTAGGGTAAAGGCCAGTCGGTAGTCGTCGCCACCGCTCAGCGCACAGGCCAGCGCCTGACGCTCGCCAGCGAACGCCAGCAATGCCGGCGACAGCGGCAGCCGCGCCTGTTCGACCTGCAGGGCGACACCCGAGGCCTTGGCGATATGCCCGCAGTCGGCGAGCAGACCGTCGGAGATATCCAGCGCCGCCGTGGCCCGCCCACGCAGGGCCTGGCCCAGCGCCAGCTGCGGCTGCGGCGACCAGTAGCGCGCCAGCAGGGGCTCGGCGAGTTCGGCCGCGGCCGTCCGCTGCCCCAGCACCAGCGGCAACGCGCCGGCACCGTCGCCGAGACTGCCGCCGACGCAAAGCAGATCGCCCACTTGCGCGCCGCAGCGAGTCAGCGCCTGGCCAGCCGGCACCCGGCCGAACACGGTCAGGGTCAGGCTCAGCGGACCGCGCGTGGTGTCGCCGCCGACCAGCGCCAGCGAACAGTTCTGCGCCATCAGCTGCAGGCCGCGAGCGAACTCGGCCAGCCAGATGTCCTCGGCGGCGGGCAGGGTCAGGGCCAGGGTAAAGGCCAGGGGCGTGGCGCCCATGGCGGCCAGGTCGCTGGCGGAAACAGCCAGCGCGCGCTGGCCGAGCAGGAAGGCATCGCAGGATTCGGGAAAATGCACCCCGCCGACCAGGGTGTCGGTGGACACCGCCAGCTGCTCGCCGGCTGGCAGCGCCAGCAGCGCGCAATCGTCGCCGATGCCGCGAACCACGCCGTCGCCGCCCTGGGCGCAGGGGGCGGCGGCGAAGTAATGACGGATCAGCTCGAACTCACCCATGGAGCCTCCCCTCTCCCTCTGGGAGAGGGGTTGGGGGTGAGGGTGCTCGGACAACGCGATCCATGCTCAACGCTTGTTGGCGCCCACTTCGGCGGCACGCAGCTTGGGCGCCAGCTTGTCGAGGATGCCGTTGACGAACTTGTGCCCGTCGGTGGCGCCGAACACCTTGGCCAGCTCGATGCCCTCGTTGATCACCACCTTGTAGGGCACGTCGACGCGGTTCTTCAGCTCGTAGGTGGACAGGCGCAGGATGGCCAGCTCGACCGGATCGATCTCTGCCAGCGGGCGATCGAGCAGCGGCGTGAAGGCCTCGTCCAGCTCGGTCTTCTGCCGCGGCACGCCATGCAGGATCTCGTGGAAGTAGGCGCCGTCGACCTTGCTGAAATCGTTGTCGACGCGAAACTGCGCTTCGATCTCGTTCAGCGGCTGGCCGGCGATGTGCCAGGAGTACAGGGCCTGCATGGCCAGGGTACGGGCCTCGCGGCGGGCGAGAATCTTGCCGCTGGGGCCCTTCTTGGCCGGCTGGCCGTTACCGGAGTTGCTCACTTGGCCTCCAACTGCGCCAGCAGGCTGACCATTTCCAGGGCAGACAGCGCAGCTTCGGCACCCTTGTTACCCGCCTTGGTGCCGGAACGTTCGATGGCTTGTTCGATCGAGTCGACGGTCAGCACGCCGAAGGCGACCGGTACGCCGTACTCCATGGACACCTGAGCCAGGCCCTTGGTGCACTCGCCGGCGACGTATTCGAAGTGCGGAGTGCCGCCACGGATGACCGCGCCCAGGGCGATGATCGCCGCGTACTCGCCGCGCTGAGCGACCTTCTGGGTGACCAGCGGAATCTCGAAGGCACCTGGCGCGCGGATGATGGTGATGTCGCTCTCGCTCACGCCGTGGCGAACCAGGGCGTCGATGGCGCCACTGACCAGGCTCTCGACGACGAAGCTGTTGAAACGGCCTACCACCAGGGCGTATTTGCCCTTCGGGGCGATGAAGGTACCTTCGATGGTCTTCAGGGTCATGACGGGTCTCACTAGGGTTAAAGAGCCGGAGCGGCGGTGCGCTCCGAAAAATAAAATTCGTGCTCCCTGGGGAGCTGGCGTTGCTCCCCTCTCCCATAAATGGGAGAGGGTCATCAGCTTTGGCCCTTCGGGCCGCGGTCAGTCAGCCGGCAGGTATTCTACAACCTCGAGATCGAAGCCGGATATCGCGTTGAACTTCATCGGCGAGCTCAGCAGGCGCATCTTGCGCACGCCGAGGTCGCGCAGGATCTGCGAGCCGGCGCCCACCGTGCTGTAGGTGGCCGGAGTCGCCGGCTGCTGGCGGCCGAGGTGGGCCAGCAGCTCCGGGCCGGTCAGCGGGTTGCCCAGCAGCAGCACCACGCCGCTGCCGGCCTTGGCCACCTCGGCCATGGCCGCGCGCAGGCTCCAGCGCCCCGGCTGGTTGACCAGGAACAGGTCGCGCAGCGGGTCCATGTTGTGCACCCGCACCAGGGTCGGCTCCTCGGCGCACAGCTTGCCCAGGGTCAGCGCCATGTGCGCGGTGTCTTCCACCGCGTCGCGGTAGGTGACCAGGTTGAACTGGCCCAGCTCGGTGTCCAGCGGCTGCTCGCTGATGCGTTCGACGGTGCGCTCGTGGATCAGGCGGTAGTGGATCAGGTCGGCGATGGTGCCGATCTTCAGACCGTGCTGCTCGGCGAAGGCCTCCAGCTCCGGGCGACGGGCCATGGTGCCGTCGTCGTTCATGATCTCGCAGATCACCCCGCTCGGCTCGAAGCCGCCCATGCGCGCCAGGTCGCAGGCCGCTTCGGTGTGGCCGGCGCGCGCCAGTACGCCGCCGGGTTGGGCCATCAGCGGGAAGATATGACCGGGGCTGACGATATCGTCGGCCACCGCATTGCGCGCCACCGCGGCCTGCACGGTGCGCGCCCGGTCGGCGGCGGAGATGCCGGTGGTGACGCCTTCGGCGGCCTCGATGGAGACGGTGAACTTGGTGCCGAAGCCGGAACCGTTGCGCGGCGCCATCAGCGGCAGCTTGAGCAGCTCGCAGCGCTCGCGGGTCATCGGCATGCAGATCAACCCGCGGGCGAAGCGGGCCATGAAGTTGATATGTTCGGCCGTGACGCATTCCGAAGCGATGATGATATCGCCCTCGTTCTCGCGGTCCTCGTCATCCATGAGGATGACCATCTTGCCGGCGCGGATGTCTTCGATCAGTTCTTCAGCGGTATTGAGCGCCATCGGGGCGTCTCCTCAATTCTTCAGGTAGCCGTGTTCGGCGAGAAAGCTTTCGGTCAGGCCCGAGGCCTTGGGTTCGGCGGCCTTGTCGCCGAGCAGCAGGCGCTCCAGGTAGCGCGCCAGCAGGTCCACTTCGAGGTTGACCTTACGCCCGGCCTGGTAGTCGACCATGATGGTCTCGGCCAGGGTGTGCGGCACTATGGTCAGTTCGAACTCGGCGCCATCGACCGCGTTGACGGTCAGGCTGGTGCCGTCGACGGTGATCGAGCCCTTGTGCGCGATGTACTTGGCCAGCTCGCGCGGCGCGCGCACCCTGAACTGCACGGCGCGGGCGTTATCGGCACGGGAGACGATCTCGCCGACGCCGTCGACGTGGCCGCTGACCAGATGCCCGCCGAGGCGGCTGGTGGGGGTCAGGGCCTTCTCCAGGTTGACCGCACTGCCGGGCTTGAGATCGACGAAGGCGGTGCGCGCCAGGGTCTCGCGGCTGACGTCGGCCCAGAAGCCGTCGCCGGGCAGTTCCACCGCGGTCAGGCACACGCCGTTGACGGCGATGCTGTCGCCGAGCTTGACGTCGCCCAGGTCGAGCTTGCCGGTGGCGACATAGACGCGCACATCACCGCCCTTGGGGGTCATGGCACGGATGCTGCCGATGGCTTCGATTATGCCGGTGAACATGCGCCCTCCGGTTTCTCACTGAAGATGATGCGAAACAGCATGGACGAACTCCTGTTTGGGTCAGAAACAGGGCAATGCCGATCGATAGGGATTTCGCGGACGCGCACGCGGCGCCCGAGGAGGGAATCCCGCTCTCTCTTTATCCGGACTATACCGTCGGCCCCGGAATCGCACCGGGTCTGCTGACCTCGCCGAAACGAGCGCTCGCGGGCTAGGCAGAATCCGCCATTACCGCCGGTGGGGAATTCCACCCCGCCCTGAGAACGTTGCGGCCAGTCGCCCGGCCGAGTGGCGTTTTACCATATTTATCGCCGCACCGCATGACCCCAGGGGGACGCCGTGGCGACCTGCCGTCGGCAGGTTGGGCTGTGGAGCTTGCGACCAAGCCCAACATGGGCGTGGGGATCACCGGGATCGTGGAGAATGCCGAGATCGCCGGGCGGAGCGCGGCGCGCTCCCTGTTGGGCTTCGCTGCGCTCGGCGCCAACCTACGGCCGCGCGGTAATCTGCCAGTCGTCGCCGATGGCGCGGATATCCACGATCTGCAGCTCGGGCGCCTCGGCCATACGGTTGAGCGGCAGGTCGAGCAGCGGCCGGGCACTGGAGCCGAGCAGCTTGGCCGCCATGAAGATGCGGTATTCGTCCACCAATCCGGCGCGGGCGAAGGCGCCGGCCAGGCGCGGCCCGGCCTCCACCAGCACCTCGTTGGCGCCGCGCGCGGCCAGTTCTTCGAGCAGCTTGCGCAGGTTGACGTGACCGTTGCTGCCGGGCACGGCGAGCAGCTCGTGGCCCTCCTGCTGGTAACGCTCGCGCGCCAGCGCGGCGGCGCAGGTCGCCACCAGCGCCGGCCCGGCCAGGAAGAAGGCCTTGTCCAACGGCACCCGCAGGCGTCCGTCGACCAGCACGCGCAACGGCGGACGGCGCTGCGCCAGGGCGGTCAGCTCGGCGCCCAGGCCCAGTTCGTCGGGGCGCACGGTCAGCCGCGCGTCGTCGCTCAGCACGGTATCGGCGCCGCTCAGCACCACGCTGGCCTGGGCGCGCAGGCGCTGCACCTCGGCACGCGCCGCCGGGCCGGTGATCCACTGGCTCTCGCCGCTGGCCATGGCGGTGCGCCCGTCCAGGCTCATCGCCAGCTTGACCCGCACCAGCGGCAGGCCGCTCTCCATGCGTTTGACAAAGCCGGCATTGAGCGCTCGCGCCTCGCTTTCCAGCACGCCGCTGCGCACCTCGATCCCGGCCTCGACCAGGCGCTTGAGGCCCTTGCCGGCGACCTGCGGATTGGGGTCCTGCATGGCCGCCACCACCCGCGCCACTCCGGCGGCGATCAGGCCGTCGGCGCAGGGCGGGGTGCGGCCGAAATGGCTGCAGGGCTCCAGGGTGACGTAGGCGGTGGCGCCGCGCGCCAGCTCGCCGGCCTGGCGCAGCGCGTACACCTCGGCGTGCGGCTCGCCGGCACGGGCATGCCAGCCTTCGCCGACGATGCGCCCGTCACGCACGATGACGCAGCCGACCCGCGGATTGGGATGGGTGGAGTACAGGCCCTTGCGCGCCAGCTGCAGGGCGCGCGCCATGAAGGCGTGGTCGTGCGCGCTCATCGGGCTTTCGACGGCTCGCGAGAGAGGCGTTCGATCTCCTCGCGGAACTCGTTGAGATCCTGGAAACGCCGGTACACCGAGGCGAAACGGATGTAGGCGACCTCGTCGAGCTTGCGCAGCTCGCCCATCACCAGCTCGCCGAGCACCAGGGACTTCACCTCGCGCTCGCCGGTGGCGCGCAGTTGCTGCTTGATCCGGGCGATGGCTTCCTCGAGACGCTCGACGCTCACCGGGCGCTTCTCCAGCGCGCGCTGCATGCCGGCGCGCAGCTTGTCCTCGTCGAACGGCTGGCGGCTGCCGTCCTGCTTGATCAGGCGCGGCATCACCAGTTCGGCGGTCTCGAAGGTGGTGAAGCGTTCGCCGCAGGCCACGCATTCGCGGCGACGGCGCACCTGATCGCCCTCGGCGACCAGACGCGAATCGATGACCTTGGTGTCGTTGGCGGCGCAGAATGGACAATGCATGGCAGGCGCTGGCAGGTGGCGGCAAAGGCGCCATGGTAGCGCATCGAAGCGGCAAGACAAGCCAGGTGCTTTAGGCTATATAGACGCCCGCCCGAACAGCAGAAGACGCCATGAACCTATACCTGCCGCTGCTTGCCCTGATCCTCACCGGCCTGCTCGGCGCCTGCGCCAGCGAGCCCGCCACGCCGCCCGCGCCGCCGCCGAGCCCGCCGAGCCCGCCGAGCGCGGCGCCCGCGGTCGAGCCGCGCAACCTGCTGCCCAGCCTGCGCGGTCAGCTGCTCGGCGTGGCCGCCGGCGCCGAGGTGGACCTGGCGCTGCTGGCGGTCGACGCGCGCGGGCGTCCCGCCACCCTGCTCGGCCACCTGCTGCTGCGCGGTGACGGCAACCCGCTGCCCTTCGCCCTGCACTTCGAGCCGGCCAGTTTTCCCGGCGACCAGCGCGTCGAACTGCGCGGCCGCGTCACCCAGTCCGGGCGCCTGGTGCAGCGCCTGCCGGCGCAAACCATCGCCGCCCCGCAGAGCCGCGATCTCGGTCCGCTGCGCCTGGTGCCGGCGCCATGAGCGCCCCGGCATCCCTGCAAGGCGCGCTGAGCGAACTGCTCGGCGATGCCCGCCTGGTGGCCGAGACGCTGCCCGGCAGCGACATCGCCCTGTGGCTGATCGACGCCGGCAATATGGACCGCGCCTTCAGTCCCGAGGAAACCCGGCGCATCCTCGAGGAGCCGCCCTACTGGTGCTTCTGCTGGGCCAGCGGC
Organism: Pseudomonas sp. NPDC077649; assembly: GCF_044542855.1. Classification (NCBI taxonomy): domain Bacteria; kingdom Pseudomonadati; phylum Pseudomonadota; class Gammaproteobacteria; order Pseudomonadales; family Pseudomonadaceae; genus Pseudomonas; species Pseudomonas sp. NPDC077649. The sequence goes on along the minus strand of NZ_JBITVF010000005.1, from coordinate 57,767 downwards.
CTGGTGCTGGCGCGCTGGCTGGCCGAGCGCCCCGAGTGGGTGCGCGGCAAGCGCGTGCTGGATTTCGGCGCAGGCAGTGGCGTGGCCGCCATCGCCGCAGCCAAGGCCGGCGCCGCCGAGGTGGTGGCCTGCGACCTCGACCCGCTGGCGCTGGCCGCCTGCCGCGCCAATGCCGCGCTCAATAGCGTCGAGCTGGACTACTCGGCGGATTTCTTCGCCGAGGCCGACCGCTACGACCTGATTCTGGTGGCCGACGTGCTCTACGACCGCGCCAACCTGCCTCTGCTCGATCATTTCCTCAGCCGCGGTCGCCAGGCGCTGGTGGCCGACTCGCGGGTCAAGGACTTCCAGCACCCGCTGTACCGCCGCCTGGCGCTGCTCGAGGGCTGTACCTGGCCGGATCTGGCCGAGCCGGCCGAATTCCGCGAGGTCAGCCTGTATCATGCGCTACGACCGACGTAGCCCGGATGCAGTCCGGGGAACAGGCAGCAGCGCCACCCCTTGTTTCGCGGGTCGCCCGCCCGCATTAATAGACCATTGCCCCGCCCTTCGAGACCGACCATGAGCGATTCCCCCTATATCTTCGACGTATCCGGCGCCGCCAGCTTCGAACAGCTGGTGATCGAGAACTCCTTCCACAAGCCGGTACTGGTGGACTTCTGGGCCGAATGGTGCGCGCCGTGCAAGGCGCTGATGCCGCTGCTGGCGAAGATCACCGAGCAATACGCCGGCGAACTGCTGCTGGCCAAGGTCGACTGCGACGTCGAGCAGGACATCGTCCAGCGCTTCGGCATCCGCAGCCTGCCCACCGTGGTGCTGTTCAAGGACGGCCAGCCGGTGGACGGCTTCGCCGGCGCCCAGCCGGAAGCGGCGATTCGCCAGATGCTCGCCCCCCATGTCGCCGAGCCGGCGCCGGCCGCGGCCGACCCGCTGGAGGCCGCCCAGGCGCTGTTCGCCGACGGCCGCTTCGCCGACGCCGAAGCGCTGCTCAAGCAGCTGCTGACGGAGAACAACGAGCACGCCGCGGCGCTGATTCTCTACGCCCGCTGCCTGGCCGAGCGCGGCGAGCTGGGCGAAGCCGAGGCGGTGCTGAATGCGGTGAAAGGCGACGAACACAAGCAGGCCCTGGCCGGCGCCAAGGCGCAGCTGACCTTTCTCCGTCAGGCCGCCGACCTGCCGGAAGTGGCTGACCTGAAGAGCCGCCTGGCGCAGGACGCCGGTGACGACGAGGCGGCCTATCAGTTGGCCGTGCAGCAACTGGCCCGCCAGCAGTACGAGCCGGCGCTGGATGCCCTGCTCAGGCTGTTCGTGCGCAACCGCAGCTACCAGGACGGCCTGCCGCACAAGACCCTGCTGCAGGTGTTCGACCTGCTCGGCGGCGACCACCCGCTGGTCACCGCCTACCGCCGCAAGCTGTACCAGGCGATCTACTGACTCAGGCCGGAACCCGGACGATAGCTTGGGCTGAGCGCCGCGAAGCCCAACACCGCGCACCAGAGACAGCGGCAGAACGCTTTGTTGGGCTTCGCAGGCTCAGCACTGACCTAGGCTGGCTCGCCCACCCAGCGATAGATCGGCGCATCGGCGCCGGTTTCCATACGGATCTGCGCGCAGTGGCGCAGGCGCACCAGCAGGCGCTTGCCGGCCGCCTCGCCGCCGGCCAGCGCGGCCAGTTGGCCGAGCAGCTGCGGCCCCTCCACCTGCCCGGCGTCGCGCACCAGTTGCAGGGCGGTCTGCCAGAGCGCGTCATTGTTGCCGGCCGAGACGGCCGGCGCTGGCACCTCGGTCGCTGGCACGACGCTCAGGCCTGCCGTCAGGCGCGCCCAATCCTCGGCCTCCAGTTCCACAGTCAGGTCCACCGGCCAGTCGCCGATGCGTCCGCGTATGCGCAACATGATCGTTCTCCCATTCCCAGCGCCCATGCTCCCATGACGCCTGTGCGCTGGCCAGGCCGGCACAAAAGTTGTTATAACGTAACGATTAAAACCCGTACCGGAGACGCCCCATGCGCCGACTGCTGCTCGCCCTGCCCTTCGCCCTGTTGCCCCTGGCCGTCGCCCAGGCGCATGAACACAAACACGACCACGATCATCATGATCACGCACACGACAGCCTCGGCGCTCATGAGCACGGCGTCGCCAGCCTCAACGTGGCGCTCGACGGCCAGACCCTGGAGCTGCAGCTGGAAAGCCCGGCGATGAACCTGGTGGGTTTCGAGCACGCCGCCAAGAGCGACGCCGACAAGGCCAAGGTGGCCGCCGCCAAGGCCGAACTGGAACAGCCGCTGAGCCTGTTCGCCCTGGCCGCCGGCGACTGCAAGGCGACCCAGGTGGAACTGCAAAGCCCGCTGTTCGGCGACGCAGGTCACCATGACCACGACCATCATGAGCATCATGAGCATCATGAGCATCAGGGCGAGCACAGCGAGATCCACGCCCACTACCGTTTCGACTGCGCCCGCGCCAACGACTTGAAACAGTTGGACCTGGCCGAGCTGTTCAAACGCTTCCCCGCCACCGAGAAGATTCAGGTACAACTGATCGGCCCGAGCGGCCAGCAGGGCGTGGAACTGACTCCCGCCCAGCCGCGCCTGAATTTCTGAAGCCGTAGGGTGGATCGGGGCGCGTAGCCGACGCTCTTCTCATCCACCGTGGGAGCGCCATGGTGGATGGGTGAAGCGTCATCCACCCTACACGCAGGCCCATAAACCACCCGATAGCCGGACCATGACCCAATCCCTGATCGACCTCGCCGACCTCGGCTTCGCCTGGCCCGGCCAGGCGCCCTTGCTGGACATCCCCCGCTTCACCCTCGAGCGCGGCGAGACCCTGTTTCTCAAGGGCCCCAGCGGCAGCGGCAAGACCACCCTGCTCGGCCTGCTCGGCGGCGTGCAGAAGGCCCAGCGCGGGCATATCCGCCTGCTCGGCCAGGACCTCGGCCAGCTCTCGGCCGGCGCCCGCGACCATTTTCGCGTCGATCACACCGGCTACATCTTCCAGCAGTTCAACCTGCTGCCCTTTCTCTCGGTGCGCGACAACGTCGAACTGCCCTGCCGCTTCTCGCGCCTGCGCGCCGAGCGTGCGCGCCAGCGCCATGGCAGCGTCGATGCTGCCGCCGCCGCCCTGCTCGACCACCTCGGCCTCCGCGCCGACCTGCTCGGGCGGCGCGCCGACGAGCTGTCGATCGGCCAGCAGCAGCGTGTCGCCGCCGCCCGCGCGCTGATCGGCCAGCCGGAACTGGTGATCGCCGACGAACCCACCTCGGCGCTGGACTTCGATGCCCGCGAGGCCTTCCTCCAGCTGCTGTTCGCCGAATGCCGCGCGGCCGGCGCCAGCCTGCTGTTCGTCAGCCACGACCAGAGCCTGGCGCCGCTGTTCGACCGCAGTCTGTCGCTGGCCGAACTCAACCGCGCCACGCGCCCCCAGGAGGCCTGAGATGCATTTGATCCGCATCGCCCTGGCCAGCCTGGCCAACCGCCGTTTCACCGCCCTGCTCACGGTGTTCGCCATCGCCCTGTCGGTGTGCCTGCTGCTGGCGGTGGAACGGGTGCGCACCGAGGCGCGCGCCAGCTTCGCCAACACCATCAGCGGCACCGACCTGATCGTCGGCGCGCGCTCGGGCAGCGTCAACCTGCTGCTGTATTCGGTGTTCCGCATCGGCAACGCCACCAACAATATCCGCTGGGACAGCTTCGAGCGCTTCGCCGAGCACCGCCAGGTCAAATGGGCCATCCCCATCTCCCTCGGCGACTCGCACCGCGGCTACCGGGTGATGGGCACCAGCGCCGCCTATTTCGAGCACTACCGCTACGCCCGCAGCCAAGAGCTGCAGCTGGCCCAGGGTCGCGCCTTCGCCGAGGATCCCTTCGAGGTGGTGCTCGGCGCCGAAGTGGCCCAGGCCCTGGGCTACGACCTCGGCGAGCAGATCGTCCTCGCCCATGGCGTGGCCCGCATCAGCCTGGTCAAGCACGACGACAAGCCGTTCACCGTGGTCGGCATCCTCGCCCGCACCGGCACCCCGGTGGACCGCACCCTGCATATCTCCCTGGCCGGCATGGAGGCGCTGCACGTCGACTGGCAGAACGGCATGCCGGCGCGCGGCGCGGCGCAGGTCAGCGCCGAGCAGGCGCGCGCCATGGACCTGCAACCCCAGCAGATCACCGCGATGCTGCTGGGCCTGAACAGCAAGATCGCCACCTTCAGCCTGCAGCGCGAGATCAACGAGTTCCGCGGCGAACCCTTGCTGGCGATCCTCCCCGGGGTGGCCCTGCAGGAGCTGTGGAGCCTGATGGGCACGGCCGAGCAGGCGCTGTTCGTGGTCTCGCTGTTCGTCGTGCTGACCGGCCTGATCGGCATGCTCACGGCGATCCTCACCAGCCTTAACGAACGCCGCCGCGAGATGGCGATCCTGCGCTCGGTGGGCGCGCGACCCTGGCATATCGCCAGTTTGCTGGTGCTGGAGGCCTTCGCCCTGGCCCTGGCCGGCGTGCTGCTCGGCCTGCTGCTGCTGTACCTGGGCATCGCCGCCAGCCAGGGCTATGTGCAGGCCAACTACGGCCTGTACCTGGCGCTCAATGCGCCGTCGAGTTACGAATGGAAGCTACTTGGCGCCATCCTCGCCGCCGCCCTGCTGATGGGCAGCGTGCCGGCCTGGCGTGCCTACCGCCAGTCGCTGGCCGATGGCCTGTCGATCAGGCTCTGAGAGCCTGTTCATGATCTGCTGCGCGTCGGCGCTACTGCGTTAAAAACAAGCTCGGAAAGCCGCTTGCGGCTAACGCACTTCAGTGCGGCCCCGAAGGGGCGAGCGGAGCGAGTAATGCTCATGTACAAAAAGTACACTCCGCTTCCTCCCTTGTTTTTGCCTTGTATCGCTCTAGCTCGCAAGATCGTGAACAAGGCTCTGAGGCAAAGTGGGCCGCGCCTGGCGTACACTGCGCGGGCGCTCCTACAACGAGGTTTTCCATGTCCCGCCCCCTGCTCGCCACCCTGCTGCTCTCGCTGGCCCTGCCGCTGGCCGCCGCCGAGGTGCGCGAACTCACCTGGTCCGAACTGGTGCCGGCCGATGCGCCGCCGCAGCAGATGGACGCCGCCCCTATCCACGACCTCTCGCAGCTGGCCGACGCCCTGGCCGAGTCCGGCCCGGCGGCCATGCAGCAATCGCCGGCCGCACCGGTGGTGAAGGAACTGGACGGCCAGGCCATCAAGCTGCCCGGCTATATAGTGCCGCTGGACGTGACCGACGAAGGCCGGGTGATCGAGTTCCTCCTGGTGCCCTACTTCGGCGCCTGCATCCACGTGCCGCCGCCGCCGTCGAACCAGATAGTCCACGTCACCAGCGAGCTGGGCGTGCTGCTCGATGCGCTGTACCAGCCGTTCTGGGTCGAGGGGCCGCTGAAGGTCGAGCACGTCAGCAGCGAGCTGGCCGAGGTCGGCTACCAGATGACGGCGGACAAGATCTACGCTTACGAGCTGCCCGATAGCTGAACGCCGCCCGCGGTACAAAACGAAAAAGCCAGACCCCAGGGTCTGGCTTTTTCGTTGGCACAGGCTGCGCTAGCGCCGGTGTAGGAGCGGCTTTAGCCGCGAAACCCTCGCCGCGCTGCGTACGGCGCCCCCAAGGGTCGCTGGCCTAGCTACGACTGGCGACTCGGTTTTCCTGTTCGAAGCGCAGCTCGCTTTCCGCCCACTGGCGCCAGGAGCGCACCTTGCTGCGTTCGGCGCCGCTGCGCTCGGCACGCGCCAGCGCCTCCAGGCCGGCCTGCCAGCGCGCCTGCTCCAGCTCCAGCTGAGCGACGTACAGCCAGTGCTTGCCGTTGCCGCTGCGCTCGGCCAGTGGGCGCAGCACGCGCACCGCTGCGGCGCGATCGCGCGCCTGCCACCAGAACAGGCCCAGACGCTCCTGGCGCGCCGCGGTGTTGGCCAGCAGGCCGCTGTCGAGCATGCCGGCGAGCAGCTTGGCGCCCTGCCAGGGTTGATCCGCTGCGCCGGCGAGCAGCACCAGGTTGTCCAGCTCCGCCTCGCTGAAACGCAGGCCCTTGCTGTGCGCCGCACGCAGGGTGGCCAGCGCCTTGTCCTGGCTGCCGGCCATCTGCTGCAGCCCGGCCAACTGGCGCCAGCCCTTGGCGTCGTCCGGCTTGCGTGCCAGCAGCTGGCGCTGCCAGCGCTCGGCCTGGGCATAGCGCTTGAGGTCGGCGTTGGCGCCGACCAAAAACTGCAGCCAGATCTCGCCGGCCTTGGGGTTGGCCTGTACATAACGCTCGGCCAGCGGCAAGGCCTTGGCCGGCTGGTTCAGGCCCTGATAGGCCTGCACCAGCATCTGCAGCACTTCTTCGGAGGCCTTGCCCTGCTCCGGCGCCAGCAGCTCGACGACCTTGGCGAAACGGCGCTCGCCGAGGTTGAGCTTGGCCAGGTTGAGGCGTTCGCCGGCGAGCATCTGCTCGTCCAGCTTGCCGCTGCGCACGGCCTTGTCCAGCCAGTCGATGGCCTGGCCGTTGTGGCCGGCCGACCAGGCCACATAGGCCTGGCTGCGCCAGATCAGCGCCTCTTCGAGGCTGCCGCTCTTGGCCTCGGCGGCCTCCAGCGCCTGGCGCGCCGCGCCGTGATCGCCCTTCTGCTGCGCCGCCTGTGCGGCGTTGAGGGCGCGGAACACGGCCGGGTCGATGGTTTGCTGGGCCATGCCGGGCACGGCCGCAGCGCTGAGCATCACGAGCAACAACCAACGGTACATGGTCAGCTCCTTTGCAGACGGAAGTAGAGGGTTTTCACCGCCTCGCGATCCACCGCCAGGCCACCTTCGGTGCGCGGCGCGAAGCGCCAGCGCGCGGCGGCGCGGCGCGCCTCGCGTTCGAACACGTTGCGCGGGCTGGCTTCCAGCACGCGGATGTTCTCCACGTTGCCGGAGCGGTTGATGGTGAAGGCCAGCTTGACGAAGCCTTCGATGCCGCGCTGCAGGGCGTAGCGCGGGTAGTCCGGGCGCACGTCGTTGAGCGGCATCACTTCGCTTTCCATGCCGCCCATCTGCCCGCCGGACTCGGCCGCGGTGCTCGGCGGCGTCGGCGCCGGGGCGCCCGGGGCCAGGCCGGACAGGCTCGGCGCCGGCGCACTGTTGACGGCAATGCCGCTGGCCAGGCTGGGCAGCTGGATATCCAGGGCCGGCAGCTTGGCGCTCGGCGTGGCCGTCTGCGGGGTGGGCGGCGTCGGCGGCTGCGGGGTCTGCGGCTGCGGCGGTTGCGGCGCCTGCTGGCGGGAGCGGCTGGCCGTCTCGCTGGCGTTGCCGTCCATGCGCACGAAGTTGGCCACGCTGACCGGCTCTTCGCTCGGCTTGGCGCGGGGCGGGGCGACCATATAGAGCATCAGGGCGAACAGGCCCAGGGCCATCAGGCAGGCGCCGAGAAAGGACAGCGGCAGGCGCATCAGTTGACTCCGCTACCGGCGGCCAGCGCCACGTCCTGCACGCCGGCCAGGCGCGCCTGGTCCATGACCTGCACCACCAGGCCGGTGCGGGCGTCCTGGTCGGCCTGCACCACCACCGCGCCTTCCGGCTGGTCGACGCGCATGCGCTCGACGTGGGCGCGCACGCTGCGGATGTCCACCGGCTGCTTGTCCATCCACACCTGGCCGTCGGCGGTGACGGCGATGAGGATGTTGCCCTTGTCCTGCGGGTTGGCGGTTTCCGCCTGCGGGCGCTGCACTTCGACGCCGGACTCGCGGATAAAGGAGCTGGTGACGATGAAAAAGATCAGCATGATGAAGACCACGTCGAGCATCGGCGTGAGGTCGATGCCGGTGTCTTCGTCCTGCTGGTGGTGACGACGCATTCTCATGTTGGGCGATCTCAGTCGTGACGCAGCTGGTCGGCCAGCCGCTCGATGGCCTGGCTGGCTTCGCGCTCGAGGCGCGCCAGGCTGAACAATCCGGGAATGGCCAGGACCATGCCGGCCATGGTCGGCAGGGTCGCCTGCCAGACGCCGGCGGCCATGCCGCGCGGGTTACCGGTGCCGTTGAGGGCGAGCACGTCGAACACCGCGATCATGCCGACCACGGTGCCGAGCAGGCCGAGCAGCGGATAGAGTGCCACCAAGGTCTTGCTCAGGCGCAGCGGCGCGGCCAGCTGCTGGCGGGCCTGGGCCAGCCAGGCGGCGCGCACCGCGCGCTGCCAGTTGCCGGTGTCGTCGGCCAGCACCTGCTGCCAGGCCTCGCGGCGCTCCTGCACCCAGCGCGGGAAAATCCTGCGCATGTACCAGAAGCGCTCGAACACCAGGGTCCAGAACACCACGCAGAGCGCGGCCAGCGCCCACATCACCACGCCGCCGGCGCCCATGAAGTCGCGCAGCGCATGGGCGCTGTCGACCAGGTGCAGCCAGAAGGCGAACAGCTCAGTCACGGCGCGGCGCTCCCGACAGGTGCAGGGCGATCAGGCCGGCGCTCTGCTGCTCCAGAATCTGGATCAGGCCCTTGCTGCGGCTGGCCAGCAGGCTGTGCAGGAACAGCAGCGGGATGGCCACCACCAGACCCAGCACGGTGGTCACCAGCGCCTGGGAGATGCCGTCGGCCATCAGCCGCGAGTCGCCGCCACCGCTCTGGGTGATGGCCTGGAAGGTGACGATCATGCCGGTCACGGTGCCGAGCAGGCCGAGCAGCGGCGCCACCGCGGCGAGCAGCTTGAGCAGGCCCTGGCCCTTCTCCAGCGGCGGGGTCTCCTGCAGGATCGCCTCGTCCAGCTTCAGCTCCAGGGTTTCCAGATCGGCCAGCTGCGGCTTCGGCCCCAGCACGCCGATCACCCGGCCCAGCGGGTTGTCGCCCCGCGGTGCGCTGAGGTCGTGCATCTGCGCCTTGACGCCGCTGCCGACGCGGCCCAGGTAGACCATGCGCCAGGCCGCCAGGAGCAGGCCGAACACGCCAAGCACGACGATCACCCAACCGACCAGGCCGCCCTGCTGCAGGCGATCCCACAGCGTCGGTTGCTGCTGCAGCTGCGCCAGCAGGCTGCCGCGGCTGGGGTCGATGGGCAGCGTGGCGAGGGCGTCGCGGCTGTCCAGGTAGTCTTCGACCTGGCCCAGGCCGGAGGGTTGCCGCGGCGGCGCCACCAGCTCGCCGGCGTCGGCGTCGTAACGCAGGAAGGCGTCCTCGCCGTAGACCGCGAAGGCGCCGACGCGCAGCACCTGCTGCTCGCTGCGCGAGCCATCGGCAGCGACCACCGGCAGCTGCACGCGCTCGATGCGGCCGCTGGCGGCCAGGTCTTCGAGCAGCAGCATCCAGTAGCCGTCGAGGTCTTCGGCAGACGGCAGCGAGCGACTCTCGGCCAGTGCCTTGAGACGCTTCAGGCGCTCGGGGTACTGGGCGTTGAGCAGGCTGTCCTGCCACTGCCCGGCAACGTCGCCGGCACTCTGACGGACCACACCGAACAGCTCGCCGAGGTGGCCGACGCGCTGCGCCAGGAGTTTTTCCTGTTCGGCCAGCTCGGCCTCCTGACGGTCGAACTCGGCCTTCAGCCGCTCGGCCTCGGCCTTCTGCAGGTTCAGTGCAGAGCGGGCGGCGGCGAGCAGTTGCGCCTGCTCGCCGCGCGTGGCGAGGAAGACCTGCTCGCGCTCCTGCATGGCGCTGACTTCGGCGGCGCGCTCGCTGCGGATGCGCTGCAACAGTTGATCGGGGCTGAGGGTTTCGGCTACGGCGGCCAGCGCCGGCAACAGGCTGAGCGCCAGTACGGCTACAACACGACGACTCATTGGGCGGCCTCCTCGGCCAGGGTCTTGATCGGCAGGGACAGCACGGCGGGAGCCTGCTGCTGGCGGGCGATGGCGATGGCCTGGGTCAGCGGACGCCGCGCGCCGCCGTCGAGCACCTGCCAGGCCTGGGCCTGCGGGTTCCACCAGCCGCTCTCGTGGGCGTCGAGGGTCTGGTAATAGAGCATGCTGCGGCCCAGGCGGAGGAATTCGACGCTGCGCGAGTCGCCGTCGGCCTGGCTCAGCTCGCCGCGCCAGGCTTCCAGGGTGCGGCCGTAGTCGCTCTCGATCTGGTAGGCCTCGAGGATGCGCCGGTACTTGTCGGCCAGGCTGACGTCGGCGCGCGGCAGCAGATCCTGCAGCTGGGCCAGACGATCCTCGCGCTCTTCGGGAAGGAACGGCAGGTCGGCGGCGATGAACTGGCCGAGCACCTCGACCATCTTGACCATCTGCGGGCTGACCGCCTCCTGGGTGCGTTCGATGCCGTCCAGCTGCTGCTGGTAGCTGGCCAGTTCCTGGCGCTGCGCTTCGACCAGGTCACGCAGCTGACTGTTATAACCTTTCAATGCCTCAGCCTGCTGCAAGGCATTGCGGTACTCGGTGAGCATTTCGCGGCTGGCATCGTCCAGCTGCTCGACGCGGCCTTGGGAGGCCTTGGCCTCGGCGGCCAGGCGCTGGCTCTCGTCCAGTGCGGCATCCAGCGGCGCGGCAGCCAGCGAACCGCTGGCCAGCATCAGGGCGACGGCCAGGGAGCGAAGGGGGAAGCGATTCATGCGGAGAAGGTCCTCGACAGACGGGCTTGCTGCAAAAAGAGAAACATTATCATCTGCAAAGTACAATCGAAGCAATGGACAAATCGCCGCGCGCATAACCCGCTCATCCATTGAGCTGGATCAAAGAGCCAATCGATGCATGGCTTAGCATTTATTCCAACCCAGACATCCGCCGACTCGATTGGAGTTCACTATGCACAAGTCGCTGTTCACCGCCTCCCTGCTGGCCCTGGCCATCGCCGCACCCCTGGCGCAGGCCCACCAGGCCGGCGACATAATCGTGCGCGCCGGCGCCGCCACCGTCGATCCGCGCGAAGACAGCGGCAACATCGATCACGCCGTGCTGGGCAAGGTCCCCGGCAGCGGCGCCACCCTCGACAGCGACACCCAGCTGGGCCTGAACTTCGCCTATATGCTCACCGACCACCTGGGCATCGAACTGCTGGCGGCCACCCCGTTCAGCCACGACGTCGGCGTCAAGGGCATGCCGGGTGCCTTCGCCGGGCTGAACGGCAAGCTGGGCAGCCTCAAGCACCTGCCGCCGACCCTCAGCGCCGTCTACTACCCGCTGGACAAGGCCTCGACCTTCCAGCCCTACGTCGGCCTGGGCATCAACTACACCTGGTTCTTCGACACCGAGCTGAGCAGCGAGGCCGAAGCCAAGGGCTTCAGCGGCCTGGACCTGAAGGACTCCTGGGGCCTGTCCGGCCAGGTGGGCATGGACTACATGCTGAGCGACCAGCTGATGCTCAACGCCCAGGTGCGCTACATCGACATCGACACCACCGGCACCACCCACCTGGCCGGCGACAAGGTCAAGGTCGACGTGGATGTCGACCCCTTCGTGTACATGGTCGGCCTGGGCTACAAGTTCTAAGCCGTCCTGCAACGAAAGAAGCCGGCATCAGCCGGCTTCTTTCATTCCAGGGGCTACAAGGCGAGCAGACGCCTGAGCCCCTCGCGCAGCGGCGTCGGCGGCGGCAGGCGGTACTGCGCCTGCAGGCGGCGGTTGTCGGCACGGGAATGACGGATATCGCCGGCGCGCGCCGGCAGATGGCTCACCGGCGGCAGGCCGCCACAGAGCGCACCGATCTCCGCCAGCAACTGGTTGAGGCTGACCGCCTGGTTCCAGCCGACGTTGGCCGGCTGCGCGTCGACCTGCGCGCCGGTCAGGCCCTGGACCAGCAGCCCGATCAGATCGCCGACGTAGAAGAAGTCGCGGGTCTGCTCGCCGTCGCCGAACACGCTGATCGGCAGGCCCTGCTGCACGCGCTGGGTGAAGATGCTGATCACCCCGGAATAGGGCGAGGACGGATCCTGGCGCGGACCGTAGATATTGAAGAAGCGGAAGATCGCCGGTTCCAGACCATGCTGGCGGCGGTAGAAATCCAGGTACTGCTCGCTGGCCAGCTTGTCCACCGCGTAGGGGGTCAGCGGCGCCTTGGCGGTGTCCTCGTCGATGGCCTGGCCTTCGCCGTTGTTGCCGTAGACCGCCGCGCTGGAGGCATAGAGCACGCGGCGCACGCCGTGCCGGCGCATGGCCTCGCAGACGTTGAGGGTGCCGACGAAGTTGCTCTGGTGGGTGGCCACCGGGTCGTCCACCGAGGCCTGCACCGAGGCCACCGCGGCCAGGTGCGCCACTGCCGCGCACCCGGCCACCGCCTGGGCAACGACCTCGGCATCGGCGACATCGCCCTCGATCAGGCGCAGGCGCGGATTGTCCAGCGGCAGGTTGCTGCGCTTGCCCATGGACAGGTTGTCCAGCACGCGCACGCCGTGACCGGCGGCCAGCAGGGCATCGACCAGGTGCGAGCCGATAAAGCCGGCACCGCCGGTTACGAGAATTTCAGCCATGACGGTAATAGCGGTCCAGCAGGCTCGGCAGACCGGCACGCCAGGCGCGCGGCTTGATGCCGAAGGTGTGAAGGATTTTCTTGCAGGCCAGCACTGCGTGCTGCGGCTCGTCGGCGGCGTCCGGGCGGGCGGCGTGGGCCTGCGGCGCGATGTCCTCGACCAGGTTGCTGCGGTAATGGCGCGCCTCGCTCAGCACCGCCTGGCCCAGGCTCAGCGAGGTGCTCGCCTCGTGGCCGCCGTAGTGGTAGGTGCCCCACAAGGGCGATTCGCAGTCGAGCTGCTTGAGCACGGCGAGGATCACCCGCGCGGCATCGTCCACCGGCGTCGGGTTGCCACGCCGGTCGTCGGCCAAATACAGCGCGTCGTCGCGCTCGGCGCGCTGCAGAAAGCGCCCGAGCAGGCCTTCGCGGCTGTCGTCGAGCAGCCAGCCGAAGCGCAGCAGCACATGCCGCGGACAGATCGCCCGCACGCTCTGCTCCAGCCGCCACAGCGCCTGGCCGCGCAACCCCAGCGGAATCGGTTCCTCCTTCTCGCTGTAGGCCGTAGCCCGCGAGCCGTCGAACACCCGGTAGCTGGAAGGTTGCAGCAGGACGATGGCGTGATGCTGGCAGAGTTCGGCGAGCCGCTCGACCGCGCGCTCCTGGGTGGCCAGGCGCGCCTCGGCCACCGCTTCGGCCTGAAACCAGTCGAAGTAGTAGGCCAGATTGACCAGGGCATCCGGGCGGGTGTCATCGAGCAACTGGGTCAGGCTGGCGGCATCCCAGCCCGCCTCGGGCGGCCTGGGCGCGAGGAAGCCGATGTCTTCCTCGGCGCCGAGACGGATCAGCGCTTGCCCCAGGGCACTACCACCGCCCAGCAGCATCAGGCGCATTCGCATAGGCTAGAGCCCGCTCCGCTTAGAACGGGATGTCGTCGTCGAAGCTGTCGTAGTCCGGCGCTGGCTGGGCCTGCTGTTGCGGCGCGGCGCGCTCCTGACGCGGCGCCTGCTGCGGCTCACGCTGCGGGGCCGGGCGCGACTGGCGCGGCGCACCGCCCTCGTCACCGCTCGGGCGGCCGCCGAGCAGCTGCATGGTGCCCTGCATGTCGACGATGATCTCGGTGGTGTAGCGCTTGATGCCGTCCTTTTCCCACTCGCGGGTCTGCAGCTTGCCTTCGATGTACACCTGCGAACCCTTGCGCAGGTACTCGCCGGCGATCTCGGCGACCTTGCCGAACAGGGCGACGCGGTGCCACTCGGTCTTCTCGACCTTCTGCCCGGTCTGCTTGTCGGTCCACTGCTCGCTGGTGGCCAGGCTCAGGTTGGTGACCGCGTTGCCGCTGGGCAGGTAGCGCGTTTCCGGGTCCTGGCCGCAGGTGCCGACCAGAATGACTTTGTTAACCCCACGGGCCATAACGTTCTCCTAGGCTCGGCACGCCGCTGGCGCCGCTGCAATCAGGCGTTCCAGGGACGTGCGATCCACTTGTTGGGTGTCCACTTTGATATAGATGGCCGCTTCGTCGACCACCACCACGGCATCCGCCACTCCCGGCGTAGCCTTCAGGCGTTCGACCAGTCCGACATCGGCCAGTGCCGCGGCGTCGAGCGGCAGGCGCAGGCTGGTCACATACGGCGGTTCGCGCATAGTAACAGCAATGGCCAGCCAAATTGCACAGAGCGCCGCACAGCCGATGAACACGCCCTCCAGGCCATGCTGCTGGTACAGCCAGCCGCCGAGAATGCCGCCCAGCGCGGCGCCGAGGAACTGGCTGGTGGAGTACACGCCCATCGCCGTGCCCTTGCCGCCGGCCGGCGCCACCTTGCTCACCAGCGACGGCAGCGAGGCCTCCAGCAGGTTGAACGCGGTGAAGAACAGCACGGTGCCCAGCACCAGCGCGCGCAGGCTGCTGCCGAACAGGGCGAAATACAGCTCGCAGAGCAGCAGCACCGCCACCGCGCCGAGCAGCACGCGCTTCATCTGGCGCTTCTTCTCGGCGTAGATGATGAACGGCACCATGCCGAAGAAGCCGATCAGCAGCGCGGTGAGGTAGACCCACCAGTGTTCTTCCTTGGCCAGCCCGCCCTGCTCCACCAGCGCCAGCGGCAGGGCGACGAAGCTGGCCATCAGCACCGCGTGCAGGGCCAGGATGGCGAAATCCAGGCGCAGCAGGTCGGCGTGCTTGAGGGTCGGCCACAGCGCCTGCGTCGCCACCCCGGATTCGCGGTGCTGCAGCGGCCCGGCGTTCCTCGGCACCAGGCCGGCGACGATCAGGATGCCCAGCAGCGCCATCGCCGCGGTGGCCCAGAACAGCCCGGCCAGGCCGAAGGCGCGGGTCAGCAGCGGGCCGAGCACCATGGCCACGGCGAACGACAGGCCGATGCTCATGCCGATCATGGCCATGGCCTTGGTCCGGTGCTGCTCGCGGGTCAGGTCCGAGAGCAGCGCCATCACCGCCGCCGAGATGGCCCCGGCGCCCTGCAGCACGCGGCCGGCGATCACGCCCCAGATGGAATCGGCATTGGCCGCCAGCATGCTGCCGGCGGCGAAGATCAGCAGCCCGGCATAGATCACCGGGCGGCGGCCGATGCGGTCGCTGAGCATGCCGAAGGGAATCTGCAGCAGCGCCTGGGTCAGACCGTAGGCGCCGATGGCCAGGCCGATCAGCGCCGGGGTACTGCCGGCCAGGTCCATGCCGTAGGTGGCCAGCACCGGCAGGACCATGAACATGCCCAGCATGCGGAACGCGAACACCAGCGCCAGGCCACCGGCCGCGCGGGCTTCGCCGCCACTCATGCGCTCGCTGTGCGGATCGTGCATGGAAAAAGTCCCGTGAAAATCAGCCGGCGATTCTAGCAGCGAAGGCGCAGGCGGCACAGGCACGCGAATTGCCGCAGGGCGCAGCCGGGGTGCACGCACAGGTCGTTCGGCAAGCGGCGATGCAGGTCGCGGCCAGACCGCAACAGGCCCTATACTCGCCGGTTTCTGCCCGCCACGCGAGGCCGCTGTAAGTGGACAAGATTCTGATCCGGGGTGCGCGCACCCACAACCTGAAGAACATCGACCTGACCCTGCCGCGCGACAAGCTGATCGTGATCACCGGCCTGTCCGGCTCGGGCAAGTCGTCGCTGGCCTTCGACACCCTCTACGCCGAGGGCCAGCGCCGCTACGTGGAGTCGTTGTCGGCCTACGCCCGGCAGTTCCTGTCGATGATGGAGAAGCCCGACGTCGACACCATCGAGGGCCTCTCCCCGGCCATCTCCATCGAGCAGAAGTCCACTTCGCACAACCCGCGCTCGACCGTCGGCACCATCACCGAGATCTACGACTACCTGCGCCTGCTCTACGCCCGCGTCGGCATCCCGCGCTGTCCGGACCACGACGTGCCGCTGGAGGCGCAGACCGTCAGCCAGATGGTCGACCAGGTCCTCGCCCTGCCGGAAGGACGCAAGCTGATGCTGCTGGCGCCGGTGGTGCGCGAGCGCAAGGGCGAGCACCTGTCGGTGTTCGAGGAGCTGCGCGCGCAGGGCTTCGTCCGCGCTCGGGTCAACGGCAAGCTGCATGAGCTGGACGAGCTGCCCAAGCTGGACAAGCAGAAGAAGCATTCCATCGACGTGGTGGTGGACCGCTTCAAGGTGCGCGAGGACCTGCAGCAGCGCCTGGCCGAATCCTTCGAGACCGCCCTCGGCCTGGCCGACGGCATCGCCCTGATCGCGCCGATGGACGAGGAAGAAGGCGACGAGATCATCTTCTCCGCACGCTTCGCCTGCCCGCACTGCGGTCACTCGATCAGCGAGCTGGAACCCAAGCTGTTCTCCTTCAACAACCCTGCCGGCGCCTGCCCGACCTGCGACGGCCTGGGGGTGAAGCAGTTCTTCGACGCCAAGCGCCTGGTCAATGGCGAGCTGACCCTGGCCGAGGGCGCGATCCGCGGCTGGGACCGGCGCAACGTCTACTACTTCCAGATGCTCGGCTCGCTGGCTGCGCACTATGGCTTCAGCCTGGAGCAGCCGTTCGACGACCTGGCCGCCGAGCATCAGAAGGTCATCCTGTTCGGCAGCGGTACGCAAAACGTCGACTTCAAGTACCTCAACGACCGCGGCGACATCGTCAAACGCTCGCACCCCTTCGAGGGCATCATCCCCAACCTCGAGCGACGCTACCGCGAGACCGAGTCGGCCAGCGTGCGCGAGGAGCTGGCCAAGTTCCTCAGCACCCAGCCCTGCCCGGACTGCCGCGGCACCCGCCTGCGCCGCGAGGCGCGGCATGTCTGGGTCGGCGAGAAGACCCTGCCGGCGGTCAGCGGCCTGCCGGTGGGCGACGCCTGCGACTACTTCGGCAGCCTGCACCTGACCGGCCGGCGCGGCGAGATCGCCGAGAAGATCCTCAAGGAAATCCGCGAGCGCCTGCAGTTCCTGGTCAACGTCGGCCTCGATTACCTGACCCTGGACCGCAGCGCCGACACCCTGTCCGGCGGCGAGGCGCAGCGCATCCGCCTGGCCAGCCAGATCGGCGCCGGCCTGGTGGGGGTGATGTACATCCTCGACGAGCCCAGCATCGGCCTGCACCAGCGCGACAACGAGCGCCTGCTGGGCACCCTCACCCACCTGCGCAACCTGGGCAATACGGTGATAGTGGTCGAGCACGACGAGGACGCCATCCGCCTGGCCGACTACGTGGTGGACATCGGCCCCGGCGCCGGCGTACACGGCGGGCGCATCGTCGCCGAGGGCACCCCGGACGAGGTCATGGCGCATGCCGATTCGCTGACCGGCAAGTACCTCTCCGGCCGCGAGAGGATCCGCTATCCGGCCACGCGCACCCCGCGCGACAAGAAGAAGCAGCTCAAGCTCAAGGGCGCGCGCGGCAACAACCTGCGCAATGTCGACCTGGAGATCCCGGTCGGCCTGCTCACCTGCGTCACCGGGGTGTCCGGCTCGGGCAAGTCGACCCTGATCAACAACACCCTGTTCCCGCTCACCGCCACCGCGCTGAACGGCGCCACCACCCTGGAAGCCGCGGCCCACGACTCGTTCGACGGCCTGCAGCACCTGGACAAGGTGGTCGACATCGACCAGAGCCCGATCGGCCGCACACCGCGCTCCAACCCGGCGACCTACACCGGGCTGTTCACCCCGATCCGCGAACTGTTCGCCGGCGTGCCGGAATCGCGCTCGCGCGGCTACGGCCCGGGGCGCTTCAGCTTCAACGTCAAGGGCGGACGCTGCGAGGCCTGCCAGGGCGACGGCGTGATCAAGGTGGAGATGCACTTTCTGCCGGACATCTACGTGCCCTGCGACGTGTGCAAGGGCAAGCGCTACAACCGCGAAACCCTGGAAGTGAAGTACAAGGGCAAGAGCATCACCGAGGTGCTCGACATGACCATCGAGGAGGCGCGCACCTTCTTCGACGCCGTGCCGGCCATCGCCCGCAAGCTGCAGACGCTGATGGACGTCGGCCTGTCCTACATCAAGCTGGGGCAGAGCGCGACCACCCTGTCCGGCGGCGAGGCGCAGCGGGTCAAGCTGAGTCGCGAGCTGTCCAAGCGCGACACCGGCAAGACCCTGTATATCCTCGACGAGCCGACCACCGGCCTGCACTTCGCCGATATCCAGCAGCTGCTCGACGTGCTGCACCGCCTGCGCGACCACGGCAACACCGTGGTGGTGATCGAGCACAACCTGGACGTGATCAAGACCGCCGACTGGCTGGTGGACCTCGGCCCCGAGGGCGGCTCCAAGGGCGGCATGATCATCGCCACCGGCACCCCGGAAGAGGTGGCGGCCAACCCGGCGTCGCACACCGGGCACTTCCTCAAGCCGCTGCTGGAACGCGAGCGCGCCTGAAACCCAAGAGCCCCGCACATGCGGGGCTCTTGGGTTAATGGGCACAGCTTACATCTGGCTCTGCAGGTACTTCTCCAGCCCCAGCCTGTCGATCAGCTGCAGCTGGATCTCCAGCCAGTAGGCGTGGTCTTCCTCGGTGTCCTTGAGCTGGGTCAGGAGGATGTCGCGGCTCTGGTAGTCCTGGTGCTTCTCGCACAGCGCGATGCCCTTGCTCAGGGCCGCGCGCACCTCGTACTCCAGGGCCAGGTCCAGCTTCAGCGCCTCGGGCACGGTCTGCCCGTAGGTGAAGGCATTCGGCGCCATGTCCGGCACGCCTTCGAGGAAGATGATGCGCTTGAGCAGCGCATCGGCGTGCTGGGTCTCCTCCTCCATCTCGTGGTTGATCCGCTCGTAGAGCTTGGTGAAGCCCCAGTCCTCGTACAGGCGCGAGTGGATGAAGTACTGGTCGCGCGCGGCCAGCTCGCCCTTGAGCAGTTGCTTGAGGTAATCGATGACTTCGATATGGCCCTTCATGCCGGTGGTCCTTGTTGCAGCCGTGAAATGGGCGAATGCTCCGCCGGCCGCCTGTCGCGGTCAAGCGAAACGCACGGCGCCTCCACGAGGGAGGCGCCGCTGGGTGGATCGGATGTCGCCGGTGAAGCGCCGGATGGCGCGCCACCGGCAACGGTTCAGGCCAGATCGAAACGATCCAGGTTCATCACCTTGGTCCAGGCGGCGACGAAGTCCTTGACCAGCTTCGCCTTGCCGTCGGCGCTGGCATAGACCTCGGCATAGGCGCGCAGCACCGAGTTGGAACCGAAGATCAGGTCGTTGCGGGTGCCGGTGTATTTCACCTGACCGCTCTTGCTGCACTTGCCCTCGAACACTTCCGCGCCGCCATCCACCGGCTTCCACTCGATGCCCATGTCCAGCAGGTTGACGAAGAAGTCGTTGGACAGCACCCCGACCTGGTCGGTGAACACGCCATGGGCACCGCCGTCGTGGTTGGCGCCGAGCACGCGCAGGCCGCCGACCAGCGCGGTCAGCTCCGGCGCCGTCAGGGTCAGCAGCTGCGCCTTGTCGATCAGCATGGCCTCGGTCGGCACACCCAGCTTGCCCTGGCTGTAGTTGCGGAAACCGTCGGCGAGGGGCTCGAGCACCGCGAAGGACTCGACGTCGGTCTGATCCTGGCGCGCATCGACCCGTCCGGGGGCGAAGGGCACGTCGACCGCCACCCCGGCCGCCTTGGCGCCCTGCTCCACGCCGACGTTACCGGCCAGCACTATGACATCGGCCAGCGAGGCCTTGCCCGAGGCTTTCTGGATCTCCACCAGCCTGGCCAGCGCCTTGATCGCACGCTGGTTGACCGGCCAATCCTTCTGCGGCGCCAGGGCCAGACGCGCACCGTTGGCACCGCCGCGCTTGTCGCCGCCGCGGAAGGTCGAGGCCGAGGCCCAGGCCACCGACACCAGGTCGCCCACCGACAGCCCGGAGGCGGCGATCTTCGCCTTGAGATCGGCGATGTCGGCGGCGCTGGGGTTATGCGTGGCGGCCGGCAGCGGGTCCTGCCAGATCATGTCCTCTTTCGGCACTTCCGGGCCGAGGTAGCGGGCCTTCGGCCCCATGTCGCGGTGAGTCAGCTTGTACCAGGCGCGGGCGAAGGCCTCGGCGAAGGCTTGCGGGTCATTGAGGAAACGCTGGGAAATCTTGCCGAACTCCGGGTCGAAACGCAGGGTCAGGTCGGTGGTGAGCATGGTCGGCTTGTGGAATTTGCCCGGCACATGGGCGTCCGGAATGATGTCCGGGGCGTCCTTGGCCACCCACTGCTTGGCGCCGGCCGGCGACTTGGTCAGTTCCCACTCGTACTTGAACAGGTTCTCGAAGAAGTTGTTGCTCCACAGCGCCGGGGTCTTGGTCCAGGTGACCTCGATGCCGCTGGAGATGGTGTCCTTGCCGTGACCGCTGCCGAAATCGCTGATCCAGCCCAGGCCCTGCGCCTCGATCGGCGCCGCCTCCGGCTCCGGCCCCTTGTGCGATTCCGGCGCGGCGCCGTGGGCCTTGCCGAAGGTGTGGCCGCCGGCGATCAGGGCGACGATTTCCTCGTCGTCCATGGCCATGCGGTTGAAGGTGGCGCGAATGTCCTTGGCCGCCAGCATGTAGTCGCCGCTGGCGTTCGGCCCTTCCGGGTTGACGTAGATCAGGCCCATGTGGGTGGCGCCGAACGGCGCCGCCAGCTCGCGATCATCCGTGACCCGCTCCGGGTCGACGCCCAGCCAGGCGATCTCGGCGCCCCAGTTGACATCCAGATCCGGTTCCCACACGTCCTCGCGGCCGGCGCCGAAACCGAAGGTGCGAAAGCCCATGGACTCCAGCGCGACGTTACCGGCGAGCACCAGCAGGTCGGCCCAGGAGATCTGCTGGCCGTACTTCTGCTTGATCGGCCACAACAGGCGGCGGGTCTTGTCGATGTTGACGTTGTCCGGCCAGGAGTTCAGCGGGGCGAAGCGCTGCTGACCACGACCGCCACCGCCGCGGCCGTCGGTGATGCGATAGGTGCCAGTGGCGTGCCAGGCCATGCGGATCATTTGCGGGCCGTAGTGACCGAAGTCAGCCGGCCACCAGTCCTGGCTGTCGGTCATCAGCTTGACCAGGTCGGCCTTCAGCGCCTTGTAGTCGAGCTTCTTGAATTCTTCGGCGTAGTTGAACTTCGCGCCCAGCGGGTTGGACTTTTCCGAATGTTGATTGAGCAGATCCACACGCAACTGGTTCGGCCACCAATCCCGGTTGGTCGTGCCGCCGCCAGCGACGTGGTTGAACGGGCATTTACCTTGGTTCGACATGCTTCTCTCCTTTTTCTCATCGGGTCGGTCCCATCGACTGCGGCCGACGATGGAACAAGCCTAGACCCGCTTCGCCAGGCGAACCAATGCATGGAGCGTAACGACTCGATAGTTATTTTCTTTCAAGAGCCGCATAAAAAAACGGGCCGCTGGGGCCCGTTCTTCCATACCTGCAGCAGGCTCAGGCCACGAGGATGAAGCCGACGAACGCCACGCCGGCCGCGATCAGGGTATAGGGCAGCTGGGTGACGGCATGGCTGATCAGATCGCAGCCGGAACCCTGCGCCGCCAGCACCGTGGAATCGCTGTAGAAGCAGGCCTGGCTGCCGAAGGCCGAGGCCGACATCAGCGCGCCGATCACCAGCGGGATGTCCGCGCCCAGCGCATAGGCCAGCGGCATGACGATGGGGATGGTCACGGCGAAGATGCCCCAGGACGAGCCGGTGGCGAAGCTCAGTACCGCCATGCACAGGAACACCATGGCCGGCAGCATCTGCGGGGTCATGTAGGGCTTGAGGCTCTCGACCACGTACTGCGGCAGCATCAGCTGGTCGCAGACGTCCTTGAAGATGAAGGCGGCGACGCAGATGCCGATGGCCGGCAGCATGGTCTTGAAGCCGTCGACCATCTGATCGAGCATCTCCGTCAGCGGCATCAGGCGCTGCAGCAGGTAGAACGGCAGGGTCAGCAGCATGGTGGCGATCATGCCCATCCACACGTCGATGTCGAAGTAGACGGTAAAGCCCACCAGCATGGCCAGCGGCACCAGGAAGTTGTGCAGCTTGCCGCCCTCCTTGTCGGCGCCTTCGAACTCCTCCTCCAGCGACTTCATCGCGTAGTTGTGCTCGGCGCTCAACTCGCCCACGTGCATGGCCCCGGCCGAACCGTGGCGCGCCTGCATCTCGACCCTGCGCATCGGGCCGATATCGGGGAACAGGCCGGCGGCCACCAGCAGCACCAGGAGCACCGCGGCCCAGGCGTAGAGCATGTAGGGAATGGCCTGGACGTACACGCCGATGCCCTGCCCGGTCTCGGCGATGCCGTTGTTCTCCAACAGGCCGCCGAAGAACACCGCCCAGGTCGACAGCGGCACCAGCACGCAGATCGGCGCGGCGGTGGAGTCCACCACGTAGGCCAGCTTCTCGCGGGAAACCATGAAGCGGTCGGTGACGCGCTTCATGGTCTCGCCCACGGTCAGGGCATTGAGGTAATCGTCGACGAAGATCACCACGCCGAGGACGAAGGTCATCAGCAGCGAGGAACGCCGGCCCTTGGCCAGCTTCAGCGCGGCACGACCGAACGCCAGGGCGCCGCCGGTACGCACCAGCAGGGCGATCAGCGCGCCGAAGCTGCCGCACACCAGGATCAGCCAGCCAATGGTTTCGTCCTGCATCACCTTCAGCGAAATATCGGCGAAGCTGCCCATGGCGTCTTGCGGCGACAGCAACAGCAGGCCGCTGCAAGCACCGATCAGCAAGGCGAGGATGGGACGACGCAGCCAGATGGCCAGGGTCAGGACGACGGCAGGAGGGATAAGACTCAGAGCGGTAGGTTCGGACATGATCGGCAGTTGTTCTTATTGGGGCCGGCGAGCCGGCGAATCAAAGACCGCCGAACCTTACCCGAGCCCAATCTCGTACACAATATCAAACACGACGTGCGGAAAAATATTCACACCCCCAGGGCGCTGATTTCCGACTCGACGAATCACGGGCAACAAAAAACCGGGCGCAAGGCCCGGTTTTTCGTACAACCAGCAACTTACTCGGCAGCTTCTACCGAACCACCGACCGGACGGTCGACCAGTTCAACGTAGGCCATCGGAGCGTTGTCGCCAGCGCGGAAGCCGCACTTGAGGATGCGCAGGTAGCCGCCGTTACGGGTGGCGTAGCGCTTGCCCAGGTCGTTGAACAGCTTGCCGACGATGGCTTTCGAACGGGTACGGTCGAAGGCCAGACGACGGTTGGCAACGCTGTCTTCCTTGGCCAGGGTGATCAGCGGCTCGGCAACGCGACGCAGTTCCTTGGCTTTCGGCAGGGTAGTTTTGATCAGCTCGTGCTCGAACAGCGAGACCGCCATGTTCTGGAACATGGCCTTGCGGTGAGCGCTGGTGCGGCTGAGGTGACGGCCACTTTTACGATGACGCATGGTTCAATTCCTTACCAAACTTGTTCGTTCGGTGATGATGACGATCAGGCAGTGGCCTTATCGTCTTTCTTCAGACTTGCCGGCGGCCAGTTGTCGAGGCGCATACCGAGGGACAGACCGCGAGAGGCCAGAACATCCTTGATTTCGGTCAGGGATTTCTTGCCCAGGTTCGGGGTTTTGAGCAGCTCTACTTCGGTGCGCTGAATCAGGTCGCCGATGTAGTAGATGTTCTCTGCTTTCAGGCAGTTGGCCGAACGTACGGTCAGTTCCAGGTCATCGACGGGACGCAGCAGGATCGGATCGATCTCGTCTTCCTGCTCGACCACCACCGGCTCGCTGTCACCCTTGAGGTCGACGAACGCGGCCAGCTGCTGCTGCAGGATGGTCGCGGCACGACGGATGGCCTCTTCGGGGTCCAAGGTACCGTTGGTTTCCAGGTCGATGACCAGTTTGTCCAGGTTGGTGCGCTGCTCGACACGGGCGTTTTCCACCACGTAAGCAACCCGACGCACAGGGCTGAACGAAGCATCCAGCTGCAAGCGACCGATGCTGCGGCTTTCGTCCTCGTCGCTCTGACGCGCGTCAGCCGGCTCATAGCCGCGACCACGAGCTACGGTGAGCTTCATGTTCAGCGCGCCATTGGCGGCCAGGTTAGCGATGACGTGGTCGCCATTGACGATTTCGACATCGTGATCCAGCTGAATATCGGCAGCGGTAACGACGCCCGGGCCCTTCTTAGCCAGAGTCAGGGTCACTTCGTCACGGCCGTGCAGCTTGATAGCCAGACCTTTCAGGTTGAGCAGGATCTCGATGACATCTTCCTGCACACCTTCGATCGCGGAGTACTCGTGGAGTACACCGTCGATCTCGGCCTCGACTACTGCACAGCCAGGCATGGAGGACAACAGGATGCGACGCAGCGCATTGCCCAGGGTATGGCCGAAACCACGCTCGAGAGGCTCGAGGGTGATCTTGGCGCGGGTCGAACTGACCTCCTGCACATCGATGTGGCGGGGGGTCAGGAACTCATTTACCGAAATCTGCATGGATGCACCTATTTTCTAGCCCTTACTTGGAGTAGAGCTCGACAATCAGGCTCTCGTTGATGTCAGCGGACAGATCGCCACGAGCCGGTACGTTCTTGAACACACCAGACTTCTTCTCGGCGTCTACTTCGACCCACTCAACGCGGCCACGCTGGGCGCAGAGCTCAAGAGCCTGAACGATGCGCAGCTGGTTCTTCGATTTCTCGCGAACAGCAACGACGTCGCCAGCTTTAACCTGATAGGACGGTACGTTTACGGTCTGACCGTTGACGCTGATTGCTTTGTGCGAAACCAGCTGACGGGATTCGGCACGGGTAGCGCCAAAGCCCATACGGTAAACCACGTTATCCAGACGGCATTCCAGCAGCTGCAGCAGGTTTTCGCCGGTGGCGCCCTTCTGGCTGGCAGCTTGCTTGTAGTAACCGCTGAACTGACGCTCCAGCACGCCGTAGATACGACGGACTTTCTGCTTCTCACGCAGCTGGGTGCCGTAGTCGGACTGGCGACCGCGACGCTGACCGTGAATACCGGGAGCTGCTTCGATGTTGCACTTAGATTCAAGCGCGCGAACACCGCTCTTCAGGAAGAGATCGGTGCCTTCACGGCGAGACAGTTTGCACTTGGGACCAATGTAACGAGCCATTTCTCACTGTCTCCTGTTTACACGCGACGCTTCTTCGGCGGACGGCACCCGTTGTGCGGGATAGGCGTCACGTCGGTGATGCTGGCGATTTTGTAGCCGCAGGCGTTCAGAGCACGCACAGCGGATTCGCGACCCGGACCCGGGCCCTTGACGTTCACGTCGAGGTTCTTCAGGCCGTACTCCAGTGCAGCCTGACCAGCGCGCTCGGCGGCGATCTGGGCAGCGAACGGAGTAGACTTACGCGAGCCGCGGAAACCCGAACCACCCGAGGTAGCCCAGGACAGGGCGTTGCCCTGACGGTCGGTGATGGTCACGATGGTGTTGTTGAAAGACGCGTGGATGTGGGCGATGCCATCGACCACCGTCTTTTTGACTTTCTTACGAGTACGAGCAGCAGGTTTTGCCATGACTAAATTCCTGTCGATTCGCGAATGCGATTACTTGCGGATCGGCTTACGCGGGCCCTTGCGGGTGCGAGCGTTGGTCTTGGTACGCTGACCGCGAACCGGCAGGCCTTTACGGTGGCGCAGGCCACGGTAGCAACCCAGATCCATCAAGCGCTTGATCTTCATATTCACTTCACGACGCAGGTCGCCTTCGGTATTCACCTTGGCTACTTCGCCACGCAGCTGTTCGATCTGCTCGTCAGTCAGATCCTTGATTTTCGCAGCCGGGTTTACACCGGTAGCGGCACAGATTTGCTGTGCGGTGGTGCGACCGACACCATAGATGTAGGTCAGCGAGATAACAGTGTGCTTGTTATCCGGAATGTTAACGCCTGCAATACGGGCCATTCAGTGGAACTCCAATTGACAGCTACCTACGCCCCGGAAGCCAAGAAATAGGGCGCGAGATATTAACGCTGTAGAAACGATTAATCAACCCGGCAGCGCACTAGCTGCCGGGCTTATCACGCGTGGTTCACACTCAGCCTTGG
Source organism: Pseudomonas sp. NPDC077649 (assembly GCF_044542855.1). NCBI lineage: Bacteria > Pseudomonadati > Pseudomonadota > Gammaproteobacteria > Pseudomonadales > Pseudomonadaceae > Pseudomonas > Pseudomonas sp. NPDC077649. Next base: position 32,005 of record NZ_JBITVF010000005.1, on the reverse strand, counting down.
CGCTGCTTGTGACGCGGCTCTGCGCTGCAGATCACCCGCACGACACCTTCGCGACGGATAATTTTGCAGTTACGGCACAGCTTTTTCACCGATGCACGAACTTTCATTACCAACTCCTCGAACCTTACGGGTGGATCAGCGGAGCATGCCGCTGCCATAGCCCTTCAGGTTGGCTTTCTTCATCAGGGAATCGTACTGGTGAGACACGAGGTGCGATTGCACTTGGGACATGAAGTCCATGACAACCACGACCACGATCAGCAACGAGGTCCCGCCAAGGTAGAACGGAACGTTGGCCGCAACCACCAGGAACTGGGGCAGCAGGCACACGGCCGTCATGTACAGAGCACCGAACATGGTCAAGCGGGTCAGAACGCCATCGATATAGCGCGCCGACTGCTCGCCCGGACGAATGCCCGGAATAAAGGCACCGGACTTCTTCAGGTTTTCCGCTACGTCTTTCGGGTTGAACATCAGTGCCGTGTAGAAGAAGCAGAAGAAAATGATCCCTGCACTAAACAGCAGAATGTTCAACGGCTGACCAGGAGCGATAGCCTGCGAAATGTCCTGCAGCCAGCCCAAACCCTCGGACTGACCGAACCAGGCACCCAGCGAGGCCGGGAACAGCAGAAGGCTGCTGGCGAAAATGGCCGGGATTACGCCCGCCATGTTCACCTTCAACGGCAGATGGCTGGTCTGCGCAGCGAAGACCTTGCGGCCCTGCTGACGCTTGGCGTAGTGCACCGCAATGCGACGCTGACCACGCTCGATGAACACCACGAAACCGATGATCGCTACTGCCAGCAGGCCGATGGCGATCAGAGCGAAGATGTTGATATCGCCCTGACGAGCAGACTCGAAAGACTGCCCGATCGCCGACGGCAGACCGGCCACGATGCCTGCAAAGATCAGCATCGAGATACCGTTGCCGACACCGCGCTCGGTGATCTGCTCGCCCAGCCACATCATGAACATCGCGCCCGCCACGAAAGTGGTGATCGCCACGAAATGGAAGCCGAAATCGACCGAGAACGCCACGCCCTGACTGGCCAGACCAACGGACATACCGATGGCCTGAACGAACGCCAGGACGAGAGTGCCGTAGCGGGTGTACTGGCTGATCTTGCGACGGCCAGCTTCACCTTCCTTCTTCAACTGCTCCAGCTGCGGGCTGACGGCGGTCATCAGCTGCATGATGATCGATGCCGAGATGTACGGCATGATCCCCAGTGCAAAGATGCTCATCCGCTCCAGCGCGCCGCCGGAAAACATGTTGAACAAGCTAAGAATGGTCCCCTCATTCTGCCGGAACAGATCCGCCAGTCGGTCTGGGTTGATGCCAGGAACCGGGATGTGCGCACCTATCCGGTAGACGATGATCGCCATGAACAGGAAGCGCAAACGAGCCCAGAGTTCGGACAACCCGCCACCTGCCAGCGCTGAGAGAGCACCTTGCTTAGCCATTTAGTCCTCGAACTTACCGCCAGCTGCTTCGATAGCCGCACGCGCACCTTTGGTGGCAGCGATGCCTTTCAGGGTGACCGCACGGGTAACCTCACCGGACAGCATCACTTTCACGCGCTGTACGTGTTGGCCAACCAGATTGGCATCCTTCAGCGCCTGCAGAGTGACGACGCCTTCCACCTTGTTCAGCTCGGAGGTACGCACTTCGGCGCGATCCATAGCCTTCAGGGAGACGAAGCCGAACTTCGGCAGACGGCGGTGCAGCGGCTGCTGACCACCCTCGAAGCCCGGAGCGATGGAGCCACCGGAGCGGGAGGTCTGACCCTTGTGGCCGCGGCCACCGGTCTTGCCCAGACCGCTGCCGATACCACGGCCCGGACGGTGCTTCTCGCGACGGGCACCCGGCGCGGAACGCAGATCGTTCAGTTGCATGATTAACCCTCCACCTTCAGCAGGTAGTAAGCCTTGTTGATCATGCCGCGGTTTTCCGGAGTATCCAGAACCTCTACGGTGTGACCGATGCGACGCAGGCCCAGGCCCTTGACGCAAGCTTTGTGATTGGCCAGACGGCCATTGGTGCTCTTGATCAGAGTCACTTTGACGGTATTAGCCATGGTTAGAGAATCTCCTCGACGCTCTTGCCACGCTTGGCTGCAACGGATTCCGGAGACTGCATGGTCTTCAGACCCTTGAAGGTGGCATGAACCACGTTCACCGGGTTGGTCGAGCCGTAGCACTTGGCCAGAACGTTCTGTACACCAGCCACTTCCAGAACGGCACGCATGGCGCCGCCGGCGATGATACCGGTACCTTCGGAAGCCGGCTGCATGTACACCTTGGAGGCGCCATGAGCGGACTTGATCGGGTACTGCAGAGTGGTGCCGTTCAGATCCACCTGGATCATGTTGCGACGCGCAGCTTCCATCGCCTTCTGGATGGCAGCCGGTACTTCGCGGGACTTGCCACGGCCGAAACCGACGCGACCCTTGCCATCACCCACCACGGTCAGCGCGGTGAAGGTGAAGATACGGCCACCCTTTACGGTCTTGGCAACGCGGTTAACCTGGACCAGCTTCTCGATATAGCCTTCGTCGCGCTTTTGGTCGTTATTTGCCATAACTTAGAACTCCAGCCCGCCTTCACGAGCAGCATCGGCCAGCGCCTTGACGCGACCGTGGTACTTGAAGCCAGAACGGTCGAATGCAACCTGAGTCACACCAGCGGCTTTCGCGCGCTCGGCAACCAGTTGACCTACTTTCTTGGCGGCGTCGACGTTGCCAGTGGCGCCATCACGCAGTGCTTTGTCCAAGGTCGAGGCACTGGCCAGAACCTTGCTGCCGTCGGCCGAAATGACCTGGGCGTAGATGTGTTGCGAAGAGCGGTACACGCACAGACGCACGGCTTCGAGCTCGTGCATTTTCAGGCGTGCTTTGCGAGCGCGACGCAGACGAGTAACTTTTTTGTCGGTCATATCTCAGCCCCTTACTTCTTCTTGGCTTCTTTACGACGGACGACTTCATCCGCGTAACGAACGCCTTTGCCCTTGTAAGGCTCAGGACGACGGAAGTCACGGATCTCCGCAGCCACCTGACCCACCAGTTGCTTGTCGATACCCTTGATCAGGATTTCGGTCTGGTTCGGGGTTTCGGCCACGACGCCTGCCGGCAGTTCGTAGTCGATCGGGTGGGAGAAGCCCAGCGCGAGGTTCAGCACCTGGCCTTTGGCTTGAGCCTTGTAGCCCACGCCGACCAGCTGCAGCTTGCGCTCGAAGCCTTGGCTGACGCCGATGACCATGTTATTGACCAGAGCACGAGTGGTGCCGGCCATGGCGCGGTTCTGCTGATCGCCATTACGAGCGGCGAAACGCAGCTCGCTGCCTTCCTGGATCACTTCCACGGACGAGTGTACGTTCAGTTCGAGAGCGCCCTTGGCGCCCTTCACCGAGAGCTGCTGACCGGCGAGTTTGACCTCGACACCGGCAGGCAGCACTACGGGGTTCTTAGCAACGCGAGACATGCTTATCCCCCCTTAGAACACGGTGCAGAGCACTTCGCCGCCGACACCGGCAGCGCGCGCAGCGCGGTCCGTCATCACACCCTTGTTGGTGGAGACGATGGAGACACCGAGACCGCCGCGAACTTTCGGCAGATCGTCGACGGATTTGTACTGGCGAAGGCCGGGACGGCTCACGCGCTTGACTTCCTCGATGACCGGACGGCCTTCGAAGTACTTCAGCTCGATGGACAGCTGCGGCTTGGCTTCGCCGCTGATCTGATAACCCGCAATATAACCTTCGTCCTTCAGAACTTTGGCTACAGCCACCTTCAGCGTGGAAGACGGCATGCTTACGACGGACTTTTCAGCCATCTGGGCATTACGGATACGAGTTAGCATGTCCGCTAACGGGTCCTGCATACTCATGGGCTAGACGCTCCTGATACAAAAAGAACAGCCCGAAGGCTGTGGGATCATCCAAAAGCTCGGCATGCAAAATGCCAGGCTCAGGAGAGCCGGACATTCTAGAGACCGATCAAAAATGAATCAAGCCCCAAAAGGGGCTTGATTCGGATAAAACAAAGCCGGCGCGAGGCCGGCTCCGTTTCGACTTACCAGCTGGCTTTCACCAGACCCGGTACGTCGCCGCGCATGGCGGCTTCACGCAGCTTGTTACGCGACAGACCGAACTTGCGATAAACGCCGTGCGGACGGCCGGTGATGCGGCAGCGGTTACGCAGGCGCGAGGCGCTGGCGTCACGCGGCTGCTTCTGCAGAGCGACCTGGGCTTCCCAACGCGCTTCCGGACTGGTGTTCGGATTGGCGATGGTGGCTTTCAGCTCGGCACGCTTCTTGGCGTACTTGGCAACCGTTTGCTGACGCTTCAGCTCGCGGTTCTTCATGCTTGTCTTGGCCATGTTCCAGACTCCGATCAGTTGCGGAACGGGAAGTTGAAAGCACGCAGCAGGGCGCGGCCTTCATCATCGTTACGGGCAGTGGTAGTCAGGGTGATGTCCAGACCACGCAGCGCATCGATTTTGTCGTAATCGATTTCCGGGAAGATGATCTGCTCTTTCACGCCCATGCTGTAGTTGCCGCGACCGTCGAAGGACTTGGCATTCAGGCCGCGGAAGTCACGCACACGCGGCAGGGAGATGGACAGCAGACGATCCAGGAACTCGTACATACGCTCGCGACGCAGAGTGACCTTGACGCCAATCGGCCAACCTTCACGAACCTTGAAACCGGCGATCGATTTGCGGGCATGAGTCACGACGACTTTCTGACCGGTGATCTTCTCGAGGTCGGCAACCGCGTTCTCGATGACTTTCTTGTCACCGATCGCTTCGCCCAGGCCCATGTTCAGGGTGATCTTGGTGATGCGCGGAACTTCCATCACGTTCGCCAGCTTCAGTTCTTCCTTCAGCTTGGGCGCGATTTCCTTCCGGTAAATCTCTTTCAGTCGTGCCATGGTGTTTTACCTATGATTCTCAAGCGCCAACCGGCTTCTGGGTGGACTTGAAGACACGAATTTTCTTGCCGTCTTCGATCTTGAAGCCAACGCGGTCAGCCTTGTTGGTCTCAGAGTTGAAGATGGCAACGTTGGAAGCGTGCAGCGGCGCTTCTTTCTCGACGATACCGCCTTGAACGCCCGACATCGGGTTCGGCTTGGTATGGCGCTTCACCAGGTTGATGCCGCCAACGACCAGACGGTCGTCAGCGAGAACCTTGAGCACCTTGCCACGCTTACCTTTGTCTTTGCCGGCGATCACGATGATCTCGTCGTCACGACGAATCTTTTGCATGTCGGATCTCCTTAAAGCACTTCAGGGGCGAGCGAGACGATCTTCATGAACTTCTCGGAACGCAGTTCACGGGTCACTGGCCCGAAGATACGGGTACCGATCGGCTCCTGCTTGTTGTTCAGCAGAACAGCAGCGTTGCCGTCGAAGCGGATGATCGAACCGTCGGCACGGCGAACGCCGTGACGGGTACGAACGACCACCGCGGTCATGACCTGACCTTTCTTCACTTTGCCGCGCGGAATTGCTTCCTTGACGGTGACCTTGATGATGTCGCCGATGCCGGCGTAGCGACGATGAGAGCCGCCCAGCACCTTGATGCACATGACGCGACGTGCACCGCTGTTGTCAGCCACATCGAGCATGGATTGAGTCTGAATCATAAAATTTCTCCGACCCCTAGCCCTTAGACTTCGACTGCGCGTTCGAGGACTTCAACCAGGGCCCAAGACTTGGTCTTGGCCAGCGGACGGGTTTCACGGATGGAAACCTTGTCGCCGATGTGGCACTGGTTGTTCTCGTCGTGCGCGTGCAGCTTGGTCGAACGCTTGACGTATTTACCGTAGATCGGGTGCTTGACGCGACGCTCGATCAGAACGGTGATGGTCTTGTCCATCTTGTCGCTGACAACACGGCCGGTCAGCGTACGGACTGTTTTTTCGGCTTCAGCCATGATCACTTACCTGCCTGCTGGTTGAGCACAGTTTTCACACGAGCGATGTCGCGCTTAACTTGCGAGAGCAGGTGAGACTGCCCCAACTGGCCAGTTGCCTTCTGCATACGCAGATTGAACTGGTCGCGCAGCAGGCCGAGCAGTTGCTCGTTCAGCTGCTGTGCGGTTTTTTCACGAAGTTCGGTCGCTTTCATCACATCACCGTCCGCTTAACAAAGGTGGTGGCGAGCGGCAGCTTTGCAGCAGCCAGGGCGAAAGCCTCACGCGCCAGCTCTTCGGAAACGCCTTCGATCTCGTACAGGACCTTGCCTGGCTGGATCTGGGCTACCCAGTATTCGACGCCACCCTTACCTTTACCCATCCGCACTTCGAGAGGCTTCTTGGTAACCGGCTTGTCCGGGAACACGCGAATCCAGATCTTGCCGCCACGCTTGACGTGACGAGTCAGAGCACGACGAGCGGACTCGATCTGACGGGCGGTGAGACGACCGCGGGCGACAGACTTCAGCGCGAACTCGCCGAAGCTGACCTTGCTACCGCGCTGAGCCAGACCACGGTTGTGGCCGGTCATCTGCTTGCGGAACTTCGTACGCTTTGGTTGCAACATTTTGCGTACCCCTTACTTAGCAGCTTTTTTACGAGGAGCGGGTGCTTGCGGCTTCAGCTCTTCCTGGCGACCACCAATCACTTCGCCTTTGAAGATCCAAACCTTGACACCAATCACACCGTAGGTGGTGTGCGCTTCGTAGGTGGCGTAATCGATATCGGCACGCAGGGTGTGCAGCGGCACACGACCTTCGCGATACCACTCGGTACGGGCGATTTCAGCGCCGCCGAGACGACCACTCACCTGGATTTTGATGCCCTTGGCACCAATGCGCATGGCGTTCTGTACAGCGCGCTTCATGGCGCGACGGAACATAACGCGACGCTCCAGCTGCTGAGCTACGCTCTGCGCAACCAGCAGACCGTCGAGCTCCGGCTTGCGGATCTCTTCGATGTTGATGTGCACCGGCACACCCATTTGCTTGGTCAGGTCCTGACGCAGCTTCTCAACATCTTCACCTTTCTTGCCGATCACGATGCCGGGACGAGCGGTGTGGATGGTGATGCGTGCGGTTTGTGCCGGACGAGCGATGTCGATACGGCTTACGGACGCGCTTTTTAGTTTGTCTTGCAGGTATGCACGAACCTTCAGATCGGCGTTCAGGTAGTCGGCGTAATTGCGACCATCTGCGTACCAGACCGAGGTGTGATCCTTGACGATTCCCAGGCGGATGCCAACGGGATGTACTTTCTGACCCATCTGATCGACTCCGTTACTTGTCCGCAACCTTGACAGTGATATGGCAAGACCGCTTGACGATGCGATCAGCACGGCCTTTGGCACGCGGCATGATGCGCTTAAGCGAACGCCCTTCGATGACGAAAACGGTGCTGACCTTCAGGTCATCGACGTCTGCGCCTTCGTTGTGCTCGGCGTTGGCAACGGCCGACTCCAGCACTTTCTTCATGATCTCGGCGGCTTTCTTGCTGCTGAAAGCCAGGAGGTTGAGCGCTTCGCCCACCTTCTTCCCGCGGATCTGGTCGGCGACCAAGCGGGCTTTCTGGGCGGAGATGCGAGCGCCCGACAACTTAGCGGCTACTTCCATTTCCTTACCCCTTAACGCTTGGCTTTCTTGTCGGCCACGTGACCACGATAGGTACGGGTGCCGGCAAATTCGCCCAGTTTGTGGCCGACCATGTCTTCGTTCACGAGGACCGGGACATGTTGACGACCGTTATGCACAGCGATGGTCAGACCGACCATCTGCGGCAGGATCATGGAACGGCGCGACCAGGTTTTAACCGGCTTGCGATCGTTCTTTTCCACCGCCGCTTCGACCTTCTTCAGTAGGTGAAGATCGATAAAAGGACCTTTTTTCAGAGAACGTGGCACTGTCGTATCCCTCTATTTACTTGCGACGACGGACGATCATGTTGTCGGTGCGCTTGTTAGCACGGGTCTTCGCGCCCTTGGTCGGGAAGCCCCATGGCGACACCGGATGACGACCACCGGAGGTACGACCCTCACCACCACCGTGCGGGTGATCAACCGGGTTCATGGCAACACCACGAACGGTCGGACGAACACCGCGCCAGCGCTTGGCACCGGCCTTACCCAGCGAACGCAGGCTGTGCTCGGAGTTCGAGACTTCGCCCAGGGTCGCACGGCACTCGGCCAGGACTTTGCGCATTTCGCCGGAGCGCAGACGCAGAGTCACATAGGCACCCTCACGGGCGATCAGCTGCGCGGAAGCGCCAGCGGAACGCGCGATCTGTGCGCCTTTGCCCGGCTTCAGCTCGATACCGTGAACGGTCGAACCCACCGGAATGTTGCGCAGCTGCAGGCTGTTGCCCGGCTTGATCGGCGCCATGTTGCCGGCTACCAGCTGGTCGCCAGCGCTCACGCCCTTCGGCGCGATGATGTAGCGACGCTCACCGTCGGCGTACTTCAGCAGAGCGATGTGAGCAGTACGGTTCGGATCGTATTCCACGCGCTCGACGGTGGCCGGAATGCCATCCTTGTCGTTGCGACGGAAGTCGACCAGACGGTAATGCTGCTTGTGACCACCACCAACGTGACGCGTGGTGATACGGCCATTGTTGTTACGACCGCCGGACTTCGACTTCTTCTCGAGCAGCGGAGCGTACGGAGCGCCTTTGTGCAGCTCCTGGTTGACCACCTTGACCACAAAACGGCGGCCAGCGGAAGTCGGTTTGCACTTAACGATTGCCATGATGCACCCCTTCCTTACTCAGCACTGCTGGTGAAATCGAGATCTTGGCCCGGCTGAAGGGAGATAACTGCCTTCTTCCAGTCGTTACGCTTGCCCAGACCGCGAGCGGTGCGCTTGCTCTTGCCCAAAACGTTCTGGGTAGTGACGCGCTCAACCTTCACGCTGAACAGGCTTTCGACGGCCTTCTTGATTTCCAGCTTGGTCGCATCGGTAGCGACCTTGAAAACGAACTGACCTTGCTTGTCAGCCAGAACCGTGGCCTTCTCGGAGATGTGCGGGCCAAGCAGCACTTTGAATACGCGTTCCTGGTTCATCCCAGCAGCTCCTCGAATTTCTTCACGGCCGAAACGGTGACCAGCACCTTTTCGTACGCGATCAGGCTGACCGGATCGGAACCCTGAACGTCGCGAACGTCGACGTGCGGCAGGTTGCGGGCAGCCAGGTACAGATTCTGATCAACAGCATCGGACACGATCAGAACATCGTTCAGACCCATGCCGTTCAGCTTGGCCAACAGGGTCTTGGTCTTCGGCGCATCAACGGCGAAGTCTTCGACCACGACCAGACGGTCGGTACGCACCAGCTCAGCAAGGATGGAGCGCAGAGCTGCGCGGTACATCTTCTTGTTCAGCTTTTGCTCATGGTTGCGGGTGGACGCTGCGAAGGTCACACCACCGCCACGCCAGATCGGACCACGGGTGGTACCGGCACGGGCACGACCGGTGCCCTTCTGACGCCACGGGCGCTTGCCGCCACCGGAAACGTCGGAACGGGACTTCTGGCCTTTGGTGCCCTGACGGCCGCCGGCCATGTAGGCCACGACTGCTTGGTGAACCAGGGTCTCGTTGAACTCGCCACCGAAGGTCGCATCGGACACTTCGATCGCCTGAGCGCCATTTACATTCAATTGCATCTCAGATTCTCCCCTTACGCCTTGACAGCCGGACGAACGATAACGTCGCCGCCAGTAGCGCCCGGAACGGCACCCTTGACCAGCAGCAGGTTACGCTCGGCGTCTACGCGAATGACTTCCAGGGACTGCACGGTCACGCGCTCAGCGCCCATATGACCGGACATCTTTTTGCCCTTGAATACACGACCCGGGGTCTGGCACTGGCCGATGGAACCCGGCACACGGTGAGAAACGGAGTTACCGTGAGTGTTGTCCTGGCCGCGGAAGTTCCAACGCTTGATGGTACCGGCGAAGCCTTTACCTTTGGACTGACCGGTGACATCCACCAGTTGACCAGCTTGGAAAATTTCAGCGTTGATCAGATCGCCAGCCTGGTAGTCGCCTTCTTCAAGACGGAATTCCAGAACGGTACGACCTGCCGCGACGTTCGCCTTGGCGAAGTGACCGGCCTGAGCCTTGCTGACGCGCGAGGCGCGACGCTCGCCGACAGTGACCTGCACTGCACGGTAGCCATCGGACTCCTCGTTTTTGAACTGGGTGACGCGATTCGGCTCGATCTCGATGACCGTGACCGGAATGGAGACACCTTCTTCGGTGAAAATGCGGGTCATGCCGCACTTACGACCGACTACACCAATAGTCATGTTGTAAACCTCATGAGTGTACGGGGCTTTCACCCGCTATGGCCGCCCATTTCAGAGCGTTACACGACTAAAACCGCCAGGTTTTAGCCGAGGCTGATCTGCACTTCCACGCCTGCCGCAAGGTCGAGCTTCATCAGCGCGTCGACGGTTTTGTCCGTCGGCTGAACGATGTCCAGCACACGCTTATGAGTGCGGATTTCGTACTGATCGCGCGCGTCTTTGTTGACGTGCGGAGAAATCAGAACGGTGTACCGCTCCTTACGAGTAGGCAGAGGAATCGGACCACGCACCTGAGCACCAGTACGTTTCGCGGTTTCCACGATTTCCTGGGTAGATTGATCGATCAGGCGATGGTCAAAAGCCTTCAACCGAATACGGATTTGTTGGTTTTGCATTTTGACCTCAGATTCCAAGCTGCTAATCCCTGCGGACGGACTACGCCCGCCGAAAGGAGGCGCAATTGTACGGATGGCCCTAGGGGGTGTCAACTTTTAACCAGTTCAAAAGAAAAGGGCCCCGAAGGGCCCTTTTCTCTTTAACGGATCAGTCGATTACTCGACGATCTTGGCAACCACGCCGGCGCCGACGGTACGACCGCCTTCGCGGATCGCGAAGCGCAGGCCGTCTTCCATGGCGATCGGCTTGATCAGGGTGACAACCATCTTGATGTTGTCGCCCGGCATTACCATCTCAACGCCTTCCGGCAGTTCGCACGAACCGGTCACGTCGGTGGTACGGAAGTAGAACTGCGGACGGTAGCCCTTGAAGAACGGGGTGTGACGACCACCTTCTTCCTTGGACAGCACGTACACTTCAGCTTCGAACTTGGTGTGCGGCTTGATCGTGCCCGGCTTGGCCAGAACCTGGCCACGCTCGACTTCGTCACGCTTGGTGCCGCGCAGCAGCACGCCGCAGTTCTCGCCAGCACGACCTTCGTCCAGCAGCTTGCGGAACATTTCCACGCCGGTGCAGGTGGTCTTGGTGGTCGGACGCAGACCGACGATTTCGATTTCTTCCTGGATCTTGACGATACCGCGCTCGACACGACCGGTTACCACGGTACCGCGACCGGAGATCGAGAACACGTCTTCGATCGGCATCAGGAACGGACGGTCGATGGCACGCACCGGCTCAGGGATGTAGGTATCCAGAGTCTCAACCAGCTTCTTGACGGCAGTGGTGCCCAGCTCGTTGTCGTCCTGACCGTTCAGCGCCATCAGCGCGGAACCGATGATGATCGGGGTGTCGTCGCCCGGGAAATCGTAAGTGCTGAGCAGGTCGCGCACCTCCATTTCCACCAGCTCCAGCAGCTCGGCGTCGTCGACCATGTCGGCCTTGTTCAGGAACACGACGATGTAGGGTACGCCAACCTGACGGGACAGCAGGATGTGCTCGCGGGTTTGCGGCATGGGGCCGTCGGCAGCCGAGCAGACCAGGATCGCGCCGTCCATCTGGGCAGCACCGGTGATCATGTTCTTCACGTAGTCGGCGTGACCCGGGCAGTCAACGTGCGCGTAGTGACGAATGTTGGAGTCGTACTCGACGTGCGCGGTGTTGATGGTGATACCACGAGCCTTTTCTTCCGGGGCGCTGTCGATCTTGTCGAAATCAACGCGAGCGGAACCGAAAACCTCGGAGCACACACGGGTCAGAGCAGCGGTCAGAGTGGTTTTACCGTGGTCAACGTGACCGATGGTGCCGACGTTGACGTGCGGTTTGTTACGTTCAAATTTTTCTTTAGCCACGACAGTGAACCTCTTGCCTAAAGGGCTGGATTAGCCTTGTTTTTTAACCAGTGCTTCGACGATGTTCGCCGGAGCTTCGGAGTACTTGGAGAATTCCATGGAGTAGCTCGCGCGACCCTGGGACATGGAACGAACGTCGGTCGCATAACCGAACATCTCGCCCAGCGGAACCTCAGCACGGATCACTTTGCCCGATACCGAATCTTCCATACCCTGGATCAGACCACGACGACGGTTCAGGTCACCCATCACGTCACCCATGTAGTCCTCAGGCGTTACAACTTCAACCTTCATGATCGGCTCAAGCACAACACCGCCGCCCTTCTGAGCGAGCTGCTTGGTCGCCATGGAAGCCGCCACCTTGAACGCCATCTCGTTGGAGTCGACGTCGTGGTAGGAACCATCGAATACGGTCGCCTTCAGGCCGATCAGCGGATAGCCGGCGACGACGCCGTTCTTCATCTGCTCTTCGATACCCTTCTGGATCGCCGGGATGTATTCCTTCGGAACCACACCACCCACAACTTCGTTGTGGAACTCCAGACCCTCTTGACCCTCGTCAGCCGGGGCAAAGCGGATCCAGCAGTGGCCGAACTGGCCACGACCACCGGACTGGCGAACGAACTTGCCTTCGATCTCGCAGCTCTTGGTGATTTTTTCGCGGTAGGAAACCTGCGGCTTGCCGATGTTCGCCTCGACGTTGAACTCGCGACGCATACGGTCGACGAGGATGTCCAGGTGCAGCTCGCCCATACCAGAGATGATGGTCTGGCCGGTTTCCTCGTCGGTCTTGACGCGGAACGACGGGTCTTCCTGGGCCAGCTTGCCCAGTGCGATACCCATCTTCTCCTGGTCAGCCTTGGTCTTCGGCTCTACGGCAACCGAGATTACCGGCTCCGGGAAGTCCATACGCTCGAGGATGATCTGCTTGTCGAGGTCGCACAGGGTGTCACCGGTGGTGACGTCCTTCATGCCGATCAGGGCCGCGATGTCGCCAGCGCGCACTTCCTTGATCTCGTCACGCTGGTTGGCGTGCATCTGCACCATACGACCAACGCGCTCTTTCTTGCCCTTGACCGAGTTGATCACGGAGTCGCCGGAGGTCAGCACGCCCGAGTAGACGCGAACGAAGGTCAGGGTACCGACGAACGGGTCAGTGGCGATCTTGAACGCCAGCGCCGAGAACGGCTCGGCATCGTCGGCATGACGCTCGTCGTAGTCGGCGTCGGTCAGCTCGTCCTTCGGCTTGTCGATGACATCCGGGTGGATGCCCTTGATCGCCGGGATCTCGGTCGGAGCAGGCAGGTAGTCGATGACGGCGTCGAGAACCAGGGGCACGCCCTTGTTCTTGAAGGAAGAACCGCAAACGGCCGGAACGATCTCGCCAGCCAGGGTGCGCGCACGCAGACCGGCCTTGATTTCCTCGGCGCTCAACTCGCCGCCTTCCAGGTACTTGTTCATCAGCTCTTCGTTGGCTTCGGCGGCGGCTTCGATCATGTTCGAACGCCACTCTTCAGCCAGATCCTGGAGCTCGGCCGGGATCTCTTCCTCGCGATAGGAAGTACCCTTGTCGTCCTCGTTCCAGTAGATCGCCTTCATCTTGATCAGGTCGACCTGACCTTCGAAGTTGTCTTCCGCACCGATGGCCAGCTGGACCGGAACCGGGGTGTGACCCAGGCGGTTCTTGATCTGACCGATGACGCGCAGGAAGTTGGCGCCGGCACGGTCCATCTTGTTCACGTAAACCACACGCGGAACGCCGTACTTGTTGGCCTGACGCCATACGGTTTCGGACTGCGGCTCAACGCCGGAGGTACCGCAGAACACCACGACCGCACCGTCGAGCACGCGCAGCGAACGCTCTACTTCGATGGTGAAGTCGACGTGGCCGGGGGTATCGATCACGTTGACGCGGTACTTGTCGTACTGGCCCTTGGAGCCCTGCCAGAAGGTGGTCACGGCAGCGGAGGTAATGGTGATACCGCGCTCCTGCTCCTGCACCATCCAGTCGGTGGTCGCAGCGCCGTCATGCACCTCGCCCATCTTGTGGCTCAGACCCGTGTAGAACAGGATCCGCTCGGTAGTGGTGGTCTTGCCCGCGTCAACGTGGGCACAGATACCGATGTTACGGTAGCGGTTAATTGCTGTATTACGAGCCATAAAGCCCTCGCAAAGTTAGTGGAGCCGGAATTAGAAGCGGTAGTGCGAGAAAGCCTTGTTGGCCTCGGCCATACGGTGCACGTCTTCACGCTTCTTGACAGCAGCGCCTTTGCCTTCAGCAGCATCCAGCAGCTCGCCAGCCAGACGCAGAGCCATGGACTTCTCACCGCGCTTGCGCGCGTAGTCCACCAGCCAGCGCATAGCCAGGGCGTTACGACGGGACGGGCGAACTTCGACCGGAACCTGGTAGGTAGCACCGCCGACACGGCGGGACTTGACTTCGACCAGCGGAGCGATGGCGTCGAGAGCTTTCTCGAAGATCTCCAGGGGATCGGTGTTCTTGCGCGCTTTGACAGTGTCCAGGGCACCGTAAACGATGCGCTCGGCCACGGCCTTCTTGCCGCTTTCCATCACGTGGTTCATGAATTTAGCGAGGATCTGGCTTCCGTATTTCGGATCGTCCAGGATCTCACGCTTTGCTGCTACACGACGTCTTGGCATTGATAAGCCCTCAAACGGTCTTCAGGTTAGCCCGGGACTGACGGCACAAACCGCGCCCGACCTTACTCTTATCGACTCAACTAAATAAAAAGATCAGGCGGCCTTATTTCGGACGCTTGGTACCGTACTTGGAACGACCCTGCTTACGGTCTTTGACGCCGGAGGTATCCAGCGAACCGCGCACGGTGTGGTAACGCACACCCGGAAGGTCCTTTACACGACCGCCACGGATCAGCACTACGCTGTGCTCTTGCAGGTTGTGGCCTTCACCGCCGATGTACGAGGAAACCTCGAAACCGTTGGTCAGACGCACGCGGCATACTTTACGCAGTGCCGAGTTAGGTTTTTTCGGCGTGGTGGTGTACACGCGGGTGCACACGCCACGACGTTGCGGGCAGTTCTGCAGCGCAGGCACGTCGGATTTCTCGACGATGCGCTTACGCGGCTGACGTACCAGCTGGTTGATAGTTGCCATCTACTAGCTCCACTGTTGTCTTTCGACGCTATTTAGCTACACACAAATAAAGATGGCAGAGCCAAGCGCCCTGCCAAATTTAGGGGTGCATGAGTCTAAAGAGACTCAACGCCCCAGTCAAGGCAAAGCCCCGCCGGCGAACCGGCGGGGCCTCGACTCAATTTCCGCTGGAGTTCAGCGCTTCGGTCAGTGCGGCTTCCACCTCACTGGCGCTGACCCGTACCGGCTTGTCGGCTTCACGCTTGCGCTTGCGCTCGCTGTGATAGGCCAGACCGGTACCGGCCGGGATCAGACGACCCACGACCACGTTTTCCTTCAGGCCGCGCAGGTAGTCGCGCTTGCCGGTAACCGCCGCTTCGGTGAGGACGCGGGTGGTTTCCTGGAACGATGCCGCCGAGATGAACGACTCGGTGGACAGCGACGCCTTGGTGATACCCAGCAGTACGCGGGTGTACTTGGCGACGAACTTGTCCTCTTCGGCCAGACGCTCGTTCTCGCCCAGCACCGCGGTCAGTTCCATCTGGTCGCCCTTGATGAAGCTGGAATCGCCCGACTCGCTCACTTCGACCTTGCGCAGCATCTGGCGCAGGATGGTCTCGATGTGCTTGTCGTTGATCTTCACGCCCTGCAGGCGGTACACGTCCTGGATCTCGTTGACGATGTACTTGGCCAGCGCGCTGACGCCCAGCAGACGCAGGATGTCGTGCGGATCGCTCGGACCGTCGGAGATGACTTCGCCCTTGTTCACCTGTTCGCCTTCGAACACGTTCAGGTGACGCCACTTCGGAATCAGCTCCTCGTACGGATCGCTGCCATCGGTCGGGGTGATGACCAGACGGCGCTTGCCCTTGGTCTCCTTGCCGAAGCTGATGGTGCCGCTGATTTCCGCCAGGATCGAAGCTTCCTTCGGACGACGCGCCTCGAACAGGTCGGCAACGCGCGGCAGACCACCGGTGATGTCACGGGTCTTCGAGGTTTCCTGCGGGATACGGGCGATAACGTCACCGACCGCGATCTGCGCACCGTCGGCCACACCGACCAGGGCGTTGGCCGGCAGGAAGTACTGGGCGGGAACGTCGGTACCCGGCAGCAGCAGCTCCTTGCCATTGGCGTCGACCAGCTTGATGGCCGGACGAATGTCCTTGCCGGCGGCCGGACGATCCTTCGGATCGAGCACTTCGATGTTGGTCAGACCGGTCAGTTCGTCGGTCTGGCGCTTGATGGTGATGCCCTCCTCCATGCCGACGAAGGTCACGGTACCCTTCATTTCGGTCACGATCGGGTGGGTGTGCGGGTCCCACTTGGCGACGATGGCGCCAGCGTCGACCTTGTCGCCTTCCTTCACCGAAATCACCGCACCGTAGGGCAGCTTGTAGCGCTCGCGCTCGCGACCGAACTCGTCGGCAATCGCCAGCTCGCCGGAACGCGACACCGCGACCAGGTTACCGTCGAGACGCTCGACGTGCTTGAGGTTGTGCAGACGAATCGCACCGCCGTTCTTCACCTGGACGCTGTCGGCCGCCGAAGTCCGGCTGGCCGCACCACCGATGTGGAAGGTACGCATGGTCAGCTGGGTACCCGGCTCACCGATGGACTGGGCGGCGATCACGCCGACCGCTTCACCGATGTTGACCTGGTGACCGCGAGCCAGGTCGCGACCGTAGCACTTGGCGCAGATGCCGTAGCGGGTTTCGCAGGTGATCGGCGAACGCACCACCACTTCGTCGACGCTGTTGAGCTCGATGAACTCGACCCACTGCTCGTCGATCAGGGTGCCGGCCGGCACGATGACGTCCTCGGTGCCCGGCTTGAACACGTCCTTGGCGATCACTCGACCCAGTACGCGCTCGCCCAGCGGCTCGACCACGTCGCCGCCTTCGATGTGCGGGGTCATCAGCAGGCCATGTTCGGTGCCGCAATCGATCTCGGTCACCACCAGGTCCTGGGCCACGTCGACCAGACGACGGGTCAGGTAACCGGAGTTCGCGGTCTTCAGTGCGGTATCCGCCAGACCCTTACGCGCACCGTGGGTGGAGATGAAGTACTGCAGAACCGACAGACCTTCGCGGAAGTTCGCGGTGATCGGCGTTTCGATGATGGAGCCGTCCGGCTTGGCCATCAGACCACGCATACCGGCCAGCTGACGGATCTGGGCGGCGCTACCACGCGCACCGGAGTCCGCCATCATGTACATGGAGTTGAAGGACTCCTGCTCGACGGTCTTGCCTTCGCGATCGACAACCGGCTCTTTCGAGAGGTTGGCCATCATCGCCTTGGACACTTCATCGTTGGCCTTCGACCAGAGGTCGATCACCTTGTTGTACTTCTCACCCTGGGTAACCAGGCCGGAGGCGTACTGCGATTCGATTTCCTTCACTTCCTCGGTGGCGGCGTCGATGATGCGCGCCTTCTCGTCCGGGATGACGAAGTCGTTCACGCCGATCGACACACCGGAGATGGTCGAGTAAGCGAAACCGGTGTACATCAGCTGGTCAGCGAAGATCACGGTGTCCTTCAGACCAACGGTGCGGTAGCACTGGTTGATCAGCTTGGAGATCGCCTTCTTCTTCATCGACTGGTTGACCACGTCGTAAGACAGGCCGGCCGGTACGATCTGGAACAGCAGCGCGCGGCCGACGGTGGTGTCGACGATGCGGGTGTTCTTGGTGATCGAGCCGTCCTTTTCCTTGATGGTCTCGTTGATGCGCACTTTCACCCGGGCGTGCAGGGACGCTTCGCCGGCGCGGAACACACGGTCGACTTCCTGCAGGTCGGCGAACACGCGACCTTCGCCCTTGGCGTTCACCGCCTCACGGGTCATGTAGTACAGACCCAGTACCACGTCCTGCGACGGCACGATGATCGGCTCACCGTTGGCGGGCGAGAGGATGTTGTTGGTCGACATCATCAGTGCGCGTGCTTCGAGCTGGGCTTCCAGGGTCAGCGGCACGTGAACGGCCATCTGGTCACCGTCGAAGTCGGCGTTGTACGCGGCGCAGACCAGCGGGTGCAGCTGGATCGCTTTACCTTCGATCAGGACCGGCTCGAACGCCTGGATACCCAGACGGTGCAGGGTCGGGGCGCGGTTGAGCAGGACGGGGTGTTCGCGGATCACTTCAGCGAGCACGTCCCACACTTCCGGCAGCTCGCGCTCGACCATCTTCTTGGCGGCCTTGATGGTGGTCGCCAGACCACGCATTTCCAGCTTGCCGAAAATGAACGGCTTGAACAGCTCCAGGGCCATCTTCTTCGGCAGACCGCACTGGTGCAGACGCAGGGTCGGGCCGACGGTAATAACCGAACGACCGGAGTAGTCCACGCGCTTACCGAGCAGGTTCTGACGGAAGCGACCTTGCTTACCCTTGATCATGTCGGCCAGCGACTTCAGCGGACGCTTGTTCGAGCCAGTGATGGCGCGACCGCGACGGCCGTTGTCGAGCAGGGCGTCGACCGCTTCCTGCAGCATGCGCTTTTCGTTGCGCACGATGATGTCCGGCGCCGACAGGTCGAGCAGGCGCTTGAGACGGTTGTTACGGTTGATCACGCGACGGTACAGGTCGTTCAGGTCGGAGGTCGCGAAGCGGCCACCGTCCAGCGGTACCAGCGGGCGCAGATCCGGCGGCAGCACCGGCAGAACGGTCAGCACCATCCACTCCGGCAGGTTGCCGGAGTCCTTGAAGGCTTCCATCAGCTTCAGGCGCTTGGACAGCTTCTTGATCTTGGTCTCGGAGTTGGTCTGCGGAATCTCTTCGCGCAGGCGGCCGATCTCGTGATCCAGGTCGATGGCGTGCAGCAGCTCGCGCACGGCCTCGGCGCCCATACGCGCGTCGAAGTCGTCACCGAACTCTTCGAGGGCTTCGAAGTACTGCTCGTCGTTCAGCAGCTGGCCCTTCTCGAGGGTGGTCATGCCCGGATCGATCACCACGTAGCTCTCGAAATAGAGCACGCGCTCGATGTCACGCAGGGTCATGTCCATCAGCAGGCCGATACGGCTCGGCAGCGACTTGAGGAACCAGATGTGGGCGACCGGCGAGGCCAGTTCGATGTGCGCCATGCGCTCACGACGAACCTTGGCCAGGGCCACTTCCACGCCGCACTTCTCGCAGATCACGCCGCGATGCTTCAAGCGCTTGTACTTGCCGCACAGGCACTCGTAATCCTTTACCGGGCCAAAGATCTTGGCGCAGAACAGGCCGTCACGCTCAGGCTTGAACGTACGGTAGTTGATGGTTTCCGGTTTTTTTACTTCACCGAACGACCACGAACGGATCATCTCGGGCGAGGCCAATCCGATACGGATGGCGTCGAACTCTTCGATCTGACCCTGGTTTTTCAGCAGATTCAGTAGGTCTTTCAAGGCCTTTCCTCCTGGCGGAGCAGGGAGTGGGCTAACCGCCCCACTCCCGTCGCGTCACGTGTTATTCGGTTTCCAGATCGATGTCGATGCCGAGCGAACGGATCTCTTTGATCAGCACGTTGAAGGACTCGGGCATGCCCGGCTCCATACGGTGATCGCCATCCACGATGTTCTTGTACATCTTGGTACGGCCGTTCACGTCGTCCGACTTCACGGTCAGCATTTCCTGCAGGGTGTAGGCGGCGCCGTAGGCTTCCAGCGCCCAGACCTCCATCTCCCCGAAGCGCTGACCACCGAACTGCGCCTTACCACCCAGCGGCTGCTGGGTAACCAGGCTGTAGGAACCAGTGGAACGCGCGTGCATCTTGTCGTCCACCAGGTGGTTCAGTTTGAGCATGTACATGTAGCCGACCGTGGTCGGGCGCTCGAACTGGTTGCCGGTGCGACCGTCGAACAGGCGCATCTGGCCGCTTTCCGGCAGGTCGGCCAGCTTCAGCATGGCCTTGATCTCGCTTTCCTTGGCGCCGTCGAACACCGGGGTGGCCATCGGCACACCGCCTTTGAGGTTCTTCGCCAGCTCGAGGATTTCGCTATCGGACAGCTCGTCGAGGTTTTCCTGACGACCGCCGATCTCGTTGTAGATCTCCTGCAGAAACTTGCGCAGTTCGGCGATCTTGCGCTGCTCTTCGAGCATGCGGTTGATCTTCTCACCCAGGCCCTTGGCCGCGAGGCCCAGGTGGGTTTCGAGGATCTGACCGACGTTCATACGCGAAGGTACGCCCAGCGGGTTGAGGACGATGTCGACCGGGGTGCCATTGGCGTCGTGCGGCATGTCTTCGACCGGCATGATCACCGAGACCACACCCTTGTTACCGTGACGACCGGCCATCTTGTCGCCCGGCTGGATGCGGCGGCGGATGGCCAGGTAGACCTTGACGATCTTCAGCACGCCCGGCGCCAGGTCGTCGCCCTGCTGCAGCTTGCGCTTCTTGTCTTCGAACTTGTCGTCGAGCAGCTGACGGCGGTCGGAGATGTAGGCCTGGGCCTTCTCCAACTGCTCGTTCAGGGCGTCGTCAGCCATGCGCAGCTTGAACCACTGGCCACGCTCTAGGCCGTCGAGGAACTCGTCGGTGATCGCGGTGCCCTTCTTCAGGCCGGCGCCGCCTTCGGCGATGGCGCCGACCAGGGCGGAGCGCAGACGCTCGAAGGTGGCGCCTTCGACGATGCGGAACTCTTCGTTGAGGTCCTTGCGGATCTCGTCGAGCTGCATCTTCTCGATCGACAGGGCGCGCGAGTCGCGCTCGACGCCGTCGCGGGTGAAGACCTGGACGTCGATGACGGTGCCCTTGGTGCCGGTCGGCACACGCAGGGAGGTGTCCTTCACGTCGGACGCCTTCTCACCGAAGATCGCGCGCAGCAGCTTCTCTTCCGGCGTCAGCTGGGTCTCGCCTTTCGGGGTGACCTTGCCGACCAGGATGTCGCCCGGGCCGACTTCGGCACCGACGTAGACGATACCGGCCTCGTCCAGCTTGTTCAGTGCAGCTTCACCGACGTTCGGGATGTCCGAGGAGATTTCCTCTGGGCCGAGCTTGGTGTCGCGCGCCACACAGGTCAGTTCCTGGATGTGGATGGTGGTGAAACGGTCTTCCTGCACCACACGCTCGGACAGGCAGATGGAGTCTTCGAAGTTGAAGCCGTTCCACGGCATGAACGCCACGCGCATGTTCTGACCCAGCGCCAGTTCACCCATGTCGGTGGACGGGCCGTCGGCCATGATATCGCTGCGCGCCACCTTGTCACCCTTGCTCACCAGCGGACGCTGGTTGATGCAGGTGTTCTGGTTGGAGCGGGTGTACTTGGTCAGGTTGTAGATGTCGACACCGGCTTCACCGGTTTCGACTTCGTCATCGTTGACCCGAACCACGATACGGCTGGCATCGACCGAGTCGATCACCCCGCCACGACGGGCCACGACGCAGACGCCGGAGTCACGGGCGACGTTGCGCTCCATGCCGGTACCGACCAGCGGCTTGTCGGCACGCAGGGTCGGCACGGCCTGACGCTGCATGTTCGAGCCCATCAGCGCGCGGTTGGCGTCGTCGTGCTCGAGGAACGGAATCAGCGAGGCAGCGACGGAAACGACCTGCTTCGGCGACACGTCCATCAGGGTGACGTCTTCCGGCGCCTTGACGGTGAACTCGTTGAGGTGACGCACGGCCACTAGCTCGTCGACCAGCATGCCCTTGTCGTTCATGGTCGCCGAGGCCTGGGCGATCACGTGATCGGCCTCTTCGATGGCGGACAGGAACACGATCTCGTCGGTGACCAGACCGGCCTTGACCACGCGGTACGGGCTCTCGAGGAAGCCGTACTGGTTGGTGCGGGCGTAGGCGGCCAGCGAGTTGATCAGACCGATGTTCGGACCTTCAGGGGTTTCGATCGGGCACACACGACCGTAGTGGGTCGGGTGTACGTCGCGCACTTCGAAGCCGGCGCGCTCGCGGGTCAGACCGCCCGGGCCGAGTGCGGAAACGCGGCGCTTGTGGGTGATCTCGGAGAGCGGGTTGTTCTGGTCCATGAACTGCGAGAGCTGGCTGGAACCGAAGAACTCCTTCACCGCCGCCGCAACCGGCTTGGCGTTGATCAGGTCCTGCGGCATCAGGCCTTCGCTTTCGGCCATCGACAGGCGTTCCTTGACCGCGCGCTCGACGCGCACCAGGCCAACGCGGAACTGGTTCTCGGCCATCTCACCGACGCAACGCACGCGACGGTTACCCAGGTGGTCGATGTCGTCGACGATACCCTTGCCATTACGGATGTCGACCAGGGTCTTCAGTACGGCAACGATGTCTTCCTTGCTCAGCACGCCCGAACCTTCGATCTCGGTACGCCCGATACGACGGTTGAACTTCATGCGGCCGACGGCGGACAGGTCGTAACGCTCGGCGCTAAAGAACAGGTTGTTGAACAGGGTCTCGGCAGCGTCCTTGGTCGGCGGCTCGCCGGGACGCATCATGCGATAGATCTCGACCAGCGCTTCCAACTGATTGGTGGTGCTGTCGATCTTCAGCGTGTCGCTGATGAACGGACCGCAATCGATGTCGTTGGTGTACAGGGTTTCGAAACGCACCACCTGTGCCTTGGCCATCTTGACCAGCAGGTCGGCGGTCAGCTCAGTGTTGCACTCGGCGATGATCTCGCCGGTAGCCGGGTGCACGATGGCCTTGGCGGTGGTGCGGCCAATGACGTAATCGAGCGGAACTTCCAGCTCTTTGATGCCAGCCTTGTCCAGCTGGTTGATGTGGCGGGCAGTGATACGACGGCCCTGCTCCACGATCACCTTGCCGCTGCCGTCCTTGATATCGAGGACCGCGACTTCACCGCGCAGACGCTGCGGCACCAGCTCCAGGCTCAGGTTCTCGCCCTTAACGTGGAACACGTTGGTGTCGTAGAAGGCATCCAGCACCTCTTCGGTGCTGTAGCCGAGCGCGCGCAGCAGGACGGACGCCGGTAGCTTGCGGCGACGGTCGATACGCACGAACACCGCGTCCTTCGGGTCGAACTCGAAGTCCAGCCAGGAACCGCGGTAAGGAATGATGCGAGCGGAGTACAGCAGCTTACCGGAGCTGTGGGTCTTGCCACGGTCGTGGTCGAAGAACACGCCCGGGGAGCGGTGCAGCTGGGAAACGATCACGCGCTCGGTACCGTTGATGACGAAGGTACCGTTCTCGGTCATGAGCGGAATCTCGCCCATGTACACTTCCTGCTCTTTGATGTCCTTGATCGCTTTGTTCGACGATTCTTTGTCGAAAATGATCAGGCGCACTTTCACGCGCAGCGGCACGGCGAAGGTCACGCCACGCAGGACGCACTCCTTGACGTCGAACGCCGGCTCGCCCAGGCGATAGCCGACGTATTCCAGAGCGGCGTTGCCGGAATAGCTGATGATCGGGAATACGGATTTGAAGGCCGCGTGCAGGCCGATGTCGCGGAACTGTTCCTTGCTCACTCCTTGCTGCAGGAATTCGCGGTACGAATCCAGCTGGATGGCCAGGAGGTAAGGCACATCCATGACATCCGGCAACTTGCTAAAGTCCTTGCGGATACGTTTTTTCTCAGTGTATGAGTAAGCCATCAGCGTTCCCCAGCTTGGTCACCTGCTTATTTGGCCAGCGCCGGCGGCGATGACCAGAAAATCGTGCAAACCCTCGGTTTGCGGCCGCCTCGAGGGGCGGGATCTTTCCGGTTCCAGGCCGACTGACGAACAGCCGACCTAGAACGGAAAAAGGCCGGTGGCAAAAGCCACCAGCCATCAGCCTTGTGCGAGTCGCTCGGGCTGTAGACGCAAGGTGCGAACTTACTTGAGTTCGACCTTGGCGCCAGCTTCTTCCAGCTTCTTCTTGGCGTCTTCGGCAGCTTCTTTGCTCAGGCCTTCAGCGATAACCTGAGGAGCGGTGTCGACCTTCTCCTTGGCTTCCTTCAGACCCAGACCGGTCAGCTCGCGAACAGCCTTGATCACGTTCACTTTCTTCTCGCCGGCTTCGGCCAGAACGACGTTGAACTCGGTTTGTTCTTCAACAGCAGCAGCAGCAGCGGCCGGGCCGGCAGCAACAGCGGCAGCGGCGGTAACGCCGAACTTCTCTTCCATTGCCTTGATCAGTTCAACAACCTGCATCACGGACATTTCGGAAACGGCGTTGATGATGTCTTCGTTGGTCAGAGCCATGACTCTAATTCCTGTATTGGGGTGACAGCCTTCGCGGCCATCGAATTAAACAAATAACGTAGAAAGGGTGATGCGCCTGGATCAGGCGGCAGCGCCTTCTTTCTGGTCGCGAACAGCTGCCAGAGTACGAACGAACTTGCTGGTGGCGCCTTGCATCACGCTCATCAGCTGGGCAATAGCTTCGTTGTAGGTCGGCAGGGTAGCCAGCACGTCGATCTGATTGGCTGCGAGGAACTGGCCCTCGAACGCAGCTGCCTTGATCTCGAACTTGTCCTGACCCTTGGCGAATTCCTTGAAGATACGGGCAGCAGCGCCCGGATGTTCGTTGGAGAACGCGATCAGGGTCGGGCCTTTGAACACGTCGTTGAGCACGTCGAACTGAGTGCCTTCAACGGCGCGGCGCAGCAGGGTGTTACGTACGACTTTCACGTACACACCAGCCGCACGGGCCTCTTTACGGAGTCCGGTCATTGCGCCGACGGTCACGCCACGGGCATCAGCCACGACAGCGGACAGACCGGCTTTGGCAGCCTCGTTGACTTCAGCGACGATGGCCTTCTTGTCTTCGAGTTTAATTGCCACGGGTTTACTCCTGGATGTTACCGTTTCGTCCAGCACGAGCCGGACGGCGTTTTGGTGTCTGATTCGGTAAGAATCGGGAGCACCATCTGCGTAGGCGACCGCGGATCGCTCCACGGGTTTAAGGCTTGCGCCACCTACGGTCTTGGATAGCCCCCGCCAGGCAGGGACCCCAATTTTTCAAGGCCGGCGACGCGCACGCCGCCGACCCAATCACTTACGCGTCGAGCGAAGCCTGATCGATGATCAGACCGGGACCCATGGTGGTGCTCAGGGTCACGCGCTTGACGTAGATACCTTTGGAAGTGGACGGCTTCAGACGCTTCAGGTCAGCCAGCAGGGCTTCCACGTTCTGCTTCAGCGCGGCGGCTTCGAAGCCGACCTTGCCAACGGAGGTGTGGATGATGCCGTTCTTGTCGGTACGGAAACGTACCTGACCAGCCTTGGCGTTCTTCACGGCGGTGGCGACGTCCGGAGTCACGGTGCCGACTTTCGGGTTCGGCATCAGGCCGCGCGGACCCAGTACCTGGCCCAGCTGGCCAACGACGCGCATGGCGTCCGGGGAAGCGATGACCACGTCGTAGCTCAGATCGCCGGCCTTCATTTCGGCAGCCAGATCGTCCATACCGACCTTGTCGGCACCGGCAGCCAGGGCAGCTTCAGCGCCCGGACCCTGGGTGAACACGGCAACGCGTACGGTCTTGCCAGTGCCGTTCGGCAGCACGGTGGCGCCACGTACAACCTGGTCGGATTTACGCGGGTCTACGCCCAGGTTCACGGCGACGTCGAAGGACTCGGTGAACTTGACGGCAGACAGCTCGGCCAGCAGGCCGGCCGCTTCTTCGAAGGTGTAGGCCTTGCCGGCTTCAACCTTGGCCGCGATGGCCTTTTGGCGCTTGGTCAACTTAGCCATTACACACCCTCCACGTTCAGGCCCATGCTACGAGCGGAGCCGGCGATGGTGCGCACGGCCGCATCCAGGTCAGCGGCAGTAAGATCGGCCTGCTTGGTCTTGGCGATCTCTTCCAGCTGAGCACGGGTAACGGTGCCTACTTTGACGGTGTTCGGACGAGCGGAACCGCTGGTCAGGCCGGCGGCCTTCTTCAGCAGCACCGATGCCGGGGTGCTCTTGGTTTCAAAGGTGAAGCTGCGGTCGCTGTAAACGGTGATGATAACAGGAGTCGGCAGACCAGGCTCCATGCCCTGAGTCTTGGCGTTGAACGCCTTGCAGAATTCCATGATGTTCACGCCGTGCTGACCCAGAGCCGGACCCACGGGCGGCGACGGGTTTGCCTGAGCGGCTTTAACCTGCAGCTTGATATAAGCCTGAATTTTCTTAGCCATTAGCTACTCCAATTTCGGGTTCGAACGCCTGACGGCTCCCCGGGTTACTTACGCATTTATCCCAGTGACGACAAAACCCCGCAGCCTAAGGCTGCGGGGTGAGGGATGCTTATGTCAGTTATGCCTTCTCGACCTGACTGAACTCCAGCTCGACCGGGGTGGAGCGACCGAAGATGGTCACAGCAACCTGGATACGGCTCTTTTCGTAATTCACTTCTTCGACCACGCCACCGAAATCGGCGAACGGGCCATCGACCACCCGCACCATTTCGCCCGGCTCGAACAGGGTCTTCGGCTTGGGCTTGTCGCCACTATCGGCAACACGACGCAGAATGGCTTCGGCTTCTTTCTCGGTGATCGGCGCCGGCTTGTCGGCAGTACCACCAATGAAGCCCATGACGCGCGGCGTATCCTTGATCAAGTGCCAAGTCGCCTCGTTCATCTCCATCTGCACCAGGACATAGCCGGGGAAGAACTTGCGCTCGCTCTTGCGCTTCTGACCGTTGCGCATCTCGACCACTTCTTCAGTGGGCACGAGAATCTCGCCGAAGTCGTCTTCCATGCCAGCCAGCTTGACGCGCTCGATCAGCGAGCGCATGACATGCTTCTCGTAACCCGAGTAAGCATGCACAACGTACCAACGCTTAGCCACGGGACACCCTTAACCAACAATCAGGGAAACAAGCCAACCGAGCAGGGAATCGAGCCCCCACAACAGCAGCGCCATTACCAACACTACAGCCACGACAATCAGGGTGGTCTGCGTGGTTTCCTGGCGGGTCGGCCAAACAACCTTGCGAATCTCGACGCGCGCCTCTTTCAACAGCACCGCGAAGGCCTGACCACGAGCAGTCTGCAGGGCAACCACACCCGCCACGACCGCCAGCACCAGCAGACCGAGAACGCGATACAGGATCGGCTCCGCAGAAAAGTACTGATTACCGACCACACCCACCACAACCAGGGCAGCGACAATCAGCCACTTGACCAGATCAAAGCGAGAGTCTTTGGCTTCAGCCTTAACATTCATTCGAGAGGATCCTGTGAAAGACACGCCAGATTCGTTAGAAAATGGCAGGTCAGGAGGGAATCGAACCCCCAACCTGCGGTTTTGGAGACCGCCGCTCTGCCAATTGAGCTACTGACCTAAAGCAAAATCAGGCCGACCATTATGCCGGCCTGAGAGGGACAGATCAACCGATTACTCGACGATCTTGGCAACCACACCGGCGCCGACGGTACGACCGCCTTCGCGGATCGCGAAGCGCAGGCCGTCTTCCATGGCGATCGGCTTGATCAGGGTGACAACCATCTTGATGTTGTCGCCCGGCATTACCATCTCAACGCCTTCCGGCAGCTCGCACGAACCGGTCACGTCGGTGGTACGGAAGTAAAACTGCGGACGGTAGCCCTTGAAGAACGGGGTGTGACGACCACCTTCTTCCTTGGACAGCACGTACACTTCAGCTTCGAACTTGGTGTGCGGCTTGATGGTGCCCGGCTTGGCCAGAACCTGACCACGCTCGACTTCATCACGCTTGGTGCCGCGCAGCAGCACGCCGCAGTTCTCACCAGCACGACCTTCGTCCAGCAGCTTGCGGAACATCTCCACGCCAGTGCAGGTGGTCTTGGTGGTCGGACGCAGACCGACGATTTCGATTTCTTCCTGGATCTTGACGATACCGCGCTCGACACGACCGGTTACCACGGTACCGCGGCCGGAGATCGAGAACACGTCTTCGATCGGCATCAGGAACGGACGGTCGATGGCACGCACCGGCTCGGGGATGTAGGTATCCAGAGTCTCAACCAGCTTCTTGACGGCAGTGGTGCCCAGCTCGTTGTCGTCCTGACCGTTCAGCGCCATCAGCGCGGAACCGATGATGATCGGGGTGTCGTCGCCCGGGAAATCGTAAGTGCTGAGCAGGTCGCGCACTTCCATTTCCACCAGCTCCAGCAGCTCGGCGTCGTCGACCATGTCGGCCTTGTTCAGGAACACGACGATGTAGGGTACGCCAACCTGACGAGACAGCAGGATGTGCTCGCGGGTTTGCGGCATGGGGCCGTCGGCAGCCGAGCAGACCAGGATCGCGCCGTCCATCTGGGCAGCACCGGTGATCATGTTCTTCACGTAGTCGGCGTGACCCGGGCAGTCAACGTGCGCGTAGTGACGAATGTTGGAGTCGTACTCGACGTGCGCGGTGTTGATGGTGATACCACGAGCCTTTTCTTCCGGGGCGCTGTCGATCTTGTCGAAATCAACGCGAGCGGAACCGAAAACCTCGGAGCACACACGGGTCAGAGCAGCGGTCAGAGTGGTTTTACCGTGGTCAACGTGACCGATGGTGCCGACGTTGACGTGCGGTTTGTTACGTTCAAATTTCTCTTTAGCCATCTTGACCGTCTCCTAGCGAAGAATTGAGCAAGCCATGCCGCCATTAAAACAAAGGCAGATACTTTCATATCTGCCTTCATTAGATGGAGCTCATGAGCGGATTTGAACCGCTGACCTCACCCTTACCAAGGGTGTGCTCTACCAGCTGAGCTACATGAGCCAAACTCTATTGCGCCAACCACAAGCTGGAGCGGGTAGCGGGAATCGAACCCGCATCATCAGCTTGGAAGGCTGAGGTTCTACCACTGAACTATACCCGCGAAGCTTGCAGCTCACGCTGAATCTGGTGGAGGGGGAAGGATTCGAACCTTCGAAGTCGATGACGTCAGATTTACAGTCTGATCCCTTTGGCCGCTCGGGAACCCCTCCAAAGTGAGGCGGCATTTTCTAGATCTGCCACCCTGCTGTCAAGCATTTTCTCATTTAAAATCGTGAGGTTAGCTACTTTGACAACATCTTCGTCGGGAACCAACTTTGACCACCCTGCGAAGCGGGCGCCATTCTATGCAAACTACTGGAGCAATGCAACGCCTTCGCAGGGCATTAGTTGATGCTGCAAACCGGCGAAATCGCCGGCCAATCGCCCGAGCAAAAACTCATCGGCCAGGCGTCTGCTTTCCGGCGCGACACGCACCCAGAAACTGCGGTGCGCGCGCGACAACTCGCGCATTTGCGGCTCGTAACCCACTTCGCGCAGGCGCTGCATGACGCTATCGGCCGAGTCGCTGCGCGGGAAAATACCCAGGGAGATGCCGTTGGCCAGATCGCCTTGGGTAATGATGTAGCTATCGATACGCCGTGCCTGCAGCTCGCGCAGCTGCCGCAACGACGCCTGTCGCGAAGCCAGCGGCGGTAGATAAACCCAGTATTCAACCCCGGCTGCCGCATCGACGCTACGCACCTGGGCCTGAATATCCAGACTGAGCAAGCGCTGCTCCACCACCTTCGCCCGCGCCTCCTCCTCGAAGCTACCGAGAAACAGACAGACCGCCGCCGAGGCCGGCGACTCCTCTTCCGCCGGCTCACTGACACGCGCGCGCGGCGCAGTGGTCTCGCTCAGCAGGCGGATATCCTTGCGCGCGCCCTGGTAACTGCTCGTCGGCGCGACTTCCTTGGCGCGCAGTGGCGCCTGCTGCTGGTGCCAGACGTAATAGAAGACATTGAGCAGAACGAGCAACAGTAAGATCCAACGCATGCCTTGCCTCAATTCAGCGGACAGGCGATGGCCAGCCCGACAAAGACCAGATCGGCCACGACTTGCGCGCCCGGCACGACATCGCGCACCAGGTCAGCATCCCCGCCAGTCAGGAAAACCTCGAAACCTTCCGGAAAGCACAACCGCGCCTGCTCCAGCTGCACCGCGACAAAGCCCCTCAGCATCAACACGCAACCGCGCTCTACCGCCTCCGCCGTGGAGCGCCCGGGCTCCAGCTCCTGCAACGCCGCCAATGCCGACTGCCGGTCGTAGCGAATGCGCCGGGTATGCGTGCTCAGCTGATCACGCATCAAGGGCAGGCCAGGGCAGATAAAACCACCGAGATGCGCGCCATCGGCCGCCACCAGATCGGCGGTGACCGCCGTACCGAGGTCCACCACCAGGCAGGCGCGCTGGCCCAGGTGGTAGGCCCCCAGCACCGCCAGCCAGCGATCCAGGCCAAGGCGCTGGTAATCGTCGTAGCCGTTGCGCACCCCCCCGGCTTCTTGGGCCGGCTGAGCGCAGCAAACCTCGACGACGAAGGCAACACGCAACTCCTCGACCAACCGAGTGGTCTCCGCATCGCTGCGCACGCTGACCAGGCGACAGTAGCGAATGCTCAAACCCGGACACTCCGCCAATTCGGCAAACAACCCGGCATCGGAGTCGACCACTCCCGAGCAGACCCGCTCCCCCCCCTGCACCCTGATCACACGCCACTTGATGAAGCTGTTACCGCAGTCGAGCTCAAGAATCATGCTGCAACCTCAGGCTCAACTCTCCGCCACTGAAAGAACGCTCGACGCCCTCCACACTCAAGCGGATGGCACCGCGCTCGTCCACTCCGAGCACCACGCCAAGGGTTGCATCATCGCCCGCAAGCAATGCAACCGAACGACCGCGCCACAGATGCAGCGCCTCCCACTCCTCGCGCAAGCCGGCAAAACCCAGTCGCCAGTGGCGAGACAGATGCTCGGCCAGTTGGCATAGCAGCTCGCCTGCCAGCAGATTGCGATCGAACATGCCACCGAGACACTGACGCATGGAGGTCCAGGGCTGATCGATGGCCGCCGACGAGTCGAGCGCCATGTTCGCATTGATACCAATACCGATCACCACATGGCAGACATCCGCCGGGTCGCCGGAAAGCTCCAGCAAGATCCCGGCAATCTTGCGCCCATCCACCAGGACATCGTTCGGCCACTTGAGCCCAGCGGCATTCAGGCCACAAACCTGCAGGGTACGAGCCACCGCCAGCCCCACAGTCAGACTCAACGCCTCGACCTGGCGCATCCCGCCGTCGACCCGCAATGCCAGGCTGCAGTAGAGGTTTTCCGCAAAGGGACTCGCCCAGGCACGCCCGCGCCGCCCACGCCCGGCCGTTTGCCGCTCGGCGAGCACGACAAAAGGCGCGCTTTGTCCCCCCTCGAGTCGGCGCATTACCTCCGCATTGGTCGAGTCGAGACTGGCCAGCACGGATACCGGCCACGCCAAGGTCGCGACCTGGCGCTCGATCAGAGCGGCATCCAACAAGGTCATCGGCGCAGCCAAGCGATAGCCACGCCCGGGAACCTTGAATACCTCGATCCCAAGCTCGGACTCCAGGCCCTGCAACTGTTTCCAGATGGCGCTGCGACTGACACCCAGCGCTGCCCCCAAGGCCTCGCCAGAATGAAAGCGCCCATCCTGTAGAAGTTTCAACAATGCCAGCATGCCAGGCCCCGCCACGAACAAGGCTGGCATGATAACGACGAGCCCACGGCTTGCATAGAAAGCAGAAGACTGCAGGAGCGCGCGAACGGCGCACCCCGCTGCAAAGCCGGACAGCCTTAGGATGCCCCGCGCGCGCCGGCCGTTAGCTGCGCCGGCGCTGTTCCAGGTTTTCCCGGCGCAAAGAAGAAACCCCAGACCGCGTTGGCGATCTGGGGTTTCGTATAGGAGCTTGACGATGACCTACTCTCACATGGGGAAGCCCCACACTACCATCGGCGATGCATCGTTTCACTGCTGAGTTCGGGATGGGATCAGGTGGTTCCAACGCTCTATGGTCGTCAAGCAATTTGTTGCTGTCCCGGGGTTAACCGTTACAGCGAATTGGGTATGTGACAGTCGTTTGGCTTGGCCCTTGGGCCTGTAGCTCTCGTGCAAATCTTCGGCATTCAGTCGACTTCACCATCGACACCCTCTGCTCTCAGAGCAGATTGTTTGGGTGTTATATGGTCAAGCCTCACGGGCAATTAGTATGGGTTAGCTCAAC
>NZ_JBITVF010000004.1:0-462009 GCF_044542855.1 Pseudomonas sp. NPDC077649 | reverse complement strand
AGAAAACCCTAAACTTGGCTCAGCAATCGCAAAAAACTCTCGAATTCACGAGTGTTACTTGTGATGCTGATAATCAGTCGACTACCAGTCTTACCTCACAAGCACCCACACGAATTGCTTGATTCAGTTGTTAAAGAACAGTTGGTCAAGTCTTTCGCCTCAACCGAGGCGCGCATTCTACAGCACCTCATCTTTCCGTCAAGCTGTTTTTCGAATTTGTTTCCGGAGAAACTCTTTTCTACTCAACCGCTTGCGCCTTCGATCCGAACATCTTCTCGTCAGCGGGAGGCGCATTCTACAGCGTTCAAAACCGCTGTCAACCACCTCTTTTACCGCCTCGATCCATTCGACCGAAGCACCGACAGGATCCAACCACCACCCTGCCGACCGGCGCGCATTCTACACGCCAGATTCAGCTTTGCAACCCCTCTTTAAACTTAACTCATTGATTAACAAGAGGTTTTAGAAGAGCTTCAGCGCTGAAGTGGCGCGCATTCTACCGCCAGGAGAACGCGCGTCAAGCATAAATTGCAGTTTTCTTACTCAGCCTTGAGCGTGATGCGCGCAAAGGCCTTCTTGCCGGCCTGGCAAACGTGGGTCGCACCCACCTTGAACAGGAAGGCCCGATCGACTACTTCGCCATCCACGCGCACACCGCCAGAGCCCAGCAGATCGCGCGCAACGGCGGCGTTCTTCACCAACCCTGCCTTATTAAGGACGGAGGAAATCGGCATATCCTCGGCCGAGGCCAGCTCCACCTCGGGCAGATCCTCGGGCAGCTCGCCTTCTTTCATGCGGTTGCCGGCAGAACGATGCGCAGTGGCCGCCGCCTCTTCGCCATGAAAGCGGGCGACGATTTCTTCGGCCAGCTTGATCTTGATGTCGCGCGGATTGGCGCCCTGCTCGACGTCGCGCTTGAACTGCTCGATCTCTTCCATAGAGCGGAAGCTGAGCAGCTCGAAGTAACGCCACATCAGCGCATCCGGCATGGACACCAACTTGTTGTACATCACCCCCGGCGCTTCCTGGATGCCCACATAGTTACCCAGGGATTTGGACATCTTCTTCACGCCGTCCAGCCCTTCCAGCAGCGGCATGGTGACGATGCACTGCGACTCCTGACCATAAGCGCGCTGCAGCTCGCGCCCCATCAGCAGGTTGAACTTCTGATCGGTGCCGCCGAGCTCGACGTCGGCTTTCAGCGCCACCGAGTCGTAGCCCTGCACCAGCGGATAGAGGAACTCGTGAATGGCGATCGGCTGGTTGCTGGTGTAGCGCTTGTCGAAATCGTCGCGTTCGAGCATGCGCGCCACGGTGTACTGCGAGGCCAAACGAATGAAGTCGGCCGGCTTCAGCGCATCCATCCAGGTGGAGTTGAACGCGACCTCGGTCTTGGCCGGATCGAGTATCTTGAACACCTGCTGCTTATAGGTCTCGGCGTTATCCAGCACCTGATCACGGGTCAGCGGCGGGCGGGTGGCGCTCTTGCCGCTGGGGTCGCCAATCATGCCGGTGAAGTCGC
Organism: Pseudomonas sp. NPDC077649; assembly: GCF_044542855.1. Lineage (NCBI taxonomy): Bacteria > Pseudomonadati > Pseudomonadota > Gammaproteobacteria > Pseudomonadales > Pseudomonadaceae > Pseudomonas > Pseudomonas sp. NPDC077649. Next base: position 460,487 of record NZ_JBITVF010000004.1, on the reverse strand, counting down.
CGATCAGGAAGATCACCTGATGCCCCAGCTCCTGGAACTGACGCAGCTTATTAATAAGCACGGTATGGCCGAGGTGCAGATCCGGCGCAGTCGGATCGAAACCGGCCTTGATCCGCAGCGGCTGACCCCGCTTGAGCTTCTCGACCAGCTCCGCTTCAACCAGAACCTCTTCCGCACCGCGCTTGATCAGCGCCAGCTGCTCTTCGACCGACTTCATGACAGGACTCGCGACCACTCGAAAATGAAAGGGAACCAACCATACAAGATCGCGAACTAATTACAAGTTTTGCCCGGGCAAGCGCCCATACGTCTCCGCTCGGCATGTCAAGGGTTGCCCCACGCCGATTTTGGTTATATTTTATACAGTTAATGCATATTCCAAGAAAACGCCTCACGCCATGACGCAAAATACTCCCAAAGCCCCGCCCTACCCGAAGAGCCATATCCTGGCCGCTAGCGGTGTAGCTGCGCTGCTGAGCCTGGCTCTGCTGGTGTTTCCTTCGCGCGAAGTCGAAGCGCAGAAGACCTTCCTCGACCTGGATCTCAGCAACGATGCCGAACTGGTACTGCAGGAAAAGGACGACCTCCGAGCGGGACAGCCCGCCACCGGCGCCGCCTCGCCTTTCGCCAAGATCGAGCAGGGTGCGGAGAACGCCGAACACAGCGCCGGACATGACGCTGATGATAAGAATCTCGCAACAGCCGACTCCCCCCCCACCGATCCCAGCCAACACAACGTCACCGTCAGCAATGGCGATACGCTGTCGACCCTGTTCGCCAAGGTAGGCCTGAGCGCCAACGACCTGCACGAAGCGCTCAACAGCAGCAAGGAAGCCAAGCGGTTCAGCCGCCTCAAGGTCGGCCAGGTGCTGGCGTTCGAACTGGACGAAGCCGGCAAGCTGAAGCACTTGCAGAGCAAGCTGAACGACCTGGAAACCATCCGCCTGAGTCGCAGCGACAAGGGCTTCGACTTCCAGCGCGACCTGGTCAAGCCGGAAGTGGTCACCACCTACAGCCATGGCGTGATCAACAGTTCGCTGTTCCTCTCCGCCAAGCGCGCCGGCCTCTCCCATGGCCTGACCATGGAGCTGGCCAACGTGTTCGGCTACGACATCGACTTCGCCATGGATATCCGCGAGGGCGACGAGTTCGAGCTGATCTACGAAGAGAAGGTGGTCAACGGCAAGCGCGTCGGCACCGGCAACATTCTCTCGGCGCGCTTCACCAATCGCGGCAAGACCTACACCGCGGTGCGCTACACCAGCAAGCAGGGCACCACCAGCTACTACAACGCCAACGGCGAAAGCATGCGCAAGGCGTTTATCCGCACCCCGGTGGACTTCGCCCGAATCAGCTCGCGCTTCTCCACCGGCCGCAAGCACCCGATCCTGAACAAGATTCGCGCGCACAAGGGCGTGGACTACGCGGCGCCGCGCGGCACGCCGATCAAGGCAGCCGGCGACGGTCGCGTCAGCCTGGCCGGCCGTCACGGCGGCTACGGCAACACCGTGATCATCCAGCACGGCCAGCGCTACCGCACCCTCTACGCCCACATGCAGGGTTTCGCCAAGGGCATCCGCAATGGCAGCACCGTCAAGCAGGGGCAGATCATCGGCTATATCGGCACCACTGGCCTGTCCACCGGACCGCACCTGCACTATGAATTCCAGGTCAACGGTGTGCACGTCGACCCGCTGAGCCAGAAGCTGCCGATGGCCGACCCAATCGCCGCCAGCGAGAAGCAACGCTTCATGCAACTGAGCAAACCGCTGATGGCGCGCATGGACCAGGAAAAGGCCACCATGCTGGCCGCCAACCAGCGCTAAGCCATGCCTCTCTATCTCGGCGTGATGTCCGGCACCAGCCTGGACGGACTGGACATCGCGCTGATCGAGCAAGAGCAGCACACGCGCCTGCTCGCCACCCTCTACCGGCCCATGCCGGATCGGCTACGCAGCGAACTGCTGGCATTGTGCGCCTCGGGCGCCGACGAGCTGGCACGCGCGGCGATGGCCGAACAACAGTGGGTCGAACTGGCCGCCGCCGCCATCAATGAGCTTCTGCAGCAGCAGAACCTGACTCCGCAACAGATTCGCGCCATCGGCAGCCACGGCCAGACTGTGCGCCATGAGCCGGCACGCGGTTTCACCATCCAGATCGGCAACCCCGCCCTGCTCGCCGAGCTGACTGCTATCGGCGTGGTCGCCGACTTCCGCCGTCGCGACGTTGCCGCCGGCGGCCAGGGCGCCCCGCTGGTACCGGCCTTCCACCAGGCACTGTTCGGCGATAGCGCACGACATATCGCGGTGCTTAACGTCGGCGGCTTCAGCAACCTCAGCCTGCTCTCGCCCGGGCAGGACGTGCTGGGCTTCGACAGCGGCCCGGGCAACATCCTGCTCGACGCCTGGATTCAGCACTGCCAGGGCCTCGCCTATGACCGCGATGGCGCCTGGGCGGCCAGCGGCAGGGTGCACCCCGAGTTGCTGAACCGGCTACTGAGCGATCCCTTCTTCGCGACACAAGGCCCCAAGAGCACCGGCCGCGAGCTGTTCAACCTCGCCTGGCTGCTTGGCCATCTGCAAGCACTGCCGCCGCTGGCCGCCGAGGACGTGCAGGCGACCCTGGTCGAGCTGACCGTGCGCAGCATAGTCGGCGCCCTGCGCAGCGCGCAGGGCCGTACCGACGCGCTGCTGGTATGCGGTGGCGGCGCGCACAACGCCTGCCTGATGCAGCGCTTGAGCGAGCTGCTGGCGGACACCGAAGTGAGCAGCACCGCCGCTCAGGGCGTCGATCCGGACTGGGTCGAAGCCATGGCCTTCGCCTGGCTGGCCCACTGCGCGCTGGAAGGCATTCCAGGCAACCGCCCGAGCGTTACCGGCGCGAAAGGATTGCGCATCCTCGGCGCCATCTATCCGGCTTGAAACGAAAACGCCGCGCTTCGAGCGCGGCGTTTGTCATCCTGCGAAAACTTCAGATCGAGAACGACGAACCGCAGCCGCAGGTGGTGGTGGCGTTGGGGTTCTTGATCACGAAGCGCGAACCTTCCAGACCTTCCTGATAGTCGACTTCGGAACCTGCCAGGTACTGGAAACTCATGGCATCGACCACCAGGCTGACGCCTTCGCGCTCGACTATGGTGTCGTCCTCGGCCACGTCCTCGTCGAAGGTGAAGCCGTACTGGAAGCCCGAGCAGCCGCCGCCCGTGACGAACACGCGCAGTTTCAGACGCGGGTTGCCCTCTTCATCGACCAGGGTCTTCACCTTGCTGGCCGCACCCTGGGTGAAGTGCAAAGGGGCGGGGGTGAAGGTTTCGACGCTCATGCTGTGACTCCCGGCGCCATGCGCCATACTGCGTTGGGCGTGCATTATCCGCTTGCCCTAGAAAATTGGTCAACTATTGCTCGGTGTCCAGCGTTTCGGGCAGCTCCAACGGCCGCACGCCGTCCTTCACATGGCACAGCCGGCCTTCGATCTGCGCGCCCATGGCCATTTCCATCAGGCTGTAATGCAGGTTGCCGCGCACCCGCGAGCGCGCGCCCAGCTCCAGATGGCCGCTGGCGAACACATCGCCGCTCACCTCGCCGTCGATCACTATATGGGGGGCGCGCACCTCGCCTTCAACCAGGCCGCCGACGCTCACCCGCACCAGCCCCTCGCTGGCCAGCAGATTGCCGGTGACCCGACCATCCACCTGTACCGCCCCCTGAAAACGCATATCGCCCACCAGTTCGGCACCGGCGGCGATCAGGCTGGTTTTGCCGCTGAAACGCTGCAAGTCGGGCTTGGCCTTGTCTTTATTCCACATTGGCGGATGTCACTCCTCATCAATCCATTCGAATGTACGGTCCAGCGGCTTGTCGCCCTTGACCTCGGCGCGAACCTTGACCTGACGCGGCTCGAAGCCTTCCGGCAGCTCCAGTTCGGCGAAGCGTCCGGCTTCGGGGAAGGACTGGAAGTGTTTGAAGGAGAAGGGAATCGCCGCCTCGCCCACTTCGTCGGACAGCGCCGACAGTTCCAGACTGACATCCTTGCCGCCCTGTCGCCCCTCGATGGTGACGCGCAGCTGCCCTTGCAGCGGCTCGTCGCCCGTGCCGACCCGGCTCAGCAGCAATTTGTAGCGGAAACGCCGCGGGACGTCCGTGGCCTGCAGCTCAAAGGCGCGAATGCGCAGGCCTTCGCGACGACTGGCAGGCGCCAGCACGCCCTTGTAGAAGGCCAGGTCCTGTTGCTGCTTGAAGATCTGCTCCTCGAGCAGCTTGATGGTACGGCGGTTCTGCTCCATGGCCTGCTGGGTGACCTTCTCGCTGCTGTCGACCACCGCCAGGCGCTGGCGCAGCAACTCCAGCTCCTGCTCCTGTTCGGCCAGGCGGGTGAGCTGGGCCTGGACCTCGGCCTGCTCGGCCTGTGTCTGCCGCTCGCCCCACCACAGGCCGAGGACAAAGGCCAGCGGCACGCTCAGCAGCAACAGGAGCAGCAGGACGCGGCGCCGGCGTTCGCGGCGCGGGTCGCTGACGCGGACCTCCCAGCCCGGTGTCACGGCAGCAGGGCCGCGTGCGACAGGCCGAGGCGCTCGTCGAGGCCGAAGAGGATGTTCATGTTCTGCACCGCCTGACCGGAGGCGCCCTTGACCAGGTTGTCGATCACCGACAGCACCACCACCAGCTCGCCGCCCTGCGGCCGGTGCACGGCGATGCGGCAAACGTTGCCGCCGCGCACGCTGCGGGTCTCCGGATGGCTGCCGGTCGGCATCACGTCGACGAAAGGCTCATTGGCGTAACGCTGCTCGAACAGCGCCTGCAGGTCGACCGCAGTGTCGGCCACGCGCGCATAGAGGGTGGCGTGGATGCCGCGGATCATCGGCGTCAGGTGCGGCACGAAGGTCAGGCCGACCTCGCCACCGGCGGCCAGGCGCAGACCCTGGCGGATCTCCGGCAGGTGGCGGTGGCCCTTGACCGAGTAGGCCTTCATGCTTTCGCCGGCTTCGCAGAACAGCGAACCGACGCTGGCGCCGCGCCCGGCGCCGCTGACGCCGCTCTTGCAGTCGGCGATCAGGCTGGCGCTGTCGGCCAGGCCGGCTTCCAGCAGCGGGATCAGACCGAGCTGGGTGGCGGTCGGGTAGCAGCCGGGCACGGCGATCAGGCGCGCGCCCTTGATCGCCTCGCGGTTGACCTCGGGCAGGCCGTACACCGCCTCGGCCAGCAGCTCCGGGGCACCGTGCGGCTGGCCGTACCACTTGGCCCACTCCTCGGCGTCCTGCAGGCGGAAGTCGGCGGACAGGTCGATCACCCGCGTGCCGGCGGCCAGCAGTTCGCCGGCCAGAGCATGGGCGACGCCGTGCGGGGTGGCGAAGAACACCACGTCGCAGGCGCCCAGGGTGGCGACGTCGGGCACGCTGAAGGCCAGCTCCGGGTAGTGCCCGCGCAGGTTGGGGTACATCTCGTCGATGCGCAGGCCGGCTTCGGAGCGCGAAGTGATCACCGCCACCTCCGCCTGCGGGTGCTGCGCCAGCAGACGCAGCAGTTCGACACCGGTGTAGCCCGTGCCGCCGACGATACCGACCTTGATCATCACATGCCCCTTTGCAAAAACCATTGGAAAGGTGCCGATGATAAAGCCGCATCGGCCAAGCTCCAACCGCGCAGGTGACGCAGGCCGTCGCCTGCCTCTACTATCGAGGACATTTTCTGCCCGAGGATCGGCAATGCTCTATCTGTGGCTCAAGGCTCTGCACATCGTCGCCATGGTCTGCTGGTTCGCCGGCCTGTTCTATCTGCCGCGGCTGTTCGTCTACCACGCCATGAGCACGGATGCCGCCAGCCACGAGCGTTTCTGCACCATGGAGCGCAAGCTCTATCGCGGCATCATGATGCCCTCGATGGTCGCCACCCTGGGCCTCGGCATCTGGCTGCTGAGCCTCAACCCCGGCTACTACTTCGCCCAGGGCTGGCTGCACGCCAAGCTCACCCTGGTGATCGCGCTGGTGGTCTATCAGCTCCTGTGCGGCGCCCAGCTCAAGCGTTTCGCCCGCGGCGAGAACACCCGTAGCCACGTGTTCTACCGCTGGTTCAACGAGGCGCCGGTGCTGGCGCTGCTGGGTATCGTCGTTCTGGTCGTCGTCCGCCCCTTCTGAGGAATCCGTCATGTCCCTGCCCGCCCTGCTCGAACAACGCCTGCGCCTGCCGCTGATCGCCGCGCCGATGTTTCTGGTGTCCAACCCGGCGCTGGTCGGCGCCTGCTGCAACGCCGGCATAGTCGGCAGCTTTCCCGCGCTCAATCAACGGGAAAGCGCCGGTTTTCGCGCCTGGCTCGACGAAATCCAGGCCAGCCTGAGCGCCGACGCCGCGCCCTACGCCGTCAACCTGATCGTCCATCACAGCAACCCGCGGTTGCAGGCGGACCTGGCGATCTGCGTCGAGCGTCGCGTGCCCATCGTCATCACCAGCCTCGGCGCGGTGAAGGAAGTGGTGGATGCGGTGCACGGCTACGGCGGCCTGGTGTTCCACGACGTGACCACCCGCCGTCATGCGGAAAAAGCCGCCGAAGCCGGCGTGGACGGGCTGATCGCGGTCGCCGCCGGCGCCGGCGGCCATGCCGGCACCTGGAGTCCCTTCGCCCTGCTCGCCGAGATCCGCCAGTTCTTCGACAAGACCCTGCTGCTGTCCGGCTGCCTCAACCACGGCCACGAGCTGCTCGCCGCGCAACTGCTCGGCGCCGACCTGGGCTACATGGGCACGCGCTTTATCGCCAGTCAGGAGAGCAACGCCTCCGACGATTACAAGCGCATGATCCTCGGCGCCCACGCCGCCGATATCGTCCACACCCCGGCGGTCTCCGGGGTGCCGGCCAGCTTCATGCGCCAGAGCCTGGAGCAGGCCGGCTACGACCTGAAGCAGCTGCAGAACAAGGCCGACATCAACTACGGCGAAAAACTCAAGCCGGTGGACGACGAGGCCAAGGCCTGGAAGACCGTGTGGTCGGCCGGCCAGGGCGTCGGCGGCATCGACGACCTGCCCGCGGTCGGCGAACTGGTGGCGCGCCTGGACGGCGAGTACCGTGCCGCCTTGCAGCAGGCCGGCAGGCTGGGGCAACGCTGGCCGCGATGAAACGCCGCCAGCTGCTCGGCCTCGCCGCCCTCGGCCTGCTCGGGGCCTGGGCGCTGCGGCCGCGCGACCGCGGCCAGGTGCACGACGCCTATTTCGCCGGCCTCAACCGCCTCATGCACGCCGAAGGCAACGGTATTGCGTCGCTGCTGCTCGATCTGGATCGCCTCGACGCCAACGCCGAACTGCTCGCCCAGCGGCTGCCCGAGCGCTTGGCGCTGCGTCTGGTGGCCAAGTCGCTGGCCAGCGCCGGGCTGCTCGACTACCTGGCCAAGCGCCTGCGCACCCAGCGCTTCATGGCGTTCCACCAGCCGCAGCTGAACCAGCTGGCGCGCAGCTTTCCGCAGGCCGACCTGCTGCTGGGCAAGCCGCTGCCGGCACAGGCGGCGCTGAACTTCTATCGCCAGCTGCCGCAGCACCTGGGCTTCGACCCCGCGCGCCAGCTGACCTGGCTGATCGACAGCGAGGCGCGCCTGAGCCAGTACGCCGAGCTGGCCAGGGCGCTGGGGCAACCACTGCGCATCGCCCTGGAAATCGATATCGGCCTGGCCCGCGGCGGCTTCGCCGATCCTCAGGCGCTGGGCCAGACCCTGCAACGGCTGCGCCGGCAACCGGGGCAGCTCCAGCTGCAGGGGTTGATGGGCTACGACGCCCAGGTCGCCCACGCCCCGCCCTGGCTGAGCCAGGAGCGTGCGTTCGCCCAGGCCAACGCGCGCTATCGCGAGTTCGTCGCGGTGGCGCGAGGCTTTACCGAGCTGTGGCCGGCGAAGCCGCTGCTCAACGGCGGCGGCAGCCTGACCTACGCCCTGCACAGCCGACTGGACAGCCCGCTCGGCGAAGTTGCCCTCGGCTCGGCCCTGCTCAAGCCGGGCGACTTCGATACGCCGCTGCTGGAGCAGCACCAAGCGGCACTGTGGATCGCCAGCCCGGTGCTCAAGGCGGTCGACGGCGCCCTGCCCTTCCTGCACGCGGCGCAACCGCTGCTCGCCGCCTGGAACCGCAATCGCCAGCGCGCCTACTACCTCCAAGGCGGCCGCTGGCCGGCGACGCCGGTATCGCCGCCCGGCCTCGCCTACGACTCGCTATACGGCCGCAGCGCCAACCAGGAACGCCTGATCGGCAGTGCCGCCAGCGGCCTGAGCACAGACGACTGGGTCTTTCTGCGCCCGGCGGTCAGCGAGGGCCTGCTCGGCGACTTCGGCGAACTGCAGCTGCTGCGAGGCGGCCGCCTGGTCGGACGCTGGGCCGCCCTGCCCGGCGGCTGAAAGACCGGCGCGAACTGCGGCGCAGGCCGCTTGTGTATTGGCCTGTCGGCACTCTAGGCTTAGCTGACCTCCACTTCCCGCAGACAAGGAAGCTCGCATGAATCAACCGCGCTACAAGATAGTGTTCGACGGCGAACTGATGCCCGAGATGACGCTGGAGTCGGTGAAGGACAACCTCGCCCGCCTGTTCAAGAGCGATATGGCGCGCATCAACGGCCTGTTCAGCGGCGCCCAGGTGGCCCTCAAGCGCGACCTCGGGGAAAACGAGGCCGACCAGTACCTCAGCGCCCTGCACAAGGCCGGCGCCAAGGTGCGCAAGGAGCTGGACCAGGCCGCCAGCCTGAGCCTGGTGTCTACCGACGACCACGCCGAGGCGGATGCCGCACCGACCGATACCGCCGCCGGCATGAGCTGTCCCAAGTGCGGCCATCGGCAACCCCAGGCGGACGAGTGCGCGGCCTGCGGCATCATCGTCGAGAAGTATCTCGCCCGTCAGGCGCAACTGAGCGCCATGAGCCAGCCGACGCCAGCGCCCGCCAGCGCCTCGCCCTACGCACCGCCGCAGGCCGACGTCGCCGAGCAACTGCCGCAATTCGGCGAGCTCAAGGCATTCGGCGTCAACGGCCGGATCGGCCGGGTGCGCTACCTGGGCTGGAGCATGGCCATGTTCCTCTGCGCGCTGCCGGTGCTGCTGCTGGGCATGGGCGCCGCCGCGCTGTCCGATGCCCTGGGCATGGTGCTGCTGGTGGCCGCCGGCCTGGCCATGATGGTGCTGAGTATCTGCTTCGGCGTGCAGCGCCTGCACGATATCGGCTGGTCCGGCTGGCTGTGGCTGATCAACTTCATCCCCCTGGTCGGCGGCGTGTTCGCCCTGCTGATGTTCATCGTTCCCGGCAACCAGGGGGTCAACCGCTTCGGCCCGCCGCCGCCGCCCAACAGCACCGCGGTCAAGCTGCTGGCCTGGTTGTGCCTGCTGGTGCCGATCAGCGGCATCCTCGCCGCCATCGCCATTCCGCAGTACCAGAGCTACGTCGAGCGCGCCGCCGAAATGCAGGGACAGTGACCCCGCGCCATGCCCAGTTATGCACTGATCACCGGCGCCTCCAGCGGCATCGGCCTGGCCCTGGCCGAAGCCCTGGCGCGCCGCGGGCGCAACCTGATCCTGGTGGCGCGGCGCCGCGACGCCCTGGAAAGCATCGCCTGCGAGTTGGCCCAGCGCTTCGGCGTCGAGGTGCTGTTTCGCCTCTGCGACCTCAGCGAACCGCTGCAACTGTCCGGCCTGCTGCTCGAACTGGAACAGGGCCAGTGGCGCATCGATCTGCTGGTGAACAACGCCGGCCTCGGCTGCGCCGGGCCCTTCCTCGAACAGGACTGGGGCCGCGAGCTGGAACAGCTGGAAGTCAACGTACTGGCCCTGACCCGGCTGTGCCACGCCATCGGCCAGCGCATGGCCGAACAGGGCGGTGGGCAGATCCTCAACGTCGCCTCGATCGCCGCCTTCCAGCCCGGCCCCTGGATGAGCAGCTACTACGCCAGCAAGGCCTATGTGCTGCATTTCTCCGAGGCGCTGCGCGAAGAACTGCGCGAGCAGGGCGTGCGCGTCTCGGTGCTGTGCCCGGGGCCGACGCGCAGCGCCTTCTTCCGCAGTGCGCAGATGAACGCCGCCCTTCTGGACGCCAGCAAGCTGCTGATGAGCGCCGAGGAAGTGGCGCTGCTCGCGGTGCGCGCGCTGGAGAAGAACCGCGCCATCATCGTCCCTGGCTGGCGCAACCGGCTGCTGACGCTGAGCCCACGCCTGGCGCCGCGCTGGCTGGTGCGCAAACTCAGCGGGCGGCTGACCCGGCCCTTCACCCGCGGTTGAGCAGCCCCAGAACCTGCTCCCGATCTCGCGAGCTAGAGATAAACAGCGGCGAAAGCGGCCGAGGAAGCGGAGTTTACGAAAGTAAATGAGCATTCCGAGGCTGTTTTCAACGCCGTTTAGCCGACGCGCAGCAGATCGTGAGCAGGTTCTCAGCCGGCGTTGACCGTGCGCCCATCAGCCCAGCGGCGCAGCGCCGCGAGCTGCTCGGCCATCACCACCGACAGCGGCGCCGTGCCTTGCAGCGCGTGCAGCAGCAGCGCCTGATCCACTGCCTGCTGCTGCGCCTGAGCGGCATACAGGGCGCTGACCACCGCCTGCTCGATCTCCGCCCCGGAAAATCCCGCGCTGGCCGCGGCCAGCTGCGCCAGGTCGAAGGCGCCAGGCTCCAGCTCGCGGCGCTGCAGGTGGATGCGGAAGATCTCCGCGCGCACCTCGGCAGCGGGCAGGTCGACGAAGAACAGCTCGTCGAAGCGGCCCTTGCGCACCAGCTCCGGCGGCAGGCGGTCGATGGCGTTGGCGGTGGCGACGACGAACACCGGCGCCTTGCGCTCGGCCATCCAGGTCAGCAGGGTGCCGAGCACGCGCTGGCTGACGCCGCCGTCGTGGTCGCCGCTGGCCAGGCCCTTCTCCACCTCGTCCATCCACAGCACGCAGGGCGCCATCTGCTCGGCCAGGCGCAGCGCCTCGCGCAGGTTGCGCTCGGTCTCGCCGAAGAACTTGTTGTACAGGCAGGCGAAATCCAGGCGCAGCAACGGCAGGCCCCAGAGCCCGGCCACCGCCTTGGCCGCCAGGCTCTTGCCGCCACCCTGCACGCCGACCAGCAACACCCCCTTGGGCGCATCGACGCCCTTGCCCTCGAGAAAGCCGACCTGGCGCTCGGCCAGCCAGCGCTTGAGGTTGAGCAGGCCGCCGACGTCGGCGAAGCGCGCGGTGTCGTACTCGAAACTGAGCACGCCCTCCAGATCCAGGAGCTGGAACTTGGTCTTGTTCAGTTCGGGGATGTCTTCCTGGGTGATCGCGCCGTCGTCGCAGATCACGTTGCGCGCCAGCGCCCGCGCCTCGGCGTGGCTGAGGCCGCGCAGGTTCTTCACCACCTGCTGCAGGGTGCGGTTGTCGGTGCGCACCCGCGCGCCGCGGTTGCGCTCGCTCCAGCGCGTGGCCTCGTCGCGGACGATGCTCAGCAGCTCATCTTCCGACGGTAATGCCAGGCTGAAGCGCGCGGCATGGCGCTGCACCTCGGCCGGCAGCCTGAGCGCGTGGGACACCAGCACCAGGGTCGGCTTGTGCGCCGCCTCGCTCATGGCGATCTCCTTGAGCAGGCGCACCAGGCGGGGATTGTCCTGCAGATACGGATGCAGGTCGCACATCACGTAGAGGTTCGGCTGCTGATCGGCCTTGATCAGCTTCAACGCCGCCTCCGGCTCCAGGCTCGCCTCCTCGCCCAGCGGCGCGCCGCCGAAACCCAGGCGCTGCAGGCCCTCGGTCACCGACCAGGTGTGCAGGCCGAGACCGCGCTTGACCGCCAGGCTGGTCAGGGTTTCCAGCACGCGCAGCTCGTCCCAGGACTCGATGACGACCAGCTTGACCTTGGAATCCAGCACCAGGCCGAGATCGTGGATATCGTTCTTCACCGCCGCTCCTTGTGGGCGCGCCGCCGATTGGCCGGCTTTGGCGCACGCGATTAAACTCAGGGCTTCCAGCAATGGCTCGGGAGCCTGCCCATGGACTGTCTGTTCTGCAAGATCGTCGCCGGTGAGATTCCGGCGCGCAAGCTCTACGAGGACGATCAGCTCGTCGCCTTCCACGATATCGGCCCGCAGGCGCCGGTGCATTTTCTGGTGATCCCCAAGCGCCACATCGCCACCCTCACCGACCTCACCGAAACCGACAAGGCGCTGGCCGGCCACCTGCTGTACACCGCCCAGCAGCTGGCCAGCGAGCAGGGCTGCGCCGAGGGCTTTCGCCTGGTGATGAACTGCAACGAGCTGGGCGGACAGACCGTCGGCCACATCCATATGCACGTGCTCGGCCAGCGCCAGCTGCACTGGCCGCCGGGCTGATGCGCCAGTCGGTCGCGGCGGCGAGGCGCACTCGCCGCCGCGCTTTGCAGTAAACTGGCGCCTTCGTGTTCCCCGGAGGTGCCCCATGGCCAGCGAACGCCAGTACTCCCCAGTCGACCGCCTGCTGCTGCAGGCCGATGCCGCCCTGCGCACCCTGCTGCCGTTCAGCGGCGCGTCGAGCCGTCCCTCGCCGGCCATCGTGGAGAACGAGGCCGAACTGTCCAGCGAGGAAACCCGCCATATCGCCGGGCTGATGCGCATCAACCACACCGGCGAGGTCTGCGCCCAGGCGCTGTACCAGGGTCAGGCGCTGACCGCCAAGCTGCCGCAGGTGCGCAGCGCCATGGAGCAGGCCGCCGATGAGGAGATCGATCACCTGGCCTGGTGCGAGCAGCGCATCCGCGAGCTCGGCAGCCAGCCGAGCCTGCTCAACCCGCTGTTCTATGGCCTGTCGTTCGGCGTCGGCGCGGTGGCCGGGCTGGTCAGCGACAAGGTCAGCCTGGGCTTCGTCGCCGCCACCGAGGATCAGGTGTGCAAGCACCTGGACGAGCATCTGGAGCAGATTCCCGAGCGTGACGCCAAGTCGCGGGCAATTCTCCAGCAGATGCGCATCGACGAGCAGCAGCACGCCGACAGCGCCCTGGACGCCGGCGGCCTGCGTTTTCCCGCACCGGTCAAGCTGGGCATGACCCTGCTGTCCAAGGTGATGACCAAGAGCACCTATCGCATCTGAACGACAAGGGCGCCGATTGGCGCCCTTGTCGTTTGCAGCGAAGCGATTCAGCCCAGCTCGATGATTTCGTAGTCATGGCTGATAGCCACCCCGGCACGGCCGAGCATGATCGAGGCCGAGCAGTACTTCTCCGCCGACAGCTCCACCGCGCGCTTGACCTGGGCCTCTTTCAGCCCGCGGCCCTTGACCACGAAATGCAGGTGGATCTTGGTGAACACCTTGGGCTCCTCGCCGGCGCGCTCGGCGTCGAGGAACACCTCGCAGCTCTCCACCGGCTGGCGCGACTTGCGCAGGATGCTGACCACGTCGAAGTTGCTGCAACCGCCGAGACCGACCAGCAGCATCTCCATCGGGCGGATGCCCAGGTTGCGGCCACCGGCTTCCGGCGGGCCGTCCATCACCACGGCATGGCCGCTGCCGGACTCGCCGAGAAACAGGGCTTCGCCGGCCCACTGCACACGCGCTTTCATCGATCCAGACTCCCTCGGTTGCAAAGATTCGCAGGTTAGCACAGGCGCCGAGCGAACCGATGGGCGGCCAGCGCGCTAAAGTTCCCCGGCGTTATGTTAGCCAGGTCGCAAAATACGCCCTGGTCATAGTATGTCTGTTAAGCTGGCGCCGGATTGCTGGCACACTGGTACGGATAACCAATAAGAAATTGCCTGTTGGACAAAGGCTTATCTTTTTTATATTCGGGACTCGGGCATGGTCGCTATTACCCTTACACCTAAAATCAAGAACCTCGACAAGCTCCTCGCACACTGTCACCGCCGCCGTTACACGGCGAAAAGCACCATCATCTATGCGGGCGACCGCTGCGAAACCCTGTTCTTCATCGTCAAGGGCTCGGTCACCATCCTGATCGAAGACGACGATGGCCGCGAAATGATCATCGCCTACCTCAACGCCGGCGACTTCTTCGGCGAGATGGGCCTGTTCGAGAAGGACGGCGCGGAGAAGGAACGCAGCGCCTGGGTACGCGCCAAGACCGAATGTGAAGTGGCGGAGCTGAGCTACGCCAAGTTCCGCGAACTGACCCAGCAGGACCCGGACATCCTCTACGCCCTCGGCAGCCAGATGGCCGAACGCCTGCGCAATACCACGCGCAAGGTCGGCGACCTGGCCTTCCTCGACGTCACCGGCCGCGTCGCCCGCACCCTGCTCGACCTGTGCAAGCAGCCGGACGCCATGACCCACCCGGACGGCATGCAGATCAAGATCACCCGCCAGGAAATCGGCCGCATCGTCGGCTGCTCGCGGGAGATGGTCGGCCGCGTGCTCAAGGCCCTGGAGGAACAGGGCCTGGTCCACGTCAAGGGCAAGACCATGGTGGTCTTCGGCACCCGCTGAAAAACAGCGCGTATAAAAAAGCCGGCAGGGATGCCGGCTTTTTTATGCACGCGGGTGTCAATCGGGATCCTTGCCGATCACCGCCGGCCGCCCGCGCTCGGGGAAGAACAGGCGCTGCAGTTCGCCGCCCGGGCTCTCGGCGCGCATAAAGGCCTCGCCGACCAGGAAGGCGTAGACCTCGTTGATCTCCATCAGCTCGACGTCGGCGCGGTTGAGTATGCCGCTCTCGGTCACCACCAGGCGCTCGCGCGGAATGCGCGGCAGCAGGTCCAGGGTGGTTTCCAGGGACACCTCGAAGCTATGCAGGTTGCGGTTGTTGATGCCCACCAGCGGCGTGTCCAGGGTCTTCAGCGCGCGCTCCAGCTCGTCGCCGTCATGCACCTCGACCAGCACGTCGAGGCCGACGTCCTTGGCCACCGCGGCCAGCTCGGCCATGCGTCCGTCGTCCAGGCAGGCGACGATCAGCAGTACACAGTCGGCGCCGAGGGCGCGGGCCTCGACGATCTGGTAGGGATCGACCATAAAGTCCTTGCGGATCACCGGCAGCGCACAGGCCGCGCGGGCCTGCTGCAGGTACGCATCGGCGCCCTGGAAGAAGTCGATATCGGTGAGCACCGACAGGCAGGTGGCGCCGCCGGCCTCGTAGCTGCGGGCGATATCGGCCGGCACGAAGTCGGCGCGCAACACGCCCTTGCTCGGCGAGGCCTTCTTGATCTCGGCGATCACCGCCGGCTGCTTGCGCGCGGCCTGCTCGAGCAGCGCACGGGCGAAGCCGCGCGGCGCATCGGCGCTACGCGCGGCGCGCTCGATCTCGGCGAAACTGACCTGGGCGCGACGCGCCGCCACTTCCTCGAACTTACGGGCGACGATCTTCTCCAGTACGGTTGGCACGCTCACCCTTCGTTCTCCTGTTTGAATACTGCGGTAAAGGACACCAGCTCCTCCAGCTTCTCCCGCGCCAGCCCGGTGTGCAGGGCGTCGTGAGCCAGCTGCATACCTTCGCGCAGGCTGCTGGCATGGTCGGCGGCGTAGAGCGCGGCGCCGGCGTTGAGCACTATCATGTCGGCGGCCTTCTGGCCGTTGTCGGTCTTGCGCCGGCCCAGCGCATCGCGGATCAGCTCCAGCGACTGCTGGGCGTTGTCGACGGTCAGGCCGATCAGGCTCTGGCTCTTGATGCCGAAGTCCTCGGGCTGGATGCGGTACTCGCTGACCACGCCGTCCTTGAGCTCGGCGACGAAGGTCGGCGCGGCCAGGCTGATCTCGTCCAGGCCGTCCTGCGCGTGCACCACCAGCACGTGCTGGCTGCCCAGACGCTGCAGCACCTCGGCCATCGGCCGGCACAGCGCCTGGCTGAACACGCCGATCACCTGATGCCTGGCACCGGCCGGGTTGGTCATCGGGCCGAGCATATTGAACAGGGTGCGCAGGCCCAGCTCGCGACGCGGGCCGATGGCGTGCTTCATCGCCCCGTGATGGGACGGCGCGAACATGAAACCGACGCCCACGCCTTCGACACAGCGCGCCACCTGCTCGGGCTTGAGCCCCAGGTAGACGCCGGCGGCTTCCAGCAGATCGGCGCTGCCACTCTTGCCGGAGACCGCGCGGTTGCCGTGCTTGGCCACCTTGCCGCCGGCCGCGGCGACGACGAAGGCCGCGGCGGTGGAGACGTTGAAGATGTTCATGCCGTCACCGCCGGTGCCGCAGGTGTCGACCAGGCGCTCGGCGTCGATCACCACCGGCGCGGCCAGCTCACGCATGACGCTGGCCGCGCCGACGATCTCGTCGATGGTCTCGCTCTTCATGCGCATGCCCATGAGGAAGGCGCCGATCTGCGCGTCGGTGCACTGCCCGGTCATGATCTCGCGCATCACGTCCTGCATTTCCTCGGTGCTCAGGTCGAGCTGGGCGACGATGCGGCCCAGGGCTTCCTTGATATTCATGCGCGCACGCCTCCGGTCTGCTTGAGGAAGTTGGCGAACAGTTCGTGGCCCTGCTCGGTGAGGATGGATTCGGGATGGAACTGCACACCCTCGATGTTCAGGGTCTTGTGGCGCAGGCCCATGATCTCGTCGACCGAGCCGTCGTCATGCTGGGTCCAGGCGGTGATTTCCAGGCAGTCCGGCAGGGTTTCGCGCTTGACCACCAAGGAATGATAGCGGGTCACGGTGAGCGGCTTGTTGAGGCCGGCGAACACGCCCTTGTCCTCGTGGAACACCGGGCTGGTCTTGCCATGCATCACCTGGCGCGCGCGCACCACGTCGCCGCCGTAGGCCTGGCCGATGCTCTGGTGGCCGAGGCAGACGCCGAGAATCGGCAGCTTGCCGGCGAAATGCAGGATGGCCTCGATGGACACACCCGCCTCGGTCGGCGTACAGGGACCGGGCGAGACCACGATGCGCTCGGGCTGCAACGCCTCGATCTCGGCAATGGTCAGCTCGTCGTTGCGGATCACGTGCACCTCGGCACCCAGCTCGCCGAGGTACTGCACCACGTTGTAGGTGAAGGAGTCGTAGTTATCGATCATCAGCAGCATGTCACGCTCCCCTTATTCGGCGGTCTGTTCGGCAAGGGCGACGGCGCGGAACATGGCGCGGCGCTTGTTCAGGGTTTCTTCCCACTCCAGGGCGGGCACCGAGTCGGCGACGATGCCGGCACCGGCCTGCACGTGCAGCTCGCCGTCCTTGATCACCGCGGTGCGAATGGCGATGGCGGTGTCCATATTGCCGTTCCACGCGTAGTAGCCGACCGCGCCGCCATAGACGCCGCGTTTGACCGGTTCCAGCTCGTCGATGATCTGCATGGCGCGGATCTTCGGCGCCCCGGACAGGGTGCCGGCCGGCAGGATGGCGCGCAGCGCGTCCATCGCCGACAGCTCGGGTTTGAGCTGGCCGGTGACGTTGGAGACGATGTGCATGACGTTGGAATAGCGCTCGATGACCATCTTCTCGGTGAGCTTGACCGAGCCGATCTGCGACACGCGGCCGGTGTCGTTGCGGCCCAGGTCGATCAGCATCAGGTGCTCGGCGATCTCCTTGGCGTCGGACAGCAGGTCCTCTTCCAGCGCCAGGTCGGCTTCTTCATTGGCGCCGCGCGGGCGGGTGCCGGCGATCGGGCGCACGGTGACCAGGCCGTCCTCGACCCGCACCAGTACCTCCGGCGAGGAGCCGACCACGTGGAAGTCGCCGAAGTTGAAGAAGTACATGTAGGGCGTCGGGTTGATGCAGCGCAGCGCGCGGTACAGGTCGATGGGCGCGGCCTTGAACGGGATCGACATGCGCTGGGAGATCACCACCTGCATGCAGTCGCCGGCGAGGATGTATTCCTTGATCGCACTGACCGCCGCCTCGTAGTCGTCACGGCTGTAGCTGGAACGAAACGCCGGCTCGGCGCCGGGCGGCGCGCCAAGATCCACGCCCAGACGCGGGGTGATCGGCTGGCGCAGCTGGCGCAGGATCTCGCCCAGGCGTGCCTGGCCCTGTTCGAAAGCATCCGGCTCGGCCGGATCGGCGAGGACGATGGCGTGCATCTTGCCGGCCAGGTTGTCGAACACCACCACGGCGTCGGAGACCATCAGCAGGATATCCGGCGTGCCCAGCGGATCGGGGTTGGGGCAGCTGGCCAGCTTCTGCTCGACGTAGCGCACGCTGTCGTAGCCGAAGTAGCCGACCAGGCCGCCGTTGAAACGCGGCAGACCGGCAATGGTCGGCACCTTGTAGCGCGCCTTGAACTGCTCGACGAAGGCCAGCGGATCGGCACTCTGCTGACGCTCGACCTCGACGCCGTCGGTGCTGACCAGGATGTCGTGGCCGTGCACGCGCAAGACGGTGCGCGCCGGCAGGCCGATGATCGAGTAACGCCCCCACTTCTCGCCGCCCTGCACGGATTCCAGCAGGTAGGAGTTGGGCGCATCGGCCAGTTTCAGGTAGATGGACAGCGGCGTGTCGAAATCCACCAGGGTTTCGCAGGCCAGGGGGATGCGGTTGTAGCCTTCGGCGGCTAAACGCAGGAATTCTTCATGGGTCATGATCAGCCTCATGGCTCGGGGAAAACGGTCGGGTACAAACGGGTCGCGCGCGGCGACCGGACGAAATCAGGCGCGCCAGCGCCAACGGGCCAGGGCCTTGATCACTTTCATCCAGAGTTTGCAGCTGACCACCACGGTGCGATCTCGACAGGCGGGGGAATAAGGAGAGCGGCCACGGTAGCGCAGCCGCTCGGCCTAAGCAACCGTCAGAGCAGTGCGGCCAGGCTATCGACCACCAGACTCGGCTGTTCCTCGGCAATCGGCCGACCGTGGTTGTAACCGTAGCTCACCGCCACGCAGGGCACGCCGGCGGCGCGCGCCGCCAGTACGTCATTGCGCGAGTCGCCGACGAACAGCGCCTGCGCCGCGTTGACGCCGGCCAGACGCATCACCTGCAGCAGCGCGGCCGGGTCCGGCTTCTGCTGCGGCAGGGTGTCGCCGCCGACTATCCAGCGAAAGTAGCCGCCCAGGCCGACCTGCTCCAGCAGCGGCGCAACGAAGCGCTCCGGCTTGTTGGTCACCACCGCCAGCTCCACCGCCGCCGTGCTCAGCGCCTCGAGCAGCTCGTGCACGCCCGGATAGAGCGCGGTCAGCTGGTGGCAGTCGGCGTAGATATCGAGAAAGCGCGCCAGCGCGGCGTCCGCTTCGGCCTCGCTCACCGCCGCATGCTCCAGGCCGCCGGCCAGGGCACGGCGCACCAGCACCCGCGCGCCGTTGCCGACCCAGTCGCGTACGCGATCGACGCCGGCCGGCTCGCGGCCCAGTTCGACCAGCATGCGGTCGACCGCAGCGGCCAGGTCCGGCACCGAATCCACCAGGGTGCCGTCCAGGTCGAACATCACCAGACGCGGCAGCTCGCCGCGGCACAGCGCGCGCAGCGGTTTCATCCGCGCACCTGGGCCAGCTCGGCGCGCATGGCGTCGATCACGGCCTTGTAGTCCGGCTGGTTGAAGATCGCCGAGCCGGCGACGAAGGTGTCGGCGCCCGCCGCAGCGATCTCGCGGATGTTCTGCACGTTGACCCCGCCGTCGATCTCCAGGCGGATCTCGCGGCCGCTGGCGTCGATCAGCGCGCGCGCCTCTTTGAGTTTATCCAGGGTGGCGGGAATGAACTTCTGCCCGCCGAAGCCGGGGTTGACGCTCATCAAAAGGATCATGTCGACCTTGTCCATCACGTACTTGAGCACGTCCAGCGGGGTGGCCGGGTTGAACACCAGGCCAGCCTTGGCGCCACCCGCCTTGATCA
Source organism: Pseudomonas sp. NPDC077649 (assembly GCF_044542855.1). Classification (NCBI taxonomy): domain Bacteria; kingdom Pseudomonadati; phylum Pseudomonadota; class Gammaproteobacteria; order Pseudomonadales; family Pseudomonadaceae; genus Pseudomonas; species Pseudomonas sp. NPDC077649. The sequence goes on along the minus strand of NZ_JBITVF010000004.1, from coordinate 440,849 downwards.
GCTGCAGTGAACGGTCGATGTGCTCGGACGCTTCCGGGTGGAAGGTGATATAGGAAGCGCCCGCCTCGATGAAGTCGCCGATGATGCGATCCACCGGCTTGACCATCAGGTGCGCGTCGATCGGCGCGGTGATGCCGTACTTGCGCAGCGCCGCGCAGACCATCGGGCCGATGGTCAGGTTGGGCACGTAGTGGTTGTCCATCACGTCGAAGTGAACGATGTCCGCCCCGGCGGCGAGCACGTTGTCGACTTCCTCGCCCAGACGGGCGAAGTCGGCGGAGAGGATCGACGGGGCGATGGCGAAGGGTTGCATGGCGCACCTCTGAGTGCTGAATCACGGTGGCGCGCATTGTAACGGTTGAGACGGCCGCTGGCAGCGCCACCAGACGGTGGCGCGCCAAAGTGACTCAGATACCCAGACAGAGATACTTGATCTCCAGATACTCATCCAGGCCGTACTTGGAGCCTTCGCGGCCGAGCCCCGAAGCCTTCATACCACCGAATGGCGCCACTTCGTTGGAGATCAGCCCGGTGTTGATGCCGACCATGCCGTACTCCAAGGCTTCGGCGACGCGGAAGGCACGGCCCAGGTCGCGGGTATAGAAGTAGCCAGCCAGACCGAACTCGGTGTCGTTGGCCTGACGCACCACTTCGGCTTCGTCACTGAAGCGAAACAGTGGCGCCAGCGGGCCGAAGGTCTCTTCGCGGGCCACACGCATATCCGCGGTGACACCGGCGATGACCGTGGGCTCGAAGAAATGCCCGCCCAACGCGTGCGGCTTGCCGCCCTGCAGCACCGTGGCGCCCTTCTCCAGCGCATCGGCCAGATGAGCCTGCACCTTGGCCACGGCATTGCCGTCGATCAGCGGGCCAATGACGACGCCTGCTTCATCACCCGGGCCAACCCGCAGTTTGGCCACGGCCGCGGCCAGTTTTTCGGCAAAGGCGTCGTAGACGGCCTCGTGCACATACAGACGATTGGCACAGACGCAGGTCTGCCCGGCGTTGCGGTACTTGGCCACCAGCGCACCTTCGACCGCAGCATCGAGATCGGCATCCTCGAAGACGATGAACGGCGCATTACCGCCCAGCTCCAGCGAGAGCTTCTTCAGGGTCGGCGCACATTGCTCCATCAATTTGATGCCAACGCCGGTGGAGCCGGTGAACGACAGCTTGCGCACGATGGGGTTGGCGCACAGCTCGGCGCCGACTTCGCGGGAACGCTCGGCATCGGCCGGCAGCACACTGAACAGCCCGGCCGGAATGCCCGCACGCTCGGCCAGCACCGCCAGCGCCAGGGCGCTGAAGGGTGTCTGCGGCGCCGGCTTGAGCACCATGGCGCAGCCAGCAGCCAGGGCCGGACCGGCCTTGCGGGTGATCATCGCCGCCGGGAAGTTCCAGGGCGTGATCGCCGCGGTCACGCCAATGGGTTCCTTGGTCACGATCAAGCGCTTGTCCGGCTGATGACCGGGAATGGTGTCGCCGTAGACACGCTTGGCTTCCTCGGCGAACCACTCGATGAAGGATGCCGCGTAAAGCACCTCACCGCGCGCCTCGGTCAGCGGCTTGCCCTGCTCGGCCGTCATGATCCGCGCCAGGTCTTCCTGATTGGCCAGCATCAGCTCGTACCATGTGCGCAGCCGCGCCGCGCGCTCCTTGGCCGTCAGCGCACGCCAGGCGGGTTGGGCAGCCTGCGCCGCCTCGATGGCCTGACGGGTCTGCGCGCCACCGATGTTCGGTACGCAGCCCAGCGACTTGCCGTTGGCGGGGTTGAAGATTTCAGTCACATCGCCATTGCTGGCGTCGCACCACTGGCCGTCGATATAGGCCTGGTGGCGCAGCAGATCGGGATCGTTCAGTTGCATGATTTTTCTCCTGCTGCCGAGGGAGGAGATCGTCCCTCGGCTGAATTAGGGATTGCAAAGGCCTCACTCGGCTGGCGGCAGATCCTTGGTAAAGGTCTGGTCGTTCTCGCCACGGAACATCCGTGCCCCATAGATCAGCGCGCACAGGCCCACGCCAATGGCGAAAGCCCAGCCGGCGCCCTTGATCGCCAGCACCGCACCGATCACCCCGGCGATGCCCAGGTCACGCTGGCTGCGTGCCTCCATGATGCCCAGACGCACGCTAACGTAGCCCTGGATCAACAGGGTCAGCGCCAGCGCAACGCCGAGAATCGGCTGCACCAGCGTCACCACCGGCAACAGCAGCAGACCGGTGTTGGTGCCCCAACGGAACGAGCCGACGCCGCCGTAGATGGACTTCATCGCTTTGGCGCCGCCCTTGAAGCGTTCGGTGATCACCACCTGCATGGCCGACCATTGCGGGCCACACATGGCCACGTCCGGCCCGAAGATGCTCATGAAGGCATTGCGCCCACCGAAGATCAGGTGCGAGCGGTTGGGGTTGAAGTCGACCTTCTCGTCACGCCGTACATGGTCGGCTTCGCCGAGGATCGCCCTGGCGCCGAGCACGTCGCCGAAGACCACCAGATAGGCGGCGAACACGGTGGGAATGGCAGTGACGAACATCATCAGTGGCGGCATGCCGAGGCCGAACACGGTGTATTCGCTCCACAGGGTGACGAAGTCCGGCTGGCTGATGCCCCACTCGATGCTGGGCCAGGGTGCCTCGCCGAAAATCGGCGCGACGATCACCGCCAGCAGAATGATCGGGAAGATGCCGAGCTTGGCGAAGTTCCACCAGAAGCGGTTGCGCTTCTTCAGATCCTGGAAATGGATGGAGAACACCAGGTAGAAGGCGATGCCGATGGCGATGGAAATGGTCCAGGGGAAGCTGTCGAAACGACCGCCCTCCTTGAATACCGTCACCACCGCGCTGAGGCCGGCGCCCATGATGATGCCGGCCTTGAGCGCAGAGGGCACCAAGGACACCACCTTGCGCGCCATGCCCGTCATGCCCAGCCCTATAGAGAACGCGCCCAGCATCAACTGGAAGGCAATCAGCGCATGCACCCGCTCCGGGCCCTCCGGAAACTGGCTGCAGTAGGCCATCAACAGAGGAATCGCCGGGGTGATCCAGCCCGGAACCACGGGGTCGCCCAGCAGGTGGTGGGTCAGGTACAGCAGGCCATTGAGTATGACCACCGCCAGCGCCACCTCGAAAGGCATGCCGAGGAATTCGGTCATCAGCGGAATCGCCGCCAGATCCACCGCGCACATGAGCAGGCCCTGCATGTAGTCGGAGACTTCGAAGCGGTAATGAATGAAAGGCAGACGCACCTTGAATGGCCCCACCGGCCAGTAGGGGGCTTCCACACCAAGGTCTTGCTGATGCAGTTCGGACATTTGGGTCACCCAACTTTATTAGAGTTGTATTTCAGCCGGTCCCAGCACACTGGGACCTTTCATCTTCGTTGCGGTAATCAGTAGGCAGCGCGGTAGATCTGTTCGATATCGCCTGCCGTCAGGCGCCGCGGATTGTTGCGCATCAGGCGGTCGATCTTGCTGGCTTCCTCGGCCATGGCCGGGATGGCGTCTTCCGGCACGCCGAAGCTGCGCATGCCCTTGGGAATGTCGACGCTGGCGCACAGCTCGGCCATGGCCTCGACGGCCAGGTCGGCGGCGGCCTTGTCGCTCAGGCCATGCGTTTGCACACCGAGAGCAGCAGCGATCTCGGCCATGCGCTCGACGCAGGCCAGCTTGTTCCAGGCCATCACGTAGGGCAGCAGCAAGGCATTGCTGACGCCATGAGCGATGTTGAAGCGCCCGCCCAGCGGATAGGCCAGCGCATGCACGGCGCCGACACCGGCATTGCCGAAGGCCATGCCGGCCATCAGGCTGGCGGTAGCCATGTCTTCGCGAGCTACCAGATCCGCCGGGTTGGCATAGGCCTTGGGCAGCGCCTTGGCGATCAGCTTGATCGCGCCAATGGCCAGGGCGTCGGTGATCGGCGAGGCATTGACCGACAGGTAGGACTCCACCGCGTGTACCAGTGCATCGACACCACTGGCAGCGGTCACGCCGCGCGGACAGGTCAGGGTCATCAGCGGGCTGACCAGGGCGACGTCGGGCAACAGATAATCGCTGACGATGCCCTTCTTCAGTTGCGCCTGCTTGTCGGAGAGGATCGACACGTTGGTCACTTCCGAACCGGTGCCGGCGGTGGTCGGGATGGCAATCAGCGGCGGCCCCTTGCGCTTGATCTGATCGACGCCGAACAGCTCTTCCAGCGCACCGTCATGCCCCACGTAACCGGCCACGGCCTTGGCGATATCGATGGCGCTGCCGCCACCGACACCGATCAGACCATCGTGACCGCCGTCGCGATAGACCTTGGCGCAGGCTTCGACGATGGCGATCTCCGGCTCCGGCTCGACACCGTCATAGATGCCATAGCGGCGCTCGCCGAGCTGCTTGAGGACATGCTCGACCGTACCGGACTTGATCAGGATGGCGTCGGTAACGATCAGCGGGTTGGTGATATTCAGTCGAGGCAGTTCGAGCGCCAGTTGCTCCACGGCCCCCTGGCCGGTCAGCAGCTTGTTGGCGATCTTGAATGCGGCAGTATTCATCAGCAGGCCCCTTATGCGTTGTTGTGCTGAACGGGTTCGGGGCTTGCCATAGCCATTCCTGTGCCAGCTCACTGAAAGTGGCGTGACAGAGGGCTTGCGTCGATTTGTCACAGCGCGCTGCGGGCTGCGCTTGATCAGAAAACCAATCAGAAGAGCCTATTTCGATCCATTTTCCAATCAACCCTGTTCCCAGCGCTTCATCTTCTGCACCAGCGTCGCCTGGCTCAGACCGAGCACCTTGGCCGCTTCGCGGGTGGTCTTGTGCTGCATCAGCGCACGGCGGATGAGGCGCCGCTCGAGGTTCTCCACCTGCTTGCGCAATGGCAACAGGTCGTCTTCGCTGGCGTCGCTGCGGGCGGTGCGCATCTCCTCCGGCAGATCGAACAGCTCGATGCATTCGCCACTGCAGGTGACCACCAGGCGCTCGACCAGATTGATCAGCTCGCGGATGTTGCCGGGCCAGGCGTAGTCGGTCAGTGCATCGAGCGCCTCGAGCTCCCAGCTCAGCGCTCGGCCATAACGCTGGTTGAATTCGCTCAGATAAAAGTCCAGCAGCGGTTGAATTTCCTCGGGGCGCTCGCGCAAGGCCGGGATGTGGATCGGCACCACGTTGAGCCGGTAGTAGAGGTCGGCGCGAAAACGCCCCTCGGCGACCATCGTGCGCAGGTCGTGGTGGGTGGCGGTGATGATGCGCACGTCCACCTCCTTCAACTCCAGGCCACCGACCGGAATGAAGCGGCTCTCCTCGATCACCTTGAGCAGCTTGACCTGCAGCGGCAGCGGCAGATCGCCGATCTCATCGAGAAAAACCGTGCCCTGGTGCGCCAGTTCCAGCAGACCGCGCTTGCCCTTGCTGCCGGCGCCGGTGAACGCGCCCGGCACATAGCCAAACAACTCGGCCTCGATCAGGTTCTCCGGCAGCGCACCGCAGTTCAGCGCCAGAAACGGCTGCGCCGCGCGCGGGCTGCTCTTGTGGATGTATTGGGCGACCAGGGTCTTGCCGACACCGGTCTCACCCTGCAGCAGCACCTTCACGTCGCTGGCCGCGACCTGCCGCGCCTGCATGAAGACTCGCCCCGAAGCGGGCTTGTCGGCAACCGGGGAGGCATCGAGCAGATCGTCACGCTGCCCGGCATGCAGCTTGGCCGTGCTGTTGCGCAGCTGCTTGAGTTGCTGCAGCTCGTCGCGCTCGTGCTTCATGCGCAGCAGCTCGGTCATGTCGCGCACGGTGCTGACCACGTAGCGCACCCGACCATCGGCAGCGAAGATCGGCGTGCCGCTGACCAGCAGGCGTTTGCCCTGGCTGACGCTCTGCATCAGCGACAGTGACTTGCCTTCCTTGAGCACGCGCAAGGACACCGACTGCGAGATCACGCCCTGCTCCACCAGCGCCTGCATGTGCTGGCCGACCAGATCCTCGCCACGCAGCCCGGTCAGGCGCTCATAGGCGCTGTTGACCATCAGGGTTATGCCGGCAGCGTCGGTGATGTAGACGCCGTCATGCAGCGCGTTGATCAGCTCGCAGAAGGCGGGAGCTTCTAGTTCCATCGTGTACCTCGGCAGGGTGGGACGCCGCCCCATCTTAACGCTTCCCGCCCCATTGCCCGGCAAGGCCTCGCCGCGCGCCCCTGCGTTCGCATAGCCCTAACGGCAAGACGAGGCAGGACGTTGTTTGGCGTGCCGCGGCAATGCGTGCGGATCCCACACCCCGCTCAGGTATTTGCCCGGATAAGCCCGAGTGGCCTGACAAGCGTCGGAGTGCAGATTAGGCTCAGCTACAAATCAGCACCGTTCCGGAGAGTTCCAGATGCTTCGCACGCCGCGCCTGCTGCCCGGTCTTTGCCTGCTCGTATCCCTGCAGTCATGGGCAGAGCCCCCCGCCACAGCAGAAACACCTTCCCCGGCCGAGAACTCTCTGTCGGCAGAGGAGGTTCGCCCTCCACTGCCCGAGCGCAGCGTCAGCGAGGCCCAGGCGCTGGAACAGCGTCTGGAGCAGCGCGAACAGCAGTGGCTGCAGGCCGGCGACGAGCGCTTCCTCGCCCTCTGGCTGCCGGCCAATGTCGGCGAACCCAGTGGCGCGGTGATCCTCTTGCCCGGCGATGCGGAAAACGCCGACGGCGCCACCGCCGTCGGCCCGTTGCGGCGCAAGCTGCCCGATGGCGGCTGGCACAGCCTGAGCCTGACCCTGCCCGATCCGGACCACGACGCTCCGCCGCTGCGTCTGCCTGAGCCGCCGACCAGCGCAGCCGCAGAGGCTGCGGTCGACGGCGAAGCCGAGACGGCGCCCAGCGCCGCGCCCGATCCTGCGGCGGACGACGCCGCCCGCCGCAGCGCCCATGCGCAGCGGGTGATGGCGCGCATCGACGCCGGCATCGCCTTCGCCCGCCAGCAGCAGGCCAGCCGCATCGTCCTGCTCGGCCACGGCAGCGGCGCCTACTGGGCCGCCCAATACCTGGCCGAACGCCAGCCGGAAGATATCCACAACCTGCTGCTGGTGGCCGCCGCCGTACCGGCCGGCTTTTCCCCGCCGCTGGACGAGCTGGTGCCGCAACTCGAACTGGCCACCGGCGACTTCTATTACAAGGACCAGGCCGGCGACCGCCAGGCCGCGCTCAGGCGCCTGCAGGCCAGCAAGAGGGTCAAGCACCCGACCTACGTGCAGGTGGCGATGAAGGCTCTGCCGGGCAATCGCGGCGTCGAGCAGGAACAACTGTATCGCCGCCTGCGCGGCTGGCTGAGCCTGAATATCCGCGCCGCGGCGCCGAGCGCGATGAGCGGCGGCTAACGCCAGCCACGCCGCTCGCGAATCAGCGCATAGGCCTGGTGCAGCTGGCGGGTGGTTTCGGTGGCTTCGCGCAGGCGCGCAGGCGACGCCCCGGCACCAGCCAGCTTGTCCGGATGGTGTCGACTGAGCAGACGGCGATAGGCGCGCTTGACCTGCTCGGGCTCGCTGTCCGCCGCCACCCCCAGCAGCCGCAACGCCTCCTTGTAGCTGCCGCCGGTGGCCACCGGCGGCTGACTGCGGCGCGGCGCGTACTCCTCGCCCAGGGCCTCCAGGCGAGCACCGTTCCAGCCAAGCCATTTGCCCCACAGCAGCATCAGCTCGTGCTCCGCCGCGCCGACCCGACCGTCGACCCAGGCCATGCGCCAGCAGGCGCGTAACAGGGCCTCGCCGCGCTCGGCCTGGCGCTGCAGCGGGGCGCGCAGGTTGTCGCGAGCGGTCTTGCCGCGGGAGAAGGCCTCGATGGCGCGGCGCTGGGCGAACTCGTCCAGGCCCAGGCGCTGCATCTCCGAGCGCGCCTGCTGGATATGGCTCGGCAGCACGCGGCCGTCGCTCTTGGCCAGGCGCCCGAGCATCAGAAACAGCAGCTCCTCGTCGGCCGGCGCCGGGCGCCCGCCGAGGCGCTCGCGCAGGCTGGCCCAGTCGTGCAGGCGCAGGCGGCGGTCCAGCACCTGGCCGAGCAGGCCGCCGAGCAGGGCGCCGGGAATGCTGGCCATCGCCAGACCGGCCACGGCGCCGAGCAGGGTCACCGGCCAGAGCACCTCAGCGCCCCTGCGCCAGCAGGCGCTCGACTTCGGCCAGGCGCTCGTGGGTGCCGACATCCACCCAGCGTCCGGCGTAGCGCTCGCCGCTCACCAGTCCCGCGGCCATGGCCCGGCGCAGCAGCGGCGCCAGCTTGAAGGCGCCCGGCTGGCAGTCGGCGAACAGTGCCGGCGACAGCACGGCCAGACCGCTGTAGGTCAGGCCCGTACCCGCGCCGTCGAGCTCGCCCACCCGGCCGTCGGCGAGGCGAAAATCGCCCTGGGCGTGGTGCGGCGGGTTGTCCACCAGCACCAGGTGGGCCAGCCCCTGCAGCGGACGGCGCAACTCGGCGAAGGGGTAGTCGGTGAAGATATCGCCGTTGACCAGCACGAAGGGCTCATCGCCCAGCAAGGGCAGCGCCTGGAAGATACCGCCGCCGGTTTCCAGCGGCTCGCCCTCGGCGGAATAGGCGATGCGCAGGCCGAAGCGCGCGCCGTCACCGAGATGCTCCTCGATCTGCCGGCCGAGCCAGGCATGGTTGATCACCAGCTCGGTGAAGCCGGCGGCGGCCAGGCCGCGCAGGTGATACTCGATCAACGGCACGCCGGCGACACGCACCAGCGGCTTGGGCGTATGCAGGGTCAGCGGGCGCAGGCGCTCGCCCTTGCCCGCGGCGAGAATCATGGCCTTCATGCGCGGGCGACCTCGGCCTGCGCCAGGCTGGCGAGCAGCGCGCCCAGCTCGGCCAGCTCTGGCCGGCGGGCCAGCACCGCCTCGATATAGGCGAAGAAGCGCGGCACGTCGCCGAGGTACTTGGGCTTGCCATCGCGGTGGCAGATGCGCGCGAAGATGCCGATCACCTTGAGATGGCGCTGCACGCCCATCAGGTCGCTGGCGCGCAGAAACTCGTCGAGCGAAGGCTGCACCGGGATGCCGGCCGCCTGCGCCCGCTCCCAGTAGCCCTGCAGCCAGCCCCGCACGCGCGCCTCGGGCCAGCTGAGGAAGGCGTCCTTGAACAGGCAGGTGATGTCGTAGGTGACCGGGCCGTAGACGGCGTCCTGAAAATCCAGCACACCGGGATTGGGCGTGCTCTGCATCAGGTTGCGCGGCATGAAGTCGCGGTGCACCAGCACCTTGGGCTGGGCCAGGGCGCTGTCGATCAGCAGGGCGCAGATGCGCTGCCAAGCCGCCTGCTGCTTCGCGTCGAACTCGTAGCCCAGATGGCGCTGCACGTACCACTCGGGGAACAGCTGCAGCTCGCGACGCAGCAGCGCCTCGTCGTAATGCGGCAGATCGCCGTCCAGCGGCAGGCGCTGCTGCAGCAGCAAGGCCTCGACAGCGTCGTCGAACAGGGTGTCGGCGTTGTGCTCGTCGATCACCTCCAGATAGGTCTGGTGGCCAAGATCGTCCAGGATCAGAAAGCCCTGCTCCAGATCGGCGGCCAGCACTTCGGGCACATGCACGCCAGCGCCGGCCAACAGCGCAGCGATGCGCACGAAGGGCGCGCAGTTCTCCTGCGGCGGCGGCGCGTCCATCAGGATCAGGCTGCGCTCGCCCGCCTGCCAGCGGAAATAGCGGCGAAAACTGGCGTCGCTGCTGGCGGGCGTCAGCTGCGCAGGCGGTACCGGGCCCCAGCCGCGAGCGGCGAACAGGGCGGGTAATTGCTGAGCGAGCCAGGTGTGCAGCTGTTGCAGACGTACATCGTGTTCAGGCATCAGGGGGGTCTCCGACGGCGCTAGCCGTTGCGCGGGTCATGCTTTATTATCCAGCATCTTTTTCAGCCCATCGAGAGGCGTGCGGCCCCTGGGCCGATAGCGCGCAGGAAGCCCGGACTAACAAGATGGCAGTAAAATACCCCGCGTTCCGCAAGAAATTCCCGCTGCTGGTCACCGGCAGCCTTCTGGCCCTACAACCCGCCGTCAGCCTACAGGTTTTCGCCGCCGAGCAGTTCGACTGCCAGGTGTCGCCCAGCGGCGGTTGGGCCTGCGCGCCCAAGGCCCCTGCCGCCAGCCTGCCGCCCCGTCCTCAGCACAGCACCAGCGCCGTCAGCGCGAGCGACGCCACCAGCGGCAAAGCCAGCGCCAAGCAGGAAACCACCACCCTGGTCACCGAGAGCAAGGGCCGCGCCCTGGCCTCGCGCAGCGCCGACTACAGCCACCTCGACTGGGTGCCGCGCGACAAGCTGACCGCCGCCCAGCTGGCCGAAGCCGGCCCTTACTGCGCCGGCGCCTATGTCGAGCCGCTGCGCCCGGGCATGGACGACGACACGCCGTTGGACGAAGCGCCGATGTTCGTCTCGGCCAAGGCCTCGCGTTACGAGCAGGAAAAGCAGGTGGCGACCCTCGCCGGCGACGTGATCCTGCGCCAGTCCGGCATGCAGGTGGAGGCCGACGAGGCCAGCCTGCACCAGACCGAGAACCGTGGCGAGCTGATCGGCAACGTGCGTCTGCGCGACAAGGGCATGCTGGTGGTCGGCGACCGCGCCGAGCTGCAACTGGACAACGGCGAAGCCAAGATCGACAACGCCGAGTACGTGATGCACGAAGCCCACGTCCGCGGCAGCGCACTCTATGCCAAGCGCGAAGAGACCGCGATCATCCGCCTCAAGGACGGTACCTACACCCGCTGCGAGCCGGGCGACAACGCCTGGCACCTGAAGGGCAACAACGTCACCCTGAACCCGGCCACCGGCTTCGGCACCGCGACCAACGTGACGCTGCGGGTCAAGGACATCCCGGTGTTCTACACCCCCTACATCTATTTCCCGATCGACGACCGTCGCCAGTCCGGCTTCCTGCCGCCGAGCATGGGCACCTCGAGCGACAACGGCTTCTCGCTGCAGACGCCCTACTACTTCAACCTGGCGCCGAACTACGACGCCACGCTCTACCCGACCTACATGGCCAACCGCGGCCTGTTGATGGAGGGCGAGTTCCGCTACCTGACCGAGAGCAGCGAAGGCCAGATCGGCGCCGCCTACCTCGACGACAGCGAAGACGAGCGCAAGCTGCAGTCCGAGTACGAAGACCAGCGCTGGCTGTACAGCTGGCAGCACAAGCAGGGCCTGAACTCGCGCCTGCTGGCCGAGGTCGACTACACCGACATCAGCGACCCCTACTACTTCCAGGACCTGGATACCGACCTGGGTATCGACACGCCCACCTACGTCAACCAGCGCGGCAGCCTGACCTACCGCGGCGACAGCTACCGCGCGCAGCTCAACCTGCATGCCTACGAGCTGGCCAATATCACCGACGTCACGCCGTACGACCGTCTGCCGCAGCTCACCCTGGACGGCAAGCTGCCGTTCAATCCGGGCGGCCTGGACTTCACCTACGGCAGCGAATACGTGCGCTTCGACCGCGACCTGCGCTCGGGCAACTTCATCAACGAAGACGGCGTGGCCGAACAGACCTGGTACGACACCCGTATTCGCGGCCTGGCCCGCGCCAACGGCGAGCGCCTGCACCTGGAGCCGGGCGTCGCCCTGCCGCTGGACTGGACCTGGGGCTTCCTCAAGCCGCAGATCAAGTACCGCCAGACCCACTACGACATCAGCCTGGATCAGCAGGGCAAGAACAGCCTGCTGGCCGAGCAGGAGTTCGACAGCACGCAGAACCGCGGCGTCGGCCTGTTCAGCGTCGACAGCGGCCTGTACTTCGACCGCAACACCCAGCTGTTCGGCAAGGACTTCCGCCAGACCCTGGAGCCGCGCGCCTTCTACCTCTATGTGCCGGAAGAAGACCAGACCGACATCCCGGTGTTCGACAGCGGCGAGCCGACCTTCAGCTACGCCTCGCTGTGGCGCGAGAACCGCTTCTCCGGCAAGGATCGCATCGGCGACGAGAACAAGCTGTCGCTGGGCGTGACCAGCCGCTGGATCGAGCCCAACGGCTTCGAGCGTCAGCGCTTCAGCATCGGCCAGGCCTTCTACTTCGAGGACCGCAAGGTGCAGCTGGCCGGTATCGACTACCGCACCCGTCCGGACGCCACCGCCGACGTCTCGCCCTATGCGCTGGAGTACCTGTACCGCTTCAACCGCGACTGGCGCGTGTCGTCGACCTTCAACTGGGACCCGGATACCCACCGCACCCGCTCGGGCAGCGCGATGTTCCACTACCAGCCGGAAGACAACCCGAACAAGGTGGTCAACCTCGGTTATCGCTACCGCAACGACACCGTGCGCTACGACCGCGACAGCGGCACCTGGACCACCAACCCGGACTACGGCAACCCGACCCTGGGCGACGGTTCGCCGAACCCGAACTACATCAAGAACTACTACAAGATCGACCAGCATGACTTCTCCGTCATCTGGCCGCTGGTTCCACAGTGGAGCCTGATCTCGCGCTGGCAGTACGACTACGGCCGCAACCGTACCCTGGAAGCCTTCGGCGGCTTCGAGTACGACAGCTGCTGCTGGAAGCTGCGCCTGATCAACCGCTACTGGATCGACTACGACGAAGTCAGCCTCAACCCGTCGCTCAACGACGAGGCCGACCGCGGCATCTTCCTGCAGATCGTCCTCAAGGGCCTCGGCGGCGTAGTGGGCAACAAGGTGGAAACTTTCCTCGACCAAGGCATTCAAGGTTACCGTGAACGTGAAGACCAAGCTTTCTGATTGCCTGCGCCCCCTGCTGTTGGGCGCAGCGCTGCTCGCGGCGACGGCCCAGGCCGACGTCCGTCCGCTGGACCGCGTGGTGGCCATCGTCGACAACGACGTGGTCATGCAGAGCCAGCTCGACGCCCGCCTGCGCGAGGTGCAGCAGACCATCGGCAAACGCGGCGGCGCACTGCCGCCCGAGCACGTGCTCAGCCAGCAGGTGCTCGAGCGCCTGATCATCGAGAACATCCAGCTGCAGATCGGCGACCGCTCCGGCATCCGCATCACCGACGAGGAACTGAACCAGGCCATGGGCACCATCGCCCAGCGTAACGGCATGAGCCTGGAGCAGTTCCGTCAGGCTCTGGCGCGCGACGGCCTGTCCTACGCCGACGCACGCGACCAGGTGCGCCGCGAGATGATCATCAGCCGCGTGCGCCAGCGCCGGGTCGCCGAGCGTATCCAGGTCACCGACCAGGAAGTGCAGAACTTCCTCGCCTCCGACCTGGGCAAGATGCAGCTGTCGGAAGAGTTCCGCCTGGCCAACATCCTCATCCCGGTCTCCGAAGGCGCCTCCTCCAGCGAGATCCAGGCAGCCGACCGCCAGGCCCGCGAGCTGTACCAACAATTGCAACAGGGCGCCGACTTCGCCCAGCTGGCGATTTCCCGCTCCGCCAGCGAAACCGCCCTGGAAGGCGGCGAGATGGGCTGGCGCAAGGCCGGCCAGCTGCCGCCGCCGTTCGACTCGATGGTCAGCGCGCTGAGCCCGGGCGAAGTGACCGAGCCGCTGCGCACGCCGGGCGGTTTCATCATCCTCAAGCTGCTGGAAAAGCGCGGCGGCGACACCCAGGTGCGCGACGAAGTGCACGTGCGCCATATCCTGATCAAGCCCAGCGAGATTCGCAGCGCCGAGGAAACCCGCCGTCTGGTCGAACGCCTGTACCAGCGCATCGTCGCCGGCGAGGACTTCGCCGAGCTGGCCAAGAGCTACTCGGAAGACCCGGGCTCGGCGCTCAACGGCGGCGACCTCAACTGGATCGACCCCAACGCGCTGGTGCCGGAGTTCCGTCAGGTGATGAGCGAGACCGCCAGCGGCGAGCTGTCCAAGCCGTTCCAGACCCAGTTCGGCTGGCACGTGCTGCAGGTCATGGGCCGTCGCGCCACCGACAGCAGCGCGCAGTTCCGCGAGCAACAGGCGGCCAACCTGCTGCGCAACCGCAAGTACGACGAGGAACTGCAGGCCTGGCTGCGCCAGATCCGCGACGAAGCCTACGTCGAGACCAAGCTGTGACGGTGGTTTCGCACGCAAGAGCCCGGCCCCGCGCCGGGCTTTTTCGTTATCGACCCAGGCAGCGTAAACTGGCGCCCCCGCGGCGCAACCGAGAATGCCCATGAGCGCACCCCGAGTCTTTGCCCTGACCCCCGGCGAACCGGCCGGCATCGGCCCCGACCTCTGCCTGCTGCTTGCCCGCCAGGCGCAGCCCGAGGCGCTGGTGGCCATCGCCAGCCGCCAGCTGCTCGGCGAGCGCGCCGCCCAGCTCGGCCTGCACATCGCGCTGCTGGATGTCGCCCCGGGCCGCTGGCCGAGTGCCCCCGCGCCGGCCGGCAGCCTGTATGTCTGGGACACCCCGCTGGCCGCCCCGAGCCAAGCCGGCCGGCTCGATCCGGCCAACGCCGGCTACGTGCTGGAAACCCTCACCCGTGCCGGTCAGGGCTGCCTGGACGGCAGCTTCGCCGCGATGATCACCGCACCGGTGCACAAGGGCGTGATCAACGAAGCCGGCATCGCCTTCTCCGGCCACACCGAGTTTCTCGCCGAGCTGACCCACACGGAGCAGGTGGTGATGATGCTCGCCACCCGCGGCCTGCGCGTCGCCCTGGTCACCACCCACCTGCCGCTCAAGGACGTCGCAGCAGCCATCACCGCCGAACGTCTGGAGCGTGTGACCCGCATCCTGCATGCCGATCTGCAGAGCAAGTTCGGCATCGCCGCGCCGCGCATCCTGATCTGTGGACTCAACCCCCATGCCGGCGAAGGCGGCCACCTCGGTCGCGAGGAAATCGAGATCATCGAGCCGACGCTGGAGCGCCTGCGCGGCGAAGGCATGACCCTGATCGGCCCGCTGCCGGCCGACACCCTGTTCACCCCCAAGTACCTGGAGCAGGCCGACGCAGTGCTGGCCATGTACCACGACCAGGGCCTGCCGGTGCTCAAGTTCAAGGGCTTCGGCGCGGCGCTCAACGTCACCCTGGGCCTGCCGATCATCCGCACCTCGGTGGATCACGGCACGGCGCTGGACCTTGCCGGCAGCGGCAATATCGATACCGGCAGCCTGCAGGTGGCCCTGGAAACCGCCTACCAGATGGCCGCCGCTACCAGCCGCAAGTAGACGGCAGCCCAGCCCGGATTGCATCCGGGCTACGGGTGTTGTCGCTTTTTGCCTTAAACTACCCGACTTCGTTTTTTCGCTTTGCGCTCTTGCTTGATGCTTGCAGCTTGAAGCCTGGAGCTGCCCTGCCATGTCCGAATACCAACACCGCGCGCGCAAGCGCTTCGGCCAGAACTTCCTGCACGATGCCGGCGTCATCGACCGCATCCTGCGCGCCATCCGCGCCAAGGAGGACGAGCGCCTGCTGGAGATCGGCCCGGGCCAGGGCGCGCTGACCGAGGGCCTGCTCGGCAGCGGCGCGCAGCTCGACGTGATCGAGCTGGACCTCGACCTGATCCCCATCCTGCAGAGCAAGTTCGGCGCCAACCCGCGCTTTCGCCTGAACCAGGGCGATGCGCTGAAGTTCGACTTCGCCCGCCTCGAGGCCGCCCCCGGCAGCCTACGGGTGGTCGGCAACCTGCCGTACAACATCTCCACCCCGCTGATCTTCCACCTGCTGGACAACGCGGCGCTGATCCGCGACATGCACTTCATGCTGCAGAAAGAGGTGGTGGAGCGTCTGGCCGCCGGCCCCGGCGGCGGCGACTGGGGCCGCCTGTCGATCATGGTGCAGTACCACTGCCGGGTCGAACACCTGTTCAACGTCGGCCCCGGCGCCTTCAATCCGCCGCCCAAGGTCGACTCGGCCATCGTCCGCCTGGTACCGCACGCGGTGCTGCCGCATCCGGCCAAGGATCATCGCCTGCTCGAGCGGGTGGTGCGCGAAGCCTTCAACCAGCGGCGCAAGACCCTGCGCAATACCCTCAAGCAACTGCTGCCGGCCGAGGCCATCGAGGCCGCCGGCGTCGATGGCAGCCTGCGCCCGGAACAGTTGGACCTGGCCGCCTTCGTTCGCCTGGCCGATCAACTGGCGGCGCACCTGGCCGCCAGCCAGGGCTAAACTGCCATACGCCACACGGGTTACTCGCATGTCCGACCCTCGTTACCAGATCGACGTCAGCGTCACCACCCGCTACCTGGCCGCGCAGTCGCAGCCGGAGCTGGGCCGCTACGCCTTCTCCTACACGGTGACCATCCGCAACCAGGGCCAGCTGCCGGCCAAGCTGCTGTCGCGCCACTGGATCATCACCGACGGCGACGGCCGCGTGCAGGAAGTGCGCGGCGCCGGCGTGGTCGGCCAGCAGCCGCAGATCGCCCCGGGCGCCAGCCACACCTACAGCAGCGGCACGGTGATGACCACCCAGGTCGGCACCATGCAGGGCAGCTACCAGATGCTCGCCGAGGACGGCAAACGCTTCGACGCCGTCATCGCGCCGTTTCGCCTGGCCGTGCCCGGAGCCCTGCACTGATGGCGCTGTATGCCGTCGGCGACATCCAGGGCTGCCTGCGACCGCTGCAATGCCTGCTCGAGCGGGTGGCCTTCGACCCGGCGCAGGACCAGCTGTGGCTGGTCGGCGACCTGGTCAACCGCGGCCCGCAATCGCTGGAAACCCTGCGTTTTCTCTATTCCATCCGCCAGGCGGTGACCTGCGTGCTGGGCAATCACGACCTGCACCTGCTGGCCGTGGCGCACAACATCGAGCGGCTGAAGAAGGGCGACACCCTGCGCGAGATCCTCGACGCGCCGGACCGCGCCGACCTGCTCGACTGGCTGCGCCTGCAGAAGCTGGTGCACCACGATGCCGAGCGCCGGGTGACCCTGGTGCATGCCGGCATCCCGCCGCAGTGGAGCCTGACCAAGGCGCTGCGCCGCGCCGCCGAGGTCGAGGAGGCGCTGCGCGACGACGCCCGCCTGCCGCTGTTTCTCGACGGCATGTACGGCAACGAACCGGCCAAATGGCACAAGGACCTGCACGGCGTCACCCGCCTGCGGGTGATCACCAACTATTTCACCCGCATGCGCTTCTGCAAGGCCGACGGTACCCTGGACCTGAAGAGCAAGGAAGGCGTCGGCAGCGCCCCGCCCGGCTACGCCCCCTGGTTCAGCCACCCGCAGCGCAAGATGCGCGGCGAGACCATCATCTTCGGCCACTGGGCCGCCCTCGAAGGCAACTGCCAGGAGCCCGGCCTGTATGCGCTGGACACCGGCTGCGTGTGGGGCGGCGCGATGACCCTGCTCAACGTCGACAGCGGCGAACGCCACCGCTGCACCTGCCCCAAGGAGCACCCATGAGCGAATTCCAGCGTATCTCTCCCCAGCAGGCCCAGGCCCTGCGCCAGCAAGGCGCCGTGGTCGTGGATATCCGCGACCCGCAAAGCTTCGCCGCCGGACATATCCAGGGCTCGCGCCACCTGGACAACCACTCGCTGCACGACTTCATCCACAACGCCGACCTCGACGCGCCGCTGATCGTCTCCTGCTACCACGGCAACTCCAGCCAGGGCGCCGCCGCCTACCTGGTCGGCCAGGGTTTCAGCCAGGTCTACAGCCTCGACGGCGGTTTCGAGCTGTGGCGCGCCACCTACCCCGACGACACCGCGCAGAGTCCCGCAGAATAATTTTTATGGCCTGCCGTCCCTGGCGGCCACCCTTCCGGGCCGTCGCTGCGCTACGTTAAAAATGGCTCCCGGCCATTTTTTTCCGAGCCGGCAGGCCGCGCCTCCTCTGGCCTGCCGATGATTCCCGACGGACGGTAACATCTGGTTATCCTTGTCCCCGCCTTGACCCTCGCCAGAAAGAACTATCCTGTAGCTCAGGCCATCCAACTCAAGGTAGAGCCGGCCAACCGGCATCGGGCCATCGGTAACGACCTTTAGGTGTTCTGGGGGATTCTTCCCGGCCAAGTCCCAGGCCGGGGCTACCAAGCACCCGCACGACCGAACCCGAACCGGCTTTCAGCATCGAGCGAGGTGAAGTCATGAGTATTTTCAGCCACTTCCAACAACGTTTCGAAGCGACCCGCCAGGAGGAGTACTCGCTGCAGGAGTACCTCGAACTGTGCAAACAGGATCGCAGCGCCTACGCCACTGCGGCCGAGCGCCTGCTGATGGCCATCGGCGAACCGGAGCTGCTCGACACCTCGACCAACTCGCGTCTGTCGCGCATCTTCTCCAACAAGGTGATCCGCCGTTACCCGGCCTTCGCCGACTTCCACGGCATGGAAGAGTGCATCGACCAGATCGTCTCCTACTTCCGCCATGCCGCGCAGGGCCTGGAAGAGAAGAAACAGATCCTCTACCTGCTCGGTCCGGTGGGCGGCGGCAAGTCGTCGCTGGCCGAGAAGCTCAAGCAACTGATGGAGAAGGTGCCCTTCTATGCCATCAAGGACTCGCCGGTGTTCGAGTCGCCGCTGGGGCTGTTCAACGCCGCCGAGGATGGCGCCATCCTCGAGGAGGACTACGGCATCCCGCGCCGCTACCTCAACTCGATCATGTCGCCCTGGGCCACCAAGCGCCTGCAGGAATTCGGCGGCGACATCAGCCAGTTCCGCGTGGTCAAGCTCTACCCCTCGATCCTCAACCAGATCGCCGTGGCCAAGACCGAGCCGGGCGACGAAAACAACCAAGACATCTCCGCGCTGGTCGGCAAGGTGGATATTCGCAAGCTGGAGGAATTCCCGCAGAACGACGCCGACGCCTACAGCTACTCGGGCGCGCTGTGCCGGGCCAACCAGGGCCTGATGGAATTCGTCGAGATGTTCAAGGCGCCGATCAAGGTGCTGCACCCGCTGCTGACCGCCACCCAGGAAGGCAACTACAACAGCACCGAAGGCCTCGGCGCGATTCCCTACAGCGGCATCCTGCTGGCCCACTCCAACGAATCCGAGTGGCACAGCTTCCGCAACAACAAGAACAACGAGGCCTTCATCGACCGCATCTACATCGTCAAGGTGCCCTACTGCCTGCGCGTCACCGACGAGGTGAAGATCTACGACAAGCTGCTGATCAACAGCTCGCTGGCCAAGGCCCACTGCGCCCCGGACACCCTGAAGATGCTCGCCCAGTTCAGCGTGCTGAGCCGCCTGAAGGAGCCGGAGAACTCCAACATCTACTCGAAGATGCGTGTCTACGACGGCGAGAACCTCAAGGACACCGATCCCAAGGCCAAGTCGATCCAGGAATACCGCGACAGCGCCGGCGTCGACGAGGGCATGACCGGCCTGTCGACCCGTTTCGCCTTCAAGATCCTGTCCAAGGTGTTCAACTTCGACCCGCACGAGATCGCCGCCAACCCGGTGCACCTGCTCTACGTGCTGGAGCAGCAGATCGAGCAGGAGCAGTTCCCCGCCGAAGTGCGCGAGCGCTACCTGCGCTATATCAAGGAATACCTGGCGCCGCGCTACATCGAGTTCATCGGCAAGGAGATCCAGACCGCCTACCTGGAGTCCTATAGCGAGTACGGACAGAACATCTTCGACCGCTACGTGCTGTACGCCGACTTCTGGATCCAGGACCAGGAATACCGCGACCCGGAAACCGGCGAGATCCTCAACCGCGTGGCGCTCAACGAGGAGCTGGAGAAGATCGAGAAACCGGCCGGCATCAGCAACCCGAAGGACTTCCGCAACGAGATCGTCAACTTCGTGCTGCGCGCCCGCGCCAACAACAACGGCAAGAACCCCACCTGGCTCAGCTACGAGAAGCTGCGCGTGGTCATCGAGAAGAAGATGTTCTCCAACACCGAGGACCTGCTCCCGGTCATCAGCTTCAACGCCAAGGGCAGCAAGGAGGAACAGCAGAAGCACAACGACTTCGTCAAACGCATGGTCGAGCGCGGCTACACCGAGAAGCAGGTGCGCCTGCTGTCGGAATGGTATCTGCGGGTACGCAAGTCGCAGTGATCCGCACCCGGCGCGCGCCGCGCGCCGGGCTATCCGCCGCACGCCCGTGGCCACGGGCGTGCTAGGGAGACGTCATGAGCTACGTGATCGACCGGCGCCTGAACGGCAAGAACAAGAGCACGGTAAACCGCCAGCGTTTCCTGCGGCGTTACCGCGAGCACATCAAGAAGGCGGTCGAGGAGGCCGTCAGCCGGCGTTCCATCACCGACATGGAGCACGGCGAGCAGATCAGCATTCCCGGCCGCGACATCGACGAGCCGGTGCTGCACCACGGCCGCGGCGGCAAGCAGACCATCGTTCACCCGGGCAACAAAGAGTTCACCGCCGGCGAACGCATCCCCCGCCCGCAGGGCGGTGGCGGCGGGCGTGGCAGCGGCAAGGCGAGCAACTCCGGCGAGGGCATGGACGAGTTCGTGTTCCAGATCACCCAGGAGGAATTCCTCGACTTCATGTTCGAGGACCTGGAACTGCCCAACCTGGTCAAACGCCACCTGACCGGCAGCGACACCTTCAAGACCGTGCGCGCCGGCATCAGCAACGAGGGCAACCCCTCACGCATCAATATCGTCCGCACCCTGCGCTCGGCCCATGCGCGACGCATCGCCCTGTCCGGCTCCAGCCGCGCCAAGCTGCGCGAGGCCAAGGCCGAACTGGAGCGCCTGCGCCGGGAAGAGCCGGATAACTTCGGCGATATCCAGGCAATAGAGGCGGAAATCGAACGCTTGAGCGCACGCATCCACCGCGTGCCCTTCCTCGACACCTTCGACCTCAAGTACAATCTGCTGGTCAAGCAGCCCAACCCCAGCTCCAAGGCGGTGATGTTCTGCCTGATGGACGTCTCCGGCTCCATGACCCAGGCCACCAAGGACATCGCCAAGCGCTTCTTCATCCTCCTCTACCTGTTCCTCAAGCGGAACTACGACAAGATCGAGGTGGTGTTTATCCGCCACCACACCAGCGCCAAGGAGGTGGACGAGGAGGAGTTCTTCTACTCCCGCGAGACCGGCGGCACCATCGTCTCCAGTGCGCTCAAGCTGATGCAGGAGACCATGGCCGCGCGCTACCCGATCAACGAGTGGAACATCTACGCCGCCCAGGCCTCGGACGGCGACAACTGGAACGACGACTCGCCGGTGTGCCGGGATATATTGATCAACCAGATCATGCCGTTCGTGCAGTACTTCACCTACGTCGAGATCACCCCGCGCGAACACCAGGCGCTGTGGTTCGAGTACGAGCAGGTGGCCGAGGCATTCGCCGACACCTTCGCCCAGCAGCAACTGGTGTCGGCGGCGGACATCTACCCGGTGTTCCGCGAGCTGTTCCAGCGCCGGCTCGCGACCTGAAGGAGGCGTGACATGAGTGCCAGCAGGAAGGAACGCAAGCCCATCTCCACCGGCTCGGAATGGACCTTCGAGCTGATCCGTCAGTACGACAAGGAAATCGCGCGCATCGCCGAGCGCTACGCGCTGGACACCTACCCCAACCAGATCGAGGTGATCACAGCCGAGCAGATGATGGACGCCTATGCCTCGGTGGGCATGCCGCTGGGCTACCACCACTGGTCCTACGGCAAGCACTTCCTGGCCACCGAGAAGGGCTACAAGCGCGGGCAGATGGGCCTGGCCTACGAGATCGTGATCAACTCCGACCCCTGCATCGCCTACCTGATGGAGGAGAACACCATCTGCATGCAGGCCCTGGTGATCGCCCACGCCTGCTACGGCCACAACAGCTTCTTCAAGGGCAACTACCTGTTCCGCACCTGGACCGATGCCAGTTCGATCATCGACTACCTGGTGTTCGCCAAGCAGTACATCATGCAGTGCGAGGAGCGCCACGGCATCGACGCGGTGGAGGAGCTGCTCGACTCCTGCCACGCCCTGATGAACTACGGCGTCGACCGCTACAAACGGCCCTACCCGATTTCCGCCGAGGAGGAGCGCAAGCGCCAGAAGGACCGCGAGGAGCACCTGCAGAAGCAGATCAACGACCTCTGGCGCACCATCCCCAAGAGCGCCGGCAAGCACAGCGACCAGGACAACAAGCGCTTTCCCGCCGAGCCGCAGGAAAACATCCTGTACTTCCTGGAAAAGCACGCGCCGCTGCTAGAGCCCTGGCAGCGCGAGGTGATCCGCATCGTGCGCAAGATCGCCCAGTACTTCTATCCGCAGCGCCAGACCCAGGTGATGAACGAGGGCTGGGCCACCTTCTGGCACTACACCCTGATGAACGACCTGTACGACGAGGGCCTGGTCACCGACGGTTTCATGATGGAATTCCTCCAGTCGCACACCAGCGTGGTCTACCAGCCGCCGTTCGACAGCCCCTACTACAGCGGCATCAACCCCTACGCCCTGGGTTTCGCCATGTACCGCGACATCCGCCGCATCTGCGAGGAGCCCACCGAGGAGGACAAGCACTGGTTCCCCGACATCGCCGGCAGCGACTGGCTGACCACCCTCAAGTTCGCCATGGCCAGCTTCAAGGACGAAAGCTTCATCCTGCAGTTCCTCTCGCCCAAGGTGATCCGCGACTTCAAGCTGTTCGGCATCCTCGACGACGACCAGAAGGACGAACTGCTGGTGCCGGCGATCCACGACGAGCCCGGCTACCGCACCATCCGCGAGCTGCTCGCGGCGCAGTACAACCTGGGCAACCGCGAGCCCAACGTGCAGATCTGGAGCATCGACCGCCGCGGCGACCGCTCGCTGACCCTGCGCCACCAGCAACACGACCGCAAGCCGCTGGGCGACTCCACCGAGGAAGTGCTCAAGCACCTGCACCGCCTGTGGGGTTTCGACATCCACCTGGAGGTGTGCCAGGGCGACCAGCTGATCACCACCCAGCACGTGCCGCCGCGCGGCGAGGCGGAGGGCGACGGCGACTACCCGCGCCTCGACCTGATCATTCCACCCATTTGATCGGTTGCCGGGCATGCGCCGCGCACTCAGCATCGGCGGCAGACTCCGCGAGACGCCGTGCATGCGTGTATTTCTGGTTTTCCTGCTGTGCCTGGGGCTGGCCACCTGCGCCAGCCATATCCCCCAGGCGCAGATCCTCAGCCCCGCCGACGCCGCGCTGGCCGGGCGCCACAGCTTCGAGCTGATCGACCCGCAGCACAGCCTGGCCGGCGAGCCGCCCTTCCCCGAGCGCTACCGCCAGCTGCCGCAGCTGCTGCGCCATGGCCTGTCGTCCCGCGGCTACCATGAAAGCCAGCAGCCGCAACTGCGCCTGTACTACTGGCTGGCGGTGCAGGACGGCCCGCTGACCTTCAGGGTCGACGTGCCGCCGCCCAACGCCCTTGGCCCCTACCAGGCGATCCATCGCCTGCGCGACGAAACCGGCACGCTGCGCCTGCGCCTCACCGACCTGGACCAGCGCGTGCTGTGGGAAGGGCTGATCAGCACCGGCCTGAGCCCGGCACGCGACAGCGCCGAACTGCTGGAACGTGCCGCCCAGGCGCTGATCGAGCAGATTCCCCAGGCCACGCCGTAGCCCGGAGGCAATCCGGCCGCGTAATCCCCGGAGTGCATCCGGGCTACCCCGCGCGGCCGGCCAGCCGCTATCCTCCGCACTCAGCGGAGGAACAACGATGCAGATCTACAAAGTCGGCGGCGCCGTGCGCGACCGCCTGCTCGGCCGCCCCGTCGAGGAAATCGACTGGGTGGTGGTGGGCGCCAGCGCCGAACAGATGCTCGAGCTGGGCTATCGGCCGGTGGGCGCCGACTTCCCGGTATTCCTGCATCCAGACAGCGGCGAGGAATATGCCCTGGCCCGCACCGAGCGCAAGAGCGGGCGCGGCTACGGCGGCTTCGTCTTCCACGCCAGCCCCGAGGTCACCCTGGAGCAAGACCTGATCCGCCGCGACCTGACCGTCAACGCCATGGCCGAAGACGACCAGGGCAGGCTGATCGACCCCTATGGCGGCCAGCGCGACCTGCAGGCGCGCGTGCTGCGCCACGTTTCCCCGGCCTTCGCCGAAGACCCGCTGCGGGTGCTGCGCGTCGCCCGCTTCGCTGCCCGCTATGCGCCGCTGGGCTTCAGCGTGGCGACGGAAACCCTGGCGCTGATGTGCCAACTGGCCGAGTCCGGCGAACTGGCCCACCTCACCGCGGAGCGCAGCTGGAAGGAAATCTCCCGTGCACTGCTGGAGCCGCGCCCGGACGTGTTCGTCCAGGTGCTGCGCGACTGCGGCGCCCTGGCCGCCCTGCTGCCGGAGGTCGACGCGCTGTTCGGCGTGCCGCAGCCGGCCGCTCATCACCCGGAGATCGACACCGGCGTGCATGTGCTGAGCGTGCTGCGCCAGTGCGCCGAACACGAGCAGCCGCTGACGGTGCGCTGGGCCTGCCTGCTGCACGACGTCGGCAAGGGGCTGACACCCGAGACGGAGTGGCCGCGGCATATCGCCCACGAGCCCAAGGGCCTGCGCCTGATCCAGGCCATCAACCAACGCTGCAAGGCGCCGCGCGACTGCGCCGAGCTGGCGCTGCTGGTCGGCGAATTCCACACCCACGGCCATCGCGCGCTGGAACTGAAGCCCTCGACCCTGCTGGAACTGCTGCAACGCTTCGACGTATTCCGCCGCCCGCAGCGTTTCGCCGAGTTCGTCGCCGCCTGCGAGATGGACGCCCGTGGCCGCCTGGGGCTGGAGCAACGCGAATACCCGCAGGCCGCCTACCTGCTCGGCGCCGCCGAGACGGCGCGCCAGGTGGCGGTCAAACCGCTGCTGGAAAAGGGCTTGAAGGGCGCGGAGCTGGGCGAGGCGCTCGCTCGCGAACGCCTGCGGGCGCTCAAGGCCTACCAGGATCAGCAGGCGCAGTAGCCCGGATGCAATCCGGGGCGGTTCCGGGGGCGAGTCCCGGATTGCAGCCGGGCTACGAAGAGCGCGTCCGCAACAGCGCTGCGGGCGTCAGCTCGACGCCGCGCCACTGGAAAGCAGCCGGCCACAGTTGCTGATCGATTTGCGCCGACGCCCACAACTCGGCGAACGAACGTCCATCCACCGGGTGCTGCAGCTGCGGCGCCAGCAGTGCCAGCGGCCAGAGCACGAAGGCGTTCTTGAGGATTTCCGCGCGCGGCAGCACCAGCCCGTTGAAGTTGCCGACCTGTTCGCCGTACAGCAGCACGTCGATGTCCAGCGGCAGGCCCCTGCGCTCCGGCGCGTAGCGGCCATTGTCGGCCTCGATGAACTTGAGCCGGCGGTCCAGCTCCAGCAGCGGCAGCTCGGTCTGCCCGGTCACCACCAGATTGAAGAAGTTGCCGCTCTTGATGCCCACCGCATGGCTCTCGAATACCGGCGAGCAGCGCATGTCGCCGAGCAGGTCGGCCAGCGCATCGAGCCCGGCGCCAAGGTGAGCCTCGCGCTCGATATTGCTGCCGAGGCCGAGGTAGACCCGAGTCAGAGGCATCCGCGCTCGATCTCCACGCCCACGCCGCCACGCGCGGCCGGTACTGCGCCGGGCTTGGTCAGCTTGAGGCGCATCCAGGGGATGTGGAACTCCTCCATCAGGGTCTGCACCAGGCGCTCAGCGAAGGTTTCCACCAGGATGAACTGCGACGCCTCGGCGAAGGCCTGCACCCGCGCGGCGACGCTGGCGTAGTCGAGCGCCTGGGCGAGGTCGTCACCGGCCGCGGCCGGACGGTTGTCCCAGCCCATCTGCAGGTCGAGACGCAGGCACTGGCGAATCTCGCGCTCCCAGTCGTAGGCGCCGATCACCGTATCGACCTCCAGGCCCTCGATAAATACTCTGTCCACCCGCACTCTCCGCGCCACGACAAGGGCGCCGCACCTCGTTAGAATCGGGCCACCCCATGCCCTGGAATGGCCACCATGTTCTGGCTTCTGGCGATCCTCGCCTACCTGCTCGGCTCGCTGTCCTTCGCCATCCTGCTCAGCCGCCTGGCCGGCGGCCCGGACCCACGCGCCAGCGGCTCGGGCAACCCCGGCGCCACCAACATGTTGCGCGTGGCCGGCAAGAAACTCGCCGGACTGACCCTGCTCGGCGACCTGCTCAAGGGCCTGCTGCCGATCCTGATCGCCAAACTGTTCGGCCTCGACCTGCAGCAACAGGCCTGGATCGGCCTGGCCGCGGTGCTCGGCCATCTCTACCCGCTGTACTTCCGCTTCCGCGGCGGCAAGGGCGTGGCCACCGCCGCCGGCATGCTGCTGGGCCTCTACCCGCCGGCCGCGCTGCTGGCCATCGGCGCCTGGCTGCTGGTGTTCGTGCTGACCCGCACCAGCTCGCTGGCCGCGCTGATCGCCACGCCGCTGACCCTGCCGCTGCTGGCCTGGCAGCAACCGGCGGCGCTGCTGCCGGTCTGCGTACTGACCGGGCTGATCGTCTGGCGCCACCGCGGCAACCTGCGCGATCTGTTCGCCGGCCGCGAGCGCCGCTTTTAAAGCGCCGGCAACGACTCCATCGGCCAACGCGCCTGCACCTTGATCGCCAGATCCTCGTGCTGCCCGGCCAGCAGCCGCTGGCAGCCGGCGTAGGCGATCATCGCGCCGTTGTCGGTGCAGAAACGCGGCCGGGCGTAGAACACCTTGCCCTTCAGCTCGCCCAGCATGCGTTCCAGATGCTCGCGCAGGGCCTTGTTGGCACTCACCCCGCCGGCGATCACCAGGCTGTTCAGCCCGGTCTGCTTGAGCGCGCGCTTGCACTTGATGGTGAGAGTCTCGACCACCGCCTGCTGGAAGGCCAGGGCGATGTCGCGGCGGGCTTGGTCGAGGTCGTCATCGCCGTCGCGGCACTGCTGCCAGGTGTTGAGGGCGAAGGTCTTCAGCCCGCTGAAACTGAAATCCAGGCCAGGGCGGTCGGTCATCGGCCGCGGGAAGACGAAACGCCCCGGCGTGCCCTGCTCGGCCAGCCGGGCGATCTCCGGGCCGCCGGGATAATTCAGGCCCATCAGCTTGGCGGTCTTGTCGAAGGCCTCACCGGCGGCGTCGTCCAGCGACTCGCCGAGCAGCTGGTACTGGCCGATGCCATCGACCCGCACCAGCTGGGTATGGCCACCGGACACCAGCAGGGCGACGAAGGGAAAGGCCGGCGGCTGCTCTTCGAGCATCGGCGCCAGCAGGTGACCTTCCATATGGTGCACGCCGACGGCCGGCACACCCCAGGCAAAGGCCAGGGCCTGGGCACAGGAGGCGCCCACCAGCAGCGCGCCGACCAGGCCGGGGCCGGCGGTGTAGGCCAGCGCATCGATATCGGCCGGCTCGCGCCCGGCCTCGTCCAGCACCTGGCGGATCAGCGGCAGCATGCGCTTGACGTGGTCGCGCGAGGCCAGTTCCGGCACCACGCCGCCATAGATGCGGTGCAGGTCGATCTGACTGAACAGCGCGTCGGCCAGCAGGCCGCGCTCGCTGTCATAGAGCGCGACGCCGGTTTCATCGCAGGAGGTTTCCAATCCCAGTACGAGCATGGAGCTTGAGCCTTGATTTGCCGCGGGGAACAAAGGCGCGCATGATAAGCGCCGCTCGGCGGAGCGGCTACTGCTTTTCGACCTAAGGCCTTTGCATTCCGCACGGCGAGGCGGTAACATCCGCAACCCTTAAAAACCGACGCAACCCGAGCCAATTTGCCGGGAACGCGTTCACCCCGGTAATTAATGAAGGTACGACCTGGATGCCAGCCGTCAAAGTTAAAGAGAACGAACCCTTCGACGTAGCCCTGCGTCGTTTCAAGCGCTCCTGCGAAAAGGCCGGTGTACTGGCCGAAGTTCGCAGCCGCGAATTCTACGAAAAGCCGACCTCCGAGCGTAAGCGCAAGGCTGCTGCCGCTGTTAAGCGTCACGCCAAGAAAGTGCAGCGCGAGCAGCGTCGCAGCGTCCGCCTGTACTAATCAGTACGCGCAACGCCCGAATGCCCGGCCTAGGCCGGGTATTGCATTTCAGGAAACTCCGCCTCGCCGTTCGGCGAATGAGCGGAGTTTTCTGCTTTCTGCCCGAGACTGTCCAGCCCCGCGCCACGACAGTATGCTGAGCACCCTATGGCCGGCCTGATTCCGCAATCCTTCATCGATGACCTGCTCAACCGCACCGACATCGTCGATGTGGTGAGTTCGCGCATCCAGCTGAAGAAGACCGGCAAGAACTACAGCGCCTGCTGCCCCTTCCACAAGGAAAAGACCCCCTCCTTCACCGTCAGCCCGGACAAGCAGTTCTACTACTGCTTCGGCTGCGGCGCCGGCGGCAACGCCCTCGGCTTCGTCATGGACCACGATCAGCTGGAGTTTCCCCAGGCGATCGAGGAACTGGCCAAGCGCGCCGGCATGGACGTGCCGCGCGAGGAAGGCGGTCGCGGGCGCACGCCGCGCCAGCCGGTGGACTCGCCGCTCTACCCGCTGCTGGAGGCCGCCGCCGAGCACTACCGCCAGGCGCTGAAGAGCCACCCGCAGCGCAAGTACGCGGTGGACTACCTCAAGGGTCGCGGCCTGACCGGCGAGATCGCCCGTGACTTCGGCCTCGGCTTCGCCCCGCCCGGCTGGGACAACCTGCTCAAGCAACTGGGCGGCGACGTCCTGCAGCAGAAGGCGATGATCGACGCCGGCCTGCTGATCGAGAACGCCGAGAACGGTCGGCGCTACGACCGCTTCCGCGACCGCATCATGTTCCCCATCCGCGACAGCCGCGGCCGGGTGATCGCCTTCGGCGGCCGGGTGCTGGGCGACGACAAGCCCAAGTACCTCAACTCGCCGGAAACCCCGGTGTTCCACAAGGGCCAGGAGCTCTATGGCCTGTTCGAGGCGCGCAGGCACAACCGCGACCTCGACGAGATCATGGTGGTCGAGGGCTATATGGACGTCATCGCCCTGGCCCAGCAGGGCCTGCGCAATGCCGTGGCCACCCTGGGTACCGCCACCAGCGAAGAGCACCTCAAGCGCCTGTTCCGCATCGTGCCCAGCGTGCTGTTCTGCTTCGACGGCGACGCCGCCGGGCGTAACGCCGCCTGGCGCGCCCTGGAGTCGACCCTGCCGAGCCTGCAGGACGGCCGCCGCGCGCGCTTTCTGTTCCTGCCCGAAGGCGAAGACCCGGACACCCTGGTGCGCGCCGAGGGTACCGACGCCTTCCGCGCCCGGATCAACCAGCACGCGCAGCCGCTGGCCGACTACTTCTTCCAGCAGCTGTCCGAAGAGGCCGACCCGCGCTCGCTGGAAGGCAAGGCGCACTTGGTCACCCTGGCCGCACCGCTGATCGACAAGATTCCCGGCAACAACCTGCGCGCTCTGATGCGCCAGCGCCTGAGCGAGATCACCGGCCTCTCCGGCGAAGCCCTCAGCCAGGTCGCCAGCGCCCCGCGCAGCCAGCCGAGCCACGCCAGCCCGGCGCCCGGCGGCGACTACCCGGACTACGCCGACATCCCCGACAGTGCCTTTTACGACGCCGCGCCGGATCTGGGCGGCTACGAGCAGCCGGCGTCCGCGCCGAGCTACGAACGCAGCACCGGCAAGGGCAAGGGTGGCTGGAAGAAGGACGGCGGCAAGTGGAGCAAGAAGGGCCAGGGCGACTTCGCCCCGCGCGCGCCGCGCACCGCGGTCAGCGTCGAATCGCCGCACCTCAGCGCCCTGCGCACCCTGCTGCACCATCCGCAGCTGGCGCAGAAGGTCGAGGACGTCAGCCACTTCGCCGACGAAGACGACACCTACGCCCAGTTGCTGGTGGCCCTGGTCGGCGCCCTGCAGAAAAATCCCGGGCTGCGTTCGCTGCAGTTGATCGCACGCTGGCACGGCACCGAACAGGGCCGTCTACTGCGGGCCCTGGCGGAAAAGGAATGGCTGATTTCAGCGGACAACCTTGAACAACAGTTTTTCGACACTATAACTACTCTTGCAGCCCGCCAACGCGAGCGCAGCCTTGAACAACTGCTGCGCAAGGCCCGTCTAAGTGAGTTGAGCGCAGAGGAAAAAGATCAGCTGCGCGCCCTGCTAAGCCGTAACGCATCACCAGTCTCCCCCTCCCCAACTGGCGCGTAAGGGTCTTAATCAGGTATAATCCGCGGCTTGTTTTCAGCCCGCCAAGACCTTCAGTGGATAGGGTGTTATGTCCGTAAAAGCGCAACAGCAATCTCGTTTGAAAGAATTGATCAGCCGCGGTCGCGAGCAGGGCTACCTGACGTACGCGGAGGTCAATGACCACCTGCCGGAAGATATTTCCGATCCGGAACAGGTGGAAGACATCATCCGCATGATCAACGACATGGGGATCAACGTATTCGAGAGTGCTCCGGATGCGGACGCCCTGTTGTTGGCCGAAGCCGACACCGACGAAGCCGCGGCCGAAGAAGCCGCTGCCGCCCTCGCCGCCGTTGAGACCGATATCGGCCGCACCACCGACCCGGTGCGCATGTACATGCGCGAAATGGGTACCGTGGAACTGCTGACCCGCGAAGGCGAGATCGAAATCGCCAAACGCATCGAGGAAGGCATCCGCGAGGTGATGAGCGCCATCGCCCACTTCCCCGGCACCGTCGACGGCATCCTCGCCGAGTACACCCGCGTCACCACCGAGGGCGGCCGTCTGGCCGAAATCCTCAGTGGCTATATCGACCCGGATGACGGCAGCGTACCCGACGAAGCCGCCGCCCCCGTCCCCGTCAAGGAAGGCGCCGCCGCCGCAGACAGCGACGACGACGAGGAAGAAGAGAGCAGCGACGACGAGGAAGAAGAAGGCGACGGCGGTCCGGACCCGGAAGAGGCGGCGCGCCGCTTCAATGCCGTGGCCGAGCAGCTGGACAAGGTGCAGAAGGCGCTGAAGAAGCATGGCCGTGGCAGCAAGCAGGCCACCGAAGAGCTGGCCGCGCTGGCCGAGCTGTTCATGCCGATCAAGCTGGTGCCCAAGCAGTACGACGCCCTGGTCAGCCAGGTGCGCGACGCCCTCGACCGTCTGCGTGCACAAGAGCGCGCCATCATGCAGCTGTGCGTCCGCGATGCGCGCATGCCGCGTGCCGACTTCCTGCGCCTGTTCCCGGGCAACGAAATCGACATGGCCTGGGCCACCGACCTGGCCAAGGGCAAGGCCAAGTACGCCGAAGCCCTGGGCAACCTGCAGGCCGACATCCAGCGCTGCCAGCAGAAGCTGGCCGACCTGGAAGCCGAGTGCAGCCTGAGCCTGGCCGAGATCAAGGACATCAACCGGCGCATGTCCATCGGCGAAGCCAAGGCTCGCCGCGCCAAGAAGGAAATGGTCGAGGCGAACCTGCGTCTGGTGATTTCCATCGCCAAGAAGTACACCAACCGCGGCCTGCAGTTCCTCGACCTGATCCAGGAAGGCAACATCGGCCTGATGAAGGCGGTGGACAAGTTCGAATACCGTCGCGGCTACAAGTTCTCGACCTACGCCACCTGGTGGATCCGCCAGGCGATCACCCGCTCGATCGCCGACCAGGCGCGCACCATCCGTATCCCGGTGCACATGATCGAGACGATCAACAAGCTCAACCGCATCTCCCGGCAGATGCTCCAGGAAATGGGTCGCGAGCCCACTCCGGAAGAGCTGGGCGAGCGCATGGAGATGCCCGAGGACAAGATCCGCAAGGTGTTGAAGATCGCCAAAGAGCCGATCTCCATGGAAACCCCGATCGGCGACGACGAAGATTCGCACCTGGGCGACTTCATCGAGGACAGCACCATGCAGTCCCCGATCGACGTAGCCACGGTCGAAAGCCTCAAGGAAGCCACCCGCGAAGTGCTGGCCGGTCTCACTGCCCGTGAAGCCAAGGTCCTGCGCATGCGCTTCGGGATCGACATGAACACCGACCACACCCTCGAGGAAGTGGGCAAGCAGTTCGATGTCACCCGCGAGCGTATCCGGCAGATCGAAGCCAAGGCGCTGCGCAAGCTGCGCCACCCGACGCGCAGCGAGCATCTACGCTCCTTCCTCGACGAGTGACAACAGAACCCCCGGCCCAGGCCGGGGGTTTTGCTTTGGCGCTGTCCCAGTCAGCTGTTGCCAGGGCCCCAAGCAAGGCTCGGGGGTCTTAGGCGCGATGCGCCGTGGCCCACGCCAGCCGCCATTGCCGGGCTAAAGCCCAGCCTACGGGCCTTTGCCCCCACTCCCGAGCATTGATGCAGACATCGCCTCTGCTTTAGTGCGCAGGCAAACTGCCATCTATGCGGCAGCCGGTCTACACTGCGACAGGTACTGGTTCCGAAACGAGGCTGTTATGCCACGCTTGCCGGCCATTCTGTTGTTGTGCCTGGCGTACTGGACGACCCCGGCCTCGGCTCTGACCCTCAGCGAGGAGGAACGCCGCTGGCTGGCGGCCCATCCCGAGCTGCGCCTGGGCGTCGATGCCTCCTGGCCGCCCTTCGAATTCCGCGATGATCAGGGTCAGTACCAGGGTCTGGCCGCCGATTACGTGCGGCTGATCGAAAGCCGCCTGGGCGTGCGCCTGCAACCGGTCGAGCCGAGCAGCTGGAGCGAAGTGCTGGCGCAGGCCCGCGCCGGCGAAATCGACCTGCTGCCCGGCATCATGTCGACCCCGGAACGGCAGACCTACCTGGCCTTCACCCGCCCCTACCTGGATTTCCCCATCGTCATCCTGGCGCGCAACGGCGGCCCGCAACCCAGGCGCATGGACGACCTCTACGGCCTGAAGGTCGCCGTGGTGGCCAACTACGCGCCGCACGAGCTGCTGCGCCAGCGCCACCCCGACCTCAACCTGCAGCCGCTGCCCAGCGTCGCCGCGGCCCTGCAGGCGCTGGCCACCGGACAGGCCGACGCCCTGGTCGGCGACCTCGCCTCCAGCGTCTGGAGCCTGCGCCAGCTCAAGCTCGACGGCCTGTTCATCAGCGGCGAAACGCCCTACCGCTACCAGCTGGCCATGGCCACCCCGCGCGACCAGCCGGTGCTGATCGGCATCCTCGACAAGCTGTTCGCCGAACTCAGCCCCAGCGAGATAGCCGTGCTCCAGGCGCCCTGGGTCGGCGGCGTGCTGGATCGCCGCAGCATCTGGCGCGAGGTGCTGCTCTATGGCCTGCCGGCGCTGCTCGGCCTGCTGGCGGTGATCGCGATCATCCTGCGCATCAACCGCCACCTGCACAGCGAGATGCAGCGCCGCGCCGAGCTGGAACAGGAGCTGCGCAGCCGCGAGCAGCACTTTCGCGACCTGGTGGAAAGCCTCTCGGCCATCGCCTGGGAGGCCGAGCCGGGCGACCTGCGCTTCACCTACGTCTCGCCGCATGCCGAGAAGCTGCTCGGCTACCCGCAAGGCGACTGGCTGCAGCCGGGCTTCTGGCAGCAGCACCTGCACCCGGACGACCACCAGCGCACCCTGCGCCAGTGCCTGGAGCACTGCAGCGCCGGCCAGGATCATGTCCTCGAATACCGCCTGCAGGCCGCCGACGGCCGCAGCGTGTGGGTGCGCGACATCATCACCCTGCTGCAGCGCGGCGAACGCCAGGTGGTGCGCGGCCTGATGATCGACATCAGCGAGACCAAGCAGACCGAGCAGGCGCTGCGCCTGTCGGAACAGAAGTTCGCCTCGGTTTTCCAGCAGTGCCCGGACATCCTGGTCATCGCCCGCCGCGCCGACGGCGTGCTGCTCGAGGTCAACGCCGCGTTCACCGAGCAGACCGGCGTCAGCGTCGAACGGGCGATCGGCAAGACCGCCACCGAACTGGACATCTGGGGCGTGCCCGGCATCGGCCCGAACCTGCTGCTGCGCCTGCAGAACGAGACCCTGCGCAACCTCGAGCTGCCCTTCCGCCGCGCCGACGGCAGCCTGTTCACCGGGCTGATCTCGGCCGAGGCCTTCCAGCTCGCCGACACCCCCGCGCTGGTGGTGGTGGTGCGCGACATCAGCCAGCTCAAGGCCATCCAGGAGCAGCTGCAGATTTCCGAGGAGAAGTTCGCCAAGGCCTTCCACGCCTCGCCCGACGGCCTGCTGATCACCCGCCTGCGCGACGGCCTGCTGGTCGAAGCCAACGAGGGCTTCAGCCGCATCACCGGCTACCGCCTCGACGAGATCGCCGAGCAGAGCACCCTGAGCCTGGGCATCTGGGCCGACCCGCGGGATCGCCAGCGCCTGGTCGACGCCATCCGCCTGCGCGGCCGGGTGCGCGAGATGATCGCCCCGGTGCGCACCAAGGACGGCCAGCTGCGCCTGTGCGAGCTGTCGGCGCAGCCCTTGCCGATCGGCGGCGAAGACTGCCTGCTGACCATCGCCCGCGACATCACCGAGCGCCAGCAGATGCAGGAGGAACTGCAGCAGGCCGCCACCGTGTTCGAGAGCACCGCCGAAGGGGTGATGATCACCGACCTGGAGCAGCGCATCACCGCGGTCAACCGCGCCTTCACCCAGATCACCGGCTACGCCGAGGCCGAGGCGCTCGGCCAGCGCCCCAGCCTGCTCGCCTCCGGCCAGCACGACAGCGCCTTCTACGCCGCCATGTGGCACAGCCTGGCGGCCAACGGCCACTGGCAGGGCGAGATCTGGAACCGGCGCAAGAACGGCGAGCTCTACCCCGAATGGCTGACCATCAGCGCGGTGCGCAACGCCGAGGACCGGGTCACCCACTTCGTCGGGGTGTTCGCCGACATCTCCAGCCTCAAGCACGCCCAGGCCCGCCTCGACCACCAGGCCCACCACGACCCGCTGACCGGCCTGCCCAACCGCCTGCTGTTCGAGAACCGCCTGCGCAGCGCCCTGGAGGGCTCGCGCGCCGACGACCAGCTGGGCGCCGTGCTGTTCCTCGACCTCGACCGCTTCAAGCAGATCAACGACAGCCTCGGCCACCCGGTCGGCGACCTGCTGCTCAAGGCCATCGCCGAGCGCCTCAAGCTGCAGCTGCGCGACATCGACACCGTGGCCCGCCTCGGCGGCGACGAGTTCATCATCCTGCTGCCCGGCCTGCACCAGCCGCAGGACGCCGAGCAGGTCGCGCAGAAGCTGCTGGAGTGCTTCGCCGCGCCCTTCCAGATCGACAACCACGAGTTCTTCATCAGCGCCAGCATCGGCATCAGCCTCTACCCCAAGGACGGCGCCGACGTCGCCACCCTGGTGAAGAACGCCGACGCCGCCATGTACCAATCCAAGGCCAAGGGGCGCAACCGCAGCGAACGCTACACCCGCTCGCTGACCTTCCAGGTCAACGAACGCATGGCCATGGAACAGGAACTGCGCCGCGCCCTGGAGCGCGACGAGCTGTGCCTCCATTACCAGCCGAAACTCTGCCTGCGCAGCCAGCGCCTGGTCGGCGCCGAGGCCCTGGTGCGCTGGCCGCACCCGGTGTTCGGCGACATCCCGCCGGATCGCTTCATCCCGGTGGCCGAGGAAAGCGGGCTGATCCTGCCGCTGGGCGACTGGGTGCTGCAGCAAGCCTGCCGCCAGCTGCAGCACTGGCAGGAGGAACACGGCAGCTTCGGCCCGCTGTCGGTCAACCTGGCCGGCGCCCAGCTGCACCAGGCCAACCTGCTCGCACGCATCGACGAACTGCTGCAACAGCACGGCCTGGCGCCGCAGCGGCTGCAGCTGGAGATCACCGAAAACTTCATCATGAACCAGGCCGAGGAAGCGCTGGGCATCCTCCACCAGCTCAAGCAGCTCGGCGTGCAACTGGCCATCGACGACTTCGGCACCGGCTACTCCTCCCTCAGCTACCTCAAGCGCCTGCCGCTGGACGTGCTGAAGATCGACCAGTCCTTCGTCCGCGGCCTGCCGGACGACCCGCACGACCTGGCGATCACCCGCGCCATCATCGCCCTGGGCCACAGCATGCAGCTGACGGTGATCGCCGAAGGGGTGGAAACCAAGGCCCAGGAGCTCTGCCTGGCCGCCGAGGGTTGCCTGCAGATCCAGGGCTACGTGGTCAGCCGCCCCCTGCCCGCCGACGCCTTCGCCCGCAAGTTTCTCTCGCCCGGTCACGCGGTTGGCACTGGCGAGAGCGCGCCGGTATAATCCGCCGGCCTTCTGGGGGCCTATAGCTCAGTTGGTTAGAGCACTCGACTCATAATCGATTGGTCGCAGGTTCAAGTCCTGCTGGGCCCACCACCTTCAAAGCCGCGCATTGCGCGGCTTTAAGCTTTTTAGGGTTGTGGCATCTGGATCAGCCTATGGTCCGAAGGTACAAAATCGGTACAGTACTGGTTAGCCAGTCTGCCTTTGGAGTCCTTATCTGATGGCAACAATCGTCAAAAACCCTGCCGGCACATGGAAAGCCGTAGTCCGCAAAACGGGCTGGCCGACCAACGCCAAAACCTTCCGCACCTTGTGCTCAAAGCCGCCTACTCCGTTAGAATCCAAGCCATCCTTACCATCGGAGCGGTATCGTGATGGAACACCTATGCATGATTTTCACTCGATTTAATATTTCGCCCACCCATCAGTGCGTAAATATTAAATTTCACCCTGCAGAATACTCGACACAAATATCCATTAACTCTTCGGAGGGTGCAATATGAGCGTACTCTCCGGCGAGAATGGAATAATTTTCTTCGAAAATGTCATAACCTCGACGAAAACACTCATAAGCTCAGGACTATGGAAAGAAGTTAATCTACGCACATTACAAGACTGGATAGAGCACTTTGAGACCGATCAAGAAAAGGTTCTCTGCGGGCTACTCTTAGACTCCTTGATATTCAGATCAAGAGCTCAGACTCAAGCTTTACTTTCCAACGTAATTGAAAAATCCATACCGCAACTTATCCAAAGCTCTCATCCCGAAGTCGCAAGCAGCCTGCATAAAACCTTGACTGCAAAATACCCAGGAAAAGAAAGAGAAAAAATCATAATCGTACCGGTTATTAGAGACATTGACCCGCCGACCAAAAGCGGCCCGCTAGTAGCAAGACTCTATAAAAAAGACATTGGGGTTAATGAAAAATTCATGGAATGGCCATGGAAACTCCAAACCAAAGCAGAGCAAGCAAACATCGTTATTTTTATAGACGACTTCGTGGGGACTGGAGATCAGTTCTTAGAATTTTTTAAGCTTTTCTTCCCAAACCAGACTACTCATAAGGATATTGAATATATCTACGCACCTCTAGGAGCTTGTAAAACCGGCCTTGACAAAATCAAAGAAGAAATACCAAGAATCAAAATTTGCCAAGCCGAAACGATACTGCCAGAAAACAAATTCTTCTCCGGATTGCCCATGAGATATAAGGGGCTTGACGAAGAATTTGTACAATCCATGAAAGTGACTTACGAAGAATTTCTAAAAAAAGTTGGACTAGGGAAGCTAAAAGATAAATTTGGCTATGGCGAACTAGAGCTAACATACGCTTACGCACACGGCACGCCTAACGCCACACTACCAATACTTTGGGCAGCAAACGAACAGTACCAACCTATATTTTCGAGGTGAGCAATGGAACTCAACTACCAAGACAGCCTTAGCGCAGTGCTCGCCAACAACCGAAGCGAACATATAGGGATGGATGTTTGGGAAGACTTCGTCCTTCCTTATTTCTACACAAAAATTGACTTCAACAGCAGCTTCCCGCTTCGACTGGAAGGGGGGAGAGGTAGCGGCAAGACCATGCTCTTACGATACCTCTCTTATCACAGCAGATTCTCCGAAAAAAGAAAGAATATCCCAATTAACGAACTAGAGGCTGTTGGTTTGTATTTGCGAGCCGACACACAATTTCTTAGGCAACTTCAAAAGCGCGGAATTGAAGAGGAGAAATGGCATTCAATTTTCTCCCATTACATCAACACATGCCTCCTGACCGAAATTTGCAGCGCTCTTATAAAGATGTCCAAGGCGAGCTACGCAGATGGAGAGGTCTTTGAAGCAGACACAACGCAGCTGAAATCACTAAAGGTCTATGGCGATAAATTTTGCGGGACAGCGCAGGAGCTTCTTGAAGAGTTTAGAACAGAAAGAAAACGCTGCGAGCTCGCTGTTGCGAACCCACGACTGATAGAAGAGCTGTTAATACTGCCAGACTCCACCCTTACGGACATTATCACAGAAATAAAAGACTCCATAAGCCCCAGAAAAATCAAGTTCAAAGTGTATTTTGATGAGTATGAAAACCTCCTAAAATATCAACAACTCATCATCAACACTAGAATGAAACATTCAGAGCCCCCTCTAATATTCAACATAGCTGCAAAGCTAAATGGAGTACCGCACTCAGAAACAACTGGAAACGAATCACTCTCCTACAAGCACGACTACACCATTGAAAACTTAGACAACCATTTAGCAGGAGACTCTTTTGAGTGCTTTGCAGCTGAGATCCTATTTCTCCGCCTTTCCAAAAGCGACCCAAAATATCGAGAGATATTCGCTGGCGTACAATTAAACTCCGTGGATGACCTTAAAAAGAGGCTAGACGACAATTACAAAGAGAGGGTGCTAAAAAGCGCTCGGAGTCTACTGCCTGGAAAAAGCCATGAAGACCTAGCAGAGGAAATATTCTCCGAGCCAAAGCTACTAAAAAAACTGAATGGCGAGATTGAGGCCGGACTGAAGACAAAGTCTTCACGGCTAGCCCCAGAACAGTTCATTGACCACAGCAACAAAAAAGCCTCTATTGTCGCATCCTCATTAATGTTCAGAAAAAAACTCTCTGCCGAGGAGATCCTAAACAACATAGAATTACTGAAGGCAGGAAAGGATAATAAATTTACAGGAAGCACATCTTGGATACAAAATTTCTTCATCGGCAGTTACTTGAAACTCCTGCGCTCCTTCAAAACAGAATCCACATTCTACGCTGGCTTCGACGTCTATGTTCACCTCGCCAACGGGAATATGCGGCACTTTCTAGAGCTATGCCGTACAGCGTTTTCTAATTTCTCAATAAAGAGCGACGACAACATTTCGATTGACTTTCGCTCCCAGCATATATCAGCGATGCAAACAAGTGAGATTCTCTTCAGAGAGATATCCAGCTTCATGCCTCACGGAAAGAGGCTAAAAACATTTTGCGGACGGCTTGGTGAGATTTTCGGATTATTCCAAGAGAGAAACTCCCAAAGCGAGCCAGAAATCACTCATTTCAATATAAAAGGCGGACTCCAGTCTCTCGAGAGCGAAGACCAAGAATTCCTAAAGGAAGCTGAAAAGTGGGGCATTCTCACTACTACCACCTCAACAAAAGGGAAAAGCCTTGACCGTAAAGATGATTGCGACTGGGTACTAAACCCAATCTATTCACCATATTTTTTCATTAGCTATCGAAAGATCAGGAAAACATACTTTGAGCCGGAGGAACTTAACGCCATAATTTCTGAGTCCGGAGATAAATTTGATGCAGTCCGCAATGCGAGGAGAAAGAAGCTAGAGGTCAGCGACGAATCCGACACTGGTGAAGCCACGTACCAGCGGGGGCTTTTCTAATGGATGTATTAGAATATAAAAGCCTTCAAGACCTCGCCGAAAACAAGTGGGACATAGCTTTGCATGGCAAACACTCCGATGACCGAGACAAGGAAATAAGGTCTTTCCTCGAAGCAGCTTGCGCAGAGATGTACAACTTCAGCTACATACCCCATGACATGCTTTCATTTCTTAACGGAGCACCGGTAGAACTACATTATTTGAGTGATGAACTTAAGATTTTTGCAGGGCGCAAAATTGTTATTGACGCAACATCATTCGACGTTGCTGAACTAGCTATATTATGCACGGCATTAAACGATTCAGACCTGAAGAATTTTGATGTGATTTATGCCGAACCTCACGAGTACTCACACGACTCAAACAATGGCGAGAAGAGCTTTAATTTATCAGAGAGCCTTCTAGGCTTTGAAGAGGCAGGGATACCAGGAATATCCAGAGCAATCCCAAGCGACGAGCCAAAATTATTTATCTTTTTCATGGGTTATGAAGGAGATAGATTCAGAAACGCCCTAGAACTCTCTGAACTTTCGGGAAAAGAATGCAGCCTTGTTTTCGGCGTCCCTGCCTTTAAATTCGGCTGGGACAAAAACTCTCTACTCAGCAGTGCTCGCGCAATACTAGAAAACAACCTTCAAGATGCTTTCCTATTTTGCGGGGCAACCAACATCTCGGGTGTAAACCGCCTTCTACAAGAGCTTCGCCAAAAACATCAGAACGAATTATTTTTCCTAGTACCACTAGGGCCGAAGCCAATGAGTGTAGGAGCAATCAAATTTCTATGTAGTGATAAAAATACTGCGTTGCTGTATGATCACCCCGCAAGATCTAGCAATAGATCTACGGGTATCGCCAGCATCCATCTCGCCCGAGGGTTCCTTAGTTGACGAGCTGCTATTTCTTCCCTACGCCCGACACTGTAGTGCAGTCAATTATTAAAAATGAAGCACACGGTGACTTTGCTCGCGTACTCGAGCCAGCCGTTGGGGATGGAGCTCTTCTTAAAGCCATTGGGAACAACTACAAAGAGTTATTAGCTTTCGACATAAACCAAGAAAACCTTTCGACGGTATCAAAAACAGTAGACCCTACTCGAGTAAAGCTATCGTGCGAGGATTTTCTTAGCTCCGAAGTGCAGGGGAGCTTTGACCTAATACTATCCAACCCACCATTTAACAACAATCTCGCTCACCATGTCGCACACAATAACAAAAAGACGCCAATAGAGGCTGCTTTTGTAGTGAAGTGCTTAACGCATTTGAGTCAAGATGGGAAAGCCATTTTCATTTTGCCATCATCAATTATTAATGGCGACAAAACCAGATGGCTCAGAGAGCGCATAATTTCAAATCACAAAATAACCTCTATCTACAAGCTTCCAAAATTCTCCTTTAAGAAGGTCGAAGGAAGCTTTTATGTACTATGTTTGGAAAATACAAAATCCAAAAACTACGATATTCGATTCTACAAGAGCTGCAACCTCAGCTACATCTTAAACTCTAGCGAGGTAATCTCTCAAAACTACAACCTAGACCCCGAGCTACTTTCTAAAACCAGCGAATATGAAAGGGTCCTTGAATGCTTGGGCAGAGTTAAACTTTCCTCCCTAGCATCCATAAATAGAGGAAACATTTGCGCGACCGGAAAGAAACATTCGCTATACCACTCTACAGACTTTAAAAGTCACATAGCCAGGCCCAAAACCATCTCCCATGGCCTAGTAAGCTCTGCCTCCACTACAAATCTAAACCTTCTATTGAAGCGCGTCGGCCGTCTAGCAAGCAAAAGCCTTTCCATATACTACGGCAAAGAAGAAATTCCTTGCAGTGACTGCATAATAACGATCACCCCTAACGCCGCAGGGGAGTCAAGTTCACTTAGCCTCTTGCTTATGCTTCGCGTTTCTATCGCGCTAGGTGCTGATGCTGTCTTTGAGATATCAGGAAGCGGTGCGAACTATATTTCACTATCAAGGCTAAAAACTCTTGACATACCCCTGCATGCAATATTCAAAGATCCAGAAACAATAAATAGCTATAAAAAACTTATAATTTCAGAATCCCGCGCGGAAGCGTCTCTATTTGAAGAAAAAATAGCAGATCACATAATTGCACAGACGGACATCGCAAAAATAGCTACCGCGGACTGCTAAGTGGACGAAAGCTACGTTCCTGTCTTGTAGCCCACACGCGGAAGCGGCAAGTCAAGGGGAGTGGCACGGTACAAATGCAGTACAGTTGTCAGCTAATGAAAACTCGGTCAAATCACGCTTACCCTAGTTATTGCGCTTCTTTGCACTCGCTGTACTTTCGCTCAAATAAGTAAGATTTTATTAGGCTTTAAGCATTTCTAGGCAACTCATAATCCTTTGGTCAACGGTTCGAGACCGTGTGGGCCCACCACTCAAATAGAGAACTCAGGCCAGCCTTCGGCTGGCCTTTTTCTTACCGAGAGCGTCCCCACGTCCCCGGGCCGTTCTCACAAGCGCAGATCGAACTTATCCAGCAGCAACTCCCCCGGCAGATCGCCGCTGACCAGCTGGTTGCGCCCGCGCGCCTTGCCGCTGTACAGGCGGCGGTCGGCGCTGCGGTAGAGTTCGGCGGCGCTGCGGCCGTCCCTGGGCCAGGCTGCCAGGCCGAAGGTGGCGGACAGGGGGATCGGCTGGCCGTCGTATTGCAGCGGTTGTTCGGCGATCTGCTGGCGCAGGCTTTCCACCAGCGGGTCGGCGCCGGCGCTGTCGGTGTGACGCAGCAGCAGGCCGAATTCCTCGCCGCCCAGGCGGCCGAGCAGGTCGGTGACGCGCAGGCGCTGCTGGAGGATCTGGCAGATATGCTGCAGCGCCATATCGCCGGCCTCGTGGCCCCAGCGGTCGTTGACCTGCTTGAAGTGGTCGACGTCGAGCAGCACCAGCACCAGTTGCCCGTGGCTGCGTTCGGCCTCCTGAATGCTGAGTTGCAGGGCGTGCTGGAAGCTGCCGCGGCTGGCCACGCCGGTCAGCGAGTCGGTCTGCGCCAGGCGCTCCAGCTCTTCGTAGGCCTGCATGCGCAGGCCGTCGTAGATGTGCACGAAGACCAGGATCAGCACGCCGCAGAGAGTGGCGTTGCCCAGATCGATCAGGCCGGCGGCGTCCAGCTGCAGGTGGTTGTCGGCGAAGTACAGCAGCAGCGCCGCCAGCATGAAGGGCGCGGTCAGCACGAAGCCGCGCTTCTTGCCCAGCAGCAGGTAGGCCAGCAGCGGGATCATGTAGACCCAGACGAAGGCGGCGGACGAGGCGTCCGGCATGACGATGATGTAGAGAATGAAGGCGAAGGTGGGGATCAGGTAGAGGTACACCCACAGGTCCAGGTGGCGCGCCCGTTCGATGCGCCAGCCGCCGAACAGCAGCACCACCGTGCAGAGCAATTCGAGGATGGCGAAGGGGTAGTTGCCGGCCAGCGTCTGCAGCACGGCGAAGCCGCCCAGGGTCAGGCCGGTGGCGAGCAGGATGGTGCGCATCAGCGCGCGCTTGCCGGCTTCGCGCAGGCCCGCGCAGTGCCCCGTCGTCAGGTCCTTGTCGTCGTCTCGCTTGCCATCGACCATCAGTCCGCCCAGCACCGCCGCCGTCGTTGGTGCGCGGCCCCCCGCCACGCACTCTCACCCAACTATAGACGGCAAACCGCCAGTACCCAGCCGGCGCTACACCGCGTAGCCGAGCACACGCGGCAGCCACAGGGCGATTTCCGGGAAGATCGCCACCAGCAGTAGGGCGCTGGACATCACCAGGACGAACAGCAAGGCCCAGCCTACGGTCTGCTCCAGACGGATCTTGGCCACCTCGGCGGTGACCATCAGGTTGATCGCCACCGGCGGGGTGAACTGGCCGATGGCGATGTTCATCGCCAGCAGGATGCCGAACCACACCGGGTTCCAGCCGAAGTGCTGCATCACCGGAATCAGGATCGGCATCAGGATCAGGTAGATGGAGATGGCATCGAGCAGCATGCCGGCCAGCAGCACGGCGAGCATCACCAGCGCCAGCAGCACCCAGCCGTTGTCCGACAGCGAGATCAGCCATTCGGCCAGGTGGCGGAAGGTGCCGAGCATGGTGCCGGCCCAGGCGAAGATGCCGGCCAGGGCGATGATCAGCATGACCACGCCGGAGATCACCGCCGCCTCGCCGCAGAGCTTCCACAGGCTGCGCCAGTTCAGCTCGCGGGTGAGCAGCAGGCCGACCAGCACGCCGTAGGCCACCCCGGCCACCGCCGCTTCGGTGGGGGTGAACAGGCCGCTGCGCAGGCCGCCGAGGATCAGCACCGGGGCGAACAGCGCCGGCAGCGCCTGCTTGAAGCTCGCGCCCAGCGGTGGCCGCTCGCCCTGCTCCGGGGATTCCCAACCATAACGACGCGACAGCAGCCAGGCCGGCAGCAGCAGCACCAGGCCGGCGAGGATGCCGGGGAACAGGCCGGCGGCGAACAGCGCGCGCAGGTCCACGCCCGGCACCACGATGGAGTAGAGGATCAGCGCGATGGACGGCGGAATCAGGATCGCGGTGGAGGCGGACGCGGCGATCAGCGTCGCCGAGAACGGCTTGGGATAGCCGGCCTTGGTCATGCTCGGCAGCATCACCATGGCCACCGCCGCCGCATCGGCCGGGCCGGAGCCGCTCATGCCGCCCATGATCAGGCACACCAGCACCGCGACCAGGGCCAGGCCGCCATGACGCGGGCCGATCAGCGCCTGGGCGAAACGTACCAGGCGCAGCGCCACCCCGGCCTTCTCGAACACCAGGCCGGTGAGGATGAACAGCGGAATGGCGATCAGCGGGTACTTGGCCACGCCGTTGTAGGTGTTGGTGCCGAGGGTGGCGAGCATGTCCGGCGACAGCCCGGCGATGATGCCGACGGCGCCGGACAGGCCGAGGGCGAAGGCCACCGGCACACCGAGCGCCAGCAGCACGGCGAAACTGAGGATCAGCCAGAGATCAGGGCTCATCGCCGAGCCTCCCGCGCAGGCGGTCGAGGGTCATCTGGCTCAGGCGCACCAACAGCAGCAGCGCCAGGAGCGGCAGCCAGACCACGTACCACCAGTTGGGCAGGCCGAGGCCGGGCGACTCCGAGTCCCACTGGTATTCCTCCCAGGCGAACTGGCCGCCGTACCAGCACACCAGAGCCAGCACCAGCACGCCGGCCAGCCACTGCAGCAGGATCAGCGGCGTGCGCAGGCGCGGGAACAGGCGCTCGAGCAGGCCGATGCGGATATGCCGGTTGCTGCGCATGGCCACCGAGGCGCCGGCGAAGGTGAGGATGACCAGCAGAAACACCGAGATTTCCTCGGTGAAGGCGAAGGATGCATCGGTGAAATAACGCACCACCACGTTGGCCAGGCTGATCAGGCTGATGATCACCAGGGCCAGGGTGGCGAGCACGCGCTCCAGCGGCGCGTCGATTGGCTTGCTCATAGGAACCTCGAACGACCGTGTTGGCGTGGTTCAGCGGCGGCTGTTCGCCCTCCCCCCTCGCCCATAAATGGGCGAGGGGAGCGGATCGGTGTCGCGCCACAGACCTCCAGCACCCCGCCCCAGAGCCCTGGGACTTGCGGTCAGATAAAGCGAATCAGGGCTGGGCCACGGCCTGGCGGGCGGCGTCCATCAGCGCCTCGCCGATACGCGGCGCCCACTTCTCTTGCACGCCGGCGGTGGCTGCGGCGAAGGCGGCACGCTCGGCCTCGCTCAGTTCGATCACCTCCACGCCGCGCTCGCGGATATCGGCCAGGCGCTGGGCCTGGGCGCTGCGCGACAGCTCGATCTCCCACTTGCCGGCATCGATGGCG
Source organism: Pseudomonas sp. NPDC077649 (assembly GCF_044542855.1). NCBI lineage: Bacteria > Pseudomonadati > Pseudomonadota > Gammaproteobacteria > Pseudomonadales > Pseudomonadaceae > Pseudomonas > Pseudomonas sp. NPDC077649. The sequence goes on along the minus strand of NZ_JBITVF010000004.1, from coordinate 395,909 downwards.
GCCTGGCTGAGCAGCTCGCGATCGGCCTCGGGCAGGGCTTTCCACACGCGCTGGTTGACCGCGAAGATCAGCGGGTCGGCCATGTAGTCCCACAGGGTCAGGTACTTCTGCCCGACCTGGTCGATGCGCGCCACGTCGAACACCGACAGCGGGTTCTCCTGGCCGTCCACCGCGCCGGTGGTCAGCGCCGGCTTGGCGTCGGCCCAGCTCATCTGCGTGGGGTTGGCGCCGAGGGCGTTGAAGGTGTCCTGGAACAGCGGCGAGCCGACCACGCGGATCTTCAGGCCGGCCAGGTCGGCCGGGCTGCGCACCGGCTTGGCCGAGTTGGACAGCTGGCGGAAGCCGTTCTCGCCCCAGGCCAGCGGCACGATGCCGCGCTGCTCGATGGCGGCGAAGGCCAGCTTGCCGGCCTCGCCCTGGGTGATGGCGTCGAGGTCGGCGTCGCCCTGCATCAGAAACGGCAGGGAGAACAGGTTGAGCTCCGGCACCTGCGGCGACCAGTTGATGGTCGAGCCCACGGCCATGTCGATCAGCCCGGAGCGCATGGCGGAGAATTCCTTGGTCTGGTCGCCGGCGACCAGCTGCGCATTGGGATAGACGCGCAGGGTGATGCGCCCCGCGGAGCGCTCGTTGACCAGGTCGGCCCATTTCTGCGCGGCCTGGCCCCAGGGGAAGGCGTCCGACAGCACGGTGGAGACGGAGTATTCGCGCGCCTGCGCGGTGGCGCACAGGGCGGTCAGCGCGGCGCCGGCGGCCAGCGCGGAGAAGAGTCGCTTGAGTTTCATCGGGGGCGTCCTTGTATGGATCTTGGTCGTTGTCGTTGTGGCACCGCAAAGCGGTGCGGATCCAGCGGCGAGCGGGTGGCTCGCCTGGCGCGCCTGGTCGGCGCGCGAAGGGGACACGGCGGGTGTCACAACTGCCGGGCAGGCCTTGTGGGCGAACGGCAGGGGCCAGCGGGTTACGCTTAGCCGCCTAACTATTCCAGAAGCGCGCGGCGAATGCCATTGTCCGATGTCTGTTAACGTTGCCCGGCCGAACGAGCCCCACCCATAATCGCCGACACCTGATTTCGGACCTTTGCCCATGGCCATTTCCCGCGACGACCTCGACCAGCACGGCCTGATCATCGGCGTGTCGCCCGAGCGCTTTCGCGCCGTGGCCATGCCGCTGCTGTTCGACCACCTCGATGCCCAGTGCGAAGGCACCATCGCGGTCAACCGCCAGGCGCGCATCGTCTGGATCAACGACAAGTACGCGCAGAAGGTCGGCATCAGCGACCCGCGCAGCGCGCTGGGCAAGGAGGTCGAAGAGGTGCTGCCGGCCAGCCGCCTGCGCGAGGTGGTGGAAAGCGGTCAGCCGAGCATGCTCGACCTGATGGCCTTCGGCGACGAGCACTTCGTGGTCACCCGCATTCCCCTGCGCGACGCGGACGGCACCCTGGTCGGCGCCCTCGGCTTCGTGCTGTTCGACCGCGCCCGCCATCTCAAGCCGCTGATGGCCAAGTACAACCAGCTGCAGAGCCAGCTGCTCGCCACCCAGCACGAGCTGGCCAAGGCCCGTCGCGCGCGCTACACCATCGCCGGCTTCATCGGTGCCAGCGCGGCGGCCAGCGAGGTCAAGCGCCAGGCGCGCCGCGCCGCGCAGCTGGACGCCACGGTGCTGCTGCGCGGCGAGACCGGCACCGGCAAGGAGCTGCTGGCCCAGGGCATCCACAACCTGTCGCCGCGGGCCAACGGCCCCTTCGTCGCGGTCAACGTCGCGGCGATTCCGGAAACCCTGGTCGAGGCCGAGCTGTTCGGCACCGCGCCGGGCGCCTTCACCGGCGCCGAACGCAAGGCGCGGATCGGCAAGTTCGAGGTGGCCAACGGCGGCACCCTGTTTCTCGACGAGATCGGCGACCTGCCGCTGCCGCTGCAGGCCAAGCTGCTGCGGGTGCTGCAGGAGCAGGAGGTGGAGCCGCTCGGCTCCAACCAGGTCAAGCCGCTCAACGTGCGGGTGATCGCCGCCACCCATATCGACCTGGAGGCCAAGGTGGCCACCGGGCAGTTTCGCGACGACCTGTACTACCGCCTCAACGTCCTGGCCCTGCGCGTACCGCCGCTGCGCGAGCGCGCCGGCGACATTCCCGCACTGATCGAGCATCTGCTCGACGACCTGGCCAACCGCTCCGGCCTGGCGCCGCTGGAGCTGAGCGACGACGCCCTGGCCCTGCTCTGCGCCCAGCCCTGGCGCGGCAACGTGCGCGAGCTGCGCAACCTGCTGGAACGGGCGCAGCTGGCGGTCGACGGGCGACTGGATGGCGCGGCCTTGCGCGCTCTGCTGGTCGATCCGGTGGCGCCGAGTGCGCAGATCCCCGTCGCCCCCGTCGCGATGGCCGGCGCACGGACGCTGGCCGAGCAGCTGGCGCAGGCCGAACGCCAGGCCCTGCAGGCGGCGCTGGACGCCACCGGCGGCAACCGCCAGCAGGCCGCCGAACGCCTGGGCATTTCCCGCGCCGGCTTCTACGCCAAGCTGGCGCAGCATGGGCTGGGGCGCCGGGGCTAATTCTGCTCATTTGTGGGAGCGGCTGGGCGGCATTCCGCTTCAGCCGCGAATGCCGTCGCGCCAAGCTTCGCGGCTAAAGCCGCGCCTACAGAAGGCGTTGTGGGCCGCAGTTAGGTAGCCCGGATGAAATCCGGGAATCGACGCCCCCAAAGCCCCGGATTGCATCCGGGCTACGACTCGGGCGTAGGGTGGATCACGCTTTATCGATCCACCATGGGCTACCCCGCGGAACGCAACGGTGGAAATGAACAGCGATTTCCACCCTGCAACACGCTCCAGAAATCCAGATATCTGGACAACCTTCGACCTTTCAATTCCATGAATCTGGACTATATCCAGAAAACTGGACGCCCTCTCGCACCTCTCCTGCTTTCCCGCGCTCGGTCTGAAAGCCTGAAAACCCCTGGCCATAGGCCCTCCCGCCCTATCGACCAAAGTCGTAACGCCCTCTGGCACGACTCTGGCTCTATATCCGGCAAGGGCGCGCTGCCGTATCCGCGTCTTCTCGATAAACGGCCCAGAGCCGCTAGAACAACAACAAAAGGAACCACCCATGGGTACCCTAGGTATTCTGATTTCCCTCGCGCTGCTGATGTACCTCGCCTACCGCGGCATCAACGTGCTGATCCTCGCTCCCCTGCTGGCCCTGCTGGCGTTGCTGTTCGCCGGCGACATCGGCCTGCTGCTGCCCACCTACACCCAGGTGTTCATGAAGGCCATGGGCGGCTACGTGATCCAGTTCTTCCCGCTGTTCCTGCTCGGCGCGCTGTTTGGCAAGCTGATGGACGACTCGGGCTCGGCCCGCGCCATCGCCCACGGCATAGTCGCGAAAGTGGGCAGCGAGCGCGCCATCCTGGCCATAGTGCTGGCCTGCGGCATCCTCACCTACGGCGGCGTGTCGCTGTTCGTGGTGGCCTTCGCCGTGTACCCGATCGGCGCCGCGCTGTTTCGCGAGGCGGGCATTCCCAAGCGCCTGATCCCCGGCGCCATCGCCCTTGGCTCGTTCACCTTCACCATGACCGCGCTGCCCGGCACCCCGGCGATCCAGAACGCCATTCCCAACCCCTTCTTCGGCACCGATGCCTTCGCCGCGCCGGGTCTGGGCGTCATCGCCGGGCTGATCATGTTCGGCCTCGGCACCTGGTGGCTCACCGCCCAGTCGCGCAAGCTGATGGCCGCCGGCGAAGGCTACGGCGAACACCGCGACGACCCGGTTGCCGAGGACAAGCGCGACATTCCCGGCTTCTGGCTGGCGCTGCTGCCGATCTTCGTGGTGATCGCGCTGAACTTCCTGATGGCCAAGCAGATCCTGCCTAGCCTCGACACCAGCTACCTGGCCAAGCCGGAATTCGGCGGCCTGCAGGATGCCAAGTCGCTGATCGGCATCTGGTCGATCATCGTCGCCCTCGGCGCCGCCATCCTGCTGCTGATCGCCCTGCACTGGCGGCGCTGGATGGACCTGAAGCAGAGCGTCAACGACGGCGCCTTCGGCTCCATGCTGCCGATCCTCAACACCGCCGCCGAGGTGGGTTACGGCACGGTGATCGCCTCCCTGGCCGGCTTCGTCATCATCCGCGACCTGGTGCTGGGCGTATCGAGCAACCCGCTGATCTCCGAGGCGGTGGCGGTGAACATCCTCGCCGGCATCACCGGCTCGGCCTCCGGCGGCATGTCCATCGCACTGAAGACCCTGGGCGAGCAGTACCTGACCCTGGCCAACGCCGCCGGCATCAGCCCCGAGCTGCTGCACCGCGTCGCCGCCATGGCCTCGGGCTGCATGGACACATTGCCGCACAACGGCGCGGTGATCTCGCTGCTGGCGATCTGCAAGCTCACCCACCGCGAGTCGTACAAGTTCATCTTCGTCAACACCGTGGCCTTCCCGCTGGTGGCGCTGGTTGTCGTCATCACCCTGGGCACGCTGTTTGGCAGTTTCTGACCAGGCCCTGCAGGAGCAGCTCCCGGCCGCTCCTGCAGCCCCCGTTCTCCACGAGTACCCGCAATGAGCAAGATCATGACCGCCGCCGAAGCCGTGGCGCGCATCCCGGACAACGCCAACCTGGCCACCGGCGGCTTCGTCGGCATCGGCTTCGCCGAGGAAATCGCCATCGCCCTGGAGCGGCGTTTTCTCGCCGAACGGGCGCCGCGCGACCTGACCCTGGTGTACGCCGCCGGCCAGGGTGACGGCAAGGGCCGCGGCCTCAATCACCTGGCCCATGAGGGCCTGGTGCGGCGGGTGATCGGCGGTCACTGGGGCCTGGTGCCGGGGCTGCAGAAGCTGGCGGTGGACAACCGCATCGAGGCCTACAACCTGCCGCAGGGAGTGATCTCCCAGCTGTTTCGCGACATCGCCGCCGGCAAGCCGGGGCAGCTGTCGCGGGTCGGCCTGGGCACCTACGTCGACCCGCGCCACGGCGGCGGCAAGCTCAATGCGCGCACCACCACCGAGCTGGTGCGGCTGATGCCCATCGACGGGCAGGACTACCTGTTCTACCCGACCTTTCCCATCGACGTGGCGGTGGTGCGCGCCACCAGCAGCGATCCCGACGGCAACCTCAGCTTCGAGCGCGAGGCGCTGACCATCGAGAGCCTGGCCATCGCCATGGCCGCGCACAACAGCGGCGGCCTGGTGATCGCCCAAGTCGAGCGCCTGGTCGAGCGCGGCTCGCTGAATGCGCGCGAGGTGAAGATCCCCGGCATCCTGGTGGACTGCGTGGTGCAGGCCGAGCCGGCCAATCACCAGCAGACCTTCGCCACCGCCTACAACCCGGCCTTCGCCGCCGAGACCCGGGTGCCGGTGGACAGCCTGGCGCCGCTGCCGCTGGACGTACGCAAGCTGATCGCCCGCCGCGCGGCGCTGGAGCTCAAGGCCGGCGCGGTGGTCAACCTTGGCATCGGCATGCCCGAGGGCGTCGCCGCGGTGGCCGCCGAGGAAGGGGTGATCGAGCGCCTGACCCTGACCGCCGAGCCCGGCGTGATCGGCGGCATCCCCGCATCCGGGCTGGACTTTGGCGCGGCGAGCAACCACAGCGCGCTGCTGGATCAGCCCTACCAGTTCGACTTCTACGACGGCGGCGGCCTGAATATCGCCTTCCTCGGCCTGGCCCAGGCCGATGCCGCGGGCAACCTCAATGTGTCCAAGTTCGGCTCGCGCCTGGCCGGCGCCGGCGGTTTTATCAATATCAGCCAGAACGCCAAGCAGGTGGTGTTCGTCGGCACCTTCAGCGCCGGCGCGCAGGACATCCGCATCGAAGGCGGCCAGCTGCGCATCGTGCAGGACGGCGCGCTGCGCAAGTTCGTCGCCGAGGTAGAGCACCGCACCTTCGCCGGCCGCCTGGCCGCCGAACGCGGCCAGCCGGTGCTCTACGTCACCGAGCGCTGCGTATTCCGCCTGAGCCTGGACGGCCTGGAGCTGATCGAGGTGGCGCCGGGGGTGGATATCCAGCGCGACATCCTCGCGCGCATGGACTTCGCGCCGATCGTGCGCGAGCCGAAGTTGATGGACGCGCGGCTGTTTCGCCCAGAGCCCATCGGCCTGGCCCAGTGCCTACAAAATCTTTGAGCGTGAACTTACGGGCCTAACAGGCCCGATTATTTGCCGGAATGCTTAAGGTGCTCACGCCTCATCGATCCACCCTGGGCAATCGAGGCGAACGCCCCGAGATAGCGCCCCCGGATTTCATCCGGGCTACGCCGGTTAGACCGTAGGGTGGACCACGCTTCATCGGTCCACCATGGGCAATCGAGACAAAGGCTCATGGTGGAAATGAACAGCGATTTCCACCCTACGTCCTTTCCCCCAGCTTATGCCGCGCGGCATACAGGCAAACCATCTCCATGGCCACCGTGGCGCCGGCCAGGGCGGTGATCTCGGCGTGGTCGTAGGGCGGCGAGACCTCCACCACATCCATGCCCACCAGGTTGATGCCGCGCAGGCCACGCAGGATCTCCAGCGCCTGGTGGGTACTCAGGCCGCCGCACACCGGGGTGCCGGTGCCGGGGGCGAAGGCCGGGTCGAGGCAGTCGATATCGAAGGTCAGGTAGACCGGGTGGTCGCCGACCCGGGCGCGGATCAGCTCGGCGATCTGCTGCGGGCCGCGGCGATGCACCTCGGGCGCGTCCAGCACCTGGAAGCCCAGGGTGTCGTCATTGGTGGTGCGCAGGCCGATCTGCACCGAGCGCGCCGGGTCCACCAGGCCCTGGCGGGCGGCGTGGTAGAACATGGTGCCGTGGCTGACGCCCTGTTCGCTGGCATCGCTATCCGGCCAGGTGTCGCTGTGGGCATCGAAGTGCACCAGCGACAGCGCGCCATGCCGCTTGGCATGGGCCTTGAGCAGCGGGTAGCTGATGAAATGGTCGCCGCCCAGGGTCAGCAGGCCACAGCCGGCGGCAACGATCCGCTCGGCATGCGCCTCGATGGCCGCCGGAATCCTGTGCGGCAGGGCGTGATCGAAGTTGCAGTCGCCGTAGTCGATCACCGCCAGCTGGTCGAAGGGGTCGAATTCCCAGGGGTAGTGGCGTTCCCAGGCGCTGGTCACCGAGGCGGCGCGGATCGCCCGCGGGCCGAAGCGGCTGCCGGGCCTGTTGGTAGTGGCGGTGTCGAAGGGCACGCCGCTGACCACCAGATCGACACCCTCCAGGTCGCGCGAGTAGCGCCGGCGCATAAAGCTGGTGACGCCGGCGTAGGTCGGCTCCGAATAGGTGCCGTAGAGGCTGTCGCGGGTGATCGCCAGGTCGTTGCCTAGGAATGCTTCCATTGCCTTGTCCTCAATACTGACTGCGAAAGGTGGTCCAGATACGGGTGCGCTCGCGCTGCTGGCGCAGCGGCATCAGCTGCTCGCTGAACAGGCGCGCGCGGACTTCGGCCGGCGGGTAGATATCCGGATCGCCGGCGATGGCCTCGTCCACCAGCGCGGTGGCGGCCTGGTTGGCGTTGGCGAAGAACACGCTGTTGGTCAGCTCGGCGATGGCTTCGGGACGCAGCATGAAGTCGATAAAGGCATGGGCGGCCTGCGGATGCGGCGCGTCGGCGGGGATGGCCATGGTGTCGAACCAGATCAGCGTGCCTTCGACCGGCACGCGGTACTCCACGCTGAACGGCTGGCCGGCCTCGCGGGCATTGTCGGCGGCCATAAAGGCGTCGCCGTTGTAGGTCAGCGCCAGGCAGATCTCGCCCTTGGCCAGGTCGTCGATATGCCGGCCGCTGCCGACGTAGCGCAGGCTGGGCTGCAGGCCGGCGAGCAGTTGCTGCACCGCGGCCAGGTCGGCCTTGTCGCTGCTGTAGGGGTCCTTGCCCAGGTAGTGCAGGGCGATGCTGATCACCTCCTGGGGCGAGTCGATCACGGCGATGCCGCAGTCCTTGAGCCGGCTGGCGTATTCGGGCTTGAACAGCAGATCCAGGCTGTTGCTCGGCACGCCCGGCAGGCGCTGCGCCAGCGCCTCCTTGTTGTAACCCAGGCCGACCGTGCCCCAGGTGTAGGGCACGCCGTAGCGGTTGCCGGGGTCGGCCGCGGCCAGCTTAGCCAGCAGCTCGCCGTCCAGGTTGCCCAGGTTGCTCAGCCGGCGGCGCTCGACCGGCTGCACGGCGCCGGCCTGGATCGCCCGGGCCAGGCCGCTGGAGGCGGGAAAGACGACGTCATAGCCGCTGCCGCCGGTGAGCAGCTTGCTGTCCAGGGCCTCGGCGCTGTCGAAGATGTCGTACTTGACCCGGATGCCGGTCTCGTCCTTGAAGCGCTGCAGCGCCTGCTCGGGGATATAGGCCGACCAGCTGTAGAGATTCAGGGCCTTGTCTTCGGCCTGCACGGCGAAGGCGCTGCACAGCAGCAGGGGGAGGATGACCTGGCGCATCGGGTATGGCCTCGTGGTGGTGATGGGCTGGGGGTCATCCTGCGCCCGGCGTTGCTTCGAATAAATACGAAGTGATCTACTCTGGCATCGACAACCATCAATGTATGGAGCCGCCATGCTCAGCCAATTGCGCGACCTCGACCTGCAGCTGCTGCGCCTGTTCGTCACCGTGGTGGAGAGCGGCGGCTTCAGCGCGGCGCAGGGCGAGCTGGGCATCGGCCAGTCGACCATCAGCACGCAGATGGCCAAGCTGGAGACGCGCCTGGGCTTTCGCCTGTGCGAACGGGGCAAGGCCGGCTTTCGCCTGACCGCCAAGGGCGAGCAGGTGCTGGCCGCCACGCGCAAGCTGTTCGGCGCCATCGAGACCTTCAAGGGCGAGGCCCAAGGCATGGCCGACAAACTGCTCGGCGAACTGCGCATCGGCCTCTCCGAGGCGCTCTCGGACCAGGTGCTGGAACGCCTCGGCGAGGCCATCGGGCGTTTCCGCCAGCGCAACCAGGCGGTGCAGATCGAGCTGCTCAGCGCCATGCCCGCCGAGCTGGAACGGCGCCTGCTGCAGGACCAGCTGCAACTGGCCATCGGCTATTTCTCCGGCAGCCAGACGGCGCTGGACTACCGGCCGCTGTTCGCCGAGCGCCAGCGCCTGTACTGCGGGCGCCAGCACCCGCTGTTCGGGCGCGAGACGGTCGCGGCCAGCGACCTGGAGGACGGCGACCGGGTGCTGCACCCCTACCGCTTCGGCGCCGCCGGCGAGCCCTGGCAGTCCAGCGTCAGCAGCGCGCGCTGCGAACAGGTCGAGGGCAGCCTGGCCTTCGTCCTCTCCGGCGCCCACCTGGGTTACCTGCCCGAGCATATCGCCGCGCCCTGGGTGGCGCGCGGCAAGCTGCGCTGCCTGCCGGACAGCTGGGACTTCACCGTGCAGTTCCGCCTCGCCAGCCACCGCGGCCATAGCCCCGGCGAAGCGCAGCTGGCCTTCGCCGAGGACCTGCTGACGGCCTTCGGAGCGGACTAGGGGCGCTGCGCGCCAGGCTCCCCGGCCGTCCTCAGCTCGGCGGCCAGGGCTTCCAGCGCAGCGAGGATCGCCACGATCTCGGCATGCAGGTCGCGTTCGTCGGGGATTTCCGCTTCCAGTTGCAACTGTGGATCGAAGCCCAGGGGGATATGGATGCCCATAACGTTGTCCTCGTCGGCGCAGGCCGAACATGGCTGAAGGATAGTTGGGCAGGGGATGAGCCGAACGGCTCGAAACGGAATGCTGCACATCAGACTGTGCTCGCAACATGACGCCTTTATGACCCTGATCGGTAGCGAGGCTCAAGCTAGAGCGTCCGGCAAGCGATAAACGGCGGTCTATAGTTGCTCACTCCCATTCGTTCTCGCCGCAAGGAGTTCCCATGAGCAAGACCTACCACGTCGCCGTGCTGGTCGGCAGCCTGCGCAAGGCCTCGATCAACCGCAAGCTGGCGCTGGCCCTGGCTCAGCTGGCACCGCCCTCGCTGAAGCTGGAGATAGTCGAGATCGGCGACCTGCCGCTGTACAACGAGGACATCGACCAGGGCAGCCCGCCCGAGGCCTACGTCGCCTTTCGCGCCAAGCTCAAGGGCGCCGACGCGCTGCTGTTCGTCACCCCGGAGTACAACCGCTCGATGCCCGGGGCGCTGAAGAACGCCATCGACGTCGGCTCGCGGCCCTACGGCCAGAGCGCCTTCAGCGGCAAGCCCGGCGCCGTGCTGAGCGCCTCGCCGGGGGCCATCGGCGGCTTCGGCGCCAACCATGCGCTGCGCCAGTGCATGGTGTTTCTCGACGTCTACATGATGCAGCAGCCGGAGGCCTACCTCGGCGGCGCCGGCAGCTTCTTCGAGGAGGCCGGCATGCTCGGCGACGGCATCAGGCCCTTCCTGCAGAAGTTCATCGACGCCTATGCCGCCTGGGTGGCGCAGCACGCCTGACATCGGGGCGGGCGGCACGGGCTAGGCTTGAGGAAAGCGCCACGAGGCTCGGCCATGGCAACCACCCAGCCCGACGAGGGCTTCTGGCAGGACGCCGAAACGGACAAGCAGCACGCCGCACTGCGCGCCGCCCTCGAACAGCGCGCGCGCAGCGGCCAGCCGATGCTCGGCTTCCAGCTGAAGAAGGCCGAGCTGGCCGGCATCGATCTGGTCAACCACGGCAGCCGCGCCGGTTTCGTCCTGCGCGATGCCGACCTGTACCGCGCCGACCTGCAGCACGCCCATCTGTTCGCCCTCGACCTGCGCGGCAGCTCGCTGATGAAGGCCGACCTGCGCCAGGCCAACCTGCACTGCGTCGACCTGCGCGACTGCAACCTGCTGGGCGTGCGCCTGGAAGGCGCGCGACTGGACAACGTGGTGTGGGATCGCCAACTGCTGCAGGAGCGGGTGGCGCGCGAGCTGCTGCGCCGCGGCGACGCCAGCGCGGCGCAGCAGCAGTTTCAGGAGGCCGAGGAAACCTATCGCAACCTGCGCCTGCACCTGGAACAGGCCGGGCTGTTCGAGCAGGCCGGCTACTTCTTCCACCGCGAGATGCTCATGCGGCGCCTGCAGATGCCACGGCTCTCGGCGCGGCGCCTGCTGTCCTGGCTGGTCGACCTGTTCTGCGGCTACGGCGAGAAACCGCTCAACGTGGTGCTGTTCTCCCTCGGCCTGATCGGCGTCTGCGGCCTGCTGTACTTCCTCACCGGGGTCAACCAGGGCGGCCAGACACTGGGCCTGAGCCTCGACCGCAGCCTGCTGGCCAACCTGCAGGACCTGCTCGCCTGTCTCTACTACAGCGTGGTCACCTTCACCACCCTGGGCTACGGCGACATCACGCCCGGCGGCCTGGCGCGGCTGATCGCCGCCGTCGAAGCCTTCGTCGGCAGCTTCACCATGGCCCTGTTTGTGGTGGTGTTCGTAAAGAAGATGACTCGCTAGCCTGGCGCATTTGCCGCCAGACGCGACCGGAATGCCGCTTGCCCGCCTAGACCGACCGGTCTACATAATCTCTCCCATGAACAAGACCACCCGCGACAAGTTGATCGACGCCATGATCGACGCCCTGCAGCGCAAGGGCCTGCACGGCGTCGGCCTGAGCGAACTGCTGGCCGACGCCGGCGCGCCCAAGGGCAGTCTCTATCACCACTTTCCCGGCGGCAAGAGCGAGCTGGCGGTGGCCGCCATCGAGCGCATCGGCCAGCGCGCCGAACAGGCCTTCGCCGCGCTGTTCGAGCACCAGCCCGAGCCGCTCGACGCCCTCGCCGCCTGGCTGCATGGCGCCCTCGGCCAGTTGCAGGGCAGCGCCTTCGAGCGCGGCTGTCCGCTGGCCACGGTGGCGCTGGAAAGCGGCCCCGAGGACGAGGACATCCGCGCCGCCCTGGCCACGGCCTTCGCCGCCATTCGCCGGGCGCTGCAACGCCAATTGCAGGCACACGGTTACCCCGAGGCCGAAAGCCTCGCCGCGCTGTTCGTCGCCCTCTACGAAGGCGGCCTGCTGCAGGCCCGCGTCGCCGGCAGCGCCGAGCCGCTGCGCCTGGCCGCCGACGCCCTGTTCCACCTGACCCGCCAGCAACGAGTGCCACTGCCATGAACCACGACCGCCCGACCATCCTCAGCGAAGCCGTAGTACTGGCGGCCCGCGACGGCTACCCGCTGACCGCCACCCTGTACCACGCGCGCGCCCCCCGCGCGCAGTTGCTGATCGCCGGCGCCACCGGGGTGCCGCAGGGCTTCTACCGGCGTTTCGCCGAACACGCCGCCGCCCGCGGCTTCAGCACCCTGACCCTGGACTACCGCGGCGTCGGCCAGTCCAAGCCGGCCAGCCTGCGCGGCTTCGACATGGACTACCTGGACTGGGCGCACCTCGACCTGGCCGCCGCGGTGGATCAGCATCGGCATACCGAACGCCCGCTGTTCATGGTTGGCCACTCCTTCGGCGGCCATGCCTTCGGCCTGCTGCCCAACCATGATCAGGTGACCGGCTTCTACACCTTCGGCACCGGCGCCGGCTGGCACGGCTGGATGCCCAAGGCCGAGCAAGTGCGGGTGCTGGCCATGTGGCGGCTGATCGGCCCGCTGATGACGCGCTACAAGGGCTACCTGGCCTGGAGCAAGCTGGGCATGGGCGAGGACCTGCCCATGGGCGTGTACCGCCAGTGGAAGCGCTGGTGCCGCTACCCGCGCTACTTCTTCGACGACCCGCAGATGCCTGGCCTGGCCGAACGCTTCGCCCGAGTCACCACGCCCATGGTGGCGCTCAATACCCTGGACGACCTGTGGGCGCCGCCCGCCTCGCGCGATGCCTTCATGGCTGCCTACGTCAACGCGCCCTACCAGGCGCGCACGCTCGATTCGCAGGCCGAGGGCCTGGGCACTATTGGTCATATGGGTTACTTCCGCCCCGCCGCCCAGCGCCTGTGGGACGAGACGCTGGACTGGTTCGAGCGACTGCACGCCGAGCGACGCGCGGCCTGAGCCGATAGTGGTAGGGATGGGTGTGCGCGGCGCACCCTGCGGCGAGTTAGGCCAGCAGCGCGGGAATCCGAAGAGGTCGGGCGAACGCCCCAAAAAAGAAAACCCCGCGTTTGCGGGGCCTTGCAGACTGTAGTCCTGACATCCTTGATCTGCTCACCGTCCTGGCGGCTGTCCAGTGTGTCCCTGTTCGTTTGTGCGCTTCCTGCGCTGAATCCGTAAGCAGAAGAGTACGCCCGTGCCGAATCGCCCGACAGTGGCGATAAGCGGCAGCCTGTGTAAGCCATGGCTTACAGGCAACCAACCAAGCATTCGCTCGGGGTTATCTTGTGACGCGCGTCTTGCTAGACTCCGGCTTGTCCTACAAAAACAACAGACTCCGTCAACGGCGGTCATTGGGGCTCGATCATGCGCGCAGTCACCCTGATTCTCGGTTGCCTGGCAACAGCTTTTGGCACGTTCGTCATGGCTTCTGGCCAGACTCAACTGGGCGATCCCAAGCAGGCCATCGCACAGGCCTTCTGGCAGGATCTCTACGGCGCCGGCGGCACCACGCTGTATTGCGCCAAGCCCTTCGACGGCGAGAGCGGCACCGTCACCGCCAGCCCGATCTACAGCAGCAAGCAGCTCAAGAGCGCGCTGCGCTGCGTCACCGACCGTCAGTGCACCATCATGAATCCGCGCTATCCCTATATCGCCGCGGACCTGCACAACCACTATCCGGCGCTGACCCGCGTCGAGCCGGCGCGGCGCAACGCCCAGTTCGCCGACCTGGCCGACGATGTGCCGAGCAAGTTCGCCGACATCGGCTGCGACCTGAAGACCAGCTTCCAACTGGTGGAACCGCGCGACGAGGCCAAGGGCAATATCGCCCGGGCGATCTTCTACATGCACGTCGAGTACGACCTGCCCATCGTCGGCCTGGTGCCGATGTACAAGGCCTGGCACCGGCTGGATCCGCCGGATGCCGAGGAGAAGGCGCGCAACGACAAGATCGAGGCGCTGCAGGGCACCCGCAACCGCTTTATCGACGATCCGGCGTTGGTGGATCAGCTAATCAGCGATTGACGCGGGGGGTGCCGCGCGCACCCTACGGGCGGGTTATCCCCGGCGTTTATGCAGCGACCGCAGCTTGTAGCGATCGCCGGGATGGATCAGCCGCGCGTAGCTGATCAGGTGATCCTCCGACCAGGTGCGGCGGATCACGCTCAAACAAGGCATCGCCGGGTCGATCTGCAGCAGTTCGGCGGTAGGTGCATCCACCAGCACCGCCTCGACCACGTGCTCGATGTCCGAGATCGGGCAGCTGGCCACCAGCACCTCGTTGGGCGTGTGCTGGCTGAAGTCGGTGTCCAGGTAATGCGGCACCCAGCGCGGGTTGACGAAGCGATCCTCGAGCTGGATCGGCAGGCCGTCCTGCAGGTGCACCAGGATGCTGTGAAATACCTCCGCGCCCAGGCGCAGGCCGAGACGCAGGGCCACCTCGTCGTCGGCGGCGATGGCCTCGCAGCGCACCACCCGGTTGCCGTAGACATGGCCGCGGCCGCGTACCTCGGCGGCGATGTTCATCACCTCATGCAGCGGCGACTCGGCCTTGCGGTCGGTGACGAAGGTGCCGAGTCCGGCCTGGCGCACCAGATAGCCCTGCTGCACCAGATTCTGGATCGCCTTGTTGGCGGTCATCCGGCTGACACTGAAATCGCGCGCCAGCTGCTCCTCCGGCGGGATCTGGTGGTTGACCGGATAGGCGCCGTCGCGGATGCGCTCGAGGAGAAAATCCTCGATGGCCTTGTAGCGCGGGGTGGGACTGGTCACGACGGCTCCTTGGAAATGCCCGGTGCGCGGATGATAGCGCCCGCCTCCACCGGCGGGCAGCCCCATGCCCGCGTCGGCGCCAGGGATTGACGTAGGTTGGGTTGAGCGCAGCGAAGCCCAACAGGTGCAGTCAACCGCGCGGCCTTTCAGTCAGCTGTTGGGCTTAGTCGCGCTGCTCCTCAACCCAACCTATGCCACCGACGGCAGCAGCCCGGCCGGCAGCAGCGGCGTCAGCACCCGCTCGGCCAGCAGCGCGTCGGCGGCGGCGATATCCGGGGCGAAGAAGCGGTCCTCGACGTAGTAGGGCACCCTGGCACGCAGGATCGCGCGGGCCTGTTCCAGCGCCGGCGAGCTGTGCAGCCCCTCGCGGAAGTCCAGGCCCTGGCAGGCGCCCAGCCATTCCACGGCGAGTACGCCGCGGGTGTTGGCGGCCATGTCCCACAGGCGCTTGCCGGCGTTCGGCGCCATCGACACATGGTCTTCCTGGTTGGCCGAAGTAGGCAGGCTGTCGACGCTGTGCGGATGGGCCAGGGCCTTGTTGTCGCTGGCCAGGGCTGCGGCGGTGACCTGGGCGATCATGAAGCCGGAGTTCACCCCGCCGTTGGCCACCAGGAAGGGCGGCAGTTGCGACATGTGCTTGTCCATCATCAGCGAGATGCGCCGCTCGGACAGCGAGCCGATCTCGGCGATGGCCAGGGCGATATTGTCGGCCGCCATGGCCACCGGCTCGGCGTGGAAGTTGCCACCGGAGATCACCTCGCCCTCGGCGGCGAACACCAGCGGGTTGTCCGACACCGCGTTGGCCTCCACCGCCAGCACCTCGGCGGCCTGGCGCAGTTGGGTCAGGCAGGCGCCCATCACCTGCGGCTGGCAGCGCAGCGAATAGGGGTCCTGCACCTTGTCGCAGGCGGCATGGGAGCGGCCGACTTCGCTGCTGGCGCCGAGCAGATGGCGGTAGGCAGCAGCCGCGTCGATCTGGCCTTTCTGCCCACGGGCGACATGGATGCGCGCATCGAAGGGCGCCCGCGAGCCCAGCGCCGCTTCCACGGTGAGGGCGCCGCAGACGCTGGCGGCGGCGTACAGGTCCTCGGCCTCGAACAACCCGCGCAGGGCGTAGGCGGTGGACACCTGGGTGCCGTTGAGCAGGGCCAGGCCCTCCTTGGCGGCCAGGGTCATCGGCTCCAGGCCGGCGATGGCCAGCGCCTCGGTCGCCGGCAGCCACTGGCCCTTGTGCCGCGCCTGGCTCTCGCCGAGCAGCACCAGCGACATATGCGCCAACGGCGCCAGGTCACCGGAAGCCCCCACCGAGCCTTTCAGCGGGATATGCGGGTAGACCTCGGCGTTGACCAGGGCGATCAGCGCCTCGATCACCTTGCGCCGGATACCGGAGAAGCCACGCGCCAGGCTGTTGATCTTCAGCAGCATGATCAGCCGCACCATCGCATCACTCAGCGGCTCGCCGATGCCGGCGGCATGCGACAGCACCAGCGAACGCTGCAGCTTCTCCAGGTCGGCGTTGGCGATGCGGGTCGAGGCCAGCAGGCCGAAACCGGTGTTGATGCCGTAGGCGGTGCGGCCCTCGGCGATGATCTGGTTGACGCAGGCGACGCTGGCGTCGATGGCCTCATGGGCTGCGGCGTCCAGGGTCAGGCGCACGGGGGCCTGGTAGGCGGCGCGCAGGTCGGCCAGGGTCAGCTGGCCGGGGTACAGATTCAGGGCAGTCACGTTCACTCTCCTTTACCGATCATCGGCAGGTTCAGGCCCTGCTCTTTGGCGCAATCGATGGCGATCTGGTAGCCGGCATCGGCGTGGCGCATCACCCCGGTGCCCGGGTCGTTGGTCAGCACGCGGGCGATGCGCGCGGCCGCTTCATCGGTGCCATCGCAGACGATGACCATACCCGAATGCTGGGAGAAGCCCATGCCCACGCCGCCGCCATGGTGCAAGGACACCCAGGTGGCGCCGCTGGCGGTGTTGAGCAGGGCGTTGAGCAGCGGCCAGTCGGACACGGCGTCGGAGCCATCCATCATCGCCTCGGTCTCGCGGTTGGGGCTGGATACCGAGCCGGAGTCGAGGTGGTCGCGGCCGATCACGATCGGCGCCGACAGCTCACCGGACCGCACCATCTCGTTGAAGGCCAGGCCGAGCTTGGCACGCTGGCCCAGGCCGACCCAGCAGATACGTGCCGGCAGCCCCTGGAACGAAATACGTTCCCTGGCCATATCCAGCCAGCGGTGCAGGTGAGCGTCGTCGGGAATCAGCTCTTTGACTTTGGCGTCGGTCTTGTAGATGTCCTGCGGATCGCCGGACAGCGCGGCCCAGCGGAACGGGCCGATGCCGCGGCAGAACAGCGGTCGGATATAGGCCGGGACGAAGCCGGGGAAGTCGAAGGCGTTGGCCACGCCCTCCTCTTTCGCCATCTGGCGGATATTGTTGCCGTAGTCGAAGGTCGGTACGCCCATCTTCTGGAAGTCGAGCATGGCGCGCACGTGCACCGCCATCGACTGTTTGGCGGCCTTGACCACCGCGGCCGGGTCGGTCTGCGCGCGGTCGCGGTACTGTTCCCAGCTCCAGCCGATCGGCAGGTAGCCGTTGAGCGGGTCATGGGCGCTGGTCTGGTCGGTGACCATATCCGGGCGAACCCCGCGCTTGACCAGCTCCGGCAGGATCTCGGCGGCGTTGCCCAGCAGGGCCACGGAGATGGCCTTGCCTTCGCTGGTGTACTTGGCGATGCGCGCCAGAGCGTCGTCGAGGTCGGTGGCCTGCTCGTCGACATAGCGGCTGCGCAGGCGGAAGTCGATGCGCGACTGCTGGCACTCGATGTTCAGCGAGCAGGCGCCGGCCAGGGTGGCGGCCAGCGGCTGGGCGCCGCCCATACCGCCCAATCCCGCAGTCAACACCCAGCGGCCGCTGAGATTGCCGCCGTAGTGCTGACGACCAGCCTCGACGAAGGTCTCGTAGGTGCCCTGGACGATGCCCTGGCTGCCGATATAGATCCACGAACCGGCGGTCATCTGACCGTACATGGCCAGGCCCTTGGCATCCAGCTCGTTGAAGTGTTCCCAGGTGGCCCAGTGCGGCACCAGGTTGGAGTTGGCGATCAGCACGCGCGGCGCATTGCTGTGGGTCTTGAACACGCCGACCGGCTTGCCGGACTGCACCAGCAGGGTCTCGTCGTCGTTCAGCTCCTTCAGGGTCTCGACGATCTTGTCGTAGCACTCCCAGTTGCGCGCGGCGCGGCCGATGCCGCCGTACACCACCAGCTCCTTGGGGTTCTCGGCCACCTCGGGGTCGAGGTTGTTCATCAGCATGCGCAGCGGCGCTTCGGTCAGCCAGCTCTTGGCGGTCAGCTGATTGCCGCGCGGGGCGCGGATTTCGGTATCGCGGAACTTGGTCATCTTGCGGGCTCCTGTGGAGAACGAGTTGAGGGTGGGCGGTCAGAGCCAGCCCAGAAATTGTGCGAGGTAGGCCAGGGGAATGGCGAACAGCAGGCTGAGCAGGGTGCGCTGCAGCCAGATCAGCAGCAGGTGGCCCAGGCTCAGGGGAATCCGCGTGGCCAGCACGCAGGGAATCGAGGCGGAGAGAAACAGCACGCTGCTGACCGAGACGATGGCGGTGACGAACTTCACCAGCACGTCGGCGTCCTTGAGCAGCATCGCCGGCAGGAACATCTCCGCCAGGCCGGCGGAAATGGCGCGGGCCACCTGCATCGGCTCGTCCAGGCCGAACAGCCAGGTCAGCGGGTAGAGCAGCACGCCGAGCGCATCGAACAGCGGGGTGTACTTGGCCGCGAGCAGCCCGAGCAGGCCGACGGCGAGAATGCTCGGCAGGATCGCCGCGGTCATGCGCAGGCCATCGAGGAAGGTTTCACGCAGGGCCGAGCCCAGCGATGGCGCGTTGCTCGCCTGCTCCACCCCGGCGCGCCAGGCGCTGCCCAGGCGGCTTTCACCGGGCTGCAGCGGCGCCTCGGGCGTGGATTCGGACGGCAGCCGCGACAGCGGGTAGATGCGCGCGCTGACCGCCGTCACGGCGAAGGTCACCGCCATGGCGCCCCAGAAGTACAGGTTCCACTGACCCATCAGGCCCAGGGTCTTGGCGATGATCACCATGAACGGCGCCGACACGGTGGAGAAGCCGGTGGCGATGATCGCCGCCTCGCGCACGCTGTAGTGCCCCTGCTGGTACATGCGGTCGGTGATCAGCAGGCCCACCGAGTAGCTGCCGACGAAGGAGGCCACGGCGTCGATGGCCGACTTGCCCGGCGTGCGCCAGATCGGTCGCATCACCGGCTGCATCAGTACGCCGATCAGCTCCAGCAGGCCGAAGCCGATCAGGAACACCAGCGCCAGCGAGCCCAGCGGCACGATCAGCGCCAGGCTGAGCACCAATTTCTCGAACAGAAACGGCAGCATGTCCGGCTGATACAGCGCCTGCGGGCCGAGTTGCAGCAGGTAGGCGGCGCCGATCAGCAGGCCGAACACCTTGAGCACGCTGAACACGCTGTGGGTCAGGCTGCGGCGCCAGCTGCCGTCGAACCAGGGCGCCAGCGCGCCGTAGAGCATGAACAGCAGCGCCACGCCGATCACCAGCGGCCGCGCATGCAGCTGCAAAGCGCTGGCGGCGTGGTCGAGGAGGATGGTCGAACGCCCGCCGAGCTCGAACGGCACGAAGAACAGCAGCAGGCCGATCAGGCTGTAGCCGAGCAGGCGCGCCAGGGCCCGCGAGCGCGACACGCCGGCGCTCAAAGGCAGGGACTCAGACATGGCGCGGCTCCTGGCCGCGGCGGCGGGCGGTGGTGAACATGGTGGTTTCCTCGTAGTTGTTGTTGTGCGGGAAAGGGCCGGGCTTGCGTGCTCAGAGGCTGAGCAGGTGAATCAGCCGCGCCGCCACCTTGGCGGTGCGGTTGTCGATGTCGTATTCGGGGTTGAGCTCGGCGAGATCGGCCAGGCGCAGCTTGCCGCTGCCCTTGAGCCGCTCGATCAAGGGCTCGAGCAGCTCCAGGCGCACCCCGCGCGCGGCCGGGGCGCTGACCCCGGGGGCCTCGCAGGCCGGCAGCACGTCGATGTCGATGGTCAGGTAGAGCACGTCGCAGGCGGCGGCAAAGGCCTCCAGCTCGGCGCCGATGGCGTCGAGGCTCGACTCGCGAATCTCGCGGTCCTCGCGCACCAGCACGCCGAGGTCGGCGGCCCGCTGGAACAGCGCGCGGGTATTGCTGGCGCGGCTGACACCGAGGCAGGCGTAGCGAAACGGCCAGCCGCGCGCGGCGCACTGCTCGGCGATCTGGGCGAAGGGGGTGCCGGAGGAATGCACATGGGCCGGGTCGCGCAGGTCGAAATGGGCGTCGAAGTTGACGATGCCGATCCGCGGGGCATGGTTGCCGGAGAGGTGCTCGGCCAGGCCGGACCAGCTGCCGAAGGCCACTTCGTGGCCGCCGCCGAGCACCACGGGGAAATGGCCGGCATCCAGCAGCGCGCAGACGGTGCGCCCGAGGCGGGCCTGGGCCGCTTCCAGGTCGCCGTCCTCGCAGACCACGTCGCCAGCATCGTAGGCCGGCGCCTGGCGGTGCCAGGCCAGGTTGGCCAGGGCCTTGCGCATCGCCAGCGGCGCGGCGGCGGCGCCGACCCGACCATGGTTGCGGCGCACGCCCTCGTCGCAGGCGAAGCCGAGCAGGGCCAGGCCCGGCTGGCTGTCGCGGCCAAGGGCGCGAATGCGCTGGTGCCAGCGCGGGCTGTCCGGCTCGGGGTCGGTACGCCCGCCCCAGGCCTCCATGGAATGGCGATCAGCGTGCATGAACGAGTTCTCCGTTGAAGATGCGCTGGCGCAGGCGGCCGGCCTGGACGGCGTAGGCCAGTTCGGCCGGGGACTGCACATCCCACAGGCACAGGTCGGCGGGCGACCCGACCTCGATCCGCCCCAGGTCGGGGCGGCCGAGGGTGCGGGCGGCCTGGGCGGTCATGCCGCTCAGCGCCTCGCGCGGGGTCAAGCGAAACAGGGTGCAGGCCAGGTTGGCCATCAGCGTGGGCAGGCAGATCGGCGAGGTGCCGGGGTTGGCGTCGCTGGCCACGGCCATCGGCACACCGTACTGACGCAGCAGCTCGATGGGCGGCAGCTGGGTTTCGCGCAGCACGTGGAAGGCGCCGGGCAGCAGCACGGCAACGGTGCCGGCCTCGGCCATGGCGCGCACGCCGGCTTCGTCGAGGTACTCGATATGGTCGGCCGACAGCGCGCCGTAGCGCGCGGCCAGGGCGCTGCCGCCGAGGTTGGACAGTTGCTCGGCATGCGCCTTGAGCGCCAGGCCATGGGCCTGGGCCGCCTGGAAGATGCGCTCGCACTGCGCCGGGGAGAAGCCGATGCCCTCGCAGAACACGTCCACCGCATCGGCCAGGCCCTCGGCGGCGGCCGCCGGGATCATCACGTCGCAGACCAGGGCCACGTAGTCGTCGGCGCGGCCGGCGTACTCCGGCGGCAGCGCATGGGCGCCGAGCAGGGTGGTGATCACCCGCACCGGACGCAGCTGGCCGAGGCGCCGGGCGACGCGCAGCATCTTCAGCTCGTCCGCCAACGTCAGGCCGTAGCCGGACTTGATTTCGACCGTGGTCACGCCATCGGCCAGCAGCGCATCGAGGCGCGGCAGGCTGGCGGCGATCAGCTCGTCCTCGCTGGCCGCGCGGGTAGCGCGCACGCTGCTGAGAATGCCGCCGCCGGCGCGGGCGATCTCTTCGTAGCTCGCCCCTTCCAGACGCTGCTCGAACTCGCCGGCACGGTTACCGGCGTAGACCAGGTGGGTGTGGCAATCGACCAGGCCGGGGGTCATCACCCCGCCGCGACCGGCGCAGGCGGCGCCCTGGGCGAACGCCTCGTCGAACTCGCGCACCGGCCACAGGCCGGCGATGCGCTCGCCTTCGACCAGCAGATTCATCGGCTCGTCCAGCTGGGTCAGGCCATCGAAGACCCGCACGTCGCGCCACAGCTGTTTCGGGGTTGGGAATGCCGGCATGGGATTCTCCGCATTTATTTTGTATATACAATATGTGCCATCCGGGCGAGCGTCAAGCCATGCGAGGGAAAATGACCAGATGGTCACAGGGCCTTTTAAAACCGATGGATACTGGCTGAATCCGCCTAAATAGAGCGATCAAAGCCGCCAAACAAGGTGGCAACGACCGCACGCCGAGCAATGACCGCTGGTCGCCCGAACGCAATGTATATACATTAAACTGAAGATCGCCTAGGAGGCTGCCATGCCCCATAGCCTGCTCGACCTCGCCACCGCCCGTGCCATGCCCTGGAAGAATGGCGGCGGCGAAACCCTGGAACTGGCCATCGCCCCGGCGGGCGCCGGCCTGGACGACTTCGCCTGGCGTATCAGCAGCGCGCGGGTCGCGGCGGACGGGGCGTTCTCGCGCTTTGCCGGCGTCGATCGCAGCCTGGCGTTGCTCGGTGGCGCGGGGCTGCGCCTGCAGCGGGGCGACGGACGGGTCGAGGAGCTGCACGCCGGCGGCGCGGTGGCACGATTTACCGGCGAGGAGGCGATCGCCGCGACGCTGGTGGACGGCCCGGTCGGCGACCTCAACCTGATGACCCGACGCGGTGTCTGGCGCCATCGCCTGGCCCCACAGCGGCTGCATGGGCGGCAGGAATTGCACAACGATGCGGCGGTGATGCTGCTCTGGTGCCAGGCTGGCGCGGGCATCGAGTGCCGGCTGCCGGACGGCGAGATGCAGCGGCTGGAAAGCGGCCAGGGATTGCTGCTGGAAGACCAGCCCGGGCCACTGGCGCTGCAGGTGCCGCAGCCCGCCCTGCTCTATCTGGCCTGGCTGTATCGGCAGGGTTGACGCCCGCGGCACCTGTCCCGCGCCCGCGAACGAAAAAAGGCGCAGCCCCTTGCGAAGCTGCGCCTCGGTCCTGCCACGCTGGCAGCTAGAGCACGCCGATCTCCCGCGCGGTCTGGTCCACCGCCAGCTTGGTCTTGCTGACCAGCTCGTCCAGGTCGCTGCGCGTGGCCACCAGCGCCGGGGCCATGATCATACGCCCGCCGGTGGCGCGGATGATCAGGCCGTTGTCGAAGCCGATGCTGCGGCAGCGCCAGGTCAGCTCGGTTTCGTTGGCAAAGCGCTTGCGGCTGGCCTTGTCCTCGCTGAACTGCAGCGCCGCGACCAGACCGCTGCCCTGGATCTCGCCGATCAGCGGGTGGCCGGCGAACGCCTCGCGCAGGCACTGCTGCAGGTAGGGGCCGGTATCGACCTTGACCCGCTCGACCACGCCTTCGTCGCGCAGCGCCTTGATATTGGCGATGGCCACCGCCGCCGCCACCGGGTGGCCGGAGTAGGTCAGGCCGTGGGCATAGACCCCGCCCTGCTCCACCAGGGTGTCGGCGATGCGCTTGGAGAGCACCAGACCGCCCATGGGGATATAGCCCGAGGTCAGGCCCTTGGCGATGGACAGGGTGTCGGGCTGGAAGCCGAAGTGCTGGTGGGCGAACCACTCGCCGGTGCGGCCGAAGCCGCCGATCACCTCATCGGCGCACAGCAGCACGTCGTACTGGCGGCAGATGCGCTGGATCTCTGGCCAGTAGCTTTGCGGCGGGAAGATCATGCCGCCGGCGCCCTGGAAGGGCTCGGCAATGAACGCTGCGACGTTCTCGGCGCCCAGTTCGAGAATCTTCTCCTCCAGCTGCAGCGCGCAACGCCGGCCGAACTCAGCCGGGCTCAGCTCGCCGCCGGCGGCGAACCAGTATGGTTCGTCGATATGCGCAATATCGGGGATCAGTCCCCCCATCTCGTGCATAAATTTCATCCCGCCCAGCGCGGTGCTGGCCAGTGTCGAGCCGTGGTAGCCGTTCCAGCGGCCGATCATCACCTTCTTCTGCGGCTTGCCGACAATCTGCCAGTAGCGGCGCACGGTGCGGATCATTACCTCGTTGGCCTCCGATCCGGAGTTGGTGTAGACGGCGTGGCTGTAGTGGCTCGGCAGCAGGCTGAACAGCTGCTCGGAGAGCTCCACCACCGCCGGGTGGGTGGTGTGGAAGAACATGTTGTAGTACGGCAGCTGCTCCAGCTGGCGGCTGGCGGCGGCGGCCAGGTCCTTGCGGCCGTAGCCGAGGTTAGTGCACCACAGGCCGGACATGCCGTCGAGGTAGCGCTGGCCGTCGTTGTCCCACAGCTGCAGGCCTTCGCCGCGCACCATGACCCGCGGGCCTTCGGCATTCAGCGCCTTCTGGTCGACGAAGGCATGGATGTGGTGGGCCGCGTCCAGTTGCTGATAGTCGCGGGTGGTACGGCTGGGGATGTGGGGGACTGTCATGGCAGTGA
This sequence comes from Pseudomonas sp. NPDC077649, assembly GCF_044542855.1. Lineage (NCBI taxonomy): Bacteria > Pseudomonadati > Pseudomonadota > Gammaproteobacteria > Pseudomonadales > Pseudomonadaceae > Pseudomonas > Pseudomonas sp. NPDC077649. Next base: position 371,929 of record NZ_JBITVF010000004.1, on the reverse strand, counting down.
CCTCGCCTCGATGGGTTGTGGGGTGCCGGGGCCAGGCCCCGGCGGAAATCGGTTAGTTACGGGCCAGCACCTGCTCCAGCGGCTCCGGGGTGAACAGCGGTTTGCGCATCACCAGCTTGATCCACAGCACTGCGATCAGCGACACCAGGCCGAGCACCGCGCCGGCGCTGTAGAAGATGCTCGCGGTCATCTCCGGGCTGGGCGAGACGTAGTAGATCGACACCAGCATGCCGGCGATGCCGAGCAGCTGCGGCAGCGGGTAGAACGGCGTCTTGAACGGCCGCGCCAGGTCCGGGTAGTGGCGACGCAGGGCGATCACGTCGAGGTGGCAGATGATGTAGGCCAGCAGCCAGGCGATGGCCGCGGCCAGCAGCAGCAGGCCGATGGCGCCCGGGTCGTCGCCCATCAGCAGCACCGGTGCGCCGGTGATGGCGGCGACGAACAGCACCGCCACCCAGGGCGTGTTGAAGCGCTTGCTGAGCCGCTTGAACTGCGGGAAGGCCTGACCGTTGACCGCCATGCCCAGCAGCATGCGCGGGATGGCCGCCAGCGAGGTGTTGACCGTGCTGCAGGTGGCGGTGACCGCGGCGATCACCAGGAAGATCTTGCCGCCCTCGCCGAGCAGCGCGGTGGCGAACAGGTAGTGCGGCAGCGCGGCGCCGGCCAGCTCCGCCTGCGGCACGTAGAACAGCGCGCCGATGGAGTACAGGGCGATGGTGACGAAGATCACCCCGACGCCGAGCATCATCGACCAGGGAATGTTGCGCTCCGGCTGCTTGGATTCCTCCACCAGCGGGCAGACGAACTCGGCGCCGACGAAGCCCCAGATGGCCAGCGCCACCAGGGTCAGCACCCCGGCGCCGAGCGGGTTCCAGTCGTTGCTCAGCACCCCCTCCAGCGCCGGCTGGCTGCCGCTGCCGGTCACCGCGGTCAGGCCCAGGGCCAGCAGCACTATCACCATCACCAGCGCCAGGGCCGACTGCAGGCGGGCGAACAGGTCGATGCCGAGCAGGTTGAGCAGGGTGAACAGGATCAGCACGCCATAGGCGATGCTCATGCTGGGGAACACCCCGGGGTAGACCTCGCCGATGATCAGGTCGAGCAGCAGCAACTCGGCCGACAAGGCGAACATCGCCACCACCACGTAGCCGGAGAAGGTGGCGAGGATCGCCGGGAAGTGCCCCAGGGCCACCTCGGTGTAGCTGCTCAGACTGCCGGCGCGGGGAATCATCAGCGCCAGTTCGGAGAACGACATGACGTAGGTCAGAGCGAGCAGGAAAGCCAGGGTCAGCGGGATCAGAAAGCCCAGCCCGGCGATGCCGGCGCCCTGGAGCATCAGCACCATCACGCCCTGCGACACCACCAGGCCGATGGCCACGGCGAGCAGGGCGCCGAGGCCGAGGCGGGCCCGGGACTTGGCGACGGGCCGCTCCGTGGCCAGGGTGGAAGCGAGGCTGATATCGGGATCGATCATGGTGGTTCTCCTGCAATCTTGTTGTTGTGACAGGTGGAACGACGGGCCCGCGCGCGGCTCAGCCGCGCAGTTGAACCCAGGTGGTTTTCAGCTGGCTGTACTTGTCGAAGGCGTGCAGCGACAGGTCGCGACCGAAGCCGGATTGCTTGCAGCCGCCGAACGGCACGCAGACGTCGAGGGCGTCCACGGTGTTCACCGACACGGTGCCGGCGCGCAGGCGCCGGGCCACGCGGTGGGCGCGGTTGAGGTCGTCGGTCCACAGCGAGGCGGCCAGGCCGTAGCAGCTGTCGTTGGCCAGGCGCAGGGCCTCGTCCTCGCTGTCGAAGGCGCTGACCGCCAGCACCGGGCCGAACACCTCCTCGCGGGCCAGGCGCATCTGCGGCCGCACGCCGGTGAAGATGGTCGGGGTGATGAAGTTGTCCGAGTCGCCCACGCGCAGGCGCTGGCCACCGCAGGCCAGCCGCGCGCCCTCGCCCTGGGCCTGGTCGATAAAGGCCATGATCCGTTCGGTCTGCCGCGCCTCGACTATGGCGCCCATGCGGCTGGCCGGGTCCAGCGGGTCGCCCGGCTGCCAGTCGCGCGCCTTGGCCAGCAGGCGTTCGACGAACTGGTCGTGGATGGAGCGCTCGATCAGCAGCCGCGAGTTGGCCGAGCACACCTCGCCCTGGTTGAAGAAGATGGCGAAGGCGGCCTTCTCCGCCGCCAGGTCGAGGTCCTGGCAGTCGGCGAACACCAGGTTGGGGCTCTTGCCGCCGCACTCCAGCCACACCTGCTTGAGGTTCGACTGCGCGGCGTAGGCCATAAAGTACTTGCCCACCTCGGTGGAGCCGGTGAAGGCCAGGCAGTCGACATCCATATGCAGGCCGAGGGCCTTGCCGGCCGTTTCGCCCAGACCCGGCACCACGTTGAGCACGCCTTCCGGCAGGCCGGCCTCCAGCGCCAGCTGGGCCAGGCGCAGGGCGGAGAACGGCGACTGCTCGGCGGGCTTCAAGACCACCGAGTTGCCGGCGGCCAGCGCCGGGGCCAGCTTCCAGGCGGCCAGGTCGAGGGGGAAGTTCCACGGCACCACCGCGCCGATCACCCCCAGCGGTTCGCGGCCGATGGTGGCCAGGGCATTGCTGGCGGTGGGCGCGACCTGGTCGTAGAGCTTGTCCAGCGCCTCGGCGTACCAGGCGAAGACCTGCGCGGCGCCCGGCACGTCGAGGTTGTAGGCATCCAGCACCGGCTTGCCCATGTTCAGCGAATCGAGCAGCGCCAGCTCCTCGCGGTGGGCCAGGATCAGCTCGGCCAGGCGCAGCAGCACCGCCTTGCGTTCGCGCGGCGCCATGCGCGGCCAGGGCCCCTGCTCGAAGGCGCGGCGGGCGCTGGCCACGGCGGCGTCGACATCGGCGCCGTCGCAGGCGGCGACATTGGCCAGCAGCTTGTTGGTCGCCGGGTTGATCGACGCGAAACTGGCGCCGGATGCGGCCGGGCGCAGACGCCCGTCGATCAGTGCGCCGGTGGGGAAAGCCTGGGCGGCAGCCCGCTGCTGCCAGTCGGAGAGTTGCAACATCGCCTCGATCCTCGCCACGGCCGTGATGGGCGGCCCTTGTTGTTGTCGAGGTCGATGGTGGCGCAGGGGGGAAAACAGCGAAATTAGTAAATATATGCTCGCGACTTATGAAAAAACTGGGCTGCTGGCGACGGGCGCTGGAGTATGTTGAGGCCTCGAAATCCATGACAAGACGGGTCTGCAGATCCGCGCCGGAGGAGCCCAATGGCCACCTACACCTTGCGTCAGCTCAAGTACTTCGTGACCACCGTGGAATGCGGCAGCGTGGCCGAGGCCTCGCGCAAGCTGTATATCGCCCAGCCGTCGATCTCCACCGCGATCAAGGGCCTGGAGGACAGCTTCGGCCTGCAGCTGTTTATCCGCCACCATGCCCAGGGCGTGTCGCTGACCCCCGGCGGCGCGCGCTTCTACAAGAAGGCCCAGGAACTGCTGCGCATGGCCCGCGAGTTCGAGCAGAACGCCCTGGCCGACAACGACGTGATCGCCGGGCAGATCGATATCGGCTGCTTCGAGACCGTCGCCCCGCTCTACCTGCCGCGCCTGATCGCCGGCTTCAACGCGCTCTACCCCGGGGTGGAGATCCGCATCCGCGACGGCGAGCAGCAGGAGCTGGTGCAGGGCCTGACCGCCGGGCGCTTCGACCTGGCCATCCTCTACGCCCACGACCTCGACGCCACCATCGACAGCGAACCGCTGATGGCGCCGCAGAAACCCTACGCCCTGCTCCCCGAAGGCCACCGCTTCACCGGCCAGGCCCAGGTGTCGCTGCGCGACCTGTGCCTGGAGCCGATGATCCTGCTCGACGTGCTGCCGAGCCGCACCTACTTCGTCAGCCTGTTCGAGGAGCTGGGCCTGACGCCCAACATCGTCTTCAGCTCGCCGTCGATCGAGATGGTGCGCGGCATGGTCGGCCAGGGTTTCGGCTTCTCCCTGCTGGTCACCCGCCCGCACTCGGAATGCACCTACGACGGGCGCAAGGTGGTGATGGTGGACATCGCCGAAGAGGTCAGCGGCTCCGGCCTGGTCGCCGCCTGGCTCAAGCGCGCGCAACTGACCAAGCCGGCGCAGCTGTTCGTCGAGTACTGCAAGGAGCAGTTGGCGGCGGGAGACAGGGGCTAAGTGCTGGACCATTCGGCCCGGGCATCGGCGCCGGCACCCAGCGCCGCGCCGGCATAGCGGGCTGGCAAGATGCGTGATGCCCTGACCGCACCAGCGCACCCGCCCTCGACCGGGAGCGGCGCTTTGCCCAGGCGCCGCGCGCGGTCTAGGCTTGCCTCCAGGTCTGTCGCCCGGAGACGCCGCCATGCTCAAGACCTATCGCGGCAGCTGCCATTGCGGCGCCGTGCAGTTCGAGGCCGAGCTCGATCTCGAACAGGACTCCTACCGTTGCAACTGCTCGATCTGCCGGCGCACGCGCTTCTGGGTCGCGGTCGCCAGACCCGAGGGCTTTCGCCTGCTGGCTGGCGCGGACATGCTGAGCGAGTACCGCTTCCATAGCCGCAAGAACCAGCATCTGTTCTGCAAGCACTGTGGCGTACGCGCCTTCGGTATCGGCAACGACACGCCCATCGGCACTATGTACGGCGTCAATATCGGTTGCCTGGAAGGACTGAGCGAGGAGGCGCTGGCACGCATCCCGATCCGCTGTGTCGATGGCCTCAACGACCACTGGCAGACGGCGCCGGCGTTCTGCGCCCACCTGTAGGCGGTGGTTGCGAAGGCTCCCGGATGCCATCCGTGGGCGTTTCAGGCGTCCTGCTGCAGCCACTGCGCCAGCCGCGCCAGCAGCGCGTCGCAGGCGTCCAGCTGGGCCAGGCTGACGAACTCGTCGGGTTTATGGCCCTGCTCCATGCTGCCGGGGCCGCAGATCACCGTGGCGATGCCGGCTTCGTCGAACAGCCCGCCCTCGGTGCCGAAGGCCACGGTGCTGAAGTCCCGAGAGCCGCTGAGCAGCGCCAGCAGCTCGGCGGCTTCGCCCTGCGGGTCGGTGGCCAGCCCCGGGTAGGCCGACAACGCCTGGAACTCGATGGCGCTGGCCGCGCTCACCGCACGCATCTGCGGCAGCAGCTCGGTTTCGGCGTAGGTGCGCAGATCATGCGCCACCTGCTGCGGATCGTCGGCCGGCAGCGCGCGCACCTCGAAGTCGAACTGGCATTCGGCCGGGACTATGTTCAGCGCCCGGCCGCCCTGGATCAGGCCGGTCTGCACCGTCGAATAGGGCGGGTCGAAACGTGCGTCGCGGCGCGCCGGCGCGGCCAGCTGCGCGCCGATCTCGACGAGCTTGCCGATCAGCTTGGCGGCGTATTCGATGGCGTTGACCCCCTGCGGCGCATAGGCCGAGTGGCAGGCGGCGCCGTACACCTGGCAGCGCATCGCCAGCTTGCCCTTGTGGCCGAGCACCGGGCGCATCTCGGTGGGTTCGCCGATCAGGCAGATGGCCGGGCGCTCGGGGCTGGCGCGCAGGCGTTCGACCAGGCTGCGCACGCCGAGGCAGCCGACCTCCTCGTCGTAGGAGAAGGCGATATGCAGCGGCCGGCGCAACGGTAGCGCGAGCAAGCGCGGCACGGCGGCCAGCACGCAGGCGATAAAGCCCTTCATGTCCGCCGCGCCGCGGCCGTACAGCAGGCCGTCGCGCTCGGTCAGCGCGAAGGCCGGCACGCTCCAGGCCTGACCGTCCACCGGCACCACGTCGCTGTGTCCGGAGAGCATCACCCCGCCGCCGCCGGCCGGGCCGAGGCGGGCATGGAGGTTGGCCTTGCTGCGCTCGGCGTTGTAGTCCAGCTCGCAGCTCAGGCCGAGGCCCTCCAGGTAGTCGCGGACGAAATCGATCAGCGCCAGGTTGGAGTCGCGGCTGACGGTGGGAAAGGCGATCAGGCGGGCGAGCAGGTCGCGACTGGTGAGCATGGGCTGTTTTCCCTGAAAAAATGGGGCTCGAAGGGCTGGTGGACGAGAAAAGCGTCGTCCACCCTACTGGGCATCACGCCGGCAATTCGTAGGGTGGATGACGCTTCATCCATCCACCAAACAATGCCAGATCATCGTCCGCCCTACTCGTCCCCCGGCACGCCATAGCTGGGCGCGGCGGTGGGGTCGAGGGCGCGGGTCAGGTAGTCCTGCATCTGCGGGGCATAGGCCTGCCAGAGTTTGTCCAGCTCGCCGATGGGGTCCTGCTCGGCCCAGTCGACGCGCAGGTCGACCATCGGCCAGGTCAGGTCGCCGACCACCTTGAGCGCCGCCGAATGCACCGGCCCGGCTTCGCCGCCGGCGGCCATGGCCGCGTGCATCGCCGCCAGCAGGCGCTCGGCCAGTTGCCCCGGGCTCTGTTCGAAGGCGCTGACCAGCGCCTCGATCACCGCTGCGGAGGCCAGCAGGTTGCCGGCGGCCACGCATTGTTCGCCGGCCAGGGCGTTATGCACGCCGAGCGCCTGGCTGCCGGAAAACAGCGCGCTGCGGCCCTGGCCGTCGAGCACCGCGACCTGGCGGTACTGGCTGTAGCCGTTGCGGGCCAGGGCCTGGTCCAGCGCCGCGGCAGGCTCGTGGCCGGCCTCGAGCAAATCGAGGATCTGCGGGCCGAGGGCCGGCAGGGTGACGTTCTGCGACGCCACCGCGCCGACCCCGGCGCGCAGCCAGGGGCAACGCGCGCCGACGGCGATGCTCGAGGAGCTGATGGCGATGCCCAGCTGGCCGGTGTCACTGCAGCGGCCGACGATGGAAAAGGTCATGGGCGGCTCCTTAGCGTTGCCAGTCGTCCGGGATCACCGCGATCACGTCGATCTCCATCAGCCACTGCGGCTGGCCGAGGGCCGAGACCACCAGGCCGGTGGAGATCGGGAACACGCCCTTGAGCCACTTGCCGACCTCCTGGTAGACCGCCTCGCGGTAGCGCGGGTCGATCAGGTAGGTGGTGGTCTTGACGATGTGCGACAGGTCGCTGCCGGCCTCTTCCAGCAGCTGCTTGACGTTCTTCATCGCCTGCTCGGTCTGCGCGCGGGCGTCGCCGAGGCCGACCAGACGGCCCTCGAAGTCGGTGCCGACCTGGCCGCGCACGTACACGGTGTTGCCGGCGCGCACCGCCTGGCACAGGTCGTTGTCCAGGCTCTGGTTCGGGTAGGTGTCTTTGGTGTTGAACATGCGGATGCGGGTATGGGTAGGCATCGACTTACTCCCAGGAGGCGGCTTGTTGGACGGTGCTGGCCTGACGCTGCGCGGGGTCGCGGTACTCGGCGTACTTGCGCTGCGTGGCGATGTGGTCGGCGATGTGCTTGGCGTCGTGCCACACGCCCCAGATGAAGGTGGAACCGCGGCGCGACAGCCAGGGCAGGCCGACGAAGTACACCCCCGGCTCGCTGGACACGCCACGCTGGTGCGCAGGCTTGCCCGCCGCGTCGAAGGCGTCGACCTGCAGCCAGCTGAAATCCACGGCGTAGCCGGTGGCCCAGATGATCGAAGCGATGCCGGCGGCGGCCAGGTCGAGTGCGCGAATCGGCTGGCGGATGCACTCGGCGTCCGGGTAGATCCGGCGCGCCTCGGGCTCCTCCGGCAGGTCGAGGCCGTTACGGGCGATATAGGCGTCGGCGGCATCGAGCAGCGCCAGGTAGTTCTCGTCGCCACGCGCCAGGTTGTCCGCCAGGTCGTCCTGGAAGCGCACCAGGCCGCCGTCGAACGCCTGGGTCAGGCCGACCAGGGTCATGCCCTGCTGGGCCAGGCGGCGAAAATCGATGGTCTCGCCGCCGCGCGCGCCGCTGACGGCGATGGTCACGTGCTCCTTGCCCGGCTGCGCGGCCTCGGCGTCCCACAGGCCGAGCACGCCCAGCCACCAGCAGAAGTCGCGGTTGCGGTAGCTGCGCGGCGGCCGGTCGTGCGGGCCCACCGAAAGGTAGACGCGGCGCCCGGCGCGCATCAGCTCGTCGGCGATCTGCACCCCCGAGGAGCCGGCGCCGACCACCAGCACGCCTCCCTCCGGCAGTTGCCCGGGGTTGCGGTAGGCGGCCGAGTGAATCTGGTAGAGCGATTCGTCCTTGGGCGCGATGGCCGGGATCACCGGGCGCTGGAAGGGGCCGGTGGCGGAGACCACGCGGTTGGCCTGGATCACCCCGGCAGAGGTCTCCACCGTGAAGCCGGCGCGGTCGGGGTTGCGCCGCACGCGCCGCACCTCCACGCCGGTGCGGATCGGCGCGTCGAACTGGCGGGCGTAGGCCTCGAAGTAGTCCGCCACCTGGTCCTTGGCGGCGAAGGCGTCGGGGTCGAGGTCGAATTCCCGGCCGGGGAAACGGTCGTGCCAGGCCGGGCCGTTGGCCACCAGCGAATCCCAGCGCCCGCTGCGCCAGGCTTCGGCGATGCGGTTCTTCTCCAGCACCAGGTGCGGCACGCCGAGCTTGCTCAGGTGCTCGCTGACGGCCACGCCGGCCTGGCCGGCGCCGACCACCAGGGTGTCGATTGCCACGGGCACGGCCGTCGCATCCCGATAGGGCTGAAAGGCAGTTTGATTCAGGTCGGTCATGGCAGGGTTCCTCGGACGCTGATCGTTGTTGTTGTGCTGTCGCGGCTAGCCGCTGGGTGTTGGCCGCATTCTGTGCAGCGCGAGGGATTCGCGAAATTATGTTTTTTGTCGTCGCTGGCGAGGAAAAAGCTGCAGGCACACCAAGCCCGCGGCCTGCGGGGCGAATGCCGGGGGCTATAGGATTTTTAGCGTTAGCAGCGACAAATCGGCGATGGGCCTGGTGTGCGCGGCGCACCAGGGGGCGAAAACGCAAAAACCCCGGCACTGGGGCCGGGGCTTTTGGGTGTCGCCGGAGGCGCTTAGAACTGCGCGGCGTCGAGCAGGTACAGGCTCTCGCTACCGGCCTTGACCGAGGCGGTGAGCGAGTGGATGCGCGGCAGCAGGCGGGCGAAGTAGAAGCGTGCGGTGCCCAGCTTGCTGGCGTAGAACTCGTCCTGCCCTTCCTTGCCCAGCGACGCCCGCGCCATCAACGCCCACATATAGGCGTAGGCGGTATAGCCGAACACCTGCAGGTACTCCACCGACGCAGCACCGATCTCGTTGGGGTTGCCCTTGGCGCGGTCCAGCACCCAGGCGGTCAGCTCATCCAGGTTCTGCACGGCAGCTGCCAGCGGCTTGGTGAACTCGTCGAGATTGGCATCGGCCGAAGCGACGAAGGCTTTGATCTCGTCGGCCAGGTGCTTGTAGTAGCTGCCGCCGCTGCCGACTATCTTGCGCCCCATCAGGTCCAGCGACTGGATGCCGTTGGTGCCTTCGTAGATCTGGGTGATGCGGCAGTCGCGCACCAGCTGCTCCTGGCCCCACTCGCGGATGAAGCCGTGGCCGCCGAAGATCTGCTGGCCGTGCACCGTGGTTTCCAGCGCCATGTCGGTGAGGAAGGCCTTGGCCACCGGGGTCAGCAGCGCCACCAGTTCCTCGGCACGCTTGGCGGTGTCCTTGTCCTCGCTGTACTTGGCGGTATCCAGCTGCATGGCGACGTAGCTGGAGAAGGCGCGACCGCCCTCGTTCAGCGCCTTCATGGTCAGCAGCATGCGGCGCACGTCCGGATGCACGATGATCGGGTCAGCAGCTTTGTCCTGGGCCACCGGGCCGGTCGGCGCGCGGCTCTGGATGCGCTCGCGGGCGTATTCCACGGCGCTCTGGTAGCTGCGCTCGCCCAGGGCCAGGCCCTGGATGCCGACGCCCAGGCGCTCGTAGTTCATCATGGTGAACATGGCCGCCAGGCCCTTGTTCACTTCGCCCACCAGGTAACCGGTGGCGCCGTCGAAGTTCATCACGCAGGTAGCCGAGGCCTTGATGCCCATCTTGTGTTCGATGGAGCCGCAGGAAACGGCGTTCTTCTCGCCCAGCGAGCCGTCGGCACCCACCATCACCTTGGGCACCAGGAACAGCGAGATGCCCTTCGGCCCGGCCGGTGCGTCCGGCAACTTGGCCAGCACCAGGTGGATGATGTTCTCGGTCAGGTCGTGTTCCCCGCCGGTGATGAAGATCTTGGTGCCACTGATCTTGTAGCTGCCGTCGGCCTGGGGTTCGGCGCGGGTTCTGATGATGCCGAGGTCGGTACCGGCGTGTGGCTCGGTCAGGCACATGGAACCGGCCCAGACGCCGGCGTACATGTTCGGCAGGTACTGCGCCTTGAGCGCTTCGCTGGCGTGGTTGAGGATCGACAGGCAGGCGCCGGCGGTGAGCATCGGGTACAGGCCGAAGGACAGGTTGGCCGAGTTGACCATTTCCTCGACCTGGGCGCCGATCACCTTGGGCATGCCCATGCCGCCGAACTCCGGCGAGCCGCCGACACCGACCCAGCCGCCTTCGGCGTAGGTCTGGTAGGCCTCGGGGAAACCGGCCGGGGTTTTCACCGCGCCGCCTTCCCAGCTGCAGCCTTCCTCGTCGCCGCTGCGGTTCAGCGGGGCGATGCTGCCGGCGGTGACCTTGCCGGCTTCTTCGAGGATGGCGCTGGCGGTCTCGGCATCGACCACCTCGGCCAGGGCCGGCAGCTCGGCCCAGAGCTTGGAGACTTCGAAAACTTCATTGAGCACGAAGCGCATGTCGCGCAGGGGGGCTTGGTAATCGGCCATGGCACATCCTCGGAAAACGGAGTTACGTGAGGACTCCGAGTTTAATGGAACAACTTTATAGACACATAGGGTCGTGTTGTGACCAATTATTCACTAAAAGTTCGCATCCGCTTGATATGAAAAAGCCCGCCAACAGGCGGGCTCCAGTGACCACGACCGCCGGTCAGAAGGCGAAGTGTTCGGCCGGCAGTTCCATCATGCAGGCGCTGCCGGCGGCCAGGGCCAGGCGGTGCGCCTCGGTCCGCGGCAGCAGGCGCTGGAAGTAGAAGGCGCAGGTGGCCAGCTTGGCCTGGTGGAAGCCGTCGTCGTCTCCAGCCGCCAGCTTCTCCTGGGCCACCACGGCCATGCGCAGCCAGAAATAGGCCAGGGTCAGGTAGCCCGAATACATCAGGTAGTCGACGGAGGCGGCGCCGACCTCGTCCGGATTCTTCATCGCCGCCATACCGACCTGCTGGGTCAGCTCGCCCCATTGCTGGTTCAATGCGGCCAGCTGGGCCACCTTTGCGCCGAGCTGCGGATGCCCGGCCTGAGCCTCGCAGAACTTGTGGACGATCTTGGTGAAGCCGCGCAGCAGCTTGCCCTGACTGCCGAGCACCTTGCGCCCGAGCAGGTCCAGCGCCTGGATGCCGTTGGTGCCCTCGTAGATCGGCGCGATGCGGCAGTCGCGCACCAGCTGCTCCATGCCCCATTCGCGGATATAGCCGTGGCCGCCGAACACCTGCATGCCGAGGTTGGTCGCCTCCAGCCCGGTCTCGGTCATGAAGGCCTTGCAGATCGGGGTGAGGAAGGCCAGCAGGTTCTCCGCCTCCTCTCGCGCCTCGGCGCTTTCGGCCTGGTGCGCCACGTCGAGCAATTGCGCGGTGAAATAGGCCAGCGCGCGGTTGCCCTCGTTGAAGGCCTTCATGGTCAGCAGCATGCGGCGCACGTCGGGATGCACGATGATCGGGTCGGCGGCCTTGTCCGGCGCCTTCGGTCCGCTCAGCGCGCGCATCTGCAGGCGTTCGTTAGCGTATTTCAGCGCACCCTGGAAGCTCGCCTCGCCGAGACACAGGCCCTGCATGCCGGTGCCCAGGCGCGCGTGGTTCATCATGGTGAACATGCAGGCCAGGCCCTTGTTGGCCTCGCCGATCAGGTAGCCGCTGGCGCCGTCGAAGTTGATCACGCAGGTGGCCGATGCCTTGATACCCATCTTGTGCTCGATGGCGCCGCAGCTCACCGCGTTGCGCGCGCCGGCTTCGCCTGCCGCATCGGGCAGGAACTTGGGCACGATAAACAGCGAGATGCCGCGGGTGCCGGCCGGCGCGTCGGGCAGCTTGGCCAGCACCAGATGGACGATGTTCTCGCTCATGTCGTGCTCGCCGGCAGAGATGAAGATCTTGCTGCCGCTGATCCGGTAGCTGCCGTCGGCCTGGGGCACGGCGCGGGTCTTGATCAGGCCCAGGTCGGTGCCGCAGTGCGCCTCGGTCAGGCACATGGTGCCGGTCCAGCGGCCTTCGCTCATGCGGCTCAGGTAAGTCTGCTTCTGCGCCTCGCTGCCATGGGCATGGATCGCCGACATGGCGCCGTGGGTCAGGCCCGGGTACATGGCCCAGGACTGATTCGCCGAGGCGACCATCTCGCTGACGATCAGCCCCAGCGACTGCGGCAGGCCCTGGCCGCCGTAGGCCGGGTCGGCCGCCAGGCCCATCCAGCCGCCCTCGGCGTACTGGGCGAAGGCCTCCTTGAAACCCTTGGGCGTGCTCACCTGGCCCGCGTCGAAGCGGCAGCCCTCCTCGTCGCCGCTGCGGTTGAGCGGCGCCAGCACCTGCTCGCAGAACTTGGCGCCTTCCTCGAGGATGGCGCCGAGCATGTCGGGGCTCGCCTCGCTGGCGCCGAGTGCGGCGTAGTGGGCGGGAAAGGCGAAGACGTCGTCGATCAGAAAGCGCATATCTCGCAGCGGGGCCTTGTACTCGGGCATGGCGGTTCTCCAGTCGGGCAGCGGTCAGGTCGCCCCACGCTACTGCCGCACGGCGGCCGGCAACAACGACAGTTGGCCGGCTGAATGCGCGGCCATAAGCGGCCTCAGTCGGCTTCGCCGGCCAGCTTCACCGCGCCGCGGCGCTGGCCGGCGCTGCGGATGCAGTTGCGCCCGGCGGCCTTGGCGCTGTACAGCGCCTTGTCCGCCGCCTTGATCACCGCCTGCGGGCTGCGCTGCTCGGCCTGGCGCGCGGCCACGCCCATGCTGACGGTCACCGACACCTCGCTCGCGCCCTTGCCGCCGCGGCGCTGCTTGCCCTGCTGGTCGCTGCGCGGACGACTCTGCTTGTCGCGCAGCTGCATGCGGTAGTGCTCGATGGCCAGGCGCACCGCCTCCAGATGGGGCTGGCACTGCTCGAGGCTCTTGCCGGGAAACAGCAGGGTGAATTCCTCGCCGCCGTAACGGTAGGCCTTGCCGCCGCCCCCGACCTTGCGCAGCTGGCTGGCGACCAGGCGCAGCACCTGGTCGCCGACGTCGTGGCCGTGAGTGTCGTTGAAGTTCTTGAAGTGGTCGACGTCGACCATGGCGATCACGTAGTCGCGGCCCAGGCGCTGCAGGCGTTCGTTCAGCGCGCGCCGCCCCGGCAGCCCGGTGAGCTCGTCGCGAAAGGCCATCTGGTAGGCCTCGTGGGCCACCGCGGCGACCAGCATGAGCATCGCCAGGCTGCTCATCACCTGCAGCGCGTGGGGCAGGATGAACACCTGCGGCAGCATCCACAGCACGCCGAGCAGGCCGCACAGCTGCGCCGCGTGCAACGGCCGCGGCTGCCGCAGGTACTGCAGCAGCAGGGCGACGAAGGCCAGCAGAAACAGCGGATAGGCCAGTTGCGCCAGGCTCATCCAGGCGCCGTGCAGGCTCGGCCAGTGGATCGCCGCCAGCCACTCGGCCAGCCCCTGCGGATAGCGCCGCGCCAGGCCCAGCGCCAGTCCCCCCAGCGCCAGCAGCACGGCGCCGCGGGCGAGCAGGTCCTGGGCCAGATGCGAGCGCTCCTCCCAACACCCGTAGAGGGCATAGAACAGCGGCAACAGCAGGCAGACCAGGTGGAACACCAGGGCCGCATCCTCGCGCACCTGGCCGCCGGCGCGGAAATGGTCGACCTGGATGTCGAGCAGGAAATAGGCGAGGTACAGCACCAGCAGCAGGAACAGCTCGCGCTGACGACCGTAGCCCAGGCAGAAGGCGCCGCCGAGCAGCAGCAACAGGGTCGGCAGTACATTGAACAGCGAGACGAAGAACTCGCTCAGCACCGGCAAACGCGCCGCCAGCAGCCCGCCGAGCAGCAGCGGCAGCGAAGACAGGAAATGGCTGAGGCGCAGGCTGGCGAGACGCATCGCGGCAACGTCCATCACGGAGATGACGGCATTTTGCCTGCTTGCTGCGGCGAAAACAGCGACGGGTTGCGACATTCCGTTATCGCCAGCGCGCCGGCATAAAAAACGCCGCCCCGAGGGGCGGCGTTCTTCGACCAGCGGATGGCAGGCTTAGAAGCCCAGGGCGAAGTGCTCTTCGTCCATGTCCATCAGGTTGCTGGCGCCGGACAGCATGGCTTCGACGTGCATGCGGGTACGCGGCAGGATGCGCGCGTAGTAGAAGCGTGCGGTCTGCAGCTTGGCCTTGTAGAAGGCCTCGTCGCCGCTGCCGGCCGCCAGTTTCTCGGCCGCCAGGCGCGCCATGTCGGCCCAGAAGTAGGCCAGGCAGGCGTAGCCGGAGTACATCAGGTAGTCCACCGAAGCGGCCCCGACTTCCTCGCGGTCCTTCATCGCCGCCATGCCGACCTTCATGGTGATATCGCCCCACTCCTTGTTCAGCTTGGCCAGCGGCTCGACGAACTCCTTGACGGCATCGTTGGCCTCGTTGGCCTGGCAGAACTTGTGCACGATCTTGGTGAAGTTCTTCAGCGCGCCGCCCTGGGTCATGAGGATCTTGCGACCCAGCAGGTCGAGGGCCTGCACACCGGTGGTGCCTTCGTACATCATCGAGATGCGGCAGTCGCGCAGGTTCTGCTCCATGCCCCACTCGCTGATGAAGCCGTGGCCACCGTAGATCTGCATGCCGTGGGAGGCGGACTCGAAGCCCACTTCGGTCATGAAGGCCTTGGCGATCGGGGTGAGGAAAGCCAGCAGTTCGTCGGCGGCTTTCTTCTCTTCTTCGTTCTGGCTGTGCTGAACGATGTCGACCTGCTTGGCGGTGAAGTAGACCATGGCGCGGTTGCCTTCGGCGAAGGCCTTCATGGTCAGCAGCATGCGGCGCACGTCCGGATGCACGATGATCGGGTCGGCGGCTTTTTCCGGCGCTTTCGGGCCGGTCAGCGAACGCATCTGCAGACGCTCGCGGGCGTACTTGATGCCACCCTGGAAGCCGACTTCGGCGTGGGCCAGGCCTTGCAGCGCGGTACCCAGGCGAGCGGTGTTCATGAAGGTGAACATGCAGTTCAGGCCCTTGTTGGCCGGGCCGATCAGGAAGCCGGTGGCGCCGTCGAAGTTCATCACGCAGGTGGCGTTGCCGTGGATGCCCATCTTGTGCTCGATCGAGCCACAGGACACCGCGTTGCGCTCACCGACGCCGCCGTCGGCCGAGGGCAGGAACTTCGGCACGATGAACAGCGAGATACCCTTGGTACCGGCCGGCGCATCGGGCAGGCGGGCCAGGACGATATGGACGATGTTGTCGGCCATGTCGTGCTCGCCAGCGGAGATGAAGATCTTGGTGCCGGAAACCTTGTAGCTGCCGTCGGCCTGCGGTTCGGCCTTGGTGCGCAGCATGCCCAGGTCGGTGCCGCAATGCGGCTCGGTCAGGCACATGGTGCCGGTCCACTCGCCGGACACCAGCTTGGTCAGGTAGGTGTGCTTCTGCTCGTCGGTGCCGTGGGCGCTCAGGGTGTTCATCGCACCGTGGGACAGGCCCGGGTACATGCCCCAGGACCAGTTGGCCGAACCGACCATCTCGCTGATGGCCAGGCCGAGGGATTCCGGCAGGCCCTGGCCGCCGTGCTCGACGTCGTGCGCCAGGCTCGGCCAGCCGCCTTCGACGAACTGCTGATAGGCCTCTTTGAAGCCGGTCGGGGTCTTCACGCCGGATTCGCTCCAGGTGCAGCCCTCGATGTCACCCACACGGTTCAGCGGCGACAGCACCTGCTCGCAGAACTTGGCGCCTTCTTCGAGGATGGCGTCGACCATGTCCGGAGTGGCGTCCTGGCAGCCAGGCAGGCTCTGATAGTGCGCTTCGTAGCCCAGCAGTTCGTCACGGACGAAACGAATATCACGCAAGGGGGCCTTGTAATCAGGCATAGCGGTAAACCTCTGCGGTGGATTCCTAGTAGTTGGGGTGACCGGCTTGTCGGTCGCTTTCGGGATCACTCCCGGCTGCTGGGCCACGCATTCGCGGCCCAGCAATCAAACAGGCGTTTGAAACATACGTTTACGCCACCCCCTTGTCAAGCGCTGCCAATCGCCCGGCTAGGCGAGCAGATCGATGCGCGAATCCGGCGCCGGCCATTCGCCCAGGCGCCGATACAGCTCAAGGCTAGGCGCTGGCGGCAAGGGCTGCTGCGCGGCGCGGTCTTCTTCGTCGCCTTCCTCGGCGTCCCGCTCGGCCTGGCGCGCCTCGGCCGCGGCGACGGCCTCCGCGCGGCGCAGCTCGGCCAGTTCCACCCGCGCCTGAGCCGCCTGCGCCTGGGCCTGGGCGGCGACGCGCAGGTCCTGCGCGGACGGCTCGACCGGCGCCAGCGCGGCACGCAGGACCACCTCCATCTTGCGCAGGGTGGCTTCGGGATCATTGGGCACGGGGGCGGTGTCGATGCTGACTTCGCCGGAAACGGCGTAGCGCTGGCCGTCCGGGCCGCGCTTGAAGCTGTAGCTGGGCGCCCCGGCGTACTGCCCGCCCACCGCGGCATGGGCCTGCTCGTGGGCGCGCACTTCACGGTCGCGCTGGCTCAGCTCGGCGATTTCCAGTTGTTCGAGACGTTGCTGCTGCGCACTGGGCTCGCCGTCGCCACGGCCATCGCGCTCGGCCGAGCGATCCGCCTCCTGCGTCGGGACGGCAGGCGGCTGATCGGCGCGAGCGATATCGGGGGAAACTGCGGCCGAGAGTGGCCGGGCCGGCGCGACGGGCGGCGAGGGGACGAACGACGGCAGGCTGCTGCCGATCTGCATATGCTCCCTCCTACCCCGCAATTGGCCGCATCCGCGGCCGGGGTAATGAACTTAGAGCCTATTCACGATCCGGCGAGCTAGAGCCATGCAAGGCGCTACGTTAGTAACAGCCTCCGGCTGGTCAAAACAGGCGAAGGCCGGTCGGAGTCGCGCTCGACTTTACGAGCTGTAAATGAGCAGTACTCGCTTCGCTCGCCCCTCCGGGGCCGCACTGAAGTGCGTTAGCCGCAAGCGGCTTGCTGAGCCTGTTTTTAACGCAGCAGGGCCGACGCACAGCAGATCGTGGATAGGCTCTCAGGCACGCGTATCGATCAGGGTGCCAAGCACCTCGTCGGCGGTTTCCACAACGCGCGCACTGGCGCGCACCTCGTTCTCGCCGACGCGCAGGGCGACCAGGCTTTGCGCCAGGTCAGGGCGAGTCTGTTCGGCGGCTTGCGGCGCCGGATTGACCTGATTCTGCGGCGGGGTCTGGCTGCCTTGCGGCGGCTGACTGACGGCGTTGCTGGCGATCTCGCTGGCTGCCTGTTCGACACGGCGCTGCCCGGCCTGAATGCCGCTCAGACCCGAGTTGAATGCGTTGGCGGAGATTTCCATCAGCAGCTCCCGGCGCGATTAGAACCTAATGGCCAGTATTGAATCAGAAACTGCCTAAAAAACGTACAGGCAAAAGGCTATGGTCGGGTAACTGCTTATTACCGGCGGACCAGCCGGTCGAGATCCAGATGCGCCGCCACCGCCGCCGGGCTTGCCTGGGCCAGACGCGGCACGCGCCCCAGGCAGGGCGCCGCCAGGCGTTCGGCGAGGGTGACGAGGTTTTCCTCCAGGCGCGAGGTCTGCGCATCGACCACATTGGCCACCCAGCCGGCCAGGCGCAGGCCGTCGCGCTCGATGGCCTCCATGCTGAGCACGGCGTGGTTGATGCAGCCCAGGCGCACGCCGACCACCAGGATCACCGGCAGGCCCAGGGCCACGGCCAGGTCGGAGAGGTTCTCGCCGCCGGCCAGCGGCACGCGCCAGCCGCCGGCGCCTTCCACCAGGGAAAAATCGGCACCCTTGGCCAGGATCGCGCGCACCGGGCCGAGCAGGCTGGCCACATCCAGCTGCACCCCGGCCTCGCGCGCCGCCAGGTGCGGGGCGATGGCCGGGGCGAAGGCCAGCGGATTGACCTCCTCGTAGCGCAGCGCCAGCGAGCATTCGCCGAGCAGGGCCAGGGCATCGTCGTTGCGCAGGCCGTCTGCGGTCATGGCGCAACCGGAGGCCACCGGCTTGGCCGCCGCAGTGCTCAGTCCGCGCCGGCGAGCGGCATGCAGCAAGCCGGCGGCGATGGTGGTCTTGCCGATTTCCGTGTCCGTTCCGGTAACGAAGTAGGCTTGAGTCATCAGTCGAACCCTCTGCCGAAGTGGTCTTGCCGGCTTCTCATGCCGAGCCGGGTATCCGTTCCGGTGACGAAGTAGGCGTGGGTCACTGCGGGTGCTCCATTCGATCCACGCTCAACGGCTTCTGCAGCACGCCATAGACCACCTGGTAGGTGGCCGGCAGCCCCTCGGCCTGACGGAAGCCCTCGTAGGCCTCGATCAGCGCGCGAATCCGCGCGCGCCCGGTCAGCCCGCCCGGCCGCCCCGGGTTGAGGTTGTGCGCGCCGAGGTCCTTGAGCGAGGCGGTCAGGCTGCGCAGGTCGGGAAAATGCAGCACCTCGGCCTGGCGCTGCAGGCTCAGCAGCTGCAGCTCGCCGGCGGCGCACAGACGCTGGTAGTCCTCGAAGCGGCGAAAGCGGTTGACATGGACGAAGCCGTCCACCGCCTGCCAGCTGCCCTGCAGCTCCTGCAGGGTGCCGACGCACAGACTGGAAAAGGCCAGCACGCCGCCCGGGCGCAGCACCCGCGCCGCCTCGCGGAGCACCTGCGGGAAATCGGCGCACCACTGCAGCGCCAGGCTGGAGAACAGCAGGTCGAGGCTGGCGGCCTGCAGCGGCAGCGCCTCGGCATCGCCGGCGACGAAATGCGCGGCGCCACCCAGCGGCCGGGCATGGCGCAGCATGCCCTCGGCGATATCCACGGCCAGGCCCTCGCTCCGCGGGAAGCGTGCGCCCAGGGCGCGGGTGAAATGCCCGGTGCCGCAGCCCAGGTCCAGCCAGCGCGCCGGCTGCAGCGAGGCGGGCAGGCGCTCGAGCAGCTGCGCGCCGACGCTGCGCTGCAGCTCGGCCACCGCGTCGTAACTGTCCGCCGCACGGGAGAAGGAGGCCGCGACCTGGCGCTTGTCCGGCAGACCGCCGGGCTGGGCATGCTCGCTCATGGTCGGCCCCCGCGGAAGAAAGCCAGCACCCTACGACTCGCCATCACTGGCCTCGCGGATAAAGTCGAGCAACAGCGCCGCCAGGACCTGTGGCTGTTCCAGCACGAAGGCATGGCCGCAGCCTTCCAGCACATCCACCTCGCCGGCCGGCAGCAGGGCCAGCAGCGCTGCGCCGGCCGCGGCCGGTACCAGGGCGTCCTGCTCGGCCAGCAGGTGCAACTGCGGCCCGGTGAAGGCGGCCAGCGCCGCGCGGTTGTCCAGGCTCGCCAGCACCCGAAGCCCGGCCAGCAATTGCGCGCCATCCGCCTTGGTCAGCGCCGCCTGCAGGCGGCGCGCCAGGGCGCGGGCGTCGCTTGCGCCCTGAGCGCAGAGCATGGCGAAACGCTTGAGGGTGGCGCCGGCGTCCTGCGCGCAGCCGGCCTCGAACGCGGCGAAGGTCTCGACCGGCATGGCGCTCGGCCAGTCCTCGCGGGCGACAAAGCAGGCATTGGCGGCCAGGCTGATCAGCCCCCGGCAACGCGCGCCGCGGCGCGCCGCCAGCGCGGTGGCGAGCATGCCGCCGAGCGACCAGCCGGCCAGCCAGTAGTCTTGCGGCAGGCGCGCGTCCAGCTCATCGAGCCAATCGTCCACTGCCGCCGAGGTCAGCGCCGGCAGTTCGCCCCATTCAACCCGCAGCTGGTCACCCAGCGCCTCGGCCAACGGCTGCAACAGGGCGCTGTCCAGGCCCCAGCCGGGCAGCAGGATCAGTCGTTCAGTCATGCTCTTGCACCTGCGGCCAGCACTCGGCCAACGCCTCCAGCAGCAGCTCCAGCTGCGCCTCGCTGTGCGCCGCGGACAGGGTCACCCGCAGCCGCGCGCCGCCGACCGGCACGGTGGGCGGGCGGATGGCGCCGACCAGCAGGCCGCGCGCCTTGAGCAGTGCCGAAAGCTTGAGGGCACGGGCACTGTCGCCGACCAGGATCGGCTGGATCGGCGTCGGGCTGTCCATCAGGCTCAGGCCGATCTCGGCGGCGCCGGCACTAAAGCGCGCGATCAACTGGTTCAGGTGCTCGCGGCGCCAGCCTTCGCTGCGCAGCAACTCCAGGCTCTTCAGGGTGGCGCAGGCCACCGCCGGCGGCTGGCTGGTGGTGTAGATATAGGGGCGGGCGAACTGGATCAGGGTCTCGATCAGTTCCTCGCTGCCGGCGACGAAGGCCCCGGCGGTGCCGAACGCCTTGCCCAGGGTGCCGACCAGCACCTGTACCTCGTCCAGGCCCAGGCCGAAGTGTTCGACTATGCCGCCGCCGGTGGCGCCCAGCGGGCCGAAGCCATGGGCGTCGTCGACCATCACCCAGGCCTGCGTGGCGCGCGCCTCGGCGCACAGCGCGGGCAGATCGGCGAGGTCGCCGTCCATGCTGAACACGCCGTCGCTGACCACCAGGCAGTTACCGCTGGCCTTGCGCAGGCGATTGGCCAGGCTCACCGCATCGTTGTGCAGATAACGCGAGAAGCGCGCCCCCGATAGCAGGCCGGCATCCAGCAGCGAGGCGTGGTTGAGGCGGTCCTGCAGCACGCTGTCGCCCTGCCCGACCAGCGCGGTGACCACCGCCAGGTTGGCCATATAGCCGGTGGAGAACAGCAGCGCGCGCGGCCGCCCGGTGAACTCGGCCAGCGCCTCTTCCAGCTGGTGGTGCGGCGTGCTGTGGCCGATCACCAGGTGCGAGGCGCCGCCGCCGACGCCCCACTTCTCGGCGCCGGCGCGCATGGCCGCGATCACCTCGGGGTGATTGGCCAGGCCCAGGTAATCGTTGGAGCAGAAGGCCAGCAGCTCGCGGCCATCGACCTGCACCAGCGGCCCCTGCGCTGATTCAAGCAGCGGGCGTTGGCGATAGAGGTTGGCGGCGCGGCGCTCGGCGAGGCGAGTGGCAAGATCGAAGCTCATGGCAAGACCTGGTGGATAACCGCAAGCGGGTTATCCACCCTACAGAAGGACTACGTAGGGTGGATGACGCGAAGCTCATCCACCGCCTGACTTCAGACCGCGGCGTTATAGAACAGCTTGGAATCGCGCTGCTCGACCAGGGCCTGCTCGATGGCGGCCTGGTGCACCTCGTCGGCATGCTCCTCGCGCTCCTCCGGCTTGATGCCGAGGCGCTTGAACAGGGCCATGTCCTTGTCCGCCTGGGGGTTGGCGGTGGTCAGCAGCTTCTCGCCGTAGAAGATCGAGTTGGCGCCAGCCATAAAGGCCAGGGCCTGCATCTGCTCGTTCATCTGCTCGCGGCCGGCGGACAGGCGCACGTGGGATTTCGGCATCATGATCCGCGCCACGGCCAGGGTGCGGATGAAGTCGAACGGATCGACGTCCTTCTCCTCGGCCAGCGGCGTGCCCTTGACCTTGACCAGCATGTTGATCGGCACGCTCTCCGGGTGCTCCGGCAGGTTGGCCAGCTGGATCAGCAGGCCGGCGCGGTCGTCCACCGATTCGCCCATGCCGAGGATGCCGCCGGAGCAGATCTTCATCCCCGCCTCGCGCACGTAGGCCAGGGTCTGCAGGCGCTCGCCGTAGGTACGGGTGGTGATGATGTTGCCGTAGAACTCCGGCGAGGTATCCAGGTTGTGGTTGTAGTAGTCCAGCCCCGCCTCGGCCAGCGCCTGGGTCTGCTCCTGATCCAGCTTGCCCAGGGTCATGCAGGTTTCCAGGCCGAGTTTCTTCACGCCCTTCACCATCTCCAGCACGTAGGGCATGTCCTTGGCCGACGGGTGCTTCCACGCCGCGCCCATG
The DNA here is from genome assembly GCF_044542855.1 of Pseudomonas sp. NPDC077649. Classification (NCBI taxonomy): domain Bacteria; kingdom Pseudomonadati; phylum Pseudomonadota; class Gammaproteobacteria; order Pseudomonadales; family Pseudomonadaceae; genus Pseudomonas; species Pseudomonas sp. NPDC077649. The sequence goes on along the minus strand of NZ_JBITVF010000004.1, from coordinate 350,104 downwards.
CAGAAACGCGTGGAGCCGATGGCCTTGGCCTCGGCGGCGGCCTTGAGCACCTTCTCCACCTCCATCAGCTTTTCCTTGTCCAGGCCGGTGTTGTAGTGGCCGGACTGCGGGCAGTACTTGCAGTCTTCCGGGCAGGCGCCGGTCTTGATCGACAACAGCGTCGAGACCTGCACGCGGTTGGCGTCGAAGTGCGCGCGGTGCACCGTCTGCGCCTGGAACAGCAGGTCGTTGAACGGCTGCTCGAACAGCGCGCGGACTTCGGCCAGCGACCAGTCGTGGCGGGTGGGGGTGGCGGCGGTTGCACTCATCGGGAGCTTCCTTCGACGCTAGGCGGCGTCTGTTGTCGGGGCCCGCACACGGGGCGACGGGACGTTCAGGCTTAGGGCATCATAAGTGGCCTTTGGATGCTGTCAACCGGCAACAAGACACAGGTTTACCATTGATCGTTTATTGATCAATCGAACTTTCATACTGGCACCTGGCCAAACCCCTATCGCGTCATCGGAATCTTCTGCATGCAGCTAACCGGCTTTTTCGACTGGCTGGGCCACACCCTGGGCAGCGCCATCCGCTTTATCGTCGATCTGTTCTCCGGCGCCCTGGGCGCGGTGGCCGACGCCATCGATGCGTTCCTCGGCGGCATGGCGCGGGCCATCGGCATGGACGTGTCGATCTTCAGCCTGGTCCTGCTGATCCTCGGCCTGCTGTTTCTCTACAAGGGCGTGCGCGCGCTGCTGCGCAAAGCCATCTTCGCCGGGGTGATCTGGCTGCTGCTGGGCCTGGTGCTGATGGGCTGGCTGATCCGCTGAGCGCCGACTAGGCTCAGGGCTTTCGCTCACGGACGAGCCGTCATGCCCCTGCTCCCCCTCAAGCTTCCCGCCTGGCTGCAACCGCGCCGCCATTGCCAGCTCTGCGACGAGCCCGCCGACCACCCCCGACACGCCATCTGCAGCGCCTGCGAGACCGAGCTGCCCTGGCTCGGCGCGCAGTGCCAGGTGTGCGCGGTGCCGCTGCCGATGGCCGGCCTGATCTGCGGCGCCTGCCAGCGCCAGACGCCGAGCTTCGCCCGGGTGGAGGCGCCGTGGCGCTATGCCTTTCCGGTGGACAACCTGATCACCCGCTTCAAGCACCAGGGCCAGTGGCCGCACGGCCGGCTGCTCGCCGAGCTGCTGGCCGAACACCTGCAGCACGCCTACGACGAAGGTTTGCCCAGGCCGCAGGCGCTGCTGCCGGTGCCCCTGGCGCGGCGCCGCCAGCGTCGCCGCGGTTTCAACCAGGCGCAGATGCTCGCCGACTGGCTCGGCCGCCGCCTGCAGTTGCCGGTACACGACGACTGGCTGCAACGGCGCCTGGACACCCCGGCGCAGCAGGGGCTGGACGCCGCCACGCGCAAGCGCAACCTGCGCCAGGCCTTCGCCCTCGACGCCGGCGCCGAACTCGCCGGGCGCCACCTGGCGCTGGTCGACGACGTGCTCACCACCGGCGCCACCGCCGGCATCCTCGCCCTCCTGCTGCGCCGCGCCGGCGCCGCGCGGGTCGACGTCTACTGCCTGGCGCGCACGCCGCGCCCCGGCGACGGCTGACTTGACTTGCCGGTCAGAGTCGCGCAACGTGCCGCCCATCGCCCTTGCCATCCGCAGCCCATGGCCCAGCCCGATCCCCTCGCCCAACTGCTCAGCCGCCGCCCGCAACGCCTGGCCCTGCTCGAGCAGATCGCCGTACAAGGCTCGATCACCCGCGCCGCCAAGGCCGCCGGACTCAGCTACAAGGCCGCCTGGGACGCCATCGACGAACTCAACAACCTCGCCGAACAGCCGCTGGTCAGCCGCAGCGTCGGCGGCAAGGGCGGCGGCGGCGCGCGCCTGACCCCGGCCGGCGCACGCCTGCTGGCCCTGCATCGGCGGGTGCAGGCACTGCAGGCGCAGCTGCTGCAGGCTGCCGAGGACGACGCCGACCTGCAGCTGCTCGGCCGCCTGCTGCTGCGCACCAGCGCGCGCAACCAGCTGAGCGGCCGGGTGCGGGCGATCCAGGCACAGGGACGCAACGATCTGGTCGAACTGGAACTGCCGGGCGGCGCGCTGATCCGCGCGCAGATCACCCGCGACAGCACCGAGAAACTCGAACTGAGTGCCGGCGCCGGCGTGGTGGCGCTGATCAAGGCCGGCTGGCTGGAACTGCAGCCGCTGTCGGCGCCGCCCGATCCCGCACGCAATGCCCTGGACGGCTGGATCGAGCAGGTCCTGGCGGCGGACGACGGCCCCAGCGAAGTGCGCATCGGCCTGGCCAGCGGCCAGACCCTGTGCGCCCTGGTCGACCCCGCGCGCCTGGCGCAGCTGGGCCTGCGCGCCGGCGACCCGGTGCGCGCGCAGTTCGCCGCCAGCCAGGTATTGCTCGGCACCCAGGTCTGACCCCGCTGGCCGGGGACAAAGGGCTACACTGTGCGCCCTAGCGCGCGGAGCCTGTCATGAGCCATCCCTTCTCCACCCTCACCCCGGACCTGGTGCTCGACGCCGTGGAGAGCCTCGGTTACCTCAGCGACGCCCGCGTGCTGGCGCTCAACAGCTACGAGAACCGCGTCTACCAGGTGGGCATCGAGGACGAGGCGCCGCTGATCGCCAAGTTCTACCGTCCCGACCGCTGGAGCGATGCGGCGATCCGCGAGGAGCACAGCTTCAGCTTCGAGCTGGCCGAATGCGAGGTGCCGCTGGTGGCGCCGCTGCTGCGTGACGGCGAGACCCTGTTCGAGCACGGCGGTTTCCGCTTCGCCCTGTTCCCGCGCCGCGGCGGGCGCGCGCCGGAGCCGGGCAACCTGGATCAGCTGTACCGCCTCGGCCAGTTGCTCGGCCGCCTGCACGCGGTCGGCGCCAGCCGCCCCTTCGCCCACCGCGAAACCCTGGCGGTGGACAATTTCGGTCACGCCTCGCTGGCCACCCTGCTCGGCGGCGGCTTCGTCCCGCGCAGCCTGCTGCCGGCCTACGAGTCGGTGGCGCGCGACCTGCTGGCGCGCCTCGATCAGCTGTTCGCCCGCGTGCGCTACCAGCCGATCCGCCTGCACGGCGACTGCCACCCCGGCAACCTGCTGTGCCGCGACGACAGCTTCCACATCCTTGACCTCGACGACTGCCGCATGGGCCCGGCGGTGCAGGACCTGTGGATGATGCTGGCCGGCGAGCGCCACGAGCGCCTCGGTCAACTGGCCGAGCTGATGGACGGCTACCAGGAATTCCACGACTTCGACGCCCGCGAGCTGCCGCTGATCGAGGGCCTGCGCGCGCTGCGCCTGATGCACCACAGCGCCTGGATCGCCCGACGCTGGGACGACCCGGCCTTCCCCCTGGCCTTCCCCTGGTTCGCCGGCGAGCGCTACTGGGGCGACCAGATCCTCTCCTTGCGCGAGCAACTGGCGGCGCTGGACGAGGAGCCGCTGCGGCTGTTCTGAGACGTAGCCCGGATGAACCTTGCAATGATCGCCGGCAAGCCGGCCCAGACCGATACAGTTGCCCGCGCCGCGTAAACTTTGCCTTACGACTTTCCCGGCACGCGGCCATGAAGAAAAACTGAACGAACAGACAAGCCCGGGGGCCGGGGACTAGAATTCCGCGGCTACCGTTAGCTGCCTAAGCAAGGACTCCGCATGGCCACCGCCAACCCGCGACGCGGGTATCTCCTCGGCCTCACCGCCTACGTCATCTGGGGCCTGTTCCCGCTCTACTTCAAGGCCATCCAGAGCGTGCCGGCACTGGAAATCATCGTCCACCGGGTGCTCTGGTCGGCACTGTTCGGCGGCCTGCTGCTGCTCGTGTGGAAACACCCGAGCTGGTGGCGCGAGCTGCGCGACCATCCCAAGCGCCTGGCGGTGCTGGCCGGCTGCGGCCTGCTGATCGCCACCAACTGGCTGGTCTACGTCTGGGCGGTGAACAACGAGCGGATGATCGAGGCCAGCCTGGGTTACTACATCAACCCGCTGATCAACGTGCTGCTCGGCCTGCTGATTCTCGGCGAGCGCCTGCGCCGCCTGCAGTGGCTGGCCGTCGGCCTGGCCGCCCTCGGCGTGCTGCAGCAGGTCTGGCAGCTGGGCAGCCTGCCCTGGGTGTCGCTGGTGCTGGCGCTGACCTTCGGCTTCTACGGGCTGATCCGCAAACAGGCGCCGGTCGCCGCCCTGCCCGGTCTGGTGGTGGAGACCTGGCTACTGCTGCCGGTGGCGCTGGCCTGGCTGGCCCTGCACCCGGCGGCGGCGAGCAGCCAGGCGAGCTTCTGGACCAGTAGCGAGGCGCTGTGGCTGGCGGCCGCCGGGCCCATCACCCTGGTGCCGCTGGTGTGCTTCAACGCCGCAGCGCGCCACCTGCCCTACACCACCCTGGGCTTTCTGCAGTACATCGCGCCGACCCTGGTGCTGCTGCAGGCGATCCTGCTGTTCGACGAGCATTTCGCCCCCAGCACCCTGCTGGCCTTCGCTTGCATCTGGGCCGGGTTGGCGGTGTACAGCCTGGATATCTGGCTGAGCCTGCGCAAACGTCCGAGCGTGTAAGGGGGGGCGCACAGCGCACGCACTCGGCTGAGCAGAAAACACCCAACCGCCGCCAGGCTGCGTCAGCCCTGGCGCGGCGCCTTTCGGCCCCGACTCAGCCACAGCTCCCCCCGGCATTTGCGCACAAACCTTTGATCCTGCTGATTTTTTAGCCAGGCAAAGAAAAGCCCCGGGGCACTAGTGGGTGCGCCGGGGCTCCCCAGCTTATCCACAGGCTGATCCACGCCAGCCGTGGATATTCAGTCCTCCTGACGCAGATTCAGCTCCACCATCAGGTCGTCGGCCAGGGTCTCCAGGCGCGCCTGCAACTGCTCCAGCGGCAGCGTCTCCGGCACCGCCAGCAGCGCCTCGGCGGTGAACAGCAGCTCGCCGCTCATCGGCGCCGGCGCCACTTCGGTCAGCAGGCTTTCCAGGTTGACCCCCTGCTCGGCCAACAAGCGGGTGATGTCGCGCACGATACCGGGGCGGTCGTTGCCCACCAGCTCCAGGCGGATCGCGGTGAAGCGTCCGCCCGGCTCGCTGCCGCTGACCGCCAGTTGCACACGAATGCCCTGCGCACCGAGCGCCTCCAGGGCCTTGATCAGACCGCCGTGCGCCTCGGCCGGCACGTCCACCCGCACGATGCCGGCGAACTGCCCGGCCATGCGCGCCATGCGACTTTCCAGCCAGTTGCCGCCGTGTTCGGCGACGCAGGCGGCGAGGCGCTCGACCAGCCCCGGTTGATCCTCGGCAATCACCGTCAGTACCAGATGATCCATGTACTACCTCACTCGTTCACAGGATTGGAAAGGCTCAGCCGCGCAGCGCCAGCCAGTAGGTGAGAAATTGCTCGTCGCGCACATAGCCCAGGCGCTCGTACAGGCGCTGCCCGGCCAGGTTGGTCTTCGCCGTTTCCAGCTGCAGGCCGCAGGCGCCGCTGGCCTCGGCATGAGCACGGGCGGCGTTCATCAGCGCCGCGCCGACGCCGGCGCGGCGAGCCGACTCGTCGACATAGAGATCGCTGAGCAGCCAGGCCGGTTCCAGCGCCAGGGACGAGTGGAAGGGATAGAGCTGGACGAAGCCCTGGGCCGCGCCCCGCTCGTCGCGGGCGATCAGCAGCTGCGAGTCGCCGCGCTGCAGACGCTGGCGGAGAAAGGCGGCGATCTCCGTCTCGGCCCGCGGCACCTGGTAAAAGGCCAGGTAGCCGGCGAACAGGCGGGTGAGGTCGACGAGGTCGGCGGCAACGGCGGCGGATACCGGCATGGCAGGCTCCAGAACGGGTCAGCGCAGTATAGGCGAAGGCGGCGTAGGCCATATTCGCCCTCTTGTCAGTAGCCCGCGCAATTAATCGTGTACGTTTTTACAATTTTTATGAAACAATAGCGCACTTTTTTGCATACACAACGTATTCAACGTGACCGCGCAGAGCCTTCCGGTCGCAGACTGACGCACACCCACTGCATTTCCCCGGAATCTTGATGTAGTATGCCGCGCCTCGGACTACAAGACGGCAAACCCGTCTCCGACGAGCCCCTCTAAAAACGTAGGCGAGGTAGCCAGCGCCAGGCGCAACGACCAACGGGAGTAACAGCCGAAGGCTGGCCCGAAGGGTGAGCGCCAGCGAATCGAACGGGCGAAGAAGCGGAGTTTACTTGGTGTAAATGAGCCTTCTGAGCCTGTTGCTAACGCAGCGATGGCAACGCAGGTAGTTTTTAGAGGGGCCCGAAGCGGCTATTGAGTAGAGCTCAGAGAGAGTGAGGCAAGTGATGACTGAACGCGTTCAAGTCGGTGGCCTGCAGGTCGCCAAAGTCCTGTACGACTTCGTGAACAACGAAGCCATCCCCGGTACCGGCATCGCTGCCGACCAGTTCTGGGCCGGTGCCGCCGCGGTCATCAAGGACCTGGCACCGAAGAACCGTGCCCTGCTGGCCAAACGCGACGAACTGCAGGCGCAGATCGATGCCTGGCACCAGGCGCGCCAGGGTCAGGCCCATGACGCCGCTGCCTACAAGGCCTTCCTCCAGGAAATCGGCTATCTGTTGCCGGAGCCGGAAGACTTCCAGGCCACCACCGCCAACGTCGACGAAGAGATCGCCCGCCTGGCCGGCCCGCAGCTGGTGGTGCCGGTGATGAACGCGCGCTTCGCCCTGAACGCCTCCAACGCCCGCTGGGGCTCGCTGTACGACGCCCTCTACGGCACCGACGTGATCAGCGAAGAAGGCGGCGCCGAGAAGGGCAAGGGCTACAACAAGGTGCGCGGCGACAAGGTCATCGCCTTCGCCCGCGCCTTCCTCGACGAGGCCGCGCCGCTGGCCGCCGGCTCCCATGTCGACTCCACCGGCTACAAGATCGTTGACGGCAAGCTGGTGGTTTCGCTCAAGGGCGGCAGCAACAGCGGTCTGCGCGACGACGCGCAACTGATCGGCTTCCAGGGCGAGGCCAGTGCGCCGGTCGCCGTGCTGCTCAAGCACAACGGCCTGCACTTCGAGATCCAGATCGACGCCGCCAGCCCCATCGGCAGCACCGACGCCGCCGGCGTGAAAGACGTGCTGATGGAAGCCGCGCTGACCACCATCATGGACTGCGAAGACTCGGTCGCCGCCGTCGATGCCGACGACAAGGTGGTGGTCTACAAGAACTGGCTGGGCCTGATGAAGGGCGACCTGGCCGAGCAAGTCGCCAAGGGCGGCCAGACCTTCACCCGCACCATGAACCCGGATCGCGTCTACACCAAGGTCGACGGCTCCGAGCTGACCCTGCATGGCCGCTCGCTGCTGTTCGTGCGCAACGTCGGCCACCTGATGACCAACCCGGCCATCCTCGACGCCGAAGGCAACGAGATTCCGGAAGGCATCCAGGACGCGCTGTTCACCAGCCTGATCGCGGTGCACAACCTGATCGGCAACACCACGCGCAAGAACACCCGCACCGGCAGCGTGTACATCGTCAAGCCAAAGATGCACGGCCCGGAAGAAGTCGCCTTCGCCAGCGAAATCTTCGCCCGCGTTGAGGAGGTGCTGGGCCTGGCCCGCAACACCCTCAAGGTCGGCATCATGGACGAGGAGCGCCGCACCACCGTCAACCTGAAAGCCTGTATCAAAGCGGCTTCGGAACGCGTGGTATTTATCAACACCGGCTTCCTCGACCGCACCGGTGACGAGATCCACACCTCCATGGAAGCCGGCGCCGTGGTGCGCAAGGCCGCCATGAAGAGCGAGACCTGGATCGGCGCCTACGAGAACAACAACGTCGACGTCGGCCTGGCCACCGGCCTGCAGGGCCGCGCGCAGATCGGCAAGGGCATGTGGGCCATGCCCGATCTGATGGCCGCCATGCTCGAGCAGAAGATCGCCCACCCGCTGTCCGGCGCCAACACCGCCTGGGTCCCCTCGCCGACCGCCGCCACCCTGCACGCCCTGCACTACCACAAGGTCGACGTGTTCGCCCGTCAGGCCGAACTGGCCAAGCGTACTCCGGCGTCGGTGGACGACATCCTGACCATCCCGCTGGCCAAGGACACCAGCTGGTCAGCAGAAGAAATCCGCAACGAGCTGGACAACAACTCGCAGGGCATCCTCGGCTACGTGGTGCGCTGGATCGACCAGGGCGTCGGCTGCTCCAAGGTGCCGGACATCAACGACGTCGGCCTGATGGAAGACCGCGCCACCCTGCGCATCTCCAGCCAGCTGCTGGCCAACTGGCTGCGCCACGGCATCGTCAGCGAAGCCCAGGTGATCGAAAGCCTCAAGCGCATGGCGCCGGTGGTCGACCGGCAGAACGCCAGCGACCCGCTGTACCGCCCGCTGGCCCCGGACTTCGACAACAACGTCGCCTTCCAGGCCGCGCTGGAGCTGGTGATCGAAGGCACCAAGCAGCCCAACGGCTACACCGAGCCGGTGCTGCACCGCCGTCGTCGCGAGTTCAAGGCGAAGAACGGTCTCTGATTCGCCCCGGCTCGACAAAGAAATCCCCGCCGCGACCGCTCGCTGCGGGGATTTTCTTTTCCCAGGGCGCCGTTGTCGCCGACGCCAGAGGCTGCGCTCAGCCCGCCAGCGGCTCGGCGCTCGGCGCCTCTTCGCTGCGCAGCGACTCGAGCAGCTCGTCGCTGGCCAGGGCCGGCAGGCGCAGCGCGGTACCGGGGAACTCGATGGCAGCCAGCGCACCGTCCTCGCCATTGTGCAGAATCAGCACCTGCTGACGTTGCAGGCAATCGAGGATCGCCAGGGAGACCTGGAAATTGGCCGCCAGAGTCTCCTCGGCGATGTCCGGCATGCGCGAACGGCGCTGGTACCAGCCGGCGCGGCGTTCGTTGTACTTGGCCCAGGCCAGCAGGATGGTGCCGAGCCCCAGCGCCACCAGCAGGTAGATCAGCAGGGTATCGAGCGTCGGCATGATTTCCGCTACCAGGGCCGGCCGCGGTCCATGCCGGCCGCTGGCCAGCAGCGAGGCCACGCCCTGCACCAGCAGATAGGCCATCGCCGCCCAGGCGGAGAGTGTCAGCAGCACATCGACGGCGCGCCCCAGACGGCTCTGTTGGCTACGAATCAACAGACTCATGACGGCTTCCTTGCGTTGAGGGTATTGATCCCGCGATCCGGGCTGACCCAGCGCGCCCGTTGCTGACGCCGCTTGAGCATGACCTTGGGGAAGCTGACCAGGGTGGTGAACAGGGTGATCATCCAGAACGCCAGGGGATACCAGATGATCCAGAACAACGCGCGCGCCAGCCCGGTTTCGTAGCGTCGCTCGATGAACAGGCTGAGGCTGAACTGCAGCAGGCATACGCAGGCCAGCACCAGGCCGGTAAAGGCCGGCGGCATGATGCTGCTGACCTGCAACTCGGCCGGCAGCTCGACCAGCTGGCCGACCAGCCACAGCAGGATCGACAGGGCGAAGGTGAAGGCCCAGATCGCCGACAAGGCGAACTCGATCAGCAGCGGCCACATGTAGCGAAAGCGCCAGGCCCAGATGGTGCCGATGTTCTTCAGCAGCACCTCGGCGCCGCCCTGCGCCCAGCGCAGGCGCTGCTTCCACAGGCCGCGCAGGGTTTCCGGCATAAGGATCCAGCACAGCGCGCGCGGCTCGTAGAAGATCGACCAGTGATCGAGCTGCAGCTTCCAGCTGACGTCGATGTCCTCGGTGATCATGTCCGCGCTCCAGTAATCGATGCGGTTCAGCGCGCTGCGGCGGAACGCGGCGATCACCCCGGACACCGTGAAGACGCGGCCATAGACCCGCTGGGTCCGCTTGATCAGGCCGATGATGGAGGAGAACTCGCCCACCTGGATGCGTCCGACCAGCGTCGAGCGGGTACGAATGCGCGGGTTGCCGGTGACGGCGCCGACCCGCGGGTTGTCGATCAGCGGCGCCACCAGGTAGGCCACGGCGTCCCGATCGAGCAGGGCGTCGCCATCGATGCACACCAGGTATTCGCTGCGCGCCGCCAGGGCGCCCATGCGCAGGGCCACGGCCTTGCCCTGGTTCTGCGCCAGGTGCAGCACGCGCAGGCGCGGCTCGGCGGCCGCCAGGCGATCGAGCACCGCGGCGGTGTCGTCGCGAGAGCCGTCGTTGATGGCGATCACCTCGATGGCCGGGTAGCGCTGCGCCAGGGCCGCCCCTATGGTTTCCCGGGCGTGCTCGCCCTCGTTGAAGCACGGTACCAGGATCGACACCAGTGGTTCGCCGGCCAGCGGCGGCGGCAGCACCTCGCCGCTGTCGGACCAGGGCCAGTGGCGCTCCCAGTGCAGCCAGAAGTAGCTGCCGCCAGCCATCCACAGTGCCGACATGAACAGCGGGTAGAAGAACACGAAGTCCAGCAGCACGTCCCCGGTCAGGGCCAGGGCCACCCCGACCGGGGCGCCGAGCACCAGCAGCAGGATCAGCAGGGCGTAGATGCGATCGATCATGGCAGGGGATACCAGGCATTGGAGAGCGCCGGCCGAATCGTCTGCAGACGCGGCTGGTCGCTATGGAAGTCGTCCGGGTAGTAACCGAAGTGGCGCACGCCCTGCCATTGCAGGCGGCGCATCCACTGGGCCAGCAGCTGTGAGTCGATCGGCCCCTGGCTGCCGCGACGCCAGTCGCGCGCCTGCAGCTCGAACACCGTGCGCTGCAACGCGCCCGGACGCCTGGCGATCTGCTGCACCAGCTGGTCCAGCCAGGCATTGGCCTGCTGCGCCTCGACGCCCTCCATGAAGGGCATGGCCATGGGTGCGGTCCAGTCGTAGCTGGCGAGGAAGTCGTCGAGGTTCTGCGCGAACCAGGTCTCGCTGTAGGGGTTGATGACCGGCTGCGCATAGAGGTTGCGTGCGGTCTTCACCTGCGGGCCGCGGATGGCACGCATCCTGGCCGTCAGCTCGGCGGTGAAGTCGATCAGGTAACGGCTCTTGAAACGTGTCCAGCGCTGCAGGTTGTCCTCGTCGGCGCGCAGCCGGGCGATCTCTCCGGGCAGACCGGCAGCGCGATAGGCCGCCAGGGCCGCCGGGCTGGCGTCCTCGAAATCCGAGAGCAGCGCATCGTCGTGATACAGCACGCCGGCGAAATTGGCGTGACGCGCCAGGTCCTCGTAGATCTCGCCGATCTGCCGGCGCACCTCGGGATCGAAGGGCGACAGGCGACGGTACTGCGCCTCGTCCACCTGCGGCGCGGCATCGGCGGACCAGCGCAGCACCCGCGGCAGGGCGGGATCGAGGTCGAAGCTGAGCACCGGCATCCAGGCGAACACCTCGACCTTGGCGCGGGTGCGCAGCTGCCAGGCGACGCGGTTGAACAGGTCGGCACGCACCGGCAGGTGGCGGTTGGGGAAGTACAGCGACTTGACCAGGCCGTCGCCCTCGGGGTCGGCATAGGCCTGCAGGAACACCGTGCTGATGCGCAGGTCGGCGATGCGCTGCACCAGCTTGCCGAGGTTGGCGTCCATCTGCTGCGGGTCGGGGTCGTAGACGTAATCCAGGTCGACATGGGCGACGCGCATCAGCTTCTGCTCCTCGACCCGGCTGACCGCCAGGGCCAGGTTGCTGGTATCCGGGTCGCCGCTGAGCAGCATGCGCGGGCCCTGCTGCAGGTTGGCGAAGTCGCCCAGGCCGTTCTCCAGGGTCAGGGCCAGCTCGTAGCCGTTGTCGCCGACGATGCGCAGGGCACTGCCGCTGGCCTCCCCGTAGGGCCAGACCCAGACCCGCGGCGCCCGGCCGCTGGCGGCCTGGATCTTGGCGCTGATGCGTTCGACATCGCGGGCGATGCGCGCGTCATGCTCGGCATCGCTTTCGTAACGCCGGCGCGCCGGATCGTACAGGCGCGTGGCCGCCGCCGGCTGCAGGTTGCCCTGCGGATTGGCCTGCGCGCCATAGTGCAGGGCGTCGGTATGCGCGGCGATCTCGACCAGGCCGCTGGCGGCGATCTCGCCGATCTGCTGCCAGCTGAGGAAGCGCTCGCGCGCCACCGGTGCGCCGCCGAAATCCACCGGCTGGTCCGCCGGCGTATCCAGCCAGACGCCCACCGGGGCCAGCACCGCCGGCCACTGATAGGCCCGAAGGATGGGCAGCACGCGCTCGTAGAAGCTGACGTAGCCGTCGTCGAAGCTGAGCAGCAGCGGCTTGTCCGGCAGCGCCGGGCCGCCCTGCCGGGCAGCCAGCAGCTGATCCACCGATACGGCCTGAAAGCCGCTGGCCTTGAGCCAGGCCAGCTGCTCGATCAGATTGGCGGTGCGTACCGACATGAAGCGCTGGTCGGCCTCGCCGTCCTCGACATCGTGATAGGCCAGTGCCAGGACGCGCCCCTGCGGCCAGGGGCTCTCCGCGGCAGCCCGCGGGCGCTCCAGCGGCGGGGTGAAGGGCGGCGCTTCGACGGCGCAGGCGGCGAGCAGCAGGGCACTCAGCCCGAGCAGCAGCCAACGAGGGAAATAGGCCATGGGATGGTCCTTAGAAGCGGTAATTGAGATCGAGCAGCACGCTCATTTCGCGCTCGCGGTCGCCGTCGTACTCGCGGCTCAGGGCCGACACGGTGATACCGCCATCGAAACGGTCATCCAGGCGCAGGCGCTGGCCGTAGCCGATCAGGCCGACCGCCGCGCTGCCGTAGTCGCGCTGGCTGTTGCTACCGAGGCCCAGCTGCAGCTGCTGGCTCCAGGCGGTCTGGTAGCGCCGGTAGAGGCTGTGCGAAAGACTCAGGCTGGGCAGCACGCCGAACTCGGCCGCGGGATTGAAGTAGGGCACGTCGGCCGAGCCGCTGTTGTGGGCAGCGGAGAACTCCAACCCCAGGTCGGCCTGCCAGGTCGGCGCGGTGTACAGACGCTCGCTGCCGGCCAGCAGCAGGCCCAGACGGTCGTTGCCGTCGCTGAAATGCGCGGCAGCCAGGGAGGCCCGCCATTCGCGTCGCTCGTCGGCACGCCAGCGCAGGAAGCCGCTCAGGCTGTCGGCGCTGATGTCGGCGTTCAGCGCCCGCAGCGGCGTCTCGCTCGACAAGGACTGCGCCGACCAGCCGTACTGCCAGTGATCGTCGATGTCGTGCCAGCCGTTCAGGCGCAGGCCCAGCTTGTCGCCGTGGCCGTAGTCGTGGCGGGACACCTCGGCCTCCAGGCGCTGGTTGCGCACCCGCCACTCGAGTCCGCCGCGCTGCCAGCGATGATGGCCGCGCCCTTCCTCGAAATCCGCGCTGGCATAACCGGCACCGCCGAACAGGCGCCAGTCGTCGTGCAGCGGCTCGCTGTAGAGGACGCTGTCGATGCCCAGGTCATGGCCGCCGGATACGCTGCTGCCCGAGCCCAGGCCGCGGTAGGCGGTAATCCGCAACTCGGCCATGTGATGCACCCGCCGCAGCTTGTCCAGACGCTGCGCCTGCAGGTTTTCCGGGTAGCGGCGGATCACGTCGTCGGTCAGCAGGTCGAGCTGGCGCCACTCCTGCAGCTGCAGCGCTCCCAGGCCCTGCTGCACCTCCAGGCTCAGATGCCGCGGTGCCGTGCTCTCCACCACCTTCAGCTCGTCCTCGGCACGTCGCGGCCAGCCGCGGACCTGGTACAGGCTGGCGAGCGAGGTGCGCAACGAACTGTTGTTCGGCGCGTTCCCGGCCAACTGGGCGAATGCCTGGGTGGCTGCCGGCGTGTCGTTCAGGTACAGCTCGGCGTTGGCCTGCATGACCTGCGCCTCCAGCCAACGCGCATTGGGCTCGGCCTCGGGGTTGCCCGGCTGGTACAGCCGCGGCGGCTGCTGCGCCGCCAGCCGCGTGGCGAGCCGATGGGCCTCCTCCAGCTGCTCGCTTTCCACCAGCGCGTAGAACAGCCCTTGATGGTCGGCCAGCCAGAGCGGGTGCTTGTCGTTTTCCCCGGCGATCACCCGCCGGTAGAGCTCGGCCGCCTGCTCCGGCTCGCGCAGGTACAGCAGCGCGGAGGCGACCCAGCGCAGGGCATAGCCCGGCAACTCGACGCCTTCGGCCTGCAACTGCCGGTAGTGCTCCAGCAGCTCGGCCATGCGTACCCGCGCATGCAGGGCGCCGAGCCGATCGATACGCACCCGCAGACTATCGGGGCGCGCCTGCGGCAACTCGGCCCAGGCCTGGAGCAGGCGTTCGGCCTCGGCCAGGGCCTGGTCGGCGAGACGAAAGCGCTCGACCTCGCCACGCGTCGCCATGTCCGCCATGCGCACCAGCGCGGCCAGCGCGTCGGCCTGCAGCTGGCGCTGCCGAGCGGCGTCGAGCAGCTCGGGATGAGCCAGGGCGAACGCCAGCGCCTGCTCGGCCAGACCGGCGCGCTGCAAAGCGGTCAGGTACTCGCTGGCGACATCGCTGCGCTGCGGCGCCAACTCGCGGGCGCGGTCGATCTGAAACAGCGCGGCATGGGGCTGGCCGTCGCGCAGGTGGGCGTAGCCCAGCGCCAGCCGGCGCTCGGCGTCCTGCGGCGCCTGCTGCACCAGGCGCAGACCGCGGCGTACCGCCTGTTGCGTCTGGCCGGCATCGGCCATGACCAGCACCTGACCGAGCGCCATCGGCGGATGGTCGGGGAAATGCGTCAGCCCCCGCTCGTAGACTGCCAACGCCGGCTGCCACAGGCGCAGATTGCGATAGGCCCGAGCCACGCCGGTCAGCACGTCGGCAGACAAGGCGACCTGCGCGCCATAGCCCTCATAGAGTCTGACGACCTCGGCATCCTCGCCCGCCCAGCCGGCGATCAGCAGGTGATCGGGTAGGTAGCGAGGCGAGGCCCAGCCCCCCACCTGCCCGCGCAGAAAGCTCAGCGCCGGTTGGTAATGCCCGGCACGGGCCTGCTCGAGCAAGGCGTCGTAATGCGGCTGGGCCTGCAGGCAGGCACTCAGCAGCAGGGTGTTGACAAACAGCGTGGCGCGGCGCGCCCCACACGGCACGACGCGCCCTCTTCTTTTGCTCAGGTTCACGCACTACATCCAGATATGTTCGGGCGGCCGCGACATGCGGAAAGACGAGCCGCCGGCGAAAAGATGGCATTTTGACATATGCCTGCACCTTATCACATATCAGTATTTCAGGCGTCATTTTTATGACAAAAACAGAAAAAAGAGCGACCTCCCCCTACTTAGGTGCAATGGCCAAGGCCCACGCGCGCGGCCACACTGGCAGCATCTCGAAACTGCGAGGCGCAAGCCCATGAGCAAGGCCGACGCCCTGGCCGATGCGGGCAAGACCGCGGTGCTGCAGAACATCCACGGCACCATGGAGCTCCTGCAGAAGTTTCCGCCCTTCAACCAGATGGACACCGCCCACCTGGCGTTTCTGGTCGAGCATTGCCAGCTGCGCTTCTACGGCGAGGGCGAGTCGATCATCAAGCCGAGCGACGGCCCGGTCGAGCACTTCTACATCGTCAAGCAGGGCCGGGTGCATGGCGAGCGCCCGCACAGCGCGCGGCGCGGCACCGAGACCACTTTCGAGATCACCGCCGGCGAATGCTTCCCGCTGGCCGCGCTGATCGGCGAACGCGCCACCCGCACCGAACACCTGGCCGCCGAGGACACCTTCTGCCTGCTGCTGGCCAAGCACGCCTTCGTCAAGCTGTTCGCCGTGTCCAACCCGCTGCGCGACTTCGCCCTGCGCGGGGTCAGCAGCCTGCTCGACCAGGTCAACCAGCAGGTGCAGTTGCGCGCGGTGGAGACCCTCGGCGCGCAGTATTCGCTGGATACCCGCCTGGGCGAACTGGCCATGCGCCAACCCATCGGCTGCGCCCCTGTCACGCCGCTGCGCGAGGCCGTGCGGCTGATGCACGAACAGCATGTGGGCAGCATCGTCATCGTCGATCCGGCCGAGCGGCCGCTGGGCATCTTCACCCTGCGCGACCTGCGCCGGGTGGTGGCCGACGGCGTCGACCTGGCCCAGCCGATCAGCAACCTGATGACCCCCAAACCCTTCCACCTGGCACCGGACGCCAGCGCCTTCGACGCCGCCATCGCCATGACCGAGCGGCATATCGCCCACGTCTGCCTGGTGGAACACGAGCGGCTCTGCGGGGTGATTTCCGAGCGCGACCTGTTCAGCCTGCAGCGCGTCGACCTGGTACACCTGGCGCGCACCATCCGCCACGCCGGCAAGGTCGAGACCCTGGCCGGGCTGCGCAGCGACATCCGCCTGCTGGTCGACCGCATGCTGGCCCACGGCGCCAGCTCGACGCAGATCACCCATATCGTCACCCTGCTCAACGACCACACCGTGTGCCGGGTGATCGAGCTGACGATCGAGGAAATGGGCGACCCGGGCGTGCCCTTCACCTGGCTGTGCTTCGGCAGCGAAGGCCGCCGCGAGCAGACTCTGCACACCGACCAGGACAACGGCATCCTCTTCGAGGCGACCGACGCCGCCGAGGCCGCGGCCATCCGCGGGCGCCTGCTGCCGCTGGCCGCCACCATCAACCAGCGCCTGGCGCAGTGCGGCTTCACCCTGTGCAAGGGCAACATCATGGCCAGCAACCCGGAGCTGTGCCTGTCGCGTCAGGAATGGTCGCGGCGCTTCGCCGGCTTCGTCCTCGAGGCCACCCCGGAAAACCTGCTGAGCTCGACCATCTACTTCGACCTGCGGGCGATCTGGGGCCCGGACGAGGGTTGCGAGCAGCTGCGCGAGGAACTGCTCGGGCGTATCGGCAACAACAGCCTGTTCCAGCAGATGATGGCCGAGAACGCCCTGCGTCAGCGTCCGCCGGTGGGGCGTTTTCGCGACTTCGTGGTGGTCCGCTCCGGCGCCGACAAGGACACCCTCGACCTCAAGGTGCAGGGCCTGACCCCCTTCGTCGATGGCGCCCGCCTGCTCGCCCTGGCCCACAACGTCGCCGCGGTCGGCACCCTGGAGCGCCTGCGCGCGCTGGTGGCCAAGGGCGTGATCGAGGCCCTGGACGGTGCCGCCTTCGAGGAGGCCTACCACTTCATCCAGCAGACCCGCATGCAGCAGCACCAGCTGCAGGCGCGCGACGAGCTGCCCTACTCCAACCGGGTCGACCCCGACCGCCTCAACCACCTGGACCGGCGCATCCTGCGCGAGTCCTTCCGCCAGGCGCAGCGGCTGCAGAGCAGCCTGGCCCTGAGGTATCAGCTATGAGCAAGTTCACCTGGTTCACCGGGCGCGGCCCGGCCCTGACCCAGCGCCAGCTGGAGCGCCGCCGCGAGCTGGCGGCCCCGGCCGCGCTCGACGAGCGGCCGCTGCACGCGCAACGTTTCGTCGTCCTCGACCTGGAGACCAGCGGCCTGAATATGCGCCGCGACCAGGTGCTGTCGATCGGCGCGGTGGTGATCGAGCACGGCGCCATCGACCTCAGCCAGCAGTTCGAGTGCACCCTGCAGCGCGACGGCCACCAGGCCAGCGCCAGCACCCTGATCCACGGCATCGCCCCCAGCGAGATCGCCCGCGGCGAGGAGCCGGCCGAGGCCCTGCTGGCCTTCATGGAGTTCGTCGGCGACAGCCCGTTGCTGGCCTACCACGCCGAGTTCGACCAGCGCATGCTCGCCCGCGCGCTCAAGGAAAGCCTGGGCCAGCGCCTGCAGCACGCCTTCTTCGACGTCGCCGAACTGGCCCCGCTGCTGTGCCCCAAGGCCAAGCTGGCGCACGCCGGGCTGGACGAATGGACCCGGCATTTCGGCCTGCAGGTGCAGCAGCGCCACCACGCCAGCGCCGACGCCCTGGTCACCGCCGAGCTGGCCCTGATCCTGCTGAGCAAGGCCCGCCAGCAGGGCCTCGACAGCCTGCCGGCGCTGCTCCAGGCGCTCAACAGCCGGCGTCGCCAGCGCGCCTATTCGCTGTAGCCTGCGCCGACATCCGGGCGTAGGGTGGATAACGCTCTTTTTATCCACCACGGGGCAGCCGCCGACAATCCTGGTGGATGGGTAAAGCGTCATCCACCCTACGCAGCCCTACAGGTCGCGCAGCAGCAGGCCGTATTCCAGCGGCAGATTCTCCGGCAACGGCAGATAGAGCACATGACCGTCGCCCGGGGCCACGTCCACCGCCTGGCCCTGGCGGTTCTCCAGCTGCGCCAGGGAAAAACGCCGATTGCCCTGCGGGGTCATCAACTCCAGCCAGTCGCCGAGGGCGAAGCGATTCTTCACCCGCACCTCGGCCAGCGCGCCGCGACGTTCGCCGGTCAGCTCACCGACGAACTGCTGGCGCTCGGCGCGCGAGCTGCCGCGCTCATAGTTCTGGTACTCGTCGTGCACGTGACGGCGCAGGAAACCCTCGGTGTAGCCGCGGTTGGCCAGTGACTCCAGGCGCTGCATCAGGCCCCTGTCGAAGGGCCGTCCGGCCAGGGCGTCGTCGATGGCCTGACGGTAGGCCTGGGCGGTGCGCGCCACGTAGAAATGACTCTTGGTGCGCCCCTCGATCTTCAGCGAATGCACCCCCATGCGCAGCAGACGCTCGACGTGCTGCACCGCGCGCAGGTCCTTGGAGTTCATGATGTAGGTGCCGTGCTCGTCTTCGAACGCGGTCATTTCATCATCCGGTCGCCCAGCCTCCTGCAGCACGAATGCCTGGGTGGTTGGCGTGCCCTGGCCCAGGGTCGGCTCGACCACACGAACGATTTCGCCGAGTTGGTTCTCGCCAGCCGGCGTCGCCTGGTACTGCCAGCGACAGGCATTGGTGCAGCTGCCCTGGTTGGGGTCGCGGCGGTTGATGTAGCCCGACAGCAGGCAGCGCCCGGAATAGGCCATGCACAGCGCGCCGTGGACGAACACCTCCAGCTCCATGCCGGGCACCTGGCTGCGGATTTCCTCGATCTCTTCCAGCGCCAGCTCGCGCGACAGGATCACCCGGCTCAGCCCCTGCTGCTGCCAGAACCGCACGCTGGCCCAGTTCACCGCATTGGCCTGCACCGACAGATGGATCGGCATCTGCGGGAAGTGCTCGCGCACCAGCATGATCAGCCCGGGGTCGGACATGATCAGCGCATCCGGGCCCATCGCGATCACCGGTTCCAGGTCCTTGAGAAAGGTCCTGAGCTTGGCGTTGTGCGGGGCGATATTGACCACCACGTAGAAGCGCTTGCCCTGGGCATGGGCTTCGGCAATGCCCAGGGCCAGGTTGGCGTGGTCGAACTCGTTGTTGCGCACGCGCAGGCTGTAGCGCGGCTGCCCGGCATAGACCGCGTCGGCGCCGTAGGCGAAGGCGTAGCGCATGTTCTTCAGGCTGCCGGCCGGCGACAGCAGTTCGGGAAAACGGGGCATGACCGCAAGCTCGAAAAATCGGGGGCTGGCGATTCTAGAGAGCTGGCCGACGCAGACATTGATCTGGGTCTATCGGGCGCGCAAAAGCGCCCGGGCGAGACGATGGGTCAGGATGGTGCGCCGTGCGCGTTCACCGCAAAGCGGCGCGCTAGCGACACACCTGCAGGTAGAGCGGATCGTCCTTGGCGATGCGCTTGAGCTGATCGAGCTGCGGCTGCTTCTGCGCGTTCAGCGGCAGCAGTTCGGCGCTGTCGCAGTTGAGCAGGTGCGCCTGATGCGCGACGTGATCGATGTGCTGCTTCTCGAAGCGGTAGAGCATGAATTCGGCGACCACCCGGCCGTCGAGCTCGCGCGTCACCACGCTCGTGCTATCGAGCACGGTAAAGGCCGTGATCATCGGCACGAAGTAGCTCCAGGGGCGCCAGAACACGTGGCCGGCCTCGCTGGCCACCACCACCGACTCCTGCGGCTGGCGCTGCTGCTGATGCTCGAACCAGGAATACTCGTAGAAGATCTGGTAGCCCAGCATCCCCAGGCCGCCGAACAGCGGCACTATCCACTTCGGCAGTTTGTTGCGCGTCAGCTTTCGCAGCAGCAGGGCGATACCGGCAGCGCCGAGCCCCGCCACCACGATGGCAAGCAAAGTCCATAACATTCGACTGTTCCTGAAATAAGACGGGCCTCCACTGGAGGCCCGTCCGTTAGACCCTGAACCATCGACCGATGGCCTCAGGCCTGGATTATGCTCAGTGGCTCAGCGCGCCACCAGCACCTTTCGGAGTACGCACGCTTTCCACCAGGTCCTGGATTTCCTGCGGCGGAGCGGTGGTCAGCATCGCCACGGCATAGGCCACGCCGAAGTTGATCAGCGCACCGATGGTACCGAAGGACGCCGGGGAGATACCCATGAACCACTGGTCCGGGGTATTGGGCAGCATGTTGGTCTCCGGAATGAAGAACCAGCCCAGGTAGGTGAAGATGTACAGCAGGGTCACCACCAGACCGGCGACCATGCCGCAGATCGCGCCCTTGTCGTTCACCCGCTTGGAGAAGATGCCCATCATCAGCACCGGGAACAGCGTGGCCGCGGCGATACCGAAGGCCAGCGCCACCACCTGCGCGGCGAAGCCTGGTGGATTCAGGCCCAGGTAGGTCGCCAGCAGAATCGCGGCAGCCATGGAGATCCGCGCCGCATGCATCTCGTTCTTCTCGCTGATCTTCGGATTGATCAAGGTCTTGATCAGGTCGTGACTGATCGCCGAAGAAATCGCCAGCAACAGCCCCGCCGCCGTCGACAGTGCCGCGGCGATGGCGCCCGCCGCGATCAGCCCCACCACCCAGCCGGGCAGGTTGGCGATCTCCGGGTTGGCCAGTACCAGGATGTCGTTGTTGACGGTCAGCTCGTTGCCGTTCCAGCCACGCTCCTGAGCGGTCGCGGTGAAGGCCGGGGCGGCATCGTTGTACATCTGGATGCGGCCGTCGCCGTTCTTGTCCTGCCAGGCGATCAGACCGGTCTGCTCCCAGGTCTTGACCCATTCCGGACGCTCTTCGTAGGCCAGGGCCGGGGCAGTAGCACCTTCCGGATAAATGGTGGTCGCCAGGTTCAGGCGCGCCATCGAGGCCACGGCCGGCGCGGTGAGGTACAGCAGGGCGATGAAGATCAGGGTCCAGCCGGCGGACCAACGGGCGTCGGCCACCTTCGGCACGGTGAAGAAACGGATGATCACGTGCGGCAGGCCGGCGGTACCGATCATCAGCGACATGGTGAACAGCACCATGTTCAGCTTGTTGTCGACATCGGCGGTGTAGGCGGCGAAGCCCAGTTCACGCACCACTTCGTCGAGCTTCTGCAGCAGCGGCACGCCGGAGTCGACGTGGTCGCCGAACAGGCCCAGCGGCGGGATCGGGTTGCCGGTCAGCTGCAGGGAGATGAAGATCGCCGGGATGGTGTAGGCGATGATCAGCACCACGTACTGCGCCACCTGGGTGTAGGTGATGCCCTTCATGCCGCCGAATACGGCATAGGCGAACACCACGGCCGCGGCGATCCAGATGCCGGTCGAGTTGCTCACTTCGAGGAAGCGCGAGAAGGCCACACCGGCACCGGCCATCTGCCCGATCACGTAGGTGACCGAGATGATCACCAGGCAGATCACTGCCGTCAGGCGTGCGCCGCGGCTATAGAAGCGATCACCGATGAAATCCGGCACGGTGAACTTGCCGAACTTGCGCAGGTAGGGCGCCAGCAGCATGGCCAGCAGCACGTAGCCGCCGGTCCAGCCCATGAGGAAGGTGGAGTTGGCGTAACCGCCGGCGGCGATCAGACCGGCCATGGAGATGAAGGACGCGGCCGACATCCAGTCGGCGGCGGTGGCCATGCCGTTGGTGACCGGGTGCACGCCGCCACCGGCGACGTAGAACTCCTTGGTCGAGCCCGCGCGGGCCCAGATGGCGATACCGATGTAGAGCGCGAAGGACGCACCCACGAACAGCATGTTGATGACGAATTGGCTCATGACCTCTTACTCCTCGACGCCGAATTCTTTATCGAGTCTGTTCAGTCTCCACGCGTAGTGAAAAATGAGGCCGATAAATACGAGAATGGAGCCCTGCTGAGCGAACCAGAATCCGAGGTCAGCGCCGCCGATCATGATGCCCGCGAGCATGGGTCGGAGAATCATGGCGAAGCCGTAGGAAACCAGCGCCCAGACAACCAGGCTCCAGGTGATGAGCCGCACATTGGCCTTCCAGTAGGCCGCGGCATTTGCTTTTTCAGAAGTCATAGACGCCTCCGGTTATTGTTATTCTGATGCAGCTTCAAACTAGCAGCAGGCCCCGGCAAACCGACAGATAGACATTGGTATTAGCCGCCTGGGGACGTTCCGAGCGTAGTTGTCTTTCCCCAGCTAACAGGCACTTGCACCAGCGTCGGCGGCCTAAAATCAACGGGGACGACTTTGGTCTAAGGAAACGCTGAAATAGCCGTCATTCCCGCGCAGGCGGGACAGCAGCTTTATCGCTGAACCGCGCTTGCGCTGGCCCGCAGGGGAATAATCCAGAACCTGCGTAATCCCTGGCCCCCCGTGCAGATTCGCCGCGCAATCGCCCCTGCCGCGCCTGCGCGAACAACCCGGCGATACGCCGCGCCAACAGATGCCCGGCACGCGCCTCCTCGCGCAGACCTATATGCCCGCTCATGGCCGATACCACAGGCGCATAAAGCCCAGCGCCAGCAGCAGGCCGACCTGGCCCAGCGCCGCACAGAGCGAGAGGAAGGAGCGCAGCGTGCCGTTGTTCGCCGAGTCCTGTATGCCGGTCAGGGCATTCCAGAAGCCCTCGGGCAACAGCATCAGGCTCACGTGGGCGAGCGGTTTGCCGGTCAGCAGCAGGCCGTCGATCAGGTCGAACCAGCCGGCGAACATCAGGCCGATGAGGATCATCACCGCCACCACCAGGCCCAGGGCCAGGCAGGCGGAAAACTGCATGAACAGACGCATGGGATCAGCTCCAGGGAAGGGGCGCGGCCCACGCCGCGCCGATCGGATTCAGGCGTGCGGAGCAGTGCGGCCGACGCCGTACCAGTCCAGCTTGCGGGTCAGCACCATGACGCTGGCGAGCACACCGAACACCAGCAGCGAGCCCATCAGCAGGGCATGGTCCTCGGCGCTGAGCAGGCCGTAGAGCATGGCGTACAGCGCCGCCAGCAAGGCGCCAAAGCCCAGGCCGCGCCGCCAGCTGTGCAGCACGAAGCTGACGTAGAAGCCGATCAGGCCGACGCAGGCACTGGCGGACAGGCCATAGGCCAGGGCGAACGCCAGGTGCTCGGACAGCGACAAGAGCAGCAGGTAGAACAGCGCCAGCGCCAGGCCCACCAGGGCGTACTGCACCGGGTGCACCGCCAGGCGCTTGAGCACCTCGAAGAGGAAGAAGGCGGCGAAGGTCAGGGCGATGAACAGCAGCGCGTATTTGATCGCGCGGTCGGTCTTCAGGTACTGGTCCACCGGGTCGACGAAGCTGACCCCGAAGTTGCGGCCGAGCAGCGCGTGACACTGCTCGCGGCCCACGCAGTCGGCCAGCGCCTCCTCCAGGTTGGTGGCGAAGAAGCTGGTCTGCCACTGCGCGCTAAAGCCCTGCGCGTTCACCTCGCGCTGGCCCGGCAGGTACTCGCCGACGAAGCTCGGGTGCGGCCAGTCGGAACTCAGGCTGACCCGGCTGTCGCGCCCCACCGGCACCACGGCGAGCTGCTCGGTGCCCTGCAGCTTGAGGTCGAAGGCGAACTCCAGCAGCTGCCCGCCCTGCGCGTCGAGCGCCGGCAGCGGCGCATGCACGCCGGCACCGAAACTGGGGTCGCCGCTGCCCGGGGCGAAGCCCAGGGTCTGGCCGTTGAGGCGCAGCTGCAGGTCGTTGCCGATGCCACGGATATCGCTGATGCCGACGGAAAGGAAGGGCTTGTCGAAGCGGTAGAAACCCAGCTCGTCGCCCAGCCCCAGGCGCGGCGGCAGGCGGAACTGGCCGCTGACCTGGCTATCGCTGCGGTACAGGCGCGCCTGGTAGATGCCGCGCGCGCGCAGCTCGGTGCTCACCTGGCCGTCGAGCACGAAGCGCTCCGGCAGAAAATACAGGCGCCCGCGCTGCTGGCGCTCCTGCTGGTAACGCTCGCCGGTCTTGTCGTGGGTCTTCCATTCGTGGGTGGTCTTGACGTAGGGCAGCACCAGGATCGGCCCAGTGATCTGCTGGCGGTAGCTGGAGCTGCGGGCGATGTCCTGCAGCACCTGGTGGCGCAGGTTCTGACGTTCGTCGACCAGGCCGTCGATCATCAGCAGGGGAATCAGCAACAGCAGGATCAACAGGGCGATGGCGCCCAGCTTGAAGCTCAGGGTGCGGCTCATGGCGCGGCTCTCCGTAGCGAGTGAAGGTACGGCAGAGTCTGGGCAGCGCAGGTGGGGGCTTTATGGGGGGAATGTGGAGATTGCGTGGAGAAAGCGGAAAAGCATCAGGGCGCCGATTGCGGGCGCCCTGATTAACTGCTGCTGTGCGGCATCGAACTGCTCCCGCCAGAAGGGTTGGCGGGTCAGACGATGCGGTTGATACCTACGCGGTCGGCGCCGTCGGCGGCGATGCGGTTGACGCCTACACGGTCGGCACCGTCAGCGGCGATGCGGTTGACGCCTACACGGTCGGCACCATCGGCGGCGATGCGGTTGACGCCTACGCGGTCGGCACCATCGGCGGCGATGCGGTTGACACCCACGCGGTCGGCGCCATCGGCGGCGATGCGGTTGACGCCTACGCGGTCGGCGCCATCGGCGGCGATGCGGTTGACGCCTACGCGGTCGGCGCCATCGGCAGCGATGCGGTTGACGCCTACGCGGTCGGCGCCGTCGGCGGCGATGCGGTTGACACCTACGCGGTCGGCGCCGTCGGCGGCGATGCGGTTGGTGCCTACGCGGTCGGCGCCGTCAGCGGCAACCGCCGGGGCGTTGGACTGCTCGACGGAGACCTGCGGCAGGGCGAACGCACCGGCGGACAGGCTGGCAATAACGAGGCTGGCGAGGATTTGCTTTTTCATGATCGGGCTCCTGGGTGGGGCTGGAAAGTGGCTACGGGGCCCATGTTACGCACGCCCCAATTTGGCAAAAGGGACATGTCTCGATAGCGACCATCGACGCCATCGATACCCGGAAAATTTCTTATCGATCATGGACATAGTAGTGATAGGCGGGAGCCGCCCATCCGTCCCGCCGCCGTTGCGCGACAGGGCGCACCCTGGTATCTGTACAAAAAACCAGTACCCAGCAGTGCGCCATGCCCCTCCTCGACGCCCCCGAACTCTATTACCTGGCCAACTTCCGCAAGGCCCTCGACTGGCTCGACGCCCATCACCGCGAGCTGATGGACGAGGCCGAGCAGACCTTCATCGCCAGCTTCATCCAGCTGACGCTGCCGGCCCAGGCCCTGCTGGTACGCCTGGTGATGCGCAAGGGCGTGCACTTTCGCGCGAGCAAATTGCGCTACGCCGAGATCGGCGACATCGCGACCGCCGCCGCGCCGCTGCTGGCGCAGGGCTGGCTGATCGACGACGCCGCGCTGACCTTCGACGAGCTCGGCGCCCTGCTGCTCAAGGACGAACTGGCCGCGCATTTCGCCGCCGACCTGCCGGGCGGCGCGCTGAAAAAGAGCGAACTGCTGGCGCATCTGCGCGAGCTGCATGTCGAGCCGCGCAGCCTGGCCGGCTGGTGCCCGCGCCTGGAAGACCGTCTGCTGAGCCTGGCCATCGGGCCGCTGTGCGACCGCCTGCGGCTGATGTTCTTCGGCAACCTGGCGCAGGACTGGTCGGAATTCGTCCTGGCCGACCTGGGCATCTTCCGCTACGAGCAGGTGCCGATCACCCCAGGCTCGCGCGGCTTCCGCAGCCGCCAGGATGTCGACCACTACCTGCATCTGCGCGCCTGCCGCGACGCCTTCGACGCGGGCATGGCGGTAACCGAGGTGCTGCAACTGCTCGGCGATTTCTCCACCGACAATCCGCATATCGGCGAGCGCCACCAGCGCCTGCTGCTGCGCCTGGCCCAGCAGCTGGAGCGCGCCGGCGAGCTGGAGTCGGCGCTGGCGCTGTACCGCGACACCGCCGCGCTCGGCTCACGGCAGCGGCAGATCCGCGTGCTGGAGCGCCTGGGCCACGATGCCGAGGCGCTGGTCCTGGCCGAACGGGTAATCACAGCGCCGCACAACGGCGAGGAGGCGCAGCTGGCCGAACGGGCGCGCACCCGGCTGCGCAGGCGCCTCGGCCTGCCGCCAGCGGCCAAGGCGGCGAAGCCGCTCGAGGATCGCCTCGACCTGCGCCTGCCGCGCGCCGCCAGCGTCGAGCTGGCCGTGGCCGCGCACCTGGCCGAGCCGGAGGCGCCGGTGCATTACGTGGAGAACACGCTGATCTGCGGGCTGTTCGGCCTGCTCTGCTGGGAGGCGATCTTCGCCCCGCTGCCCGGCGCCTTCTTCCACCCCTTCCACGCCGGCCCGGTGGACCTGCACCGCGCCGACTTCCACGCGCGCCGCGCTCCGCTGTTCGCCGCCTGCCTGGCACGCCTGGACGACGGTAGCTACGTCGAGGCCATGCGCCGCACCCATGCCGAGAAGTTCGGCATCCAGTCGCCCTTCGTGTTCTGGGAGCTGCTCGACGCCGAGCGTCTGGAGCAGGCGCTGGCCTGCCTGCCGCCGGCGCACCTGGGCGCCTGGTTCCGCCGCCTGCTCGCCGACATCCGCGAGAACCGCGCCGGCATGCCCGACCTGATCCAGTTCTGGCCGACCGAGCGGCGCTACCGGATGATCGAGGTGAAAGGCCCCGGCGACCGCCTGCAGGACAATCAGAAACGCTGGCTGGCGTTCTGCGCCGAGCACGGCATGCCGGTCAGCGTCTGCTACGTGGAGTGGAGCGATTGAGCCTGCGCATCGCCGTGCGCGAGCTGTGCGAGTTCACCGCCAAGGAGGGCGACCTCGACCTGCGCTTCACCCCCTCGCCCACCGCTCAAGAGGGTATCGCGGGGCACGCCACGGTGGTCGCCAGGCGCGGCCCCGACTATATGTCCGAGTTGGCGGTAAGTGGCGAGTTCGAGGAACTGGCGGTCAGCGGCCGCATCGACGGCTTCGACCCGCAGTTTCGCCTGCTGGAGGAGATCAAGACCCACCGCGGCGACGTCGCGCGCATCCCGGCCAACCACCGCCTGCTGCACTGGGCGCAGGTCAAGGTCTACGGCTGGCTGCTGTGCCAGGCGCTGGAACTCGATGAGTTGGACCTGGCGGTGGTGTACTTCAACGTCATCAGCCAGAAGGAAACGGTGTTTCGCGAGCGCCATAGCGCTGAGGCATTGCGCCAGTTCTTCGAGCTGCAGTGCCGCCGCTATATCCACTGGGCGCGCCAGGAGCAGGCCCACCGCCTGGCGCGCGACGCGGCGCTGACCGCGCTGCGCTTTCCCTACGACGAGTTCCGTCATGGCCAGCGGCAACTGGCCGAGGCCGTGTACCGCGCCGCGCGCGACGGCCACTACCTGCTGGCGCAGGCCACCACCGGCATCGGCAAGACCCTCGGCACCCTGTTCCCGCAGCTCAAGGCCATGCCCGGCCAGCAGCTCGACCGCCTGTTTTTCCTCAGCGCCAAGACCCCGGGCCGGCGCCTGGCCCTGGATGCCCTGCAGCGCCTGCGCCAGCCCGAGACGCCGCTGCGGGTGCTGGAGCACGTGGCCCGCGACAAGGCCTGCGAACACCCGAGCAAGGCCTGCCATGGCGACTCCTGTCCGCTGGCCAAGGGCTTCTACGACCGCCTGCCGGCGGCGCGCAGCGCGGCGCTGAAGGAACGCTGGCTGGATCAGCAGGCGGTGCGCGCCATCGCCCTCGCCCACGGCATCTGCCCCTACTACCTGAGCCAGGAGCTGTGCCGCTGGAGCGACGTGGTGGTGGGCGACTACAACTACTACTTCGACCTCGGCGCTCTGCTGCACAGCCTGACCCTGGTCAACCAGTGGCGCGTCTGCCTGCTGGTGGACGAGGCGCACAACCTGGTCGAACGCGGCCGCAGCATGTACAGCGCCGAGCTGGACCAGGCGCGCTTCAAGGCCATGCGCCGCGACGCGCCGGCCAAGCTGAAAGGCGTGCTGGAGCGGGTCGACCGCCACTGGAACCAGCTGCACCGCGAGCAGCAGGTGCCCTATCAGGTCCATCCGCTGGCGCCGGACCTGCTGCTGGCCGCGCTGGGCAAGGCAGTCAGCGCCATCACCGATCTGCTCACCGACCAGCCCGAGGGCAACGCCGGCGAGCTGCTCAGCTTTTATCTGGACGCCATGCTGTTCTGCCGCCTGGCCGAGAGCTTCGGCCCGCACTCGCTGTTCGATATCAGCCGCGTCGAAGCCGGCAACGGCCGCAGCTACTCCACCCTGTGCATCCGCAACGTCCTGCCGGCGCCCTTCCTCGGCCCGCGCTTCGAGGACGCGCACAGCGCCACGCTGTTCTCCGCCACCCTCAGCCCCAGCCACTACTACCTCGACCTGCTCGGCCTGCCGGAGGAGACCCAGTGCCTGGACGTCGCCTCGCCCTTCACCGCCGCGCAGCTGCAGGTGCGCGCGGTGCGCAACCTGTCCACCCGCTACCGCGACCGCGAGGCCTCGCTGGCGCCGATCTGCCGGCTGATCGCCCGCCAGTACGGCGAACGCCCCGGCAACTACCTGGCCTTCTTCAGCAGCTACCAGTACCTGCAACAGGTGCTGGACCTGCTGGCTCGCGAGCATCCCGAGATCCCCCTTTGGGTGCAGTCGCGGCAGATGGACGAGGCGGCGCGCCAGGGCTTTCTCGAACGCTTCCAGGTCGGCGGGCGCGGCATCGGCTTCGCCGTGCTCGGCGGGGTGTTCGGCGAGGGCGTCGACCTGCCCGGCGACCGCCTGATCGGCGCCTTCGTCGCCACCCTCGGCCTGGCCCAGGTCAACCCGATCAACGAGGAAATCCGCCAGCGCATGCACGCGCTGTTCGGCAACGGCTACGACTACACCTACCTCTACCCCGGCCTGCAGAAGGTGGTGCAGGCCGCCGGCCGGGTGATCCGCACGCCGGAAGACGAGGGCGTGCTCTACCTGATCGACGACCGCTTCGCCCGCCCGCAAGTGCGCGACCTGCTGCCGAGCTGGTGGCAGGTCGAGGCCATGCGCCTGCCGGCGGAAACGACGAAGGCGCCCGAGCGGGCGCCTTCAGTCGAAACCTGAGCGAGGCGGCATCAGCCGATACGGCTGGCCCCGACGCGGTCGGCGCCATCGGCGGCGATACGGTTGATCCCGACGCGATCCGCACCGTCGGCGGCGACGCGATTGGCACCGACACGATCCGCACCATCGGCGGCAACGCGATTGGCACCGACGCGATCCGCACCGTCGGCGGCAACGCGATTGGCACCGACGCGATCCGCACCATCGGCGGCAACGCGATTGGCACCGACACGATCCGCACCATCGGCGGCGATACGATTGGCACCGACGCGATCCGCGCCATCGGCAGCGATACGATTGGCCCCGACACGATCCGCACCATCGGCGGCAACGCGATTGGCACCGACACGGTCCGCACCATCGGCGGCGATACGATTGGCACCGACGCGATCCGCACCATCGGCGGCGACGCGATTGACGCCTACGCGGTCGGCGCCGCCTTCGGCCACCAGCGGCGCAGCGCCGGATTGAACGGAAGACTGCGCCGCGGCGAAGGCACTGGCAGACAGGGCGGCGATAACGAGGCTGGCGAGGATGTGCTTTTTCATGGTCAGGCTCCGGGGCGGGCTGGAAGGTGGCTACGGAACCTATGCTACTCGCACGAAATTGATAAAAAAGCGCAAATAAACAATCTAAACAATCGAATCAGTAGATACAAAGCTGAAACAAAACCCCGCTCCAAGGTTTCAGTCAGGTAATTCGACGGGCGGGAAGCGCAGGGCCAGGCCGTTGCTCGCCGTGCGGCTAGCAGGCTGTTGAAAAACTACCTGCGTTGCCATTGCGGCGTTAAAAACAGGCTCAAAATGCTCATTTACAACTCGTAAACTGCGCTTTTTCGCCTGTTTTTGCCTTGCACTGGCTGCCTCGCCTACGTTTTTCAACGGCCTGCTAGACGCGGCTGCCCGGGGTGCGGCGTGCGTGCTTCTGCTGCAGGATCAGCGAGGCTTCGTTGTAGGCCGTCTGGAAGGCGTCGCTGCCGATCCATTCCACCGCCGCGTCCTCGTCTTCATCGTGGAAGATCCCGCGATAGACGATCAGCAGGCCCATCATAAAGTCGGTGGCCGCATCTTCCGCTTCCTCGGCGACCACCAGCTCCAGCACCGGGTACTGCAGGAACACCAGACACAGCGCCAGCAGGCTGATGCCCTCGCCGACCCGCATCGCCTGGAACAGGTCGTCGAAGTCCGCCGGATCGAAACCGTTCTCCTCGATGTCCTTGAAGTCGAAGGTGCTCAGGTCGATGGCGACATCGTCGAACGGCTCGTCGATCAGCGGATTGGCCAGCAGCGGATGCACCAGATTGGCCTTGGGCTTGCCCACGCGGTTCTGCTTGGCCTTGGCTTTGGCCCGCTGGGCGCGCTTTTTCTGTTTATCCGGGGAGGCCATGGCGGCGGGTTCCTTGTTCGAGACAGCCATATGCATGGCCCAGGTTGATCGGGGGCGTATTGTAGGCGGGTCTTGGCTGGGGGCGTTGGGCAACATAGTTTTTTCCTACTCTAAACACCCCAGTCGGTCGTTAGAGCACGTTGGGAGACGACTGCTGACGCCCCAGACCGGCCGTTCGAGGCGTCAGCGAAGCACGGGGAGTTTTAGGTTCCTACTATTTCCGATGGGCAAGCGTGGTGAACTCTCAGTTTCTAAATGGCTTCCCAGCATTCCAATCCAGTCCCTAGATTCAAGAGCGGCGGATTACCATAACTAGCGATCCGGTCTACATTTACCGATTACCGAACAGACTGGTTTAGGGCTCTCTGATCACCATAATAATGAGGAGGTGAAAGATGATGCGTGCTATAGCAGCAGGATTGCTTTTACTAATGCTTGTTGGGTGTGCAGCAAAAATTGTTCCAGCGAGACTGTACGACCTGTCAACCGCTGAAGTGATAAATGCAAATTTCGAGTTTTCAGGTTCGACTCAAGGCGCAATCGAATTTGAATTGCCATCGGGTGAAATTTTCAGAGGCGAATATCAAACAATTCGAGGAGGAAGTGTAGCTTGGGGAACGGTATATGGCACGGTATGGGGTGGCAATGGCAGCGCTTCCGGTGTAAGTAATAGCTATATGACTAGCAGGCCTACGGAATATTTTGGGACTGCTGTGGCCGCAAGCAATTTTGGACGAACTATCGTTTGTGAATATATTTCCAACACATCTCGTGGGGAGCCACACGGCCAAGGAGCATGCAAAGATAATTCTGGGAAAATTTACAGATTGATGTACTGAGCCTGATGGGTTCAATGTTTCTCGGCACCAACCAAAACAGACTTGACAAATGAAACGACATCGACCGATCAAGCGGGCATTAATCTCACTCAGCAAGGCAGAGCAGAGATTTCGCCGCGGCCTATACCGGCGTGGCAACGCATGCATAGCACTATTCGG
The DNA here is from genome assembly GCF_044542855.1 of Pseudomonas sp. NPDC077649. Taxonomy (NCBI): domain Bacteria; kingdom Pseudomonadati; phylum Pseudomonadota; class Gammaproteobacteria; order Pseudomonadales; family Pseudomonadaceae; genus Pseudomonas; species Pseudomonas sp. NPDC077649. The sequence continues at coordinate 318,813 of NZ_JBITVF010000004.1, read as the reverse complement.
TCTTGAAGTTGCACATGGTTCATTTACAGAGACAGAGGCTAAAGAGGTATTACGGGCTTTGCAGGGCCATGGCCTGCTAGGACTGGATGACGCAGAGGGGTTCTGGAGCCGATTCGCATGTGTGGCTGACCGACAAAGGACAAAGCTCCATTCGTTGAGTGCATTAATGATACAGATGACTAGTTTTCGTCTATAGATCACTCTCGATATGAATGGACTAGGTAGTAGACCACGCTGGCTGGCATATTCGAGTCAGAAGCAAGTGCTGCTCACTACCCGTTCAATTGACTGGTCAGACGAAGACAATCGCGCATTAGCCTGGTAGCCCGGATGCAATCCGGGGAACCGTTTGCCAGGCGACGAATTGCCCCCGGATTACTTCCAGGCTGCGGATGACACCTCGATCTTCCGCCTCACGCCCCTGGCAAGCTGAGGCGCACCTCCACCCCACCCTCGACATTGCCAATGTGCAGCTCGCCGCCATGCAGCTCGGCCACTTCCTGGACGAAGTTGAGGCCCAGGCCGGTGCTTTTGCGGCCGCTGCCGGGGCGCGGCAGGGAGTAGAAGCGTTCGGTCAGGCGCGCCAGGGCGTAGTCGGGGATCGCCTGGCCCTGGTTGAACAGGCGCAGCGTCACCCGCTGGCCCTGGCGTTCGGCACCGATGCGGATCGTGCCGCCGGGCGGGGTGAAGTCCAGGGCGTTGTCGAGCAGGTTGGCCAGCGCCTGGCGCAGCAGAAAGCGCTCGCCGCGCAGACTCAGGTGCGCCGGCACGGCCTGCTCGACCCGCAGGGCGGCGGCAAGGATGCGCGCCTGCTGCGCCTGCAGCAGTTCGTCCACCAGCGCCGCCAGCGGCAGCGCCACCCGCTCCTCCAGGCCCTGGCGCTGTTCCACCTGGGCCAGGTGCAGCAGGCGTTCGATCAGTTGCTGCAGGCGCGCGCTTTCCTGCTGGATATTGGCCACGAAGCGCTGGCGCTGCGCGGCCGGCATCTCGCCGTCGAGCAGTTCGGCGGCGCCGCGGATGGCCGCCAGCGGGCTCTTCAGCTCGTGGGTCAGGGTGTGCACGTAGCGCTCGACGTAGGCCTTGCCCTCCAGCTCGGTGCGCATGCGCTCCACCGCCACGGCCAGCTGGCCCAGCTCGCCGCCGCGCACCCGTGGCGCCTCGGCGCGACGGCCCTCGCTGACCGCCTGGGCATAGCGGGTGAGCTTGCCCAGCGCGGCGCCGAGCCACCAGGACAGCGCCGCGCCGATCAGCAAACCGAGGCCGATCAGGCCGGCGCCGAGCCAGCCCAGGCGGGTCTGCGAGCGCTCGATATAGGGCTGCAGGCTGCGGTTGGGCTTGGCCACCGAGACCACGCCGATGATCCGCTCGCCGTCCTTGATCGGCGCCGCCACGTACATCACCGAGGAATCCGGATCGCTGGGGTCTTCCCTGGTCGAGCGCGCGCCGTACTCGCCGCGCAGGGTCAGCAGCACGTCGTTCCAGCGCGAGTAGTCCTGGCCGACGGCCTGGCCGCTGGAGTCGAGCAGGACGATGCCCCGGGCGTCGGTGACGTAGATGCGGTGGTTGACCTGGGCCTTGCTCACGCCCCAGATATTCGCCCCGGGCTGGCGCCGGCCGTAGGCCTCCAGCGCCTCGGGCAGGCGGCTGTGCTGCAGGCTGCCGGCCTTGACCTCGTCGCGCAGAATCTCGGCCAGCAGGTTGGCGGTGTCGACCAGGGTTTCCTCGGTGCTCTGGCGCACGCCGGGGCGGATCTCGTCCATCACCGTGCTCAGCACGAACCAGCCGGCCAGGCCGACGAAGAGGAAATAGACGAGAAAGATGCGAACGCCCAAGGGCATGGTTCAGCCCTCCGGATCGTAGCTGTAGCCCAGGCCGCGGTGGGTCTGGATCGGCTCGGCGGCGGCCGCCACCGCGCGCAGCTTGGCGCGCAGGCTCTTGATATGGCTGTCGATATTGCGCTCGTAGCCGGCCTCGCTGGCCACGCCGAGGGCGTCGAGCAACTGCTCGCGGGAGAACACCCGCCGCGGCTGGCCGAGCAGGGTCTGCAGCAGGCGGAACTCGTGGCGGGTCAGGGCCAGGGGCTGGCCGTGGAAGGCGATCTGGTAGCGCGCCAGGTCGAGGCGAAAGGGCCCGGTCGCGGCGTTATCCACAGGCGCGGCGGCGCGTGGCGCCACCCGTTTGAGGATGGCCTTGACCCTGGCGGCCACCTCGCGCGGGCTGAACGGCTTGACCACGTAGTCGTCGGCGCCGATCTCCAGGCCCACCACGCGGTCGATCTCCTCGCTGCGCGCGGTGAGGAAGATCACCGGCACCTCGGAGAAGCGCCGCAGCCGCTTGCAGGCCTCGAAGCCGCTGATGTCCGGCAGGCCGACATCGAGTATCGCCAGGTCGAAGGCCTGGTTTTCCAGCAGCGCCAGCGCCTCGCCGGCGAGCGTCACCCAGCGGGTGGCGAAGCCTTCGGCCTGCAGCGCGTAGACCAGGGTGTCGGCAATCGCGGCTTCGTCTTCGACTATCAGTATCTGCGGCATCGGGCGTCCTGCTCGGCGGGGCGGTCACGGCCGGCAGACTGCGCCAGCCCGAACAGCCCGTCAAGGCGGCGCAATCGATGCACAGAAACTGGGGATGGCGCTGTGGATAAGCTTGGAGCAGTTGGCGCCGGGCCAGGCGGCGTCTGGCTCGGCGGCGGTTGGCTGATTTCTGCGCGGCGCCGAGCATTCAGGCGAGACAGCGGTGCACATCGCGCCCTCAGGGACGTTCACAAACCCACAGAAGCTGGGGGCCAAGTTGTTGATAACCTTGGAGTAATGCGCTGCAGGCGGCGCTGGCCGGGGGCTGCGGGCGATTGTGCGATTTGTGTACGGCGAGGGTGGCGCAGGGTTAGTCACAGGTGCTGCGTGCGGCGCCCCTCAGGAGCCCTGGCTATGCACAGATACTGGGGACGGCGCTGTGGATAAGCTCGGGATGCTCGCCGCCAGGCCCGGCGCCGCGGGGGCTGCGCCGGGCTGGCGGTTTTCTGCGCAACGGCGCTAACCGAGCTGGAAACGCCCGGTGTTCTGCGCCAATCCCTCGCTGCCGCGGCGCAGCTGTTCGGCGGCGCTGCTCACTGCCTGGGCGCCGTCGAGCAGCTGGCCGGCGGCCTGGTCGACCTGCTGGATATTGCCGCTGACCTCGTCGGCGGTGGCGGCCTGCTGTTCGGCGGCGGTGGCGATCTGCGCCAGGCGGTCGCTGACCCGCTGCACCGACTCGACTATGGCCTGCAGGTCGTCGCCCATGGCCAGCACGCTGCCGATATCGCCGTCGGCCTGGCTGCAGGCCTCCTCCATCAGGCTCACCGACTGGCCGACCACGCGCTGCAGGTTGTCCACCGTCTGGGCGATTTCCTGGGTGGAGTCCTGGGTGCGCTTGGACAGCGAGCGCACCTCGTCGGCGACCACGGCGAAACCGCGCCCGGCCTCGCCGGCACGCGCCGCCTCGATTGCCGCGTTGAGCGCGAGCAGGTTGGTCTGCTCGGCGATGCCCTTGATCACCTCCACCACCCGGTTGATCTGCTGGGTCTGCTCGCGCAGCTGCTGCAGCGCCGCGGCGCTGTCGCCCAGGCGGCTGCTGAGTTGGCGCATGCTGGCGCTGGTGCGGGCGCTGCGCTGGTTGCTGCCCAGCGCCACCTCGCGGGTCTGCTGCGCCTCCACCGCGGCCTGCTCGCAGCTCTGCGCCACGCTCTGCGCGGTGGCGGCCATCTGCGTGGCGGCGGTGGCGATCTGGCTCATCTGCGCCTGCTGCTGCTCCACCGCATCCAGCGCGTCGCGGGCCTGGCCGCCGAGCAGCTGCACCGTGTCGTCGAGCTGACGGCTCTCACGGCCGACGCCCTGCAGCGAGTCGCGCAGCTGCGCCACGGCGCTGTTCAGCGCCTGGGCGATGGAGGCCAGGTCGTCGGCGCCATGCACCTGCATGCGCACGCGCAGGTCGCCGTCGCGCAGGCTTTCCGCCGCTTCGATGATGCCAGCGGTGCTACGGCGGATCGAGGCGTTGAGGCACAGCAGCACGTAGAGCGCCAGCAGGGTGAGCAGGACGAAGGCGCCGATCACCTCGACCATGGTCAGCAGCGCGCGCTGGCGATGCTGCCCCAGGCTCGCGGCGAACTGGTCGTAGACCGCTTGCTGCAACCCCTGCAACTGCGCCTCCAGGGCCTCGACGCGCTGCACGAACTGCTCCGGGGTCAGCGCCATGGGGCTGGCCTCGAACATGTCGCGGTCGATCTGCGCGAGGAACTGGTCGAAGCCGGCCAGCGCCGCCTCGAACGGCCCGGCCAGCTGGCGCATGGCCTGCGGCGCCTCGCGCTGCAGGGTGCTCTGCGCCTTGATCAGCTGCGCGCGCTGCTCGTCGAGGCCGCGGCGCAGGTCGCGGATCAGCACCCGGCTCTGCAGGGTGAAATGCTGCGACACCACCGCACCATGGCCCTGGGCGGCGAAGGTACCGAGCTGCTCGAGCAGGCGCGGCAGGATGTAGGTGAGCTGCTCCATCATCAGGTAGGTGGCCAGGCGCGGATCGAGGATCAGGCCGCTGTCGGTGGCCACCTGTTCGCGCAGGGCGAGCAGGTGCAGCAGGGTCTTCTGGTAACGCTCCAGCGCATCCGGTAACGCCACAGGGGCCAGGGCCTGCGCCTGAAGCCCAGCGCGTTCGGCTTGCAGCGCCTGGAAATGTTCGCGCGCCTGGGCGCCGATCAGCGCGCTCTGCAGTGGCACAGCGGCCTGCTGCAGGGCCTCGTCGAGCTGCGCCTCGCGCTGACGCAGCAGCCCCTCGGCGGCGTTATCGGTGCCCTTCCAGCGCGCCAGCAGGGTGCGCTGGGCGATCAGCTCGCGCTGCACCAGGGCCATGGACTGCAGCGCCTGCGCGCCTTCCAGCTCGTGGTCGATGGCCTGCAGGCGACCCAGGTAGTCGCTGCCGATCACCCACAGGGCGTAGCCCAGCGGCAGGGCGAACAGCAGGAACACCAGCTGAAACTTGCGCGCGAAGCTGAACCGCTCCAGCAGCCGCACACCCGGTTTGAGTACTCCAGTCATCGCGACACCTCAACGAGTTCCACGGGCCCTCGCGGGCCAGGTAAGAAACTGCATCAAGCAAGAAACAGGCCGCCATCCTGGAGCACTCGGCGACCGCGGGCATGGGGCTATGGCCCCGTGCCCGCAGTCTAGGTTCTGCACGAAAAGTGCCTGCGCTCGGTGATGCTTCGTTAAAAATCGGTTCGGAATGCTCATGTACAGCTCGTACACTCCGCTTCCTCACCGTTTTTTGCCTTGCCTGACCTTCGCTCGACGACTTTTCGTACTGAACCTAGTTCAGCACTGCGGCCGCTCGCGGGTGTAGCGTTCGGCGGGGTTCACCGCCGCGCCGAAATCGCGCAGGGCGCTGGCACCGATCAGCAGGGGGTAGTTGAAGGTGCTGCGGTCGGTGAGGTTGACCTCGATGGTGCGCCGCTGCTCGCCCAGGCACACCGGCAGCTCGATCACCGGGCGCTGCGAGGCCGCCGCCGTCTTCAGCGGCTGGCCGGCCAGCTCCTCGCTGCGCGTCTTGATCTCGGCGATGCGCACCAGCGGGTGCTCATGCACACGCTGCTCGGCGCCGTCCACCGCCAGGCGAAAGCGCACCCAGTCCTCGCCGTCGCGCTCGAAGCGCTGGATGTCCTTGGCCGACAGCGAGGCGGTCATGGCGCCGGTGTCCATCTTGGCCTTGAGGGTCTGGCCCAGCTCGGGCAGTGCGATCAGCTCGTAACGGCCGTACAGCGTGGGTTGCTGATTGGCCAGGGCCGGCAGGCTGAGCAGCGCGGCCAGCAGGATCAGGACATGGTTCAAGGTCGGTACTCCTGTAAGGGGATAGACCGGATTTCCGACCGCCCCCGGCGCCGCCCTGTTCCCCGGGCGGCGTGACAAGGTGTTACCAAGCGGCCCGCCGCCGCCCTTGGAGGCCGCGCCGCGCCTTGCTTATCATGGCCGGCCACCGCCCATCATGGAGTCGATATGCGCCCGCTGCTGACCGGCCTTGCCAACCTCGTGCTGTTGCTCGCCAACACCCTGATCCTGATCGGCCCGCTGCTGCTGATCGCCCTGGCCAAGTTCGTCCTGCCCGGCCAGAAGGCGCGCGACGCCTGCTCGCGCGGGGTGATGTGGGTGGCCGAGTTCTGGGCGGAGAACTGCAAGCGCATCTTCGCCCTGACCACCCCAACCCACTGGGACATCCGCGGCAACGCCGAGCTGCGCCGCGACCGCTCCTACCTGGTGATCAGCAACCACCAGTCCTGGGTCGATATCCCGGCGCTGGTGCAGGCGTTCAACCGCAAGACGCCCTACTTCAAGTTCTTCCTCAAGCAGCAGCTGATCTGGGTGCCCTTGCTCGGCCTGGCCTTCTGGGCGCTCGACTACCCCTTTATGAAGCGCTATTCGAAAGCGTTTCTGGAGAAGAATCCGCAGATGAAGGGCAAGGACCTGGAGATCACCAGGGCCGCCTGCGAGAAGTTCAAGCGCCTGCCGGTGACCGTGGTCAACTACCTCGAAGGCACCCGCTTCACCCCGGCCAAGCAGGCGCAGCAGGGCTCGCCCTACCAGCATCTGCTCAAGCCCAAGGCCGGCGGCGTGGCCTTCGTCCTCGCCACCCTGGGCGAGCAGATCGACGCCGTGCTGGACGTCACCCTGGTCTATCCGGGCCGCGACGTACCGGGCTTCTGGGCACTGCTCAGCGGTCAGGTGGCGAAGGTCATAGTGGATATCCAGACCCGCGAGCTGGACCCGGCGCTGTGGCAGGGCGACTACGAGAACGACGGCGAATTTCGCCAGTACCTGCAGGGCTGGGTGACGCAGTTGTGGCAGGACAAGGACGCGCGCATCGCGCAGATTCGCGCCGAGGGCGCGTGACGCCGGCACGAAAAAAGGGAGCCCGCAGGCTCCCGAAAAAAGGCGCGGACCAATGCGCCTGGCCGTAGCACCAACATTGAATCGGGGCGGACGGGCACGCGGCCCGTCCACCGTGCAGCGCAGCGCGATCAGGCCGCGCTGAAGGTCTTGTGCGGGTCGATGACGAATTTCTTCGGCACCCCGGCATCGAACTCGTGGTAGCCGTTGGGGGCCTGGTCCAGGCTGATGACCTGCACGCCGACCACCTCGGCGATGTTGATGCGATCCCACATGATGGCCTGCATCAGCGCACGGTTGTACTTCATCACCGGGGTCTGGCCGGTGTGGAAGCTGTGCGACTTGGCCCAGCCGAGGCCGAAGCGGATGCTCAGGGCACCGATCTTCGCCGCCGCGTCCACCGCGCCCGGGTCTTCGGTGACGTAGAGGCCGGGAATGCCGATCTTGCCGGCCACGCGGGTGACCTGCATCAGCGAGTTGAGCACGGTGGCCGGAGCCTCGTGCTGCACGCCGTCATGGCCGTGACCGCGGGCCTCGAAGCCTACGCAGTCGATGGCGCAGTCGACTTCCGGCTCGCCGAGCAGCTCGGCGATCTGCTCATGCAGCGGAGTGTCCTTGGACAGGTCGGCGATCTCGAAGCCCACCGCCTTGGCATGGGCCAGGCGCACCGGGTTGACGTCGCCGACTATGACCACGGCGGCGCCGAGCAGACGCGCCGAAGCGGCGGCGGCCAGGCCGACCGGGCCGGCGCCGGCGACGTAGACGGTGCTGCCGGGGCCGACCCCGGCGGTGACCGCGCCGTGGTAGCCGGTGGGCAGGATGTCGGACAGGCAGGTCAGGTCGCGGATCTTCTCCATGGCCTTGTCGCGATCCGGCAGCTTGAGCAGGTTGAAGTCGGCGTAGGGCACCAGCACGTATTCGGCCTGGCCGCCGGTCCAGTCGCCCATGTCGACGTAGCCGTAGGCGCCGCCGGCACGGGCCGGGTTGACGGTCAGGCAGACGCCGGTGTGCTGTTCCTTGCAGCTGCGGCAGCGGCCGCAGGCGACGTTGAACGGCACCGAAACCAGGTCGCCGATCTGCAGGCGCTCGACGTCGCGGCCCTTCTCGATCACCTCGCCGGTGATCTCGTGGCCCAGCACCAGGCCGACCTGGGCGGTGGTACGGCCGCGCACCATATGCTGGTCGGAGCCGCAGATATTGGTGGAAACCACTTTCAGGATGACCCCGTGCTCGATCTTCTTGCCGCGCGGGTCCTGCATTTTCGGGTAGTCGATCTTCTGCACTTCGACCTTGCCCGTACCGAGATAAACCACACCACGATTACCAGACATGCGTCACTCTCCTTTGTTGTTGTGGATACAAGACGCGACCGACGGGCCGCGCGGCCTTGCACTGGAGCTTTTCGTCTGTTGCCGGACACCGCCGGTGAAGCCTGGCAGAGCGGTGACCGCAGGGTGCGCCGTGCGCACCTATGTTCTTGCGTTGACTCCCGGTGCGCGCGGCGATACTCGCGACCGTTTTGAGTAGGGTGGGTCGGGCGGCGATCCGCTTCAGCCCACCGAAAAAGCCTGTGGGCTGAAGCCCACCCTACGCGACTGCGATTGCCCCTCAGGGGTTGAGCACCACCGTGCGGTTGGCGTTGAGGAACACGCGGCGGTCGATGTGGTAGCCGACGGCGCGGGCCAGGGTCAGGCACTCGATGTCGCGGCCCTTGGCGATCAGGTCCTCGGGATAGTGGGCGTGGTCCACTGCCTCCACGCCCTGGGCGATGATCGGCCCCTCGTCGAGGTGGTCGTTGACATAGTGGGCGGTGGCGCCGACCAGCTTGACCCCCTTCTGATAGGCCTGGTGGTAGGGCTTGGCGCCCTTGAAGCCGGGCAGCAGCGAGTGGTGGATATTGATCGCCCAGCCGTCCAGCTTGCGGCACAGCTCGGGCGACAGCACCTGCATGTAGCGGGCGAGCACCACCAGCTCGGCGCCGGTGTCCTCGACCACCTGCATGACCTTGCGCTCCTGCGCCGGCTTGTCGGCCGGGTCGAGCGGGAAGTGGTGATAGGGGATGCCGTGCCAGCGCGCCAGCGGCTCCAGATCCGGGTGGTTGGACACCACCGCCACCACGTCCATGGCCAGCTGGCCGATGCGCTGGCGGTAGAGCAGGTCGTTCAGGCAGTGGTCGGCCTTGGACACCATCAGCACCACCTTGGCCCGGTAGCCCGGCGGGGTCAGCTCCACCTGCATGGCGAAGGGCGCCAGGCGCTCGGCCACGCCGGCGCGGAAGGCGGCCTCGTCGAAGCCGTCCGGCTGGCGGAACTCGACGCGGATAAAGAAGCGCGAGGACAGCCGGTCATCGAAACTGTGGTGCTCGGTGACGTAGCAGCGCTGCTCGAACAGAAAGCGCGTCACCGCATCCACCGTGCCGAGCACGCTCGGGCAGTGGGCGGTGAGGATCCAGGTATCGGGGGTGCGGCTCATGTCGATCTCCAAAGCGCAACGACGTAGGTTGGGCTGAGCTTGCGAAGCCCAACAAGGGGCGCACGGCGCTCCCTGCGGCCTTCCGGGGCTCCCTGCGTTGGGCCTCGCTGCGCTCGGCACCAACCTACCCAGAGCCCCTTGTCGATCAGGCTTCTACCGCCAGCCCGTACTCGGCGCTGGCGTCCTGCAGCCACAGCCAGAAGTAGTCGGAGAAGCTGCGGCGGATCAGCAGTTCCCAGGTTTCCTCGGCGGTATGACGGATGATCAGCTGCGACTTGGCGAACACCGTGCCCACCGCCTTGCCCACCGGGAAGTTGCTCGGGTGCACGTCGTAGCTGCTGGACTTCATCAGCAGCTCGCGCACCTTGGGCCCGGACAGCTCGAGCAGGGTCTGCCCGCCGCTGACGTTGACCACCGAAATGTGCTGGCCGGCCAGCGCCTCGCGCAGCTTGGCCTCGACCTCGAACTCCGTGCCGCCGGGCACGATCAGCAGCCACTCGTCCGGCCCCAGCCACTGCAGCGAGCTGTCGCCGCTGGCCACCAGGGTCAGCGCCACCGGCAGCTCCAGGCCCAGGGCCTTGTGCACGCCGCCGGCGAACTCGGCATCGTCGGCGTCGCCGCGCAGGATCAGGTGACCCAGCAGCTTCTTCTCGCGCAGGGTCACCCCGGCGCGCTTGGGGCCCTTGCCGGCCAGCTCGTGCAGGCCGGCGTGGTGCAGCGGCGATTGCCCGGCGATGTCGGCGGGGCGTTGCTGGTAAACGTTCACGTTAGACATTCTGGCGATCCCCTTTCGGGTCATAGAACACGGGGCTGACGATTTCGGCTTCGATCACGCTGCCATCGGCCAGCGGCGCGAACACGCGCTCGCCGATCCGCGAGAGGCCGCCCCGCACCAGGGCCATGGCGAAGCTGTAACCCATGGCCGCGCTCATGTAGCTGGAGGTGACGTGACCGACCATGGTCATCGGCACCGGCTGCTTGGGGTCGAACACCAGCTGCGCGCCTTCCGGCAGGACCTTGTTCGGGTCCAGGGGCTTGAGGCCGATCAGCTGCTTGCGGTTTTCCTTGAGGCAGTCCTCGCGGTTCATGCCGCGCCAGCCGATCCAGGAGAACGGCTTGGTGCGACCGACGCACCAGCCCATGCCCAGATCGTCCGGGGTGACCGAGCCGTCGGTGTCCTGGCCGATGATGATGAAACCCTTCTCGGCACGCAGCACGTGCATGGTCTCGGTGCCGTAGGGGGTCAGGCCGTGCTTCTGGCCGGCGGCGATGATCTTCTCCCACACGCCGAGGGCGTAGTTGGCCTGCACGTTGACCTCGTAGGACAGCTCGCCGGTGAAGGAGATGCGGAACACCCGCGCCGGTACGCCGCCGACCTTGCCTTCCTTCCAGCTCATGAAGGGGAAGGCGTCCTTATCGAGATCGATATCCGTCACTTCCGCCAGCAGCTTGCGGCTATTGGGGCCGGACAGGGTCATGGTCGCCCAGTGGTCGGTGACCGAGGTGAAGTACACCTTCAGCTCCGGCCACTCGGTCTGGTGGTAGATCTCCAGCCACTCCATCACCCGGGCGGCGCCGCCGGTGGTGGTGGTCATGACGAAATGGTTGTCGGCCAGACAGGCGGTGACGCCGTCGTCGAAGACCATGCCGTCTTCCTTGCACATCAGGCCGTAGCGGGCCTTGCCCACGTCCAGCTTGGTCCAGGCGTTGGTGTAGACGCGGTTGAGGAACTCGCGCGCATCCGGGCCCTGGATGTCGATCTTGCCCAGGGTCGAGGCGTCGAGGATGCCCACCGCGTTGCGCACCGCCAGGCACTCGCGGGCCACGGCGGCGTGCATGTCCTCGCCGTTCTTGGGGAAGTACCAGGGACGCTTCCACTGGCCGACGTCCTCGAACTCGGCGCCGTTCTCCAGGTGCCACTTGTGCATGGCGGTGTAGCGCTTGGGCTCGAACAGCTCGCCGCAATGACGGCCGGCGATGGCGCCGAAGGTCACCGGGGTGTAGTTCGGGCGGAACATGGTGGTGCCCATCTCGGCGATGCTGATGCCCAGCGAACGCGCGGCGATGGCCAGGCCGTTGATGTTGCCCAGCTTGCCCTGGTCGGTGCCGAAGCCCAGCGCGGTGTAGCGCTTGACGTGCTCGACCGACTCGAAGCCCTCGCGGGTGGCCAGCTCGATGCCGGCGGCGGTGACGTCGTTCTGCTGGTCGACGAACTGCTTCGGCGCCCGTGCGGTGCCCTTGTCGTGCGGCACCTGGAACAGCGCCACCGCGGCTTCCTCGATGCGCTTCTCGGCCTTCGGCAGGCTGCCGGCGACGGCCTTGAAGCCGGCTTCGGCGGCGGCCTTGGCGCCGGCCTCGAAACCGTCGGCGAGGCTGTCGCCGAGGCCGAACACGCCGTTGACCGCACCGGCGCAATAGCGCTTCTGGAAGCCTTCGCCGGGGACGAAGGCGAGGATGTCTTCGCGCCACAGCGGACGGCCGCCGAGGTGCGAGGCCAGGTGCACCACCGGGCTGTAGCCGCCGGAGCTGGCGATCAGGTCGCAGTCGAGCATTTCGCCGGGGCTGCTGACCTTGTGCTTGGCCAGGTCGATGGCGCAGATGCGCGCACCGGTGACGCGCTTGCTGCCGCGCGCCTCGACCACCGCACTGCCGGTGAGCACGCGCACGCCACGCCGGCGCGCTTCCTCGACCCAGCTGCCGCGCGGGTTGCTGCGCGCATCGGCGACCGCCACCACCTGCAGGCCGGCGTCCAGCCAGTCGAGCACCACGCGGTAGGCGTAATCGTTGTTGGTCGACAGCACCAGCTTCTGCCCGGGTGCCACGCCGTAGCGGCGCACGTAGGTGGATACCGCATCGGCCAGCATGTTGCCGGGCACGTCGTTGCCGGCGTACACCAGCGGCCGCTCATGGGCGCCGGTGGCCAGCACCACGCGACCGGCACGCACGCGGTGCATGCGCTGACGCGCCTGGCCCATGGGCGCGACTTCGCCGAGGTGATCGGTGAGACGCTGATGGATGGTGAGGAAGTTGTGGTCGTGGTAACCGTTGACCGTGGCGCGCGGCAGCAGGGTCACTTCCGGCATCTTTTCCAGCTCGGCGATGGCCTTGGCGGCCCAGTCGGCGGCCGGCTTGCCGTCGAGGGTCTCGCGGGTGGAGAGCAGGCTGCCGCCGAACTCTTCCTGTTCGTCGGCGAGGATCACCCGCGCGCCGCTGCGCCCGGCGGCCAGGGCCGCAGCCAGACCGGCGGGGCCGGCGCCGACCACCAGCACGTCGCAGTGCTGGTTCATGTAGTCGTAGATGTCCGGGTCGTTTTCCTTCGGCGCACGGCCCAGGCCTGCGGCCTTACGGATGTACTTCTCGTAGGTCAGCCAGAGGTTCTGCGGGTACATGAAGGTCTTGTAGTAGAAGCCGGGCGGCATCATGCCGCCGCCGACCTTGCCGAGAATGCCCATCAGGTCGGTGTTGACGCTCGGCCAGCCGTTGGTGCTGGCGGCCGTCAGGCCCTGGTACAGCGCCTGCTGGGTGGCACGCACGTTGGGGATCTGGGTGGCCTCGCTGGAGCCGATCTGCAGCACGGCATTGGGCTCTTCGGCACCGGCGGCGACTATGCCGCGCGGACGCGAGTACTTGAAGCTGCGGCCGACCACGTCGACGCCGTTGGCCAGCAGGGCAGCGGCCAGGGTATCGCCGGCGTAACCCTGAAAGGTCTGACCGTTGAAGCTGAAAGTCAGGGGCTGGCTGCGGTCGATGCGGCCGCCCTGGGCAAGACGATTGACCTGGCTCATGCCGTTACTCCTTGGTCGACGGCCTTCTTCGCGGCGAGGGAGGCCTCAGTCACGCTGGGGCGTTCGCCGATCTTGTAGGTTTCGAGGATTTCGTAGCTCACCGTGTGACGGGTGACGTTGAAGTACTGGCGGCAGCCCGCCGCGTGGATCCACAGCTCGTGGTGGATGCCGCGCGGGTTGTCGCGGAAGAACAGGTACTCGCCCCACTCCTCGTCGGTGCAGGCGTTCGGGTCCAGCGGGCGGGCGATGTGCGCCTGGCCGCTGACGTGAAACTCTTCTTCGGAACGCAATTCGCCACAGTGAGGGCAGAAGATGTGCAGCATGCTCGGTACCTCCAGAGAACCATCGTCCCTCTCTCAGCGAGCGAGGGCGCCAAAATCAGTGCGCCACACCGGCCGCGCCGTGCTCATCGATCAGCGCACCGTTGTGGAAGCGCTCGATGGAGAAGGGCTTGGCCAGCGGATGCATCTCGCCCTTGGCCAGACTGGCAGCGAACACGTTGCCCGAGCCCGGTGTGGCCTTGAAGCCGCCGGTACCCCAACCGCAGTTGATGAACAGGTTCTTCACCGGCGTCTTGGCGATGATCGGGCAGGCATCCGGCGTGGTGTCGACGATGCCGCCCCACTGGCGGTTCATGCGCACGCGCGACAGCACCGGGAACATCTCGACGATGGCCTGCAGGGTGTGCTCGATGGTCGGGTAGGAACCGCGTTGGCCGTAGCCGTTGTAGCCGTCGATACCGGCGCCGATGACCAGGTCGCCCTTGTCCGACTGGCTGATGTAGCCGTGCACGGCGTTGGACATGATCACGGTGTCGATGATCGGTTTGATCGGCTCGGAAACCAGCGCCTGCAGCGGGTGCGACTCCAGCGGCAGGCGGAAGCCGGCGAGCTTGGCCAGGTGCCCGGAGTTACCGGCAGCGACCACGCCGACGCGCTTGGCGCCAATGAAGCCCTTGCTGGTTTCCACGCCGATCACCGCACCGTTTTCCTTGCGGAAGCCGATCACTTCGGTCTGCTGGATCAGGTCAACACCCAGGGCGTCGGCGGCACGGGCGAAGCCCCAGGCCACGGCGTCGTGACGGGCCACGCCGCCACGGCGCTGCAGCGAGGCGCCGAGAATCGGGTAACGGGTGTTCTTCGAGCAATCCAGGTAGGGGATCATCTCCGCCACCTGCTTGGCGTCCACCACCTCGCCGTCGATACCGTTGAGGCGGTTGGCGCTGACGCGGCGCTCGATGTCACGCATGTCCTGCAGGGTGTGACCGAGGTTGAACACGCCACGCTGGGAGAACATGACGTTGTAGTTGAGGTCTTGCGACAGACCTTCCCACAGCTTCATCGCGTGCTCGTACAGGTGCGCCGACTCGTCCCACAGGTAGTTGGAACGCACGATGGTGGTATTGCGCGCGGTGTTGCCACCGCCAAGCCAGCCCTTCTCCACCACGGCGACGTTCTTCACGCCGAATTCCTTGGCCAGGTAGTAGGCTGTGGCCAGGCCATGGCCGCCACCGCCGACGATGATCACGTCGTAAACCGGCTTGGGCGTTGGATTACGCCACATGCGCTGCCAGTTCTCATGATGGCTGAACGAGTGCTTGAACAGGCCGAAGCCGGAATAACGTTGCATGGGCATGCTCCAGGGTTCTACTGCCCTCTCGCGACTGCGCGAGAGGGACCGAGCGAGAAGGTTGGCTTAGCGATAGACCGGGTAATCCGCGCACAGCCCGGCGACCAGCTTGGCCACCTGCGCCTCGACATCGGCATCGCCGAGGTGGTCGAGGATGTCGCAGATCCAGCCAGCCAGCGCCTGGCACTGGGCGACCTTGAAGCCACGGGTGGTGACGGCCGGGGTACCGATACGGATACCGGAGGTCACGAACGGCGACTGCGGGTCGTTCGGCACGGCGTTCTTGTTCACGGTAATGCCGGCGCGACCCAGGGCAGCATCGGCCTCCTTACCGGTCAGGCCCTGCTTGATCAGGCTGAGCAGGAACAGGTGGTTGTCGGTACCACCGGAAACCACCTCGTAACCGCGCTCGACGAAGACCTTGGCCATAGCCTGAGCGTTGTCGATCACCTGCTGCTGGTAAGCCTTGAACTCAGGCTCCATGGCTTCCTTGAAGCACACCGCCTTGGCGGCGATGACGTGCATCAGCGGGCCGCCCTGGGCGCCCGGGAACACGGCGGAGTTGAGCTTCTTCTCGATCTCTTCGTTGGCCTTGGCCAGGATCAGACCACCACGCGGGCCGCGCAAGGTCTTGTGGGTGGTGGTGGTGACCACGTCGGCGAAGGGAATCGGGTTCGGATACAGGCCAGCGGCAACCAGACCGGCAACGTGAGCCATGTCGACGAACAGCAGCGCGCCAACCTTGTCGGCGATGGCGCGGAAACGCGGGAAATCCAGGGTCTTGGAGTAGGCGGAGAAGCCGGCAACGATCATCTTCGGCTTGTGCTCGACAGCCAGGCGCTCGACCTCGTCGTAGTCGATCAGGCCGGTGGCCGGGTTCAGGCCATACTGCACGGCGTTGTACAGCTTGCCCGAGGACGACACCTTGGCACCGTGGGTCAGGTGGCCACCGTGAGCCAGGCTCATGCCGAGAATGGTGTCACCGGCATTGAGCAGCGCCAGATAGACAGCGGCGTTGGCGGACGAACCGGAGTGCGGCTGGACGTTGGCGAAGTCGGCGCCGAACAGCTGCTTGGCGCGATCGATGGCAAGCTGCTCGACCTTGTCGACGTACTCGCAACCACCGTAATAACGCTTGCCCGGATAGCCCTCGGCATACTTGTTGGTCAGCCCGCTGCCCTGGGCCTCCATCACGCGCTGGCTGCAGTAGTTTTCCGAGGCGATCAGCTCGATATGGTCTTCCTGACGACGCTCTTCCTGGTCGATGGCGGCGAGCAATTCATCGTCGTAACCCTGGATCTGATCCTGCTTGCTGAACATCTCGATTCTCCTGCGGCGCCCGAAGGCAGCGGTATTGGACGGGGGCGCGAATGGCCTGTGCAGCGATGGTATGGCCGCCCCTGGCACCCCAGATGCCTGCCAACGCCGCAAGGGCATTCGTTTGCGACATGCCGCTGTCGCAAACAGGCGCGCCCTCTGCGGGGCCGCGCTACGCACAATTAACGGGGATCAAGCTGTGGATAAGCCGTGCGCAGAAGCCGCCGGGCCAGGCCCATCAAGGCCTGCCGTGAATCGTGTATTTATTGAACGATATCAAGCAGTTAATAGATCAGACCATGCACAGATACTGTGCACCAGGCTGTGTATAAGCTGTGATCAGTCGGCGCCAGCCCCTACCGGCACTGGACTTGCCGCGGCTGGCCGAGAAACAGCCAGGCGCGACGGCGCGGCGACTTATCCACCCGCGACAGCCGGCGCCAGGCTGCGGCGCGGTGGACTATGCACAGATGCTGTGGAGCAAACTGTGCATAGGCTGTTCGGCCCAGGCTGCAACCCAGGCCGCACAGGGCCTTCCGGCAATCGTGCAAAAATCGAGCAGAATCAATTAGATAGAAGATGCTTGTGCACAAATGCTGTGCGCCGTTCTGTGCACAGCCTGTGGGCAGGCGGCGCCAGGCCAGGCCCTGCGGGGCCTGGGCCCGGGCGCGCGTTATTTGCTCAATCAAGCGGCAGAACCTGGAGAAGCCGCGGGGATGCCTGACTCCTGCCGGCAATCGCGGCACAGGAGCGCCGGCAAGCCGGCTCCTCCAGGGCCAATCACGCCGCACCACCGTCAGCGCACCAGGCCACCCCGCAGGGTATCGCCAGCCGCGCGCTTTGGCTTAGGGCATTGACCTAGGGCTTGAGCTTGCCGGCGCAGCTGCCGGTGGCTTCGACCAGACGCTGCTGCAGCGCCGCATCGGGCGGCGACTGGCGACTGATCGCCTGCACTTCGGCCTCGCTGAACTCCCGACTGACCTTGTCGGCGGCGCAGTCGCAATAGGCCTGCAGCTGCGGCTGCTCGTAGCCGGCCGGCGCGCCGTTGATGCAGTGCTGAACGAATTCGGTTTTCGCCTGCGCCGTCCACTCGGCCGCAGACAACGGCAGGGCAACGGCCAGCGGCAGGGCGAAGGCGAGCAGGTGGCGATGGTTCATAAGACACTCCTTTTCGATGACAGGCGGCAAACCGCCGCCCTGGGGTTGTGAACCCCCGGCGTCGCCATGAGTTCCGCCGATTGGTCGAACGGTGGTCCGGATAGCGACCCTGCAGTACGCATGAACACAACAAGTTGTCGCCCTGGCGGCCCCAGGCCAGGGCCCGCGCGGAGTAAAGTAGCGCCATCCGCCGGTGCTCCCTGCCGGCCCCGCTCGAGAAGGAACGCCCCATGCCCGACAACGCCCAGCAATTTGCCAGCGACAACTATTCCGGCATCTGCCCCGAGGCCTGGGCCGCCATGGCCGAGGCCAACCAGGGCCACCAGCGCGCCTATGGCGACGACGAATGGACGGCGCGCGCCGCCGACCACTTCCGCCGCCTGTTCGAGACCGACTGCGAGGTGTTCTTCGCCTTCAACGGCACCGCAGCCAACTCCCTGGCCCTGGCCTCGCTGTGCCAGAGCTACCACAGCGTGATCTGCTCGGAGACCGCCCACGTCGAGACCGACGAATGCGGCGCCCCGGAATTCTTCTCCAACGGTTCCAAGCTGCTGCTAGCGCGTACCGAGAACGGCAAGCTGACGCCCGCGGCGATCCGCGAAGTGGCGCTCAAGCGCCAGGACATCCACTACCCCAAGCCGCGCGTGGTGACCCTGACCCAGGCCACCGAGGTCGGCACCGTGTACCGCCCGGACGAGGTGCGCGCGATCAGCCAGACCTGCAAGGAGCTGGGGCTGAACCTGCACATGGACGGCGCGCGCTTCTCCAACGCCTGCGCCTCCCTCGGCTGCAGCCCGGCCGAGCTGACCTGGAAGGCCGGCGTCGATGTGCTGTGCTTCGGCGGCACCAAGAACGGCATGGCGGTGGGCGAGGCCATCCTGTTCTTCAACAAGGCCCTGGCCGAGGACTTCGACTACCGCTGCAAGCAGGCCGGCCAGCTGGCCTCGAAGATGCGCTACCTGTCGGCGCCCTGGGTCGGCATCCTGCAGGACGACGCCTGGCTGCGCTACGCCGGCCATGCCAACCGCTGCGCCCAGTTGCTGGCCTCGCTGGTCGAAGACGTGCCCGGCGTCAGCCTGATGTTCCCGGTTGAGGCCAATGGCGTGTTCCTGCAACTGTCGGAACCGGCGCTCGCCGCCCTCACCGCCCGCGGCTGGCGCTTCTACACCTTCATCGGCGCCGGCGGCGCTCGCTTCATGTGCAGCTGGGACACCGACGAGACGCGGGTGCGCCAGCTGGCGGCCGATATCCGCGAGGTGATGAGCGCCTGAGTGCAGGCCCCCTCCACCTAGGCGCTTACGGCTGGCGCCGCGGCGCGACGCCAGTAAGGCCGGTACGCGCGGCGCCCGCGGCGCACCGGCCTACATCTTCCAGCGCAGGTTGAAGGCGATATTGTTGGCTTCGCTGCTGTCGCTGAACACGCCGTTGTAATCGACGTCGAGGACGATGTTCGGGGTGATCGAGTAGTCGAGGTTGAGCTCGACCAGGAAGCTGTTGCGCGGTAACTCGGTACCCAACACGCGAAACTTGTCGCCGCCCTCCAATTGCAGGTCCAGTTCCGGGCGCAGGTCGCCGTTGATCTGCCGCCAGGTGAACGAGCCGTTGAGCAGCAGATCGCGCTCGGCCAGCTGGAACAGCTGCTGGCCGCGCACACCAAGGCTGGTGCTGAGCAGCTCGTTGCGCTGGCTGTCCGCAGACAGTGCGGCGGCTCCGCCCTGCTCGCTGAAGCTGTCGCTGCGCTGGTCGATCAGCAGCAGGCCGACGAAGGGCTCGACATAGGCCGGCTCGTCGAACTTCAGGTGCCAGGCCAGCTCGCCGAAGCCCTGCGCGGTGTTGACGTCGTACTGGCGGGTCAGGCGCTCCGGGCCGTCGATCAGGCGCACGTCGCGCTGGCTGTCGATCTGGTGCTGGCTGTAGCCGCCACCGCCGAACAGCTTGAGCGTACCTCGCGACAGTTCGACATCGCGGCCGCCGTACAGCGCGTAGCGGTAGCTGTCGGAGTCGGCCTTGGCGTCACGCGAATCGACATCCAGCTGCTCCTGGCCGTAGCCGAAGGCGCCACCCAGGCGCCAGTCGCCGTATACCGGCCAGTCGCCACCGAACAGCATGCTCTCGTGATCCTGGATGATCTCGCCGGCGTTGCCGTCGTCGTCGATGCGCTGGCGCCCGCCGCCCACCTGCACCCAGTAGGGCAGCGCGCGCTCGGGCGAGGCGAGGTTGCGGCGCAGGTTGCCCAGCGGCGCACGCGACAGGTTGAGGTCGTCGAACATCACCGCCGAGGCGATGCTGGCATGAGCGTCGCCGGACAGCTTGTTGAAGGTGTCGGCCACCTCGTCCTCGCCCAGGTCGAGCAGGGTGCGGTAGACCTCGTTGTCCTCGTCCAGGCTCTCGGCCGCTTGAGCGAAAGCCAGCTGGTTGGGGGTACGCGCCAGGCTGGAGAAGCTGGTGTCGTTGCGCGTCAGGGTCAGGGTCACGGCGTTGCCGGCGTAGCTCAGGCTGGGGTCGAGAAAGGCCAGGTTGGAGCTGACGCTGTCGAACTGGCCGCTCAACTGCCCGGCGCTGAGGATGCCGTAGCTGGTGGCCGGCGCGTAGGTGCCGTTCTCCGCCAGCACCTGCACGGTGCCGGCCAGGCTGGCCAGGCCGCTGACCAGCACCTGATCGGCATTGCCGGCGGCATCGGTCTCCACCTGGTAGACCGAGCCGGGGCTGAAGATCAGGTCACCGGCGACGTTCAGCGTGCCGATGGAGTTGCCCGGCGCCAGGGCGCCACCGCTGTTGACCAGTACGTTGCCGACGCTGCCGGCACCACCCAGGGTGCCACCGCTCTGCACCTGGATAGCGGAAAGCAGCGAGCCATTGACCGCCAGGGTGCCACCGCGGACTTCGGTGATGCCATCGATGCCGTGGCTGCCGCCGAGGTCGAGCGTACCGGGGCCATCCTTGATGAAGGCCCCCGAACCGAGGATGGCGCCGGCGAAGCTGGTATCGCTCGCCTGATCGACCGTCAGCGTCGCACCACTCAGCGCCACCTGCCCGCCGGCGCCCGCCAGTGCACTCATGCTCAGGTCGAAACCGCCGAGATCCAGCACTCCGCCGCCCAGCTCATAGGCCCCACCGGACACCAGGCCGCCGGCCGAATCCTGGCGCAAGGTGCCAGCCTCCACCCGCGTAACACCGCTGTAGCTGTTGTTGCCGGACAGCGTCAACGTCCCGCCGCCCTGCTTGATCAGGCCGCCGCTGCCGCTGATGACGCCGAGGAAGCTGCCGTCGACGGCCTGCACCAGGGTCAGGTCGGCGCTGCCCAGCGCCACCTCGCCGCCGTTGCCGGACAGCGAGCCCATGCTCAGGGCGAAGTCGTTGAGGTCGAGCACGCCGCCATCGATGACGTAGTCGCCACCCGAGACGAATGCCCCGGGACTGCCCTGCAGCAGGGTGCCGCCGCGCAGTTGCGTGGCGCCGCTGTAACTGCTGTCGCCAGACAACATCAACAAGCCGTCGCCCTGCTTGATCAGGCTGCCGCTGCCGCTGATCGAACCGGAAAAGTTGCCGCTCGACTCCATGGCCAGGGTCAGGTCTGCGGAACCCAGCGCCACTTCGCCTCCGCCACCGGTCAGCGCGCTCATGCTCAGGTCGAAACCGTTGAGATCGAGGACGCCGAACTCGACCACATAGACCCCGCCATCGACGAATGCGCCGGCACTGCCCTGGCGCAGCGTGCCACCGGTGACCTGGGTTACGCCGCCATAGCTGTTGGCGCCGGCCAGCACCAGCGTCCCGTCGCCAGACTTGCGCAATCCGCCGCTGCCGCCGATCACCCCGGAGAAGGTGCCGTCCACTGCCTGCTCGATGCCCAGGTTGGCGGCGCCCAGCGCCACTTCGCCGCCGCTGCCGGACAGCGAGCCCATGTCCAGGTCGAAGCCATTGAGGTCGAGTACCCCGGCGTTGATGGCGTAGTCGCCTCCGGCCAAGGCGCCGGCCGCGCCCTGGCGCAAGGTACCGCCGTCGATCCGGGTGGTGCCGCTGTAACTGTTGGCGCCGGATAGCAGCAACAGCCCATCGCCCTGCTTGATCAGGCCGCCGCTGCCGCTGATCACGCCGGAAAAACTGCTGTCCGACGTCTGCACCAGGGTCAGGTCGGCGCCGCCCAGTGCCACCTCGCCGCCGCTGCCGGACAGCGAGCCCATGCTCAGATCGAAGCCGTTGAGATCGAGCACGCCGCCACTGACCAGGTAGCTGCCGCCGGCGACGAAGGCCCCCGCACCGCCCTGACGCAGCGTGCCGTCGCCCACCTGGGTGAGGCCGCTGTAGTCGTTCTCGCCCTCGAGCAGCAACAGTCCTGCCCCCAGCTTGGATAGGCCGCCGCTGCCGCTGATAGCGCCCGCGTAGCTGGTATCAAGGGCCTGATCGACCACCAGATCGGCGCTACCCAGCAGCACCTGACCGCCGCTGCCGGACAGCGACCCCATGCTCAGGCCGACACTGTTGAGGTCGAGCGCGCCGCCATCGATGACATAGGCGCCGTTCTGCACGAAGCCCCCGCTGCTGCCCTGACGCAGGGTGCCGGCCTGGACTATGGTGGCGCCGCTGTAGCTGGCCGGCCCCAGCAGGTCGAGTACGCCCGCGCCGGTTTTAGTCAGCGAGCCACTGCCGCCGATGGCGCCAGAGAGCAGCACATCGTTGCCGTTGGTATCGAAGGTGCCACCCGCTGCGCCCAGCGCCTCGAGCCGCGAGGAAATATCGAAGGAGGAGGCATCGCCCCACTGCAGCCCGCCGCCATCAAGCACGATGCTGCCGCTGCCCAGGCTGTCGCCGCCGTCGAAGTTGATCAGCCCGCCCTCGATGCGAATGGCGCTAGCGAAGCTGTTGGCGTTCTCGCCGCGCACCGTCAGCGTGCCGCTACCGACCTTGATCAGGGTGCCGTCCACATCGCCGCTGAGGGAGCCGGTCACCTGCGTATTCAGGTTGTTGCTGCCGACCGCCACCACTGCCGAACCGAGTTCGAAACTACCGTTGCCCTCGATCGAGCCGACGCTGAAGCGCCCCGCACCATCGGGCCCCTGCGCCTCGGAGAAGTCGACCACGCCGCTGTTCTCCGCGACCAGCCGGGCCGTGCCCCCGTCGCTGTTGTCGGTGAAGAGCGTGCGACCCTCCTCGCCACTGATGATCAGCGCATTGCCAGCGCTGCTCTGCCCGGCGAAGATCGTCGCGCCGCCGTTCTCGCTGCGGATAGTCGCGCTGCCGGCCGTGCTCTGATCGTTGAAGAAGGTCAGGCCACTGAAACTGTTGGTGATGGTGGCGCTGCCGGCCGTGCTCTGGTCGTTGAAATTGACGCCTTCGATGGTGTTGTCGATGACGGCGTCGCCGGCCGATTCGTTGCCGTTGAAATCGATGGCCGCCGCCGGCAGGGCCAGCGCATTCAAGGCCACCCCGCCACACACCAGCACCGCCCAGGGAAGACGGCCGCCAGCCCGCACCGCCCCCCGCCCGCGTCTTTTGTTGCACCCCATCCCGAGGCCCCCTGCACGCAATATGGGGAAACAGCTGCGCGACTTGCGCGCCGCATGCAGCCCCGGCAAAGGGAACGAACGCCGTCCGTTCCCGCCCATGCCCCTGGGAACACCTCTACTGCGGGATGAAGACTACGCGCCGGGAGCCCTGTGAAGACTAGCCAAATCCCCGCCAGCCGCCAGCGCCGGGCGCCACTCAGTAATCGATCGCCACGTCACCCTTGGGCACGCTGCAGCAGGACAGGATGTAGCCCTCGGCAACGTCCTCGTCGGTGATCCCGCCGTTGTGCTCCATGTCCACCTCGCCGGCGGTCTTCATCACCTTGCAGGTGCCGCAGATGCCCATGCCGCACGCCTTGGGGATGTGCAGGCCGAGCTTGGCGGCGGCGGCGTGCACGGTTTCGCCGGGGGCGACGCGGATGCTCTTGCCGGTGCTGACGAACTCCACCTGGTTGAGGTCGGCCGCCGGTATCTCCGGCGCGTCGGCGGCCTCGGCGGCGTGCTCCAGGGCATCGGCCTTGGCCTCGGGCGGCGTCGCGCCGAAGGATTCCTCGTGGTAACGACGCATGTCGAAGCCGTTGGCCTCGAGCAGGCGCTTGACCGCACTCATATAGGGCGTCGGGCCGCAGCAGAACACCTCACGCTCCATGAAGTCCGGGGCGATCAGCTCCAGCATCTTCTGGTTGAGGTAACCGCGGTAGCCGGACCAGGTTTCGCCGATCTCGTACTTCTCGCAGATCAGGTGCAGCTTGAAGTTGTTGATGCGCGAGGCCATGTGGCGCAATTCGCGGTGGTAGATGATGTCCTTGGGCGTGCGCGCGCTGTGCACGAAGCACATGTCCACCGCACCGTTGGTGTCGAAGAACCAGCGCGCCATCGACATCACCGGGGTGATGCCGACGCCGCCGGACAGCAGCAGCACCTTGTCGGAGGGGAAATCGATGGCGTTGAACAGCCCCACCGGACCGTGCACCGGCAGTTGGTCGCCCTCGTTGAGGTTGTCGTGCAGCCAGTTCGACACCTTGCCGCCCGGCACCCGCTTGACGGTGATGGAGAAGCTGTAGGGCACCGACGGCGAGCTGGAGATGGTGTAGGAGCGCATGATCGGCGCACCCTCGATCTCCAGCTCCAGGGTGACGAACTGTCCCGGCTTGAAGAAGAACAGTACCGGCTGATCGGCCATGAAACAGAAGGTGCGCACGTCCCAGGTTTCCTGGATCACCTTGACGCAACGCACCAGATGGCGGCCGTTGCTCCAGGTCTGGGTGGTAACCGGGTTGAGGAAGGCGTTGGTGGTCATGAACGGCTCTCCACGCGGCCGGACATCGGCCTATATGGCATCGATTGTGCGAAACGCCGCGGGCCCTCATTTATCTGCCAGCGACATCGGCATGCTCATCGCGACCTGCCGCTTGGCACGGGGCCTGGCGCGTCGGAAACGCATTCGGCCATGTCGCCCATGGATAAGGTTTCGCGGCGCGGCGAATCCACACTCAGCCTCAGAGCAAACCCGACAACGCGCGGCCGCCGAACCGCTCGCAGCAGCCGCCACAACGCCTTGCGTCACCACCGTATCAGCCACTTTTGCGGCTGCCGCCCCCGCGCCAGCCATGAGGAGTCACCGATGGACTGCACCCACACCCTGAGCCTGGGCGACCCGCTGGAGCCCGCACGCAAGGCCACCGCCGGCATGCTGCGCGAGCGCGAGCGCACCTTCTCGCTGCCACAACCCTTCTACAACGACGAGCGGCTGTTCCAGATCGACATGCAGGAGATCTTCCACAAGGAGTGGTTGATCGCCGGCATGACCTGCGAAATCCCGGCCAAGGGCAACTTCCTCACCCTGCAGCTCGGCGACAACCCGATTCTCGTGGTCCGCGGCGCCGAGGGGCAGATCCATGCCTTCCACAACGTCTGCCGCCACCGCGGCTCGCGCCTGTGCGTGAGCGACAAGGGCAAGGTGGCCAAGCTGGTCTGCCCCTACCACCAGTGGACCTATGAACTGGACGGCCGCCTGCTGTTCGCCGGCACCGAGATGGGCGCCGACTTCGACCTCAAGGACTACAGCCTCAAGCCGGTGCACTGCAAGAGCGCCGGTGGTTTCATCTTCATCAGCCTGGCGGAAAACCCGCCGGCGATCGACGAGTTCCTCGCCACCCTGGCTCACTACATGGAGCCGTACGACATGGAGAACACCAAGGTCGCGGTGCAGAGCACCATGAAGGAGAAAGCCAACTGGAAGCTGGTGATCGAGAACAACCGCGAGTGCTACCACTGCAACGGCTCGCACCCGGAGCTGCTCAACACCCTGCTGGAGTGGGACGACACCAACGACCCGCGCGCGACCCAGGAATTCAAGGATCACGTCGCCGAATGCGCCGCCGCCTGGGACGCGGAGAAGATTCCCTACGCGCATGCCGGCTTCGGCCTGCGTAACCGCATCGTACGCATGCCGCTGCTCAAGGGCACCGTGTCCATGACCATGGACGGCAAGCAGGGCTGCAAGAAGCTGATGGGGCGGATCAAGAACCCGGACCTGGGCTCCATGCGCATCCTCCACCTGCCCCATTCGTGGAACCACTGCATGGGCGACCACCTGATCAACTTCACCGTGTGGCCGATCAGCGCCCAGGAAACGGTGGTGATCACCAAGTGGCTGGTGCACAAGGACGCGGTGGAAGGCGTCGATTACGACGTCGAGCGCCTGCGTCAGGTGTGGGACGCCACCAACGACCAGGACCGTCGCCTCGGCGAGGAAAACCAGCGCGGCATCAACTCCACCGCCTACCAGCCCGGCCCCTACTCGAAGACCTACGAGTTCGGCGTGGTCAACTTCATCGACTGGTACAGCGAACGCATGCTCAACAACCTCGGCGAAGCCCCGGCGCAGTTGCGCCAGGTGGCCGGCGAGTGATGACGCTGAGCCTGCTGCTGGTGATCGGCTTGGCGGCCTACGGGCTGCTGGCCTGTCGTCCACGGCGCGGCTGAATCAGCCTGCAGGCCCCGGCATCCTGGCGGATGCCGGGGCTTTCTTTTGGCGGCGCCACGCCCAAACGCTAGGAGCGGCGGACGGCGAACCGATTTAGTCGCGAGAATCCCTGCCCCCAACAAAACAGGAAGAGCGGGAGACCAAGGCCGCGCAGGAGCTTCGCAGCCGCAGCCGCTCCGACAGGGGCACAACGACTAACGGTGCCCCCAACAAAAAGCCCCGCCAGATCGCTCTGGCGGGGCTTTTCATTAACAGCTCGAGGCTAGCCGCTATGGGTCAGGCCTTGTTGGCTTTCTTGGCAGCGCGGGTGCGCTCGCCTTCGTCGAGGATCTTCTTGCGCAGACGGATCGACTTTGGCGTCACTTCGCACAGCTCGTCGTCCTGGATGAATTCCAGAGCCTGCTCCAGGGTGAAGCGCACCGGCGGCACCAGGGCAATGGTTTCGTCCTTGCCCGAAGCGCGCATGTTGTCGAGCTTCTTGCCCTTGGTGGGGTTGACGCCCAGGTCGTTGTCGCGGCTGTTCAGGCCGACGATCTGACCATTGTAGATTTCCTGGCCGTGCTCGACGAACAGCTTGCCGCGCGCCTGCAGGGTTTCCAGGGAGTAGGTCAGCGCCTTGCCGGTATCGATCGATACCAGTACGCCGTTCTGACGGCCAGACATGCTGCCCGGCTTGACGGTGTCATAACGGTCGAAGATCGAGGTCAGGATGCCCGCGCCGTTGGTCAGGGTCAGGAACTGGTTACGGAAGCCGATCAGACCGCGCGCCGGGATGTTGTATTCCAGACGCACGCGACCTTTGCCGTCCGGCGACATGTTGGTCAGGTCGCCCTTACGCAGGCCCATTTCTTCCATGACCTTGCCCTGGGATTCTTCAGGGATGTCGATGGTGACGTTCTCGTACGGCTCCTGCTTGACGCCGTTGACTTCACGGATGATCACTTCCGGGCGGCCAACGCCCATTTCGAAACCTTCGCGGCGCATGGTTTCGATCAGCACCGACAGGTGCAGCTCGCCACGACCGGAGACCTTGAACTTGTCGGCGCTGTCGCCTTCCTCGACACGCAGGGCCACGTTGTACAGCAGCTCTTTGTCCAGGCGCTCCTTGATGTTGCGGCTGGTGACGAACTTGCCTTCCTTGCCGCAGAACGGCGAGTCGTTGACCTGGAAGGTCATGGAGACGGTCGGCTCGTCGACGGTCAGCGGCTTCATCGCTTCGACGTGGTTGATGTCGCACAGGGTGTCGGAGATGAACAGCTGGTCCATACCGCTGACGCAGACGATGTCGCCGGCGGTGGCTTCTTCGACGTCGACGCGGTGCAGGCCGTGGTGGCCCATCAGCTTGAGGATACGGCCGTTACGCTTCTTGCCGTCGACGTCGATGGCAGTCACCGGGGTGTTCGGCTTGATCTTGCCACGGGCAATACGGCCAACGCCGATGATGCCGAGGAAGCTGTTGTAGTCCAGCGCGGAAATCTGCATCTGGAACGGGCCGTCGAGGTCGACGTTCGGCGCCGGCACGTGGTCGACGATGGCCTGGTACAGCGGGGTCAGGTCTTCGGCCATGGCGGTGTGGTCGAGACCGGCAATACCGTTCAGGGCGCTGGCGTAGACGACCTGGAAGTCGAGCTGCTCATCGGTGGCGCCGAGGTTGTCGAACAGGTCGAAGATCTGGTCCATGACCCAGTCCGGACGCGCGCCGGGACGGTCGATCTTGTTGATCACGACGATCGGCTTGAGACCGGCTTCGAAGGCCTTCTTGGTCACGAAACGGGTTTGCGGCATCGGGCCGTCCTGGGCGTCGACCACCAGCAGTACGGAGTCGACCATCGACATCACGCGCTCGACTTCGCCGCCGAAGTCGGCGTGGCCGGGGGTGTCGACGATGTTGATGCGGTAGTCGTTCCACTTGATGGCGGTGTTCTTGGCCAGAATGGTAATGCCGCGCTCTTTTTCCTGGTCGTTGCTGTCCATCACGCGCTCGTCGTTGAGCTCGTTGCGTTCCAGGGTGCCGGACTGACGCAGCAGGGCGTCGACGAGGGTGGTCTTGCCATGGTCGACGTGGGCGATGATGGCGATGTTGCGCAGATTTTCGATCACTGTGTGTATCTCGATCAGAGGATGCGGTGTGTCGCCCAGTGTGGACGACGAATATGAAGAAAACGGGATCAGCAGGCAGAGCGGTCGGGAGGGCGGTGGCGGATACTGCCGCCGTTCAGCCCGGGCGTCTTATGCCGGACGATAAACGCGCACATTGGCATGCCCCTCGCTCAGCAGGTGGTGGGCATGCAGGCGGCTCATCACGCCCTTGTCGCAATACAGCAGGTACTGGCGGTTCTCATCCAGTTCCTTGAACTTGTTGTTCAGCGCGTAGAACGGCAGCACCTGCACCTCGATGCCGGGCAACTCGAGCGGCTCGTCCTCGGCGGCATCGGGGTGGCGGATGTCGATGACGATCTGCCCGGCCAGCGCCTCGCGCACCTCCTCGACCTGCACGTCCTTGCCCAGCTCGTCGATCACCCGGTCGATGGGCAGCAGGGTGGCGCGCTCCAGGGCACGCTCGAGGATGGCCATGTCGAACTGCGCTTCTTCGCGCTCGATGCGATAACCGCGGGCCTTGGTGGTCGGGTTGACCGAAATCACCCCGCAATACTCGGGCATGTGCTTGGCGAACTCGGCGGTGCCGATGCGCGTGGCGGTGTCGATGATGTCCTGCTTGTGGCTGGCGATCAGCGGGCGCATCACCAGCATGTCGGTGGCCGCGTCGATCACCGCCAGGTTGGTCAGGGTCTGGCTGGAGACCTGGCTGATCGCCTCGCCGGTGACCAGCGCCTCGATCTCCAGGCGCTCGGCCATGCGGGTGGCGGCGCGCAGCATCATGCGCTTGAGGATCACGCCCATCTGGCTGTTGTCGACCTTGCCGAGGATCTCGCCGACCACCTCTTCGAACGGCACGCTGATAAACAGCACGCGCTGCGAACGGCCGAACTTCTGCCACAGGTAGTGGGCCACTTCCATCACGCCAAGCTCGTGGGCGCGACCGCCGAGGTTGAAGAAGCAGAAGTGGCTGACCAGGCCGCGGCGCATCATCTGGTAGGCCGCCACGGTGGAGTCGAAGCCGCCGCTCATCAGCACCAGGGTCTGCTCCAGCGAGCCCAGCGGGTAGCCGCCGAGGCCTTCGTGGCGGTGATGGACGACGAACAGACGCTGGTCGCGAATCTCCATGCGCACTTCGACTTCCGGCCTCTTCAGGTCGATGCCAGCCGCATTGCACTCCTGGCGCAGGCGCGAGCCGACGTGGCGCTCGACGTCGATGGAGCTGAAGGCGTGCTTGCCGCCGCGCTTGCAGCGCACGGCGAAGATCTTGCCCGGCAGCTGGTCGGCGTAGTGGCGCTTGCAGTGCTCGGTGATGTCGTCCAGATCACCCAGCGGGTACTCGTTGACCTCGAGGAACAGGCCGATACCCGGAGTGCAGCGCAGGCGCTCGGTCATCTCGGCCAGCAGGCGCGGATCGTCCAGGTCGGTCTCGACCTCCAGGTTGTCCCACACACCGGTGACCTTCAACTCGGGGTCGAGGTCGCGCAGCACGGTGCGGATGTTCTTCCCCAACTGGCGGATGAACTGCTTGCGCACCGGGCGGCTCTTGATGGTGATTTCCGGGAAAACTTTGACGATCAGCTTCATGAATTGGGCGCCTGCAGGGGCGACGGAAAAACAGGGGCGCGGATTATAGCGGAAATTGCTCAAGCTTTGACCAAAAATACTGCACGCCTTACCGGTCGCACCAAAATAGTACGCCGCGATATTTGACAGCCCTCAAATGGTGCAAATATTCCTGCGCATGCCCCATGCAGGCCGCGCAGCGCCTGAGTTTTCGGGCCTCCGTCCATTCCGGGGCACTGGCATGCAATTTGCTCCCTTGTGAGGCAGGTTGCCCTGGAGGACTATCCCGCCGGGCTTCACCGCACATATCGGGGCTCCACGAAGCGAGCCTTTTCCACCTGGAGGACAACATGTCTAAGGCTGTTCAACTGATCAAAGAACACGACGTGAAGTGGGTAGACCTGCGCTTCACCGATACCAAGGGCAAGCAGCACCACGTGACCATGCCGGCTCGCGACGCCCTGGACGACGATTTCTTCGAACACGGCAAGATGTTCGACGGCTCCTCCATTCATGGCTGGAAAGGCATCGAAGCCTCCGACATGATCCTGATGCCGGTCGACGACACCGCCGTGCTCGACCCCTTCACCGAAGAGCCGACCCTGATCCTGGTCTGCGACATCATCGAGCCGAGCACCATGCAAGGCTACGACCGCGACCCGCGCTCGATCGCCAAGCGCGCCGAAGAGTTCCTCAAGACCACCGGCATCGGCGACACCGTGTTCGTCGGCCCGGAGCCGGAGTTCTTCATCTTCGACGAAGTGAAGTTCAAGTCCGACATCTCCGGCTCGATGTTCAAGATCTACTCCGAGCAAGGCTCCTGGATGACCGACGGCGACGTCGAAGGCGGCAACAAGGGCCACCGCCCGGCCGTCAAGGGCGGTTACTTCCCGGTTCCGCCGTGCGACCACGACCACGAAATCCGTACCGCCATGTGCAACGCCATGGAAGAAATGGGCCTGGTCGTCGAAGTGCACCACCACGAAGTGGCCACTGCCGGTCAGAACGAGATCGGCGTGAAGTTCAACACCCTGGTGGCCAAGGCTGACGAAGTTCAGACCCTGAAGTACTGCGTGCACAACGTCGCCGACGCCTACGGCAAGACCGCGACCTTCATGCCGAAGCCGCTGTACGGCGACAACGGCTCGGGCATGCACGTGCACATGTCGATCTCCAAGGACGGCAAGAACACCTTCGCTGGCGAAGGCTATGCCGGTCTGTCCGAGACCGCCCTGTACTTCATCGGCGGCATCATCAAGCACGGTAAGGCCCTGAACGGCTTCACCAACCCGTCGACCAACTCCTACAAGCGTCTGGTTCCGGGCTTCGAAGCCCCGGTCATGCTGGCCTACTCGGCCCGTAACCGCTCCGCCTCGATCCGTATCCCTTACGTATCCAGCCCGAAAGCCCGCCGCATCGAAGCGCGCTTCCCGGACCCGGCGGCCAACCCCTACCTGTGCTTCGCCGCGCTGCTGATGGCCGGCCTGGACGGCATCCAGAACAAGATCCACCCCGGCGATGCCGCCGACAAGAACCTGTACGATCTGCCGCCGGAAGAAGGCAAGCTGATCCCGCAGGTGTGCGGCAGCCTGAAGGAAGCCCTGGAAGAGCTGGACAAGGGCCGCGCGTTCCTGACCAAGGGCGGCGTGTTCTCCGACGACTTCATCGATGCCTACATCGAGCTGAAGAGCGAAGAAGAAATCAAGGTGCGCACCTTCGTGCACCCGCTGGAATACGACCTGTACTACAGCGTCTAAGCCAGACTCGCGCCGCCCTGTGCGGCGCACTCGAAAGCCCCGCCCGGCCCTGCCTGGCGGGGCTTTTTTGCACCTGCACCGCACACACCAAAATACCCGCCCACGTTTTCGGATCCTCGGCGCCCCCGACGCCCCCTGCCCCGCTTTCATCTTATGCATCACAACGCCACAGCACGGCACTTGCCAGGGCGCCTTGCCGGTGCAAGGCTTAGCCGCATCACCCAGGGAGGAAATGGCCCATGCGCCCGTTGCTCGCTTGCCTGCTGCTCGGCCTGGCCCTGCCGGCCGCCGCGCAGATCTACAAGTACACCGATGCCAACGGCAACACGGTGTTCACCAACCAGCCGCCGGACGGCACCGCCGCCGAGAGCGTCAGCCTGCCGCCGACCAACACGGTGGAAATGCAGGCGCCCAGCGCGCCGGCCGCCGGCAGCGAACCGACCGCGCAGGCCGAGGCGCCCTACTCGGTGCTGAGCCTGACCGGCATCCCCGACGATGAAGCCATGCGCGCCAACAACGGCACCTTCAGCGTCGGCGTCGACATCCAGCCGCGCCTGGCCGCCGGCCACCGCCTGCGCCTGCTGCTGGACGGCCAGCCGCACGGCCAGGCGAGCAACGTGCCGCGCCTGCAACTGGTCAACGTCGACCGCGGCGAACACAGCCTGGCAGTCGAGGTGCTCAGCGGCGACCGGGCGATCCAGCAGAGCGCCAGCGTCACCTTCACCGTGCAGCGGGTCAACACCAGCAGCCCGGCGCTGCGGCCGCCACCCCCACCGCCCAAACCCACTCCGAAACCGGCGAACTGACCCATGCGTCCACTGCTTCTCTGCCTGCTACTGATCGCCCAGGGCGCCCTGGCGCAGGTCTACACCTACGTCGACGCCGAGGGTAACCGGGTGTTCACCGACAAGCCGCGCAGCAACAGCGCGCAGCCGGTGATCCTCGCCCCCTCCAACAGCGTGCAGCTCAGCCAGCCGGGCAGCGCAGCGGCGCCCGCGGCCCCCGCCGCGGTGAGCAAGATGGCCATCCACTACCAGCTGCTGCGCATCCTGGTGCCCGAGCCGGACGCCTCGGTGCACAACGCCTCGGGCGACCTGATCGTCACCGCCACCAGCGAACCCGGCCTGCTGCCCGGGCACAGCTACCGCCTGCTGCTCGACGGCCAGGTGCAGGGCGAACCGAGCCGCAGCCCGGTGTTTCCACTGCAGCACGTCGACCGCGGCACCCACCTGCTGGCCGTGGAGATCATCGACGCCGCCGGCCTGACCGTGGAGCGCACCCCGCCCCAGCCCTTCCATATGCACCGCATGTCGCTGGCACAGAAACGCAAGGTCAACCCCTGCCAGAAGGACGACTACGGCGTGCGCCCCGAGTGCCCGCTGAAGGACAAGCCCAAGGAAGAAGTCAGCATCCTGCCCTTCCTCTGAACGCCATTGCACCTTTGTGGTGCAATGGCGCGCACCACCTCCTAAGCTGTCCCTATTTTGGGTCGTAATTGCCCGCCCCACTGCGCCGCAACCCCGCGAAAACCCGCCAGGGCGCAGAGAACATGCGTCTTTTCGGGGCTTTGGTTTGCTTCTTGCATTTTCCTGCCCATTGCCGGAACGCGCTGCCTATGACCATCAACGACGCCCTGCACCGCCTGCTACTCGACAACCTGACCACCGCCACCCTGCTGCTCGACAGCCAGCTGCGCCTCGAGTACATGAACCCGGCGGCGGAAATGCTCCTGGCCGTCAGCGGCCAGCGCAGCCATGGCCAGTTCATCAGCGAGCTGTTCACCGAATCGCCCGAGGCGCTGTCGTCGCTGCGCCAGGCGGTGGAACAGGCGCACCCGTTCAACAAGCGCGAGGCGGTGCTGACCTCGGTCACCGGCCAGACCCTGACCGTCGACTACGCCGTCACCCCGCTGTTCAACCGCGGCCAGACCCTGCTGCTGCTGGAAGTGCACCCGCGCGACCGCCTGCTGCGCATCACCAAGGAAGAGGCGCAGCTGTCCAAGCAGGAAACCACCAAGCTGCTGGTGCGTGGCCTGGCCCACGAGATCAAGAACCCGCTCGGCGGCATCCGCGGCGCGGCCCAGCTGCTGGCGCGCGAGCTGCCGGAAGAGCACCTGAAGGACTACACCAACGTCATCATCGAGGAAGCCGACCGGCTGAGAAATCTCGTGGACCGTATGCTCGGCTCGAACAAGCTGCCGTCGCTGGCGATGACCAATATCCACGAGGTGCTGGAGCGGGTCGCCAACCTGATCGAGGCGGAGAGCCAGGGCGGCATCACTTTGGTGCGCGACTACGACCCGAGCATCCCCGACCTGCTGATCGACCGCGAGCAGCTGATCCAGGCGGTGCTCAACATAGTGCGCAACGCCATGCAGGCCATCGCCGGGCAGAAACACGACATGGGCCTGGGCCGCATCAGCCTGCGCACCCGCACCCTGCGCCAGTTCACCATCGGCCACACCCGCCACCGCCTGGTGGTCAAGGTGGAGATCATCGACAACGGCCCGGGCATCCCCGCCGAGCTGCAGGAAACCATCTTCTACCCCATGGTCAGCGGGCGGGCCGACGGCACCGGCCTGGGCCTGGCCATCACCCAGAACATCATCAGTCAGCACCAGGGCCTGATCGAATGCGAGAGCCACCCCGGCCACACCGTGTTCTCGATCTTCCTGCCGCTGGAACAAGGAGCAACCTCGCCATGAGCCGCAGTGAAACCGTCTGGATTGTCGACGACGATCGTTCCATCCGCTGGGTGCTGGAAAAGGCGCTGCAGCAGGAAGGCATGACCACCCAGAGCTTCGACAGTGCCGACGGTGTACTCAGCCGCCTGACCCGCCAGCAACCGGACGTGATCATCTCCGACATTCGCATGCCCGGCGCCAGCGGCCTCGACCTGCTGGCACGCATCCGCGAGCTGTACCCGCGCCTGCCGGTGATCATCATGACCGCACACTCGGACCTCGACAGCGCGGTGGCCAGCTACCAGGGCGGCGCCTTCGAGTACCTGCCCAAGCCGTTCGACGTCGACGAGGCGGTGTCCCTGGTCAAGCGCGCCTTCCAGCACGCCCAGGAGCAGCAGAGCCTGGCCGCCCCGGCCGCCCAGGCGCGCACCCCGGAAATCATCGGCGAGGCGCCGGCGATGCAGGAGGTGTTCCGCGCCATCGGCCGCCTCAGCCACTCCAATATCACCGTGCTGATCAACGGCGAATCCGGTACCGGCAAGGAGCTGGTGGCCCACGCCCTGCACCGCCACAGCCCGCGCGCGGCATCGCCCTTTATCGCGCTGAACATGGCGGCCATCCCCAAGGACCTGATGGAATCGGAGCTATTCGGCCACGAGAAGGGTGCCTTCACCGGCGCCGCCAACCAGCGCCGCGGCCGCTTCGAGCAGGCCGACGGCGGCACCCTGTTCCTCGACGAGATCGGCGACATGCCGGCCGACACCCAGACGCGCCTGCTGCGCGTGCTGGCCGACGGCGAATTCTACCGGGTCGGCGGGCATACCCCGGTCAAGGTGGACGTGCGCATCATCGCCGCCACCCACCAGAACCTGGAAACCCTGGTGCAGGCCGGCAAGTTCCGTGAGGACCTGTTCCACCGCCTCAACGTCATCCGCATCCATATCCCGCGCCTGGCCGACCGCCGCGAGGACATCCCTACCCTGGCCCATCACTTCCTCGCCCGCGCCGCGCAGGAACTGGCGGTCGAGCCCAAACTGCTCAAGGGCGAGACCGAGGACTACCTCAAGCACCTGCCCTGGCCGGGCAACGTGCGCCAGCTGGAGAACACCTGCCGCTGGATCACGGTGATGGCCTCGGGCCGCGAAGTGCACGTCGACGACCTGCCGCCGGAGCTGCTCAGCCAGCCGCAGGACGCCGCACCGGTGACCAACTGGGAACAGGCCCTGCGCCTGTGGGCCGACCAGGCCCTGGCGCGCGGCCAATCCAACCTGCTCGACAGCGCCGTGCCGGCGTTCGAGCGGATCATGATCGAGACCGCGCTCAAGCACACCGCCGGCCGCCGCCGCGACGCCGCCCTGCTGCTGGGCTGGGGCCGCAACACC
Source organism: Pseudomonas sp. NPDC077649 (assembly GCF_044542855.1). Classification (NCBI taxonomy): domain Bacteria; kingdom Pseudomonadati; phylum Pseudomonadota; class Gammaproteobacteria; order Pseudomonadales; family Pseudomonadaceae; genus Pseudomonas; species Pseudomonas sp. NPDC077649. The sequence goes on along the minus strand of NZ_JBITVF010000004.1, from coordinate 283,572 downwards.
CTGACGCGCAAGATCAAGGAACTGGGCATGAAGGTCGACGGCGCCGACGAGGACGACGGCGACGATTGATCCGCCGCGCGCAACAAAAAAGGGCATCCCGCGGGATGCCCTTTTTCGTAGGGTGCGCCGTGCGCACCACGCGATCAACCGCGCTGCGCGTTCTTGATCGAGATCTGCGTATTCAGCGTCCAGAAGTCGTAGAGCACGCCGAGCAGGAACAGGCCGCCGGTCAGCAGATAGAGGATTCCGGTGAGCCACTTGCCCTGGTACATGCGGTGCACGCCGAAGATGCCGAGGAAGGTCAGCAGGATCCAGGCGACGTTGTAGTCGGTATCACCGGCGGTAAAGCGCAGGTCGGCCTCGCGGTCCATCGAAGGGATCAGGAACAGGTCGATTATCCAGCCGATGAACAGCAGGCCGAGGGTGAAGAACCAGATGGTGCCGGTCACCGGCCTGCCGTAGTAGAAACGGTGCGAACCGAGGAAGCCGAAAATCCACAGCAGGTAGCCGATCAGCTTGCTGTGGGTGTCCTGTCGTTGCATGGCAATCTCCTTGTGCGATGGACAGTGTCAGACGCCCCACTCTACGCAAGGTTTCCCCCGCCCGCCCAGTGCCAATGACTTGATAGGGCCGCGACGCCCATATACTGTATATAAAAACAGCATTCGAGCGCCCGCCATGCAACTGATCGAGAAGCTCACCATCCTCGCCGACGCTGCCAAGTACGACGCCTCCTGCGCCAGCAGCGGCGCGCCCAAGCGCAGCTCCAAGGGCCAGGACGGCATCGGTTCGACCAACGGCATGGGCATCTGCCACAGCTACACGCCGGACGGCCGCTGCGTGGCGCTGCTGAAGATCCTGCTGACCAACTTCTGCCTGTACGACTGCCAGTACTGCATCAACCGCCGCTCCAGCGACGTGCCGCGTGCGCGCTTCACCCCCGAGGAAGTGGTCACCCTGACCCTGGACTTCTACAAACGCAACTGCATCAGCGGCCTGTTCCTCAGCTCCGGCATCATCCGCTCGGCCGACTACACCATGGAGCAGCTGATCCGCGTCGCCAAGCTGCTGCGCCAGGAGCACCAGTTCCGTGGCTACATTCATCTGAAGACCATCCCCGATGCCGCGCCGGAGCTGATCGCCGAGGCCGGCCTGTATGCCGACCGCCTCAGCGTCAATATCGAACTGCCCACCGAAACCAGCCTGGTGCGCCTGGCGCCGGAAAAGAACGTCGCCAGCATTCACCAGGCCATGCACAGCATCCACCAGGGCGAGCGCGAGGCCCAGGAAGAGCGCCGCGCGCCGCGCTTCGCTCCGGCCGGGCAGAGCACGCAGATGATCGTCGGCGCCGACGCCACCGACGACAGCACCATCCTGCACAACGCCCAGAGCCTCTATCACGACTACCGCCTGCGCCGCGTCTACTACTCGGCCTTCAGCCCGATTCCGCAGAGCCCGAAGACGGTGCCCTTCGAGGCGCCACCGCTGCTGCGCGAACATCGCCTGTACCAGGCGGATTTCCTCATGCGCGGCTATGGCTTCAGCGCCAGCGAACTGCTGGCCGGCCCCGGCAACCTGGCGCTGGACATCGACCCCAAGCTGGCCTGGGCGCTGGCCAATCGCGAGCAGTTTCCGGTGGATCTGAACCGCGCCGATGAATCATTGATCGCCCGCGTACCGGGCATCGGCGTGCTCAGCGCCAGGCGCCTGGGCGCACTGCGCCGCGAACGGCGCATCCGCTATGAGGACCTCACGCGCCTGCGCTGCGCGCTGGAAAAGGCCAAGCCCTTTATCGTCACCCAGGACTACCGCCCGCCGCGGGCCGAGCACGAATCCCTGGTGCTGCGCCAGCAACTGCGCGACACCCCGGCGCAGATGGCCCTGTGGTGATGCACAGCCTGCGCTTCGACGGCAGCTTCGCCACCTGGCGCCAGGTCGCGCGGCGCGCCCTGTTGCAGGGCTTGGCGCCGCATCAGTTGCAATGGCTGGACGAAGAGGCGGCGCCCGGCCTGTTCGACCAACCCGCCGAACGCGCGCCGCAGCCCAGCGACCGTCTGCGTGTGTCGCCCGAGCTGCTGCAATTGCTGGAAAGCGCCGCGCAGTACCGTGGCGACGAGCGCTGGAGCCTGCTCTACCGCGTGCTCTGGCGCTTCGTGCAGGGCGAACGCAGCGCCGTGCTGGCCGGCGACCCCGACGGCAGCGAGCTGCATCGCCGGCTCAAGGCGGTGCGCCGCGAAGCCCATCACCTGCATGCTTTCGTGCGTTTCCAGCCCTGCAAGGCATCAGGTGCGCCGGACTTCGTCGCCTGGTTCGAACCGGCGCACGACATTCTCGCCGCGGCCAGCGGCCACTTCGCCGAGCGCCTGGGAAAGCACAGCTGGCTGATCGCCACGCCGCGTGACGGCGTGTACTGGGACGGCCAGCGCCTGCAGCACGAGCGCCGCTGCCCGGCGCAGTGGCAAGCCTGGGCAGAGCAGCCCGAGGATGGCGGCCAGGCCCTGTGGCGTGCCTATTACGGCAGCACCTTCAACCCGGCCCGGCTCAACCGCTCGGTGCTGCAGCAGCACCTGCCGCTGAGATTCTGGAAGCACCTGCCGGAAGGGCCATTGATCCCGCAACTGATGAGCGAAGCGCGCGCCGGCGCGCAACGCGATGGCCAGGCATTGGTGCTGGCGGGCAGGAAGGGCAAACGCATTGGCGGGACAAACGAAGGGGACGCAGCGCGTCCCCCGTCTGGCAGCGTCAGCGGAAGCGACGCCCCGGATCTTCCTCGCTGACCTCCAGCGCCAGGCCCTGGGACATGCTGGTCAGGTGGTCGCCGTCGGTTTCCGAGCCGAGCTTGATCATCAGCCGCAGGTCGTTGGCCGAGTCGGCGTAGAGCAGCGCGTCTTCGTAGGTGATCTCGCCCTGGGTGTAGAGGTTGTACAGTGCCTGGTCGAAGGTCTGCATGCCCTGCTCGGTGGAGCGCTTCATCAGGCCCTTGAGCTCGTGCACCTCGCCCTTGCGGATCAGGTCGGCGGCCAGCGGGGTGTTGATCAACACCTCGATCACCGCGCGGCGACCTTTGCCATCCGGGGTTGGAATCAGTTGCTGAGCGACGATGGCCTTGAGGTTGAGCGACAGGTCCATCCACACCTGGTTCTGCCGATCCGCCGGGAAGAAGTTGATGATGCGGTCCAGCGCCTGGTTGGCGTTGTTGGCATGCAGGGTGGCCAGACACAGGTGGCCGGTTTCGGCGAAAGCCACGGCGTGGTCCATGGTCTCGCGGGTGCGCACCTCGCCGATCAGGATCACGTCCGGCGCCTGGCGCAGGGTGTTCTTCAGCGCCACCTCGAAGGACTCGGTGTCGATGCCCACCTCGCGCTGGGTGACGATGCAGTTCTGGTGCTGGTGGATGTATTCGATCGGGTCTTCGATGGAGATGATGTGGCCGCTGCTGTTCTTGTTGCGGTAGCCGATCATCGCCGCCAGCGAGGTGGACTTGCCGGTGCCGGTGGCGCCGACGAACAGCACCAGGCCGCGCTTGGTCAGCGCCAGCTTCTTGAGGATTTCCGGCAGCTTGAGGTCGTCGATGGTGGGGATGTTGGTCTCGATGCGGCGCAGCACCATGCCCACCAGGTTGCGCTGATAGAAGGCGCTGACGCGGAAACGGCCGATGCCGCGGGCGCTGATGGCGAAGTTGCACTCGTGGTTCTCGGCAAAATCGCGGCGCTGCGCCTCGTTCATCACGCCGAGCACGGTCTCGCGGGTCTGCTCCGGCGACATGGCGTTCTTGGTCACCGGCATGATCTTGCCGTTGACCTTCATCGACGGCGGTACGCCAGCGGTGATGAACAGGTCGGAGCCGCCTTTTTCCACCATCAGACGCAGCAGTTTTTCGAATTCCATGGTCGTTCTCGCAGCTTGGTGTGCAATGCCGTTCGGCAGCCATCTGCCGAATCGTAGGAGCGAGCTCTGCTCGCGAACAGGGTAACGCCAAAAGCTTCGCTCGCGATGCTCGCTCCTACACCAGTTCCTAGAGGCTTTCCGGGCTCTTGGCCTTCTCGCGCGCGTTGTCGCGGCTGACCAGGCCCTTGGCCACCAGGGTCTTGAGGCAGGCGTCGAGGGTCTGCATGCCCAGCGAGCCACCGGTCTGGATCGCCGAGTACATCTGCGCCACCTTGTCCTCGCGGATCAGGTTACGGATCGCCGGGGTGCCGATCATGATCTCGTGGGCCGCCACCCGGCCGCCGCCGATCTTCTTCAGCAGGGTCTGCGAGATCACCGCCTGCAGCGATTCCGAGAGCATGGAGCGGACCATGGATTTTTCTTCGGCGGGGAACACGTCGACCACCCGGTCGATGGTCTTCGCCGCGCTGGTGGTGTGCAGGGTGCCGAACACCAGGTGACCGGTTTCCGCGGCGGTCAGCGCCAGGCGGATGGTTTCCAGGTCGCGCATCTCGCCCACCAGGATGATGTCCGGGTCTTCCCGCAGCGCCGAACGCAGGGCCTCGGAGAAGCCGTGGGTATCGCGGTGCACCTCGCGCTGGTTGACCAGGCACTTCTTCGACTCGTGAACGAATTCGATCGGGTCTTCGATGGTGAGGATGTGGTGGTACTTGTTGCTGTTGAGGTAGTCGAGCATCGCCGCCAGGGTGGTCGACTTGCCCGAACCGGTGGGACCGGTGACCAGCACCAGGCCGCGCGGCACGTCGGTGATCTTGCGGAATACCTCGCCCATGCCGAGGTCTTCCATGGTCAGTACCTTCGACGGAATGGTCCGGAACACCGCGCCGGCGCCGCGGTTCTGGTTGAAGGCGTTGACCCGGAAACGCGCCACGCCCGGCACCTCGAAGGAGAAGTCGGTCTCGAGGAACTCTTCGAAGTCCTTGCGCTGCTTGTCGTTCATGATGTCGTAGATCAGCGCGTGCACCTGCTTGTGGTCCAGCGGCGGCAGGTTGATCCGGCGTACGTCGCCGTCGACGCGGATCATCGGCGGCAGACCGGCCGAGAGGTGCAAATCCGACGCGCCTTGCTTGGCGCTGAAGGCAAGCAGCTCGGTAATATCCATGGGACTCCCCAATTACAAGCAAGCAGGTAGAATGCCGCGAACCCTCAAACGGCCGGGCTGATAGAGCGCAGGTAATGTCCACGATAGCAGAGAATATTGCAAAGGTCGGAACGCGCATCCGTGAGGCGGCGCAAGCCTCGCAGCGCAATCCGCTGGATATCGGCCTGCTCGCGGTGAGCAAGACCAAACCCGCCGCCGCCATCCGCGAAGCCCATGCCGCCGGCCTGCGCGACTTCGGCGAAAACTACCTGCAGGAAGCGCTGGACAAACAGGCCGAACTGACCGACCTGCCCTTGATCTGGCACTTCATCGGCCCCATTCAGTCGAACAAGACCCGTCCCATCGCCGAGCATTTCGCCTGGGTACACTCCGTGGATCGCCTGAAGATCGCCCAACGCCTGTCCGAGCAGCGCCCGGCGCAGCTGCCGCCGCTGAATATCTGCCTGCAGGTCAACGTCAGCGGCGAGCCCAGCAAGTCCGGCTGCAGCCCGGACGAGCTCCCGGCCCTGGCACAGGCGGTTACACAACTGGCCAACCTGCGCCTGCGCGGATTGATGACAATCCCCGAGCCGACCGACGACGTCGCCGCCCAACACCAAGCCTTCGCCCGCCTGCGCCAGTTGCGCGATGATCTGGCACTGAACCTCGACTGCCTGTCCATGGGCATGAGCCATGACCTGGAGGCCGCCATCGCCGAGGGCGCCACCTGGGTGCGCATCGGCACCGCGCTGTTCGGCGCCCGCGATTACGGCCAGTCCGCCGCCCACTGATATAAAGGAAGCCACCGCATGAGCAACCCGATCATCGCCTTCGTCGGCGCCGGCAACATGGCCGCCAGCCTGATCGGCGGCCTGCGCGCCCAGGGCACCCCGGCCAGCGCGATCCGCGCCAGCGAACCGAACGCCGAGCAGCGCCAGCGCCTGCACGCCGAGCACGGCATCGCCCTGTTCGAAAGCAATGCCGAGGCCATCGCCGGCGCCGAGCTGATCGTCCTGGCGGTCAAGCCGCAGGTGATGAAGACGGTGTGCCTGGACCTGGCGCCGCACCTGCAACCCGGCCAGCTGATCGTCTCCATCGCCGCCGGCATCGGCTGCGCCAGCCTGGAGCGCTGGCTGGGTCAGCGCCCCGTGGTGCGCTGCATGCCCAATACCCCGGCGCTGCTGCGCCAGGGCGTTTCCGGACTGTACGCCAACGCCCGGGTCAGCGCCGCACAGAAGGCCCAGGCCGAACAGCTGCTGAGCGCCGTGGGCCTGGCCCTGTGGCTGGACGACGAAGCGCAGCTCGACGCGGTGACCGCGGTGTCCGGCAGCGGCCCGGCCTATTTCTTCCTGCTGATCGAGGCCATGACCGCCGCCGGCGAGCGGCTCGGCCTGCCGCGTGAGACCGCCGCCCGCCTGAGCATCCACACCGCGCTGGGCGCCGCGCGCATGGCCAGCGAGAGCGATGTCGACGCGGCCGAGCTGCGCCGCCGCGTGACCTCGCCGAACGGCACCACCGAGGCGGCGATCAAGACGTTCCAGGCCGGCGGCTTCGAAGCGCTGGTGCAACAGGCGCTGAATGCCGCCGCCAACCGTTCGGCCGAACTGGCCGAGCAACTGGGTCAATAAGGAGTTTGCATGTCCGGATTCATCGAAGCCCTCATCTACATCATCCAGACCCTCGGCAGCCTGTACCTGCTGATCGTGCTGCTGCGCTTCATCCTGCAACTGGTGCGCGCCGATTTCTACAACCCGCTCAGCCAGTTCATCGTCAAGGCCACCCAGCCGCTGCTGACCCCGCTGCGCCGGGTGATCCCCGGGATCGCCGGACTGGACCTGGCCTCGCTGGTGCTGGCCATCCTGGTGCAGCTGCTGCTGATGCTGGTGACCCTGACGCTGATGGGCTACAACGCCGGCGGCTTCCTCCTGCAACTGCTGGTGTGGTCGGTGATCGGCGTCACCTCGCTGTTCCTCAAGGTGTTCTTCTTCGCCCTGATCATCAGCGTGATCCTCTCCTGGGTCGCCCCGGGCAGCTACAACCCCGGCGCGCAACTGGTCAACCAGATCTGCGAGCCGGTGCTGGCGCCGTTTCGCAAGCTGCTGCCGAACCTCGGCGGCCTGGACATCTCGCCGATCTTCGCCTTTATCGCGATCAACCTGGTGGACCGCTTCGTCATCGGCAACCTGGCCGCCATGACCGGCCTGCCGCCGATGCTCAGCCCCTTCCTGTGAGATGAGCTGGTACCGCTGGGACGGCGAGGACCTGATCCTCGACTGTCACCTGCAGCCCAAGGCGAGCAGCGATGCGTTCGCCGGGCTGCACGGCGACCGCCTGAAGATCCGCCTCACCGCGCCGCCGGTCGAGGGCCAGGCCAACGCCCAGCTGCAGGCCTTCCTGGCCGAGGCCTTCGGCGTGGCGAAAAGCCAGGTGAGCCTGCAGAGCGGCCAGCTGAACCGCCACAAGCGCCTGCGCATCCAGGCCCCGCGCTGCCTGCCGGCGCTGCCGGGACTGGCGCGCCCCGACAGCGCATGACCGTCCGGCGCTCGCCACCGGCCGTAAGGCGGGACTCGGCAGACGGGCGATTGACGGCCGCCGCGGCCACCGCATAATGCGGAGTATTCAGGCGAACGCCGTGCGTTCTGGCGGCAAACCGACGCGAACCGTCGCCCAGGCGGTGCCGGTCGCCAGCGCCCCGACCACTAGCCGCCGCACGCGTTGCCCAGAGGAGAGCCAGGATGAGCATGGAACGTCTCAGCCAGCAGGTCGATGCCTACGTCGCCTGGAAGCGCGAGCTGATGCGCGAGATCACCCGCTACCGCAGCTGGCTGGAGCACAATCGGCTCAACTCCGAGGCGGTGCAGGCCAAGCTCGAACGCGCGCTCAAGCTGCTGCGCACCGACCACATCACCCTGGCCTTCGTCGGCGAGTTCTCCCGCGGCAAGACCGAACTGATCAACAGCCTGTTCTTCTCCGAGTACGGCCAGCGCATGCTGCCCTCGCATGCCGGGCGCACCACCATGTGCCCCACCGAGCTGTTCTTCGACCCGCGCTCGGAGCGCTCCTACATCCGCCTGCTGCCGATCGAGACGCGCACCGCCTCGGCCAGCGTCGCCCAGTTCAAGCGCATCCCGCGGCACTGGGTGAACATCCCCCTGGACACCAGCGACCCGGCCAACATGGCCCTGGCCTTCAGCCAGGTGGCCAAGACCAAGCCGATGCCGGTGGAGCAGGCGATCCAGCTCGGCTTTCACCCGGACATGCTCGAAGGCACCGGCAAGCGCGGCCAGGTGCTGGTGCCGGCCTGGCGCCACGCCATGGTCAACTTCGACCACCCGCTGCTGCGCCAGGGCCTGCGCATCCTCGACACCCCGGGCCTCAACGCGCTCGGCAGCGAGCCGGAACTGACCCTGTCGATGCTGCCCAGCGCCCAGGCGATCATCTTCCTGCTGGCCGCCGACACCGGCGTCACCGCCAGCGACATGAGCATCTGGCAGCAACACATCCGCCAGCTCGACGAGGACACCCAGACCTGCCTGTTCGCCGTGCTGAACAAGATCGACGTGCTGTGGGACGACCTGGCCGGCGAGGCCTTCGTGCAGAACGCCATCGGCCAGATCCAGGCCGCCACCGCGCGCCAGCTGGGCATCGGCAAGGACGAGGTGCTGCCGCTGTCGGCCAAGCAGGCGCTGCTGGCCAAGGTGCGCAAGGACGAGGAGCTGCTGGCCCGCAGCCAGATGGCCAACCTCGAGACCCTGCTCTGCGAACGCATCGTCGCGCAGAAGGAACGCCTGATCGAAGACCGCGTGGTGCGCCAGGTGCTGGCCCTGCTCAACAACAGCCAGCACGTGCTGGGCCTGCGCCTGGAAAAGGTCGGCGAACAGCTCGCCCTGCTCGGCAACCACCAGCAGGACAACGGCCAGCTGCTGTTCGAGCTGACCGCCAAGACCAAGGAAGACCACAGCCTGCACCACAAGCGCCTGCTCGGGCTGAAGACCAACCAGCGCCTGGTCCAGCGCCAGGGCGAGCTGCTGCGCCACGCCGCGCGCGCCGAACGCCTGGAAGAACACCTGGACCAGGTCCGCCGCAACCTCACCGGCAGCTGGACCACGCTGGGCATCAACCAGGCCATCCTGCACTTCTTCCGCGCCGTGGAGCACGACCTGCACGGCCTGGAGCAGGAAGCCGAGATGGCCAACAAGATGGTCGCCGCCATCTACCGCCGGCACAACGAGGACAACCCGCTGCACGGCGTCGACGCACCGCAGTTCCAGGCCCAGCGCTACCTGCGCGAGCTGAAGAAACTGCAGGCCAAGGGCGACCAGTTCCGCCTGCACGTCAAGACCCTGCTCACCGAGCAGCGCAGCCTGACCCGACGCTTCTTCGCCACCCTCGCCCAGGAGGTGATCGGCCTGCACCAGCGCCTGCGCCAGGACGCCGAACAGTGGGCCGGCGACGCCCTGATGCCGCTGATGCAGCACACCCTGGAACACAAGCAGATGCTGGAAACCCATATGCTGCGGCTCAAATCCCTGGCCCAGGAAACCCAGCAGACGCGCAAGCGCAGCCAGCAACTGGCGCACTACCAGCAGGAGCTGGAACAGCAACTGGCCCAGGCCGCCGACATGCTGCGCATCCTGCGCCGGCCGGCGCCGGTACAGCGCCAGGGCAAGGTGGTCAGCCTGCCCTCGGCGATAGGCGCGCAGGCCGGCGGCGAATAGCCGCGCACTGTGGCCGGAGCGGGCGCCAGCTCGCTTGCCGCTGCCGGCGGCGCTCTTTAGACTGGCGCCCTCCTCCGATTCGATAGCAGCGCCTCAATGCCCACTGCCTTTCCCGAAGACTCCGTAGGCCTGGTCAGCCCCCAGGTGCAGCGCTTCAGCGAGCCGCTGGCGCTGGCCTGCGGACGCAGCCTGGCCGAGTACGAACTGGTCGTCGAAACCTACGGCGAACTGAATGCCGCACGCAGCAACGCGGTGCTGATCTGCCACGCCCTGTCCGGCCATCATCATGCCGCCGGCTACCACAGCCCGGACGACCGCAAGCCCGGCTGGTGGGACAGCTGCATCGGTCCCGGCAAGCCGATTGACACGCGCAAGTTCTTCGTCGTCAGCCTCAACAACCTCGGCGGCTGCAACGGCTCGACCGGTCCGAGCAGCGCCAACCCGGCCACCGGCAAGCCCTACGGCGCCGACTTCCCGGTGATGACCGTGGAAGACTGGGTGCACAGCCAGGCGCGCCTGGCCGACCGCCTGGGCATCGCGCAGTGGGCCGCGGTGATCGGCGGCAGCCTCGGCGGCATGCAGGCGCTGCAGTGGACCATCAGCTACCCCGAGCGCGTGCGCCACTGCCTGGCGATCGCCTCGGCGCCCAAGCTGTCGGCGCAGAACATCGCCTTCAACGAAGTCGCGCGCCAGGCCATCCTCACCGATCCGGAGTTCCACGGCGGGCATTTCCAGGAGCGCGGCGTGATCCCCAAGCGCGGCCTGATGCTGGCGCGCATGGTCGGCCATATCACCTACCTGTCCGACGACGCCATGGGCGAGAAATTCGGCCGCGGCCTGAAGAGCGAGAAGCTCAACTACGACTTCCACAGCGTCGAGTTCCAGGTCGAGAGCTACCTGCGTTACCAGGGCGAGGAGTTTTCCGGGCGCTTCGACGCCAACACCTACCTGCTGATGACCAAGGCGCTGGACTACTTCGACCCGGCCGCCGCCCATGACGGCGACCTGGCCAAGACCCTGGCCGCGGCCCAGGCGGATTTCTGCGTGATGTCCTTCACCACCGACTGGCGTTTCTCCCCGGCCCGCTCGCGGGAGATAGTCGATGCGCTATTGGCGGCGAAGAAGAACGTCTGCTACCTGGAGATCGACGCGCCGCAGGGCCACGACGCCTTCCTCATGCCGATCCCGCGCTACCTGCAGGCGTTCGGCAGCTACATGAAGCGGATCGAGGTATGAGCATGCGAGCGGATCTGGACATCATCCAGGAATGGATCGCCCCGGGCAGCCGCGTGCTCGACCTGGGCTGCGGCGACGGCGAGCTGCTGGCCTGGCTGCGCGAGCACAAGCAGGTGGCCGGCTACGGCCTGGAGATCGACGCGGAGAAGATCGCCACCTGCATCGAGCGCGGGGTCAACGTGATCGAGCAGAACCTCGACGAAGGCCTGGGCAACTTCGCCAGCGACAGCTTCGACGTGGTGGTCATGACCCAGTCGCTGCAGGCGCTGCACTACCCGGACAAGGTGTTGGCGGAGATGCTGCGGGTCGGCAAGACCTGCATCATCACCTTCCCCAACTTCGGCCACTGGCGCTGCCGCTGGTACCTGACCACCAAGGGCCGCATGCCGGTGTCGGATTTCTTGCCCTACACCTGGTACAACACGCCGAACATCCACTTCTGCACCTTCGAGGACTTCGAACGCCTGTGCCACGCCCAGGGCGCGCGGGTCGAGGAGCGCCTGGCGGTGGATCGCGACCACCGCCACGGTTGGGCCAGCCGAGTCTGGCCTAATCTATTGGGTGAGATCGGCATCTATCGCATCAGCGGTGCGAACTGAGCCATCGCCTGCCCGAGGAGAACCATCATGCGTCGCATCATCCCCTTCCTGATCGCCCTGTGCCTGGCCCTGCCGGCGGTCGCCGAACGCAAGCAGAGCTTCGGCGATCTCGACGTGCACTACAGCGTGTTCAACTCCAGCTTCCTGCAGCCGGACATCGCCGCGGCCGCCGGCCTGACCCGCAGCAAGACCCAGGGCGTGGTCAACGTCGCCGTGCTCAAGGCCGGCAAGGCCAGCACCGCGCAGGTCGGCGGCCAGGTGAAGAACCTGCTCGGGCAGATCACGCCCCTGACCTTCAAGCAGGTCACGGAAAGCGGCGCCATCTACTACCTGGCGCAGTTCCCCTTCTCCAGCCGCGAGGTGCTGAGCTTCACCCTCGAGGTGCAGCAGGGCGGCAACCCGCACAGTTTCAGCTTCAACCAGGAAATGTTCCCCGACGAATGACAGCCTTCAACGAACTGGTGCTGGCCAGCCACAACGCCGGCAAACTCAAGGAACTGCAGGCCATGCTCGGCGACGCCGTGCGCCTGCGCTCGATCGGCGAATTCTCCAGCGTCGAGCCGGAGGAAACCGGCCTGTCGTTCGTCGAGAACGCCATCCTCAAGGCACGCAACGCCGCACGCATCTCCGGCCTGCCGGCGCTGGCCGACGATTCCGGTCTGGCGGTGGATCATCTCGGCGGCGCCCCCGGCATCTACTCGGCGCGCTACGCGGACGGCCGGGGCGATGCGGCGAACAACGCCAAGCTGCTCGATGCCCTGAAAGATGTGCCGGACGCCCAGCGCGGCGCCCAGTTCGTCTGCGCCCTGGCCCTGGTGCGGCACGCCGACGACCCGCTGCCGATCCTCTGCGAGGGCCTCTGGCACGGCCGCATCCTGCACCAGGCGCGCGGCGAGCAGGGTTTCGGCTACGACCCGCTGTTCTGGGTAGAAGACTGTCAGCGCTCGGCCGCCGAACTGCCGGCGGCGGAAAAGAACCGCCTGAGCCACCGCGCCCGCGCCATGGCCCTGCTCAAGCAGCGGCTGGGGCTGGCGTGAGCCAGCACCCTGCGCCCCACTCCCCCGGCGCTGGGGAACGGGGCTTCGAGCTGCCGCCTCTGGCGCTCTATGTCCATATCCCCTGGTGCGTGAAGAAGTGCCCCTACTGCGACTTCAACTCCCACGCGGCCGGGCCGACGCTGCCGGAAGAGGAGTACGTCGACGCCCTGCTGGCCGACCTCGACGCCGACCTGGGCCAGGTGCATGGCCGGCCGCTGAGCTCGATCTTCTTCGGCGGCGGCACCCCCAGCCTGTTCTCCGACCGCGCCCTGGGCCGCCTGCTGGAAGGCGTCGAGCGCCGCGTGGCGTTCGCCGGCGACATCGAGATCACCCTGGAAGCCAACCCCGGCACCTTCGAGCAGGCCAAGTTCAAGGGCTACCGGGCGCTGGGCATCAATCGCCTGTCGATCGGCGTGCAGAGTTTCCAGGAGGCCAAGCTCAAGGCGCTGGGGCGCATCCACGACGGCAATGAGGCCGTGCGGGCCGCCGATATGGCGCGCGCCGCCGGCTTCGACAACTTCAACCTCGACCTGATGCACGGCCTGCCCGAACAGAACCTCGAGGACGCCCTGTTCGACCTGCGCACCGCCATCGCCCAGGCGCCGACGCACCTGTCCTGGTACCAGCTGACCATGGAGCCGAACACGCTGTTCTGGAGCCAGCCGCCGGTGCTGCCCGAAGACGATCTGCTGTGGGACATCCAGGAGGCCGGCCAGGCCCTGCTGGCTGCTGAGGGCTACGCCCAGTACGAGGTGTCCGCCTACGCCCAGCCCGGCAAGCAGGCGCGGCACAACCTCAACTACTGGACCTTCGGCGATTTCCTCGGCATCGGCGCCGGCGCCCACGCCAAGCTCAGCGACCCGCACGGGCGCATCCTGCGCACCTGGAAGACCCGCCTGCCCAAGGACTACCTGGACGCGGCCAAAGCCTTCCAGGCCGGCGAGCGTCTGCTCGGCGCCGACGAGCTGCCCTTCGAATTTCTCATGAACGTGCTGCGCCTCACCGACGGCGTGCCGGCGAGCCTGTTCACTGAGCGCACCGGTCTGCCCCTGGCCAGCCTGGACGCAGCCCGCACCGAGGCGCAGGCGCGCAAGCTGCTGCGCACCGAGCCCAAGCGGCTGTGCGCCACCGCCGAGGGCCAGCTGTTTCTCAACGATTTGCTGCAACACTTCTTGCCCTGATGGCTAAGGACACCGGATGGATCTCGTACTGGACCTGATCGTCACCCTCTCGCGCTGGAGCCGCAGCCACCTCGGCGACATTTCCCTGGCCATCATGGCCACCCTGCTGGTGCTGTTCGGCCCGGCCATCAACGCCTGGGTCCAGCGCACCATCGGCAACCTCAACTTCGTCCTGCGCACCCTGCTGTTCGTGGTGTTCTGCGCGGTAGGCTACGGCCTGGCCATCGTCTTCCTCACCCCCTGGCTGGCCAAGGGCCTGGCGCATTTCAACAACTTCACCCTGGCGCCGGTGCTGATCCTGATCTTCGTGGTGATCGGCATATTGGCCGACCGCAACTAAGGCCGGCCGCAGCGCATACCGAGTAACGGCGCCAACCAGGCCCAACACCGCCATAAAAAACGCCGCGACCCGGTAAAGGCGTCGCGGCGTTTCGCTCGAACATGCGGCCTGCGGCCGCGCGCCTCAGTTGCCTTCGCGGCGCAGCGCCTGCGGGGTGAAGTCGCGCGGGGTCAGCTTGGCGTCGAAGTCGTACATCTTCTCGTTGTTGTCCAGACCGTCGGCGAAGTAGCGGCTGCCCTTGAAGTCGTAGATGGTCTCCAGGGTCGAGCCGAACATCGGCACCTCGTAGTAGCTGATCGGGTGAGCTTCCTGCAGGCCGATCAGTTCGCCGTGCCTGTCGTACAGGTCGACGGCGAGGATCTGCCAGCTGTCCTCGTCCAGGTAGAAGCGGCGCTTGGCGTAGGGATGACTGAAACCGGTGCGCAGGTCCGCTTCGACCACCCAGACGCGGTGCAGCTCGTAGCGCAGCAGCTCGGGATTGACGTGCTTGGCCTGGAGGATATCGCCGTAGGCGATGCCCTTCTGGTGCACGGCGTAGCTGTTGTAGGGCACCAGCATCTCGCGCTTGCCCAGCAGCTGCCACTCGTAGCGATCCGGCGCGCCGTTGTAGGCGTCGACCTGGTCGGCGGTGGCCATGCCGTTGGTGTCCGGCTGCAGGGTGTCGTAGGCCAGCATCGGCAGGCGCCGCACGCGGCGCTCGCCGCGGTTGAAGCGCCAGGCCTTGCGGATGGCGAGGATCTGGTCGAGGGTCTCCTGCACCACCAGGGCCGAACCGGCCAGCTTGGCCGGCGCCACCACCTTGTACTTGTAGTAGAACAGGGTGTTGTCCAGGTCCTGCGGCGCGACGCCGTCGCGACCGTAGAGGAAATAGATGTCGCGCTCGAGCTTGAGCAGGTTGTAGCTGCCGTTGCTGAGCACCGCGGCCTGGTTGGTGGCCATGCTGATCTGGTCGCCACGGTAGCGCATGATGTGGTTCCAGATCGCTTCCTGGCCGTTCTGCGGCAACGGGAAGGGCACGCCGGAGGCGGCGCCCTGCACCCCGTTGCCGCCGGAGATCAGCTCGGCGTTGAGCACGTTGAAGCGGGTGGCATCGTAGATGCGCTGCGGCGCCGCGGCGCTGCGCCGGGTGGGGAACACCCGCAGATAGTAGCCGGGGTTCTGTTGCAGCAGGGCCTTGAGCCCCAGCGGCAGCTGTTGTTCATGCTGCGCCAGGTTGCCGGCGTCGACCCGATACTGCACGGCGTCGGCGGCATAGGGATCGGGGTGGTGCATGCCCGGCTGGTAATTGGCCGGCGGCGTGGCCAGGCCGCCGCTCCAGGCGGGAATGGTGCCGGCGGCATTGCCGGCGCGTTCGCCGCCCAGCGGTGTCAGCTCCTGGCCCAGGCGCGCGGCCTGGCTCGCATCGACCTTGGCCTGGGCCTGCAGGGCCAGGGCGCTCAGCAGCAGAATGGAAACCGATCTCAACACAATGCTCTCCTCACGGCGCCGTGGCAGCGGCGCCGCTGTTATCCGCGCGGCCCGCGGCCGCGCTTATCGTTTTGTTGTGTCTGCGGTGAGGTGCCGTCCTGGCCGTCGGGTTATCCCGATCTGCTTAGGCGTCCTGCCATTTTTGGCGAAGCGGTGGGGATGTGCAGCGGTGATCACTCCTGGCGCTGGAACTTGAGGTCCCATACGCCATGACCGAGGCGTTCGCCGCGGCGCTCGAACTTAGTTACCGGGCGCTCCTCGGGGCGCGGCACGTAGCTGCCGTCGGCGGCCAGGTTGCGGTAGCCCGGCGCGGCGTTCATCACCTCGAGCATATGCTCGGCGTAGTTCTGCCAGTCGGTGGCCATGTGCAGCACGCCGCCGATCTTCAGCTTGCTGCGCACCAGCTCGGCGAAGGCCGGCTGAACGATGCGCCGCTTGTGGTGCCGGGCCTTGTGCCAGGGATCGGGGAAGAACAGCAGCACGCGATCCAGGCTGGCATCGGCCACGCACTGGCGCAGCACTTCCAGGGCATCGCAGCTGTACACCCGGACGTTGCCCAGGTTCTGCGCCATCACGCCGTTGAGCAGGGCGCCGACGCCGGGCTTGTGCACCTCGACGCCGATGAAGTCCTGCTCCGGCGCGGCGGCGGCCATCTCCAGGGTGGAATGGCCCATGCCGAAGCCGATCTCGAAGGTGCGCGGCGCGCGGCGCCCGAACACCTGGTCGAAATCGCGCAGGCCGTCTTCCAGCTCCAGGCCGAACAGCGGCCAGCCCTTGTCCAGGCCGCGCTGCTGACCCTCGGTCATGCGCCCGGCGCGCATCACGAAGCTCTTGATGGTGCGGAGCCGGCGACCGTCTTCGGTTGTTTCGGGCTGTTGCGTGTCAGTCATGCGGAACTCGTTATTTGATCAGGCCATCCAGCGGCGACGACGCGCTAGCATAGAGTTTCTTCGGCATGCGCCCGGCCAGATAGGCCAGGCGCCCGGCTTCCACCGCGTACTTCATGGCCTGGGCCATGAGCACGGGGTTGTCGGCATGGGCGATGGCGCTGTTCATCAGCACCGCCTCGCAGCCCAGCTCCATGGCGATGGTGGCGTCGGAGGCGGTGCCCACGCCGGCATCGACCAGCACCGGCACCTTGGCCTCTTCGAGGATGATGCGCAGGTTGTAGGGGTTGCAGATGCCCAGGCCCGAGCCGATCAGGCCGGCCAGCGGCATCACCGCGACGCAGCCCATGTCCGCCAGCTGACGGGCGATGATCGGGTCGTCGCTGGTGTAGACCATCACGTCGAAACCGTCCTTGACCAGGATCTCGGCGGCCTTGAGGGTCTCGATCACGTTGGGGAACAGGGTCTTCTGGTCGGCCAGCACTTCCAGCTTGACCAGCTTGTGGCCGTCGAGCAGCTCGCGCGCCAGGCGGCAGGTGCGCACGGCGTCGGCGGCGTCGTAGCAGCCGGCGGTGTTGGGCAGGATGGTGTACTGGTCGGGGCTGATCACGTCGAGCAGGTTCGGCTCGCCCGGATTCTGGCCGATATTGGTGCGGCGCACCGCCACGGTGACGATCTCGGCGCCGGAGGCGGCGATGGCGTCGCGGGTCTCGTCCATATCCTTGTACTTGCCGGTGCCGACCAGCAGACGCGACTGGTAGGTGCGGCCGGCCAGGGTGAAGGGCTTGTCGCTGCGAACTTGGCTCATGGAGAAACTCCTCAAGGGGATCAACCGCCGCCGATGGCGTGCACCACTTCCACCTGGTCGCCCTCGGCGAGCCGGGTGCTGTCGTGCTGGCTGCGTGGAACTATGTCCAGATTGAGCTCGACCGCCACGCGGCGCCCGGCCAGGTCGAGACGGGCCAGCAGGTCCGCGACGCTCTGGTTGTCGGACAGCTCGAAGGGTTCACCATTCAACTGAATGCGCATGACGGCTCGGTCACAACTAGGAAGAGGGCCGGCATTCTAGCCCGATAGCCAGCCGCGACCAAGGCTAAAAGGCGCCATTCGTCCTCAAATCTGACGCCCGAGTCAGGTCAATTTCCAGGCCGCCAGGCCCAGGCACAGCCAGCCCAGCAGAAAGGCGACACCGCCGAAGGGGGTGACGATGCCCAGCTTGCCGATGCCGCTCAGGGTCAGCAGATAGAGGCTGCCGGAGAACAGCAGGATACCCAGGGCGAAGGCGCCGCCGGCCAGGTTGACCAGGCGCCCCGGTGCCTGCAGCGCCAGCAGGCCGACGCCGAACAGGGCCAGGGCATGGATCAGCTGGTAGTGGCTGCCGGTCTGGAACACCGCCAGATGCTCCGGACTCAGGCGCGCCTTGAGGCCGTGGGCGGCGAAGGCGCCGAGGGCGACGCCGGTAAAGCCGGCGAAGGCCGATAGCAACAACCAGAGACGAGCCATATACCCTCCAGGGCGCAGTGGAAAATCGACGCAGTTTAACCGTTGAACCGACCTGCCCAGGGATTGCCAGTGTCGCACCCACGGCCGCCGGGGCCCCAACCATTGAAAACTCCGCAAAAAAACGCGTCGTTCTTGTTGCCTGCCATCCCAGCAGGCCGCCAAAGGCAACGTCAAAAATTGCTCCCGGCATTTTTTTGATTTAATAGCGCCTTTCTCGCTCACCCCGGACTCCAATGCTCCGCACCCTGACCCGCCGCCTGCTGAAACTCGTGCTCTGGCTGATGCTGGCCAGCGCGCTGCTGGTGCTCGCCCTGCGCTGGCTGCCGCCGCCCGGCACGGCGCTGATGCTCGAGCGCAAGCTCGCGTCCTGGGGCACGCAACAACCGCTGGAGCTCAAGCGCCAGTGGCGGCCCTGGAACCAGCTGCCGGATAACCTGAAGATGGCGGTGATCGCCGCCGAAGACCAGAAATTCGCCGAACACTGGGGCTTCGACCTCGGCGCCATCCAGGCCGCGCTGGCGCACAACCAGAGCGGCGGCTCGCTGCGCGGCGCCAGCACCCTCAGCCAGCAGGTGGCCAAGAACCTGTTCCTCTGGTCCGGCCGCAGCTGGCTGCGCAAGGGCCTGGAGGCCTGGTTCACCGCGCTAATCGAGCTGCTCTGGTCGAAGGAGCGCATCCTCGAGGTCTACCTCAACAGCGTCGAATGGGGCGACGGTATCTTCGGCGCCGAGGCGGCCGCGCAGCACCACTTCGGCGTCGGCGCGCCCTATCTGGATCGCCAGCAGGCCAGCCAGCTGGCGGCGGTGCTGCCCAACCCGCTGCGCTGGAGCGCCGGCCGCCCGGATCGCTATGTCGCCCGCCGCGCCGCCTGGATTCGCCAGCAGATGACGCAACTGGGCGGCGGGCACTACCTCAACCAGCTCAAGCCGGTCAGGCCCAGCTGGTGGCCGAAATGGCTGTAGCATGCGCCGGGTGACGCCGCTTTAATCGGTGCGCGACAGCCTAGGGACGAGGCGCGAACGCGCGCTTGGGCACGGCATGCAGCAGTTCGACCTCATCGCCCTGCAAATGCACCGTCAGCCCCCATTGTGGATAGACCCAGGCCTGCCCCGCGGCCAGTTCCAGGCTCAGCCGCGGCTGACCCAGCGTCGCCGCCACGCGCTCGGCGGCCAGAGCGGCCGGCGGTTTGAGACTCACCGCGCGTACGACAAACCCCGCCATCTGCTCGGCCAGCGCCGCACCCAGCAGTTGCTCGGCATCGCCGGCGCGCAAGCCCTGGGCGGCCAGCAGGCTGTCGCCCTGGACCTCGCTAAGGGCCAGCTCGGCCTCCAGCGCCCAGCCGCCCTCGGCCCCCGCCAGCTCCGCCCGGTGCAGCAGCCGCGCGCCATCCAGGCGCGGCTGCAACCAAAGCTCCCCAGGCGCCAGCGCCTGCACCTCGCGCAGCGCCAGGCGCTCTTCCGCCAACGGCTGCAGCAGGGCGTCGCGCCACCGCGGCAGATCGGCCACCGGCGTCACCTCGCCGCTGCGCATCAGCCAGGCGCCCCAGGCGAAGAACAGCGCGGCGACGAGGCCAAACAGCAGCCAGTGCTGCGCTTTCAACGGCGGTCTGTTCACAGGCATTTTCTCCGGACAGAAAAAAGCCGCACCCGGGTGCGGCTTGATTCGCGTGCATGCCTCAAGCGGCGATGGAACCCTTGAGCTTGTTCATGGCGTTCTTCTCGAGCTGACGGATACGCTCGGCCGAGACGTTGTACTTGGCGGCCAGGTCATGCAGGGTCGCCTTCTCCTCGGCCAGCCAGCGCTGGTAGAGGATGTCGCGGCTGCGCTCGTCGAGGCTTTCCAGGGCCTCGTGCAGGTTGCTGCTGGAGCTGTCGCTCCAGTCGGCGTCCTCCAGCTGGCGGGCCGGGTCGTAGCGGTGGTCTTCCAGATAATGCGCGGGCGACTGGAAGGCGCTGTCGTCGTCGGCGTCGGCGGCCGGGTCGAAGGCCATGTCCTGGCCGGTCAGGCGGCTTTCCATCTCGCGCACTTCGTGCGGCTCGACGCCCAGGCTCTTGGCCACGGCGGTGACTTCGTCGTTGTTCAGCCAGGCCAGACGCTTCTTCTGGCTGCGCAGGTTGAAGAACAGCTTGCGCTGCGCCTTGGTGGTGGCGACCTTGACGATGCGCCAGTTCTTCAGGATGAACTCGTGGATCTCGGCGCGGATCCAGTGCACGGCGAAGGACACCAGGCGCACGCCCATTTCCGGGTTGAAGCGCTTGACCGCCTTCATCAGGCCGACGTTGCCTTCCTGGATCAGGTCGGCCTGGGCCAGGCCGTAGCCGGCGTAGCTGCGGGCGATATGTACGACGAAACGCAGGTGGGCCAGCACCATCTGCCGGGCGGCCTCGAGATCCTGCTGGTAGTAGAGACTCTCGGCCAGCTCGCGCTCCTGCTCCGGCGTCAGCAGCGGGATGCTGTTGACCGCATGCACGTAAGCCTCCAGGTTGGCGCCTGGAACCAAAGCATGAACAGGTTGCAAGGAAGTGGACATTCGAATCCTCCGATTCACGAAACTCGTGCAGTTTAGCACTGCGCCATCTGACGCGGATCCTGTGGATAAGTTCCGTTACAGATAGACAATATCAATTAAAACAATGACTTATCACCGTGGCGCCAATTCGTTGAGATGACGCGCCACGGCCAGCCAGGCGCCAATATAGCCCAAGAGCACGGCGCCGAGCAGCAGGGACAGACCATCGGACGGGGGCACCCCGCCGAGGGCGAAATCGCTGCCGTACAAGCCGGCCAACCGTACCACCGCATCGTTCAGCCAATCCAGGCCGAAAGCCAGCAGCAGCCAGGCGAATATGCCGGCGCCGATGCCGTACAGCGCGCCCATATAAAGGAAGGGCCGGCGCACGTAGCCGTCGGTGCCGCCGACCAGCTTGATCACCTCGATCTCGGCGCGGCGGTTCTCGATATGCAGGCGGATGGTGTTGCCGATCACCAACAGCAGGGCAAGGATCAGCAGCAGGCTGAGGCCGAAGACGAAACGGTCGCCGAGCTTGAGGATGGCCGTCAGGCGCTCGACCCAGACCAGGTCGAGCTGCGCCTGCTGCACCCGCGGCAACTCGGCCAGGCGCAGGCGCAGGGCCTCCAGCTTGGCCTTGTCGACCTCCACCGGGGTCACCAGGATCACTCCCGGCAGCGGGTTCTGCGGCAGCTCCTTGAGCGCCTCGCCCAGCCCGGACAGCTGCTGGAACTCCTCCAGCGCCTGCTCGCGGCTGATCCACTCGACCTCGGCGACGTCGTCCATCGCCGCGATCTGCTCGCGCAGGGCCTGACCCTCGCGCTCGCCGGCCTCCAGTTCGAGGAACAGGGAAATCTGCGCCGCGCGCTGCCAGGAGCCGCCGAGCTTCTCGACGTTGTCCAGCAGCAGCGCCAGGCCCATGGGCAGGCTCAGCGCCACGGCCATCACCAGGCAGGTGAAGAAGCTGCCGATGGGCTGCCGGGCCAGGCGGCGCAGGCTGTCGACCAGGCTGGCGCGGTGGCTTTCCAGCCAGGCATGCAGCAGGGTGCGAAAATCCGGGCCGTCTTCCGGCAGCTGGTCGCTGACCTTGTTGCGTGGCGCCGCGCCGACCCGTTCGGCCGGCTGCGGTGGCGGCATCTTCGACGCGCTCATCAGGCAGCCTCCCCGTCGCCGATCAGGCGACCGCGTTGCAGGGTGAGCATGCGGTGGCGCATGCGCGCGATCAGCGCCAGGTCGTGACTGGCGATCAATACGGTGGTGCCAAGCCGGTTGATGTCCTCGAACACCCCCATGATCTCCGCGGCCAGGCGCGGGTCGAGGTTGCCGGTGGGTTCGTCCGCCAGCAGCAGAGCCGGGCGGTGGACGATGGCGCGGGCGATGCCGACGCGCTGCTGCTGGCCGGTGGACAGATCCCCGGGCGCCTGCGCGGCCTTGTCGCTGAGGCTGACCCGCTCCAGCGCGGCGCCGACCCGTTTGGCGATCTCCGGCTTGGCCAGGCCGAGGATCTGCAGCGGCAGGGCGACGTTGTCGTACACGGTGCGGTCGAACAGCAGCTGGTGATTCTGGAACACCACGCCGATCTGCCGACGCAGGAAGGGAATCTGCGCATTGGTGATGGTGGAGAGGTCATGCCCGGCCAGCATCAGCTTGCCGCTGGTCGGCCGCTCCATCGCCAGCAGCAGGCGCAGCAAGGTGCTCTTGCCGGCGCCGGAGTGGCCGGTGACGAAGAGAAATTCGCCGGGGCGAACGCGAAAACTCAGCTCGTGCAGCCCGACATGGCCATTGGCATAACGCTTGGCGACCTGCTCGAATCGGATCATCCCTGCTCGCGCTCCTCGAAAAGTGCCTGGACGAAGGCCTGCGCCTGGAACGGCCGCAGGTCGTCGATGCCCTCGCCGACGCCGATATAGCGGATCGGCAGGCCGAACTGCTTGGCCAGGGCGAAGATCACCCCGCCCTTGGCGGTGCCGTCCAGCTTGGTCAGCGCCAGGCCGGTGAGGCTCACCGTCTGGTCGAACTGCTTGGCCTGGTTGATGGCGTTCTGCCCGGTGCCGGCGTCGAGCACCAGCAGCACTTCGTGCGGCGCCGTGTCGTCCAGCTTGCCGATCACCCGACGGACCTTCTTCAGTTCTTCCATCAGGTTGTCCTTGGTGTGCAGACGCCCGGCGGTGTCGGCGATCAGCACGTCGATGCCGCGCGACTTGGCCGCCTGCACCGCATCGAAGATCACCGAGGCCGAGTCGGCGCCGGTGTGCTGGGCGATCACCGCGATCTGGTTGCGCTCGCCCCACACCTGCAGCTGCTCCACCGCGGCAGCGCGGAAGGTGTCGCCGGCGGCGAGCATGACCTTCTTGCCTTCCAGTTGCAGCTTCTTGGCCAGCTTGCCGATGGTGGTGGTCTTGCCCACGCCGTTCACCCCGACCACGAGGATCACGTAGGGCTGCTTGCCGGCGTCGATCACCAGCGGCTGTTCGACCGGCTTGAGCAGGCCGACCAACTCCTCCTGCAGCGCCTTGTACAGCGCGCCGCTGTCGGCCAGCTCCTTGCGCGCCACGCGGCGGGTCAGGTTGCCGATGATCGCGGTGGTGGCCTCGACGCCGACGTCGGCGGTGAGCAGGCGGGTTTCCAGCTCGTCGAGCAACTCGTCGTCGATGGCCTTCTTGCCGAGGAACAGGCTGGCCATGCCCTCGCCGAGGCTGGCGCTGGTCTTGCTCAGGCCCTGCTTGAGGCGGGCGAAGAAGCTGGGTTTGTCCTGGGTGGCCGGCAGCGGCGCGGCGACCGCCGTCTCGCTGGGCGGAACGACGGGCGCGGCCACGGGCTCAGGGGCGACGGGCACCTCGGCAGCCGGTGGCACGGGGGCGTTGTCGCCGCCGAGCAGGCGCGAGAAGAAGCCGGGCTTGTCGTCGGCGCGCGGCGCAGGGGCTGCGCCGGCCGCCGCTTCGTCGATGGCGGCGGGCTGCGCAGGCAGGCTGGGCGCAATTTCGACAGGCACCGGTTCGGCCGGCGCTTGCAGCTGCGCTTCGGCGACCGGCAGCGGCGCGGGCTCGGCCGCCGGCTGGGCGGGGGCCTGCGGCTCGATGGCGAGCGACTCGATGCTCGGCGCCGGTACCGCGTCCGGCGCGCTCGAGGGCGCCTCGGCGGCGGGCGCGGCGGACTCGGCCGGCTTCTTGCGCAGCCAGCCGAACAAGGATTTCTTTTCTTCGGTCACAGGCGGGGTCTGCGCGCCGGCCGCGGCCGGCGACTTCTTGTCGTCATTGGAACCAAACATGGGTCGCTTGCATCTCAAGGGGGCGGTCGCTTACAGCCTGATACGCCCGGCTGCGCCGCCCCGGAAAAGGATGGGGTATCCTAGCACCTCTTCGCCCGCCGGCGGTACGACCGCCCAGGCCATCCGACAGGTCAGACTCTCGATGAATGCCATTGCCCGCCGCTCCCTCGGCCTGCTGTTCGGCGCCCTCTGCGTGCCCCTGACGGCGCTGGCCGCCGCCCCGCAACCGACCCATGAATTCAGCCTGGACAACGGCCTCAAGGTCATAGTCCGCGAGGATCACCGCGCCCCGGTGGTGGTCAGCCAGCTCTGGTACAAGGTCGGCTCCAGCTACGAGACCGCCGGCTCCACCGGCCTGTCCCACGCCCTCGAGCACATGATGTTCAAGGGCAGCCGCAAGCTTGGCCCCGGCGAAGCCTCGCGCATCCTGCGCGAACTGGGCGCCGAGGAGAACGCCTTCACCAGCGACGACTACACCGCCTACTACCAGGTGCTGGCGCGCGACCGCCTGGGCGTCGCCCTGGAGCTGGAGGCCGACCGCCTGGCCAGCCTGCAGCTGCCGGCCGCGGAGTTCGCCAAGGAGATCGAGGTGATCAAGGAGGAGCGCCGCCTGCGCACCGACGACCGTCCCTCCTCGCTGGCTTTTGAGCGCTTCAAGGCCATGGCCTATCCGGCCAGCGGCTACAGCATCCCCACCATCGGCTGGATGGCCGACCTCGAGCGCATGCAGATCGACGAGCTGCGCGCCTGGTATCGACAGTGGTACGCGCCGAACAACGCCACCCTGGTGGTGGTCGGCGACGTCAGCGCCGCCGAGGTGAAGATTCTCGCCGAACGCTATTTCGGCGCCATCGAGCGCCGCGCGGTGCCCAGCGCCAAGCTACCGCTGGAACTGCCGGCCGCCGGCGAGCGGCGCACCACCCTGCATCTGAAGACTCAGCTGCCGAGCCTGCTGATGGGTTTCAACGTGCCCGGCCTGGCCACCGCCGAGACGCCGCGCCAGGCCTACGCCCTGCGCCTGGCCGCGGCCCTGCTCGACGGCGGCTACAGCGCGCGGCTGTCCAGCCGCCTGGAGCGTGGCGAGGAACTGGTTTCCGGCGCCAGCGCCTGGTACAACGCCTTCGCCCGCGGCGACAGCCTGTTCGTGCTGAGCGCCACGCCCAACGTGCAGAAGCAGCGCAGCCTGGCCGAGGCCGAAGCCGGGCTGTGGCGCGAGCTGGAGGAGCTGAAGAACAGCCCGCCGTCCGCCGAAGAGCTGGCCCGCGTGCGCGCCCAGGTGATCGCCGGGCTGGTCTACGAGCGCGACTCCATCACCAGCCAGGCCACCAGCATCGGCCAGCTGGAGACCGTCGGCCTGTCCTGGCAGCTGATCGACCAGGAGCTGGCCGAGCTGGAAGCCGTCACCCCCGAGGACATCCAGCAGGCCGCCCGCACCTTCTTCGTCCGCGACCGCCTGAGCGTCGCCCATGTATTGCCCGAGGACGCTCGTCATGAGGAGTCTCGCCATGAAGACTGAGCACCTGCGCATCGCCCTGCTCGGCCTGGCCCTGAGCACCACCCTGGCCCTGAGCGGCTGCGACCGCCAACCCGATGAGGCCAAGGCGACCGCCAACAACACCGAGGCGCCGGCCAAGCTGGAATCGCTCGCCGAGCTGAACGGCCAGGCGCCGACCCGACGCAGCCTGGATATCCAGACCTGGCACACCGAACAGGGCGCCAAGGTGCTGTTCGTCGAAGCGCGCGAGCTGCCGATGTTCGACCTGCGCCTGACCTTCGCCGCCGGCAGCAGCCAAGACGACGGCGTGCCCGGCCTGGCCACCCTGACCAACGCCATGCTCAACGAGGGCGTGCCGGGCAAGGACGTCGGCGCCATCGCCGCCGGCTTCGAGGGCCTCGGCGCCGAGTTCGGCAACGGCGCCTACCGCGACATGGCGGTGGCCAGCCTGCGCAGCCTGAGCGCGAAAGAGCAGCGCGAACCGGCGCTGGCGCTGTTCGCCGAGGTGCTCGGCCAGCCGACCTTCCCCGAAGAGGCCCTGGCGCGGATCAAGAACCAGCTGCTGGCCGGCTTCGAGTTCCAGAAGCAGAACCCCGGCAAGCTGGCCAGCCTGGAGCTGTTCCAGCGCCTGTACGGCGACCACCCCTATGCCCACCCGAGCGACGGCAACGCCGAGTCCATCCCGGCGATCGAGCGCGAGCAGCTCGCCGCCTTCCACGCCCGCGCCTATGCCGCCGGCAACGCGGTGATCGCCCTGGTCGGCGACCTGTCGCGCGAGCAGGCCGAGGCCATCGCCGCGCAGGTCTCCGCCGCCCTGCCGCAGGGCCCGGCGCTGCCGCGCATCGCCCAGCCGCAGCCGCCGGCGCCCGGCCCCAGCCATATCGAGTTCCCCTCCAACCAGACCCACCTGATGATCGCCCAGCTCGGCATCGACCGCCGCGATCCGGACTACGCCGCGCTCTACCTGGGCAACCAGATCTTCGGCGGCGGCGGCTTCGGCACCCGCCTGATGAGCGAGGTGCGCGAGAAGCGCGGGCTGACCTACGGCGTCTACTCCGGCTTCAGCGCCATGCAGGCGCGCGGCCCGTTCATGATCAACCTGCAGACCCGCGCCGAGCTGAGCGAGGGCACCCTCAAGCTGGTCAAGCAGCTGCTCGCCGACTACCTGCAGAGCGGCCCGACCCAGGAAGAGCTGGACAACGCCAAGCGCGAGCTGGCCGGCAGCTTCCCGCTGTCGACCGCGAGCAACGCCGATATCGTCGGCCAGCTGGCCAGCATGGGCTTCTACGACCTGCCGCTGAGCTACCTGGACGACTTTATGCGCGACGTCCAGGCGCTGAGCGTCGAACAGGTGAAAGCGGCAATGGCCAAGCACCTCGACCCCGAGTCGCTGCTGGTGGTGACGGCCGGCCCGACCGTGGCCCAGCAGGAACTGCCGCCGCCCAGCGACAAGCCGGCCGAGCTACCCAGCGCGGTGCCGCACTGATGCGCGGCCGCACTCCGCCCAAGCCGGCCGCCAAGCCCCACGGCGGCCAGGGCCAGCTGCGCATCATCGGCGGCCAGTGGCGCTCGCGGCGCTTCGCCTTCCCCGACGGCCCGGGCCTGCGCCCGACGCCGGATCGGGTGCGCGAAACCCTGTTCAACTGGCTGGCGCCCTATGTCGAAGGCGCCCATGTGCTCGATCCCTTCGCCGGCAGCGGCGCACTGCTGCTCGAGGCGCTGTCGCGCGGCGCCGCCAGCGGCCTGGCCTGCGACCTCAACCCGGCCTCGGTGGCGGCGTTGCGCGGCCATCTGGCGACGCTGCAGTGCAGGGATGGCGAGATCCAGCAGGGCGACGCCCTGCAACTGCTGACGCGGCCGGCGCCGCGGCGTTTCGATATCGTCCTGCTCGACCCGCCGTTCCACCAGGATCTGCTGCAGAATGCCTGCAACCTGCTGGAAACCCAGGGCTGGCTGGCCGACGACGCCTGGATCTACACCGAAAGCGAAACGGCGCCCTCGACCCTCGGCCTGCCCGGCAACTGGCGCCTGCACCGCGAGAAGCACACCGGCCAGGTGCATTACGCGCTGTGGCAGCGCAGCACTGCACCCGCGTAGGGTAGACATCGATGTGGTGGACAAGCCATTGGCATGCCTACCCTACAAAGCTGGAACCTGCGTAGCCTGGATGCAGCCCTTGGTTGGCCCGCCGAGGCTTCTGTTTTACCGACAAAGCCTCTAGCCTGAAGCCCTGCTCACCTTTCGTCCTCGCCATGACCAACAGCTTTCAACCCGCCTGGTGGCTCCCCGGCCCGCATCTGCAGACGCTGTGGAACCCGCTGTGCCGCAAGCCGCCACACCTGGAGCGCAGGCGCGAGCGGCTGTGGCTGGACGACGGCGATTTTCTCGATCTCGACTGGCACGGCCCGCACGAGGCCCGCACGCCGTTGGTGCTGGTGCTGCACGGGCTGACCGGCAGTTCCAGTTCGCTCTACGTGCTCGGCCTGCAGCAGGCGCTGGCCGCGCGCGGCTGGGCCAGCGTGGCACTGAACTGGCGCGGCTGCTCCGGCGAGCCCAACCTGCTGCCGCGCGGCTACCATTCCGGCGCCAGCGAGGACCTGGCCGCTGCCGTGGCCCATCTGCGCGCGCAGCGGCCGATGGCGCCGCTCTATGCGGTGGGCTATTCGCTGGGCGGCAACGTGCTGCTCAAGTACCTCGGCGAGAGCGGCGCGCAAAGCCAGGTGCTGGGCGCGGTGGCGGTGTCGGTGCCGTTTCGCCTGGATCAGTGCGCCGACCGCATCGGCCTGGGCTTCTCGCGGGTCTACCAGGCGCACTTCATGCGCGAGATGGTCGCCTACGTCAGCAACAAGCAGCGCCTGTTCGCCGCCCAGGGCCAGGGCGAACGCCTGTCGGTGCTGGAACGCCTCGGGCCGCTGCACGGCATGCGCACCTTCTGGGACTTCGACGGGCGCGTCACCGCCCCGCTGCACGGCTATGCCGACGCCCAGGACTACTACCGGCGCGCCTCCAGCCGTTTCTACCTCGGCGCGATCCGCACGCGGACGCTGATCATCCAGGCCGAGGACGATCCCTTCATCTTCCGCCACAGCCTGCCGGAGGCCGGCGAACTGGCGCCCGGCACCGAGTTCGAACTGCACGCCCGCGGCGGCCATGTCGGCTTCGTCGACGGCAGCCCGCGCCGGCCCGGGTATTACCTGGAACGGCGGATTCCCGAGTGGTTGGCAGCACTGGGCGCCTGACCTGCCGTAGCCCGGATGCAGTCCGGGCTAAGGGGGGCGTCACGGCGCCAGCCGATCACCCCAACACCTGCTCCAGCGGCACATGCAGGCGGCCGTACAGGGCTTCGACCGCCTCGCGCGCGGCGGGAGCGATATAGCCGCCCTCCAGCGCCAGCACCTGGTAGATACCGCGGCGCAGCATGTCCTGGCTGAGGTTGTCCGGGCTGGCGCCGGCGGTGCAGAGAAAGCGCACCCAGGAGGTCATGATGATCCAGCTGTTGAGCGTCAGCGCCTCGATCTGCGCCGGGCTCATCAGCAGGATGCCGGCCTCGACGAAACCCTGGTAGATCGCCTGGGCGCCCACCAGGCAGCGGCGGGCGAAGGCGCGGTAGCGCGCGGCCAGCTCGACGTCGGCCTCCAGCAGGTGTTCGAGGTCGCGGTGCAGGAAGCGGTAGTGCCACATCGCCGCCAGCAGCGCCTCCAGGTAGAAGGTCTTGTCTTCCACCGTCAGCGCGCGCCCCTCGGGCCGGCGCAGAAAACCGTCGACCTGCGCCTCGTACTGGGCGAACAGCTCGGCGATGATCGCCTGCTTGTTGCGGAAGTGGTAGTACAGGTTGCCCGGCGAAATCCCCAGGTGCGCGGCGATATGGTTGGTGGTGACGCTGCGTTCGCCCTGGCTGTTGAACAGCTCCAGGCTGGCTTGAACGATGCGCTCGCGGGTCTTGGGTGGCGCCATGGCGCGGCTCGGTCTCGTGGTGGGAAAGCGGCAAAGGTACAGGCAGAAACGCCCTGGGTGTTACCCCCAGCCCTCGATCGGCGCACCGCTGACCTTTGGTTAGGCTGCGGCAACGCGCTTGGCGCGGCATGCTATTTGACACATTAGAGCAATTGCTCTAAAAATCCAGCACGCCCACGCGCCCCGTCGCGCATCGCCCAGCTGGACCGTCGAGGAGAAACCCCATGGTCGCCGACATCGCCTACCTGCAGCACAGCCAACAGCAGATCAACCAGCTGGAACGCACCTTCGCCCTGCAACGCGCCGCCTTCGCCGCCAACCCCATGCCATCGGCCGAGCAACGCATGCAGTGGCTGAAATCCCTGCGCGAGCTGCTGACCCAGCAGCAGGACGCACTGGTGGCGGCGATCTCCGAAGACTTCAGCAACCGTTCGGCCGACGAAACCCTGCTCGCCGAGCTGATGCCCAGCCTGCATGGCATCCACTACGCGAGCAAACGCATCAAGCAGTGGATGAAGCCGTCGCGGCGCAGCGTCGGCCTGCAGTTCATGCCCGCCGCGGCCAAGGTCGTCTACCAGCCGCTGGGCGTGGTCGGCGTCATAGTGCCGTGGAACTACCCGCTGTTTCTCGCCATCGGCCCGCTGGTTGGCGCGCTGGCGGCCGGCAACCGGGTGATGATCAAGATGAGCGAATCCACCCCGGCCACCTCGCAGCTGGTCAAGGACCTGCTGGCGCGCATCTTCCCCGAGGATCTGGTCAGCGTCACCCTGGGCGAGGCGGAAGTCGGCATGGCCTTCTCCAAGCTGCCGTTCGACCACCTGCTGTTCACCGGCGCCACCAGCATCGGCCGGCACGTGATGCGCGCCGCCGCGGAGAACCTCACCCCGGTGACCCTGGAGCTGGGCGGCAAGTCGCCGGCCATCGTTTCGGCCGACGTGCCGCTGGAGCACGCCGCCGAGCGCATCGCCTTCGGCAAGACCCTGAACGCCGGGCAGACCTGCGTGGCACCGGACTATGTGCTGGTGCCCAAAGACCGGGTGGAGGGCTTTGTCGCCGCCTACCGCGAGGTGGTGCTGCGTTTCTACCCGGCGCTCAAGGACAACCCCGACTACACCGCGATCATCAACGAGCGCCAGCTGGCGCGTCTGACCGGCTACCTGCAGGACGCCGAGGCCAAGGGCGCGCGCATCGTCGCGCTGTACCCCGAGGCCCAGGGCCGGCGCCTGCCGCAGAGCCTGGTGCTGGACGTCAACGACGAGATGAAGTTGATGCAGGACGAGATCTTCGGCCCGCTGCTGCCGGTGGTGCCCTACGACCGCCTGGAAGACGCCTTCGCCTACGTCAACGCACGGCCACGGCCGCTGGCGCTGTACTACTTCGGCTACGACAGGCGCGAGCAGCAGCGCGTGCTGCACGAGACCCACTCAGGCGGCGTGTGCCTGAACGACACCCTGCTGCACGTGGCCCAGGACGACATGCCGTTCGGCGGCATCGGCCCCTCCGGCATGGGCCATTACCACGGCCACGAGGGTTTCCTGACCTTCAGCAAGGCCAAGGGCGTATTTATCAAGCAGCGCTTCAATGCCGCGCGGCTGATCTACCCGCCCTACGGCAAGGCGATCCAGAAGCTGGTCTACAAGCTGTTCCTACGCTGATCCACGCGGGCAACGCCCGTTCCAAGCCTGGTGACAACAACAATGAACGACACCACCCTCCACGCGCCGCAACTGTCGCGGCGCAGCCTGCTCAAGGTCGGCCTGCTGGGCACGGCGCTGCTCGGCACCGCCGGGCTGACCGCCAGCCTGAGCGGCTGCTCGGCCAGCACGCCGGCCAGCGGCTACCTGATCCTGCGCAGCAGCGATATGCCCTTTCTGCGCGCGCTGATCCCGGTGATGCTCGATGGCGCCGTCAATGCCGGCCAGATGCCGCAGGCCATCGACGGCACGCTCAAGAGCCTCGACAACAGCCTGGCGCACCTGTCGCCGGAAATGCTCAAACTCACGGTGCAGCTGTTCGACGTGCTGGCCCTGCCCGTCACCCGCGGCCCGCTGACCGGGGTCTGGGGCAGCTGGGACAACGCCAGTGGCGATGACGTGCGGCAGTTCCTCATCCGCTGGCAGAACAGCAGCCTGAGCCTGCTGCGCATGGGCCACGCCTCGCTGCTGCAACTGGTGATGATGGCCTGGTACAGCCGGCCGGAGTCCTGGGCCCATTGCGGCTATCCGGGGCCGCCTAAGGTCTAACGACCTGTCGCGGATGTCGTAGGGTGCGCCGCGCGCACCATGAAAGCGACGCGGGTACCTCGGTGCGCACAGCCTAGGCGGCCTCGCGACACGCTACGGCCTGTGTGAATTACAAGAAGAGAGCCTGAAATGCCTGTACCCGATTTGTTCAAGCAAGGCCTGGCCAAGGGCTGGAAGACATACGACGGCTCGCGTCTGGAAAACGACCTGAGCCTGGAAGCCGACGTCGCCATCGTCGGCAGCGGCGCCGGCGGCGGCACCACCGCGGAGATCCTCAGCGCCGCCGGCTACAAGGTGCTGCTGATCGAGGAAGGCCCGCTGAAGACCAGCGACGACTTCAGGATGCAGGAGGCCGAAGCCTACCCGTCGCTGTACCAGGAAGGCATCGGCCGCATGAGCAAGGACGGCGCCATCACCATCCTCCAGGGCCGCGCCGTCGGTGGCACCACCCTGGTCAACTGGACCAGCAGCTTCCGCACCCCGCCGCAGACCCTGGCCCACTGGGCCGAGGTGCACGGCGTGCAGGGCCACGACGCCGAGGCCATGGCGCCCTGGTTCGAGCAGATGGAACGGCGCCTGGGCGTCGCCCCCTGGGCGGTACCGCCGAACGCCAACAACGAGGTGATCCGCGCCGGCTGCGACAAGCTCGGCTACCACTGGGCGGCGATCCCGCGCAACGTGCGCGGCTGCTGGAACCTCGGCTACTGCGGCATGGGCTGCCCGACCAACGCCAAGCAGTCGATGCTGGTCACCACCATCCCCGCCACCCTCGACGCCGGTGGCGAGCTGCTCTACCTGGCGCGCGCCGACAAGCTGCTGATCGAAGGCGACCAGGTGGTCGGCCTCGACTGCCTGGGCATGGACCCGCGCTGCGTGGCGCCCAACGGCAAGCGCATCCGGGTCAGGGCGCGGCACTACGTGCTGGCCGGCGGCGGCATCAACACACCGGGCATCCTGCTGCGCTCGGCGGCGCCCGACCCGCACCAGCGGGTCGGCCGACGCACCTACCTGCACCTGGTCAATTTCTCCGCCGCGCAGTTCGAGCAGGTCATCAACCCCTTCTACGGCGCGCCGCAGTCGCTCTACTCCGACCACTTCCAGTGGGACGACGGCACCGCCGGACGCCTCTCCTACAAGCTAGAGGTGCCGCCGCTGCAGCCGGCACTGACCGCCACATTGCTCGGCGACTTCGGCCGCGAGAACGCCCTGCGCATGGAGCAGTTGCCGCACACCAACGTGATGCTCGCCCTGCTGCGCGACGGCTTCCACGAAGACAGCGCCGAGGGCCGGGTCGAGCTGCGCGGCGACGGCAGCCCGGTGCTCGACTACCGGATGACCGACTACAGCTGGGACGGCGTGCGCCGCGCCTTCCTGAGCATGGCCGAAATCCAGTTCGCCGCCGGCGCCCGCGCGGTGATGCCGATGCACGCCGACGCCAGTTACGTGAAGACGTGGAAGCAAGCCAAGGACCTGATCGAGCACCTCGACCTGGCGCTGTACCGCACCCGCCTGGGCAGCGCCCACGTGATGGGCGGCTGCGCCATGGGCGAAGACCCGCGGCAGGCGGTGGTCGACAGCCTGGGCCGGCATCACCAGCTGGCCAACCTGTCGATTCACGACGGCTCGCTGTTCCCCACCAGCATCGGCGCCAACCCGCAGCTGTCGATCTACGGCCTCACCGCCAAGCTCGCCACCCTGCTGGGCGAACGCCTGAAGACCTGAGATGAGCAAGCTGATCGGCTTTCTGCTGCTGGTGGCGGGGGTCATCCACCTGCTGCCGCTGGTCGGCGTTCTGGGTGGCGAACGCCTCAATGCGCTGTACGGCATCGCCCTGGACGAGCCCAACCTGCAGATCCTCATGCGCCACCGCGCCGTGCTGTTCGGCCTGCTCGGCGCCCTGCTGGTCGCCGCGGCGTTCGTCCCGGCGTTACGCGGCGCGGCCCTGATCGGCGGGCTGGTCAGCGTGCTCGCCTTCCTCCTGCTGGCATGGAGCGCTCCCGTCTACAATGAGGCTTTGCGCCGAGTGGTGATCGCCGACTGGATCGCCCTGGCCTGCCTGGTGCCCGCACTCGTCCTGCACCTGCGCAGCAGCTGAGCTGTCGTCACGCTTGGCCCTGAGGGAAGCGCTGCGCTACCATCCGACTCCTTTTCGACCCGCCAGGACGTCCCGATGAATCGAGTGTTATACCCCGGCACCTTCGACCCCATCACCAAGGGCCATGGCGATCTGGTCGAACGCGCCTCTCGGCTGTTCGATCACGTCATCATCGCCGTCGCCGCCAGCCCGAAGAAGAACCCGCTGTTCCCCCTGGAACAACGGGTGGAGCTGGCCCGCGAGGTCACCAAGCACCTGCCCAACGTCGAAGTGGTGGGGTTCTCCACCCTGCTCGCGCACTTCGCCAAGGAACAGGGCGCCAACGTGTTCCTGCGCGGCCTGCGCGCGGTGTCGGACTTCGAGTACGAATTCCAGCTGGCCAATATGAACCGCCAGCTGGCGCCGGACGTGGAAAGCCTGTTCCTCACCCCGTCGGAGAAATACTCCTTTATCTCCTCGACCCTGGTGCGCGAGATCGCGGCCCTCGGCGGCGACATCTCCAAGTTCGTCCATCCGGCCGTGGCCGCTGCGCTGAACGAGCGCTTTCGCCAGCGCTGACCAGCCCCTGTGGGAGCGGCTTCAGCCGCGAATGACTCGGCCGCTCGCGGCTGAAGCCGCTCCCACAAAGGCCGCGCCCACCGACTCCGCCTCTCGCTCAGCACATGGCGCGCCACCGCCCAATCCGGCACAATTCGCCTACCGTTGTCCGATAGTGTCGCGGCGTCCCGCCTCGACAGGAGTTGTTCCATGTCCCTGATCATCACCGACGACTGCATCAACTGCGACGTCTGCGAACCCGAGTGCCCCAACGGCGCGATTTCCCAGGGCGAGGAGATCTACGTGATCGACCCCAACCTGTGCACCGAATGCGTCGGCCACTACGACGAGCCGCAGTGCCAGCAGGTGTGCCCGGTGGACTGCATCCCGCTCGACGAGAACAACGTCGAGAGCAAGGACGAGCTGATGCAGAAGTACCGGATCATCACCGGCAAGGCCTGACCGCCCCCGGGGCGAACCGCCGCACGAGCGGTTCGCCGCCTGCCACACCCGCACGACAAACCAAGGCTGCTAAGCTTCGCCCTTTCCCCAGCCGCCTTCGGTAGATCGCATGTTGCGCCACCTCCTGCTCTCGACCCTGCTGCTCGCCGCCAGCCTGCTGGCCCAGGCCGCGCCGCAGCAGGCCGCCATCGCCACCGCCCACCCCGCCGCCACGGCCGCCGCGCAGCAGATGCTGGACGCCGGCGGCAACGCCTTCGACGCCGCGGTGGCGGCCAGCGCCGCCCTGGCGGTGGTCGAGCCCTATGGCTCGGGCCTCGGCGGCGGCGGCTTCTTTCTCCTGCGCACGGCCGGCGACAGGCCGAGCTACGACTTTCTCGACGCCCGCGAGCGCGCGCCGCTGCAGGCCAAGGCCGATATGTACCAGCGCCAAGGCAAGGCGCAGCGCGAGCTGTCGCTCAACGGCGCCCTGGCCGCCGCCATCCCGGGGCTGCCGGCGGCGCTGGTGGAGCTGGCCGAACGCCACGGCCGCCTGCCGCTGAAAACCAGCCTGGCCCCGGCCATTGCCCTGGCCAACGAGGGCTTCGCCGTCGACCGCGTCTACCGCGAGCGCGCCGCCTGGCGCCTGGCGGCGCTGCGCGACGATAGCGAAAGCGCGCGGCTGTTCCTCGACCGCGGCGAAGTGCCGGCCGAGGGCTATCGGCTGCGCCAACCGGAGCTGGCCGCCACCCTGCAGACGATCGCCGCCCAGGGCCATGCCGGGTTCTACGCCGGCCACCTGGCCGAGCGCCTGGTCGCCGGCGTGCGCAAGGCCGGCGGCATCTGGAGCCTGGACGACCTGAGGGAGTACCGCAGCGTGCGCCGCGCGCCGCTGCGTTTCCCCCTGGCGGACGGTCGCGAGCTGATCAGCGCGCCGCCGCCCTCGGCCGGCGGCGTGGCCCTGGCGCAGAGCCTGGCGATTCTCGGCCAGCTGCCCTGGCGCGAGGCCGAGCCGCTGCAGCGCGTGCACTATGTGGTCGAGGCGCTGCGCCGCGCCTACCGCGACCGCGGCCTGCTCGGCGACCCGGATTTCGTCGCCAACCCGCTCGAACGACTGCTGTCGCCCGGTCACCTGGCGGTGCTGGCCGGCAGCATCGACCCCGAACGCGCCACCCCCAGCGCCAGCCTGCCGCCGGCCGGCACCTGGCACGAAGGCGACCACACCACCCACTTCGCCGTGCTCGACGCCGAGGGCAATGCGGTGGCCGCCACCCTGTCGATCAACCTGCCGTTCGGCGCCGCCTTCACCGTGCCCGGCACCGGCGTGCTGCTCAACGACGAGATGGACGACTTCGCCGCCGATATCCAGGGCGCCAACGCCTACGGCCTGGCCGGCAGCCAGGCCAACGCCATCGCCGCCGGCAAGCGGCCGCTGTCGTCCATGAGCCCGAGCTTTATCGAGAGCGACGCGGCCTTCGCCGCCTTCGGCACCCCAGGCGGCAGCCGCATCCCCAGCATGGTGCTGCTGGCCATGCTCGAATACCTGGACGGCCAGCCCATCGCGCGCTGGCCGGCGGTGGCGCGCTACCACCACCAGTTCCTGCCGGATGTGATCGAGCACGAACCGGATACCTTCAGCACCGCGCAGATCGCCGAGCTGCAGGCCCGCGGCCACCAGCTCAAGGCACTGGAGCGGCAGTACGGCAACCAGCAGGTGCTGCTGTGGGACAAGGTCAGCGGCGAGGTGCAGGCGGCCAGCGACCCGCGCGGTATCGGCGAGGCCATGCCCTAGGGGGGCGCCGTGCGCACCGCAAGGCCCCATTCGCGACGGCAGCCGGTGTAGCCCGGATGCCCCGGGGAACTGCCGACAGACGCCCCTGGATTGCCTCCGGGCCAGGGCCTGTCGGTCAAGGCGAGAGGATCAGCGGCCCACTGCTTTCATCGCCCAGCCGCCGCAATTCGCGGAACAACGCCTGCTCGTCGCCGAGCATCAGCACGTTGCGCAGGCTCTGGAAGATGCGGCTGACATAACCCAGGTCGTTCATCAGCGAGCTGGTCTGCAGGCCGTCCAGGCGGCCGCTACGCACCTCGGCGAACAGACGCTGGCGAAACGTCGCGTCGAACTCCGCCGCCTGCTCGTCGAGCCAGCGCAAACGCGCCTGCCAGGCCTCCTCGGGCAGCTCCGAGCGGGCCAGTTCGCGCACCTCGTGCAGGGTGACGAGCAGGTGGCGGCGCAGTTCCACATAGGCCTCGCGCACCGCCGAGGGCGGCGCGTCGAGGTAGTGGCCGAGGTTCTTCTGCAGGTGCTTGGCGTCCTTGACCGCGTCCACCAGTTGCAACGCGGCCAGCTGGCAGCTGACCCAGAACCGCTGGTGCGCCTCGTCCATCGGCAGCTCCATGCGCCCCATGAAGCTCAGCAGGTCGCCGTACACCCCCTTGATATGGAACTGGTAGAGGTGCTCGGCATCGAAACCGCCGTGCGCCGGCCCGGCCTGCAGCAGCTGGTCGTCGACCCGGCTGCGCGCCAGCTGATCCACCGGCAGGTAGAGCGCATGACAGATCACCTCCAGGCTCAGCCGGCCGAGGTGGCCGAGCTCCTGCACCACCGCGCCGGAGGCGGCGTCCACCGAATCCAGGGCGCGCTCGCTGAGGTAGCGGGCGCGGGTGCGCTCGGGCTCGGCGACCGGCTCGGCCGCCAGTTCGGTGATCAGCACCTGCGGCTCGGCCCGCTCCGGCAGCCAGCGGATCAGCCGCTGCGCCAGGCGTCCCTGCAGCGGCCAGAACAGCGCCACGCCCAGGGCGTTGAACAGGGTGTGGAACATCGCCAGCTGGATCAGGCTGTTGTCGCCGAGGCCCAAGGGCTCGGCCAGGGCCTGCACCAGCCAGGTCAGCGGACCGAGCAGACAGAAGGCCAGCACCCCGGTGGTGATGTTGAACAGCACATGGGCCAGGGCCAGGCGCTGACCGCTGCGGTTGCCGCCCAGCGAGCCGACGAAGGCGGTGGTGACGCTGCTGCCGATATTGGAGCCGATGGCGATCGCCAGGCTCTGGCCCAGCTCCAGCTGGCCGCCGGCCAGCGCCGCCAGGGTCAGCATCAGGGCGGCGTGGCTCGATTGCAGCACCACGGTGATCGCCAGGCCGATGGCGGTGAACAGCAGCGCGCCGCGCAGGCCGCTCGCCTGATAGCCGCTCATGTCCAGGCCGTCGCCGAAGCTGGCGAAGCCGTCCTTGATCTGGTCGATGCCGATAAAGATGAAGGCGACGCCCAGCACGATGCGCCCGGCCGCCTTGCTCTTCGGCCCGGCGAAACCGGCCAGCACGCCGAATACCAGCAGCGGCAGGGCGAAGGGACTGAGGCTGAGGTTCTGCCCGGCCAGCGCCAGCAACCAGATGCCGCTGGTGGCGCCGAGGTTGGCGCCGAACAGGATGGCGATGCCGCCGGCCAGCTGGATCA
Source organism: Pseudomonas sp. NPDC077649 (assembly GCF_044542855.1). NCBI lineage: Bacteria > Pseudomonadati > Pseudomonadota > Gammaproteobacteria > Pseudomonadales > Pseudomonadaceae > Pseudomonas > Pseudomonas sp. NPDC077649. The sequence continues at coordinate 245,582 of NZ_JBITVF010000004.1, read as the reverse complement.
GCCCGGTGCTGATAAAGGCGATGGTCAGCAGCGAAACCAGGGTGCTGGATTGCAGCAGCAGGGTGCCGCCGACGCCGAACAGCAGGCTCTTGAAGGGCGTCGCGGTGCTGCGCCCGAGGATCTGCTCCAGCTTGCTGCCGGCCAGCTGACGCAGCCCCTCCTCCAGGCACTGCATGCCGAACAGGAACACCGCCAGCCCGGCGCACAGCTGCAGCCAGCCCTCGCTGAACCAGAACGAGGCGGCCAAGCCCAGCACCACCAGCAGCAGGATCACCCAGCGCAGATAACGCATCGCCCGCCCTCCCTAACGCAAACGGCCCCTCGCCCCGTTAGGGAGCGAGAGGCCGCGGTCATGCAACGAACGAATCAGTCGTGCTTGTAGCCGCTGCTGGTGCAGCCCAGGCAGCGCACGAAGGCTTCCTTGCCCGGCTCGACCACCAGCGCCTCGGCCGCCTCGCCGACGTTGCCGCCCAGGGCGGTGAACGGCAGGCTGACGACGAAGGCCGCGACGCCGATGGCGGTGGCGCCGATCAGCAGCGGACGGGCGATCACCAGGTCGCCGATCATGGAGAAGGCTTTGGGCGCCTCGACGGTATACAGGGGGTCGCCACTGACGTTCTGCTGCACCACTTCCGCCTGCGCCGGCAGTGCCAGCAGGCCAGAGGTCAGCGCCAGGACAGCAGCGGTCGTGCGAAACGGTTTCATGGGGCGATCCTTCAGGTTATTCGGGAAAGTGCCAGTAACTATAACAGCGCATTGGTAATTGTCAGCGTGACGGGCGTCAATCGCCATGAAAGGCGTATTGCGGCTTTTTCGGCACGTAGGGGCGGAAAAACGCCAGCATCGCCGCCAGATCGGCCTGCTCGTCGCCGGTGGGCTGGAAGGTCGGACCGATCACCACGCGGCGGTTCTGGTAGTCCAGCGCGCCCAGCACTATGGGCACGCCCGCGCCCAGGGCGATATGGTAGAAGCCCATCTTCCAGCGCTCGACCTTCTTGCGCGTGCCCTCGGGCGACAGCACCAGGATGAATTCGCGGTTGTCCCGAAACGCCTGCACCGCTTGCTCCACGGTGTTGCGCTGCCGTTCGCGGCGGATCGGGATGCCGCCCCAGGCGCGCATCAGGCCGCCGAACGGCCAGCGAAAGAGGCTGTGCTTGCCGAACCAGCGGGCGTTCAGGCGCAGGACGAACTTCAGCGCGATAAAGATCACGAAGTCCCAGTTGGAGGTGTGGTGGGCGCCGATGGCGACGAACTTGTCGAGCCGGGGCAACTGCCCCTCGATGCGCCACCCCATGAGTTTCAGCACGCTGCGCCCCAGCCATTCGGCGGCCGGATTGCGCGGCAAATAGTTACCGGACATCGATCAACCTCGGTATTTCTTGTTGTTGTCATATCAGAACGTGTTTTACGAGCTCGCGAGCTAGAGCCATACAAGGCAAAAACAGGCGAGGACGCGGAGTTTACGAGCTGTAAATGAGCAGTCCGAGCCTGTTTTTAACGCAGTGAGGCCGACGCGCAGCAGGTCGTAAACAGGTTCTCAGCGCTGGCACTTGGGACAGTAGACGCTGGCGCGCTGGCCCAGCTTGACCTCGCGCAGGGTGCTGCCGCACAGCTTGCAGAATTCGCCGCCGCGACCGTAGACGAACAGCTCCTGCTGGAAGTAGCCGGGCTGGCCATCGCCGCCGACGAAGTCGCGCAAGGTGGTGCCGCCGCGCTCGATGGCATGGGCGAGGATGCGCTTGATCGCCTCCGCCAGTTTCAGGTAGCGCGCCCGCGAGATCGAGCCGGCCGCGCGGCGCGGGTCGATGCCGGCGGCGAACAGCGCCTCGCTGGCGTAGATATTGCCGACCCCGACCACCACGGCGTTGTCCATGATGAAGGGCTTGACCGCCATGCTGCGCCCGCGCGACAGCTGGAACAGGCGCTCGCCGTCGAAGTCCGCGCCCAGCGGTTCCGGGCCGAGCTTGCTGAGCAACTCGTGATGCAGCGGGTCCTCGCTCCACAGCAGGGCGCCGAAACGCCGCGGATCGGTGTAGCGCAGGGCCAGGCCGGACTCCAGCTCGATGTCGACGTGCTCGTGCTTGGCCGCCGGCAGGCCGCACTCGACCAGGCGCAAGCTGCCGGACATGCCCAGGTGGCCGATCAGGCTGCCGCTTTCGGCCTTGATCAGCAGGTACTTGGCGCGGCGCTCGACGCATTCGATGCGCTGGCCGGACAGGCGCACGTCCAGATCCTCGGGGATAGGCCAACGCAAGCGGCGCTCGCGCACTATCACGCGGCTGACGCGCTCACCGATCAGGTAGGGGGCGATACCGCGGCAGGTGGTTTCGACTTCGGGCAATTCGGGCATGGCAGTACGGCTGGGAAAACGGCGGAGCGCCACCTTAGCAGGAGCGGCGCGTACAACGGTAGGCCGCTACAGCACCGCCAGGTCGCGAATGCTTTCGCGCAGGTTCTCGAAGTCGTAGGCGGACAGTCCCATGTACTCCAGGATCGGCTGCTCGATATGCCGCCACTCCAGGTCCTCCGGCTGGGCGCCGAGCACCCGGTGGCTCTCGCAGATGTGCTCGGCCATCTTGAGGATCGCCAGCAGGGTCTTCAGCGGCGCGTCGCGGCCGGTTTCGTCGGCGAAGATCGACAGCGCGTTGTGGTGGTTGGCGATCACCTCGCACAGCGCTTCGGGCAGGCGCCAGGAGCGTGCGGTGAAGTAGCCGACCACCGCATGGTTGGTGTTGAGCAGGCGGTTCTCGGTGTCGACCACGCGGCGCTCGTCGCTGGCGCTGGCGTAGGCCTCCTCCAGCACCGTCATGTAGCTGGGGAAGCGCTTGATCATCAGCGGAATGCCGCAGTTGTGGAACAGCCCGAGGGTGTAGGCCTCGTCCGGCGAGTGGTAACCGAGGCGCTTGGCCAGGGTCAGGCAGGTCATGGCCACGTCCTGGGCGGTGTCCCAGAAACGGTTGAGCACCAGGATCGCCTCGTCGGTCAGCTCGCCCTTGATCGACTGCGCGTTGATCAGGTTGATCACCGTGTGGCAGCCGAGCAGGTTGACCGCCTGCTGGATCGAGGCGATGCGGTTGGCCAGGCCGAAATGCGGCGAGTTGACGATCTTCAGCAGCGCGCCGGACAGCCCGGGGTCCTGGCTGATCAGCTTGGCGATGCTCTTCAGATCCGGGTTGGGCATGACCTGCTCCATCTGCAGGTCCACCATGATCTGCGGCTGCGGCGGCACGCTGATGCCCTGGAGGGCTTGCTGGATCTGTTCGGCGGTAAGTTCGTAGGCCATGGGACGCAGGTGCCAGGTGAGAAATGCGCCACAGTTTAGCCAAAGCACCGGGTCCCCCGCAGCCGACTTTTGCAACTGCCGGGCGCCCGCGCGAGCCGCTATAATCCCGCTCTTTTTCCCCGGAGCCCGCCCATGTCCCTGCCCAGCCTGCGCCTGAAAGCCAACGCCGATCGACGCCTGCGCGCCGGCCACCTGTGGGTCTACAGCAACGAGATCGACGTCGCCGCCACCCCGCTGCACGGCTTTGCCGCCGGCGACCAGGCCGTGCTCGAAGCCGCCGGCGGCAAGCCGCTGGGCGTGGTCGCCATGAGCCCGAACAACCTGATCTGCGCCCGCCTGCTGTCGCGCGACGTCAAGCACCGCCTGGACAAGTCCCTGCTGGTGCACCGGCTCAACGTCGCCCTGAGCCTGCGCGAGCGCCTGTTCGACCAGCCCTGCTACCGCCTGGTGTATGGCGACTCCGACCTGCTGCCGGGGCTGGTGGTCGACCGCTTCTTCGACATCCTCGTCGTGCAGCTGGCCTCGGCCACCATGGAAGCGCACAAGGACGAGGTGCTCGCCGCGCTGATCCAGGTGTGCAAGCCCAGCGGCGTGCTGTTCAAGAACGACTCCAGCGCGCGCGACGCCGAGGGCCTGCAGCGCTACGTGGAAACCGCCCACGGCCAGGTGCCGGAATGGGTCGCCCTGGAAGAGAACGGGGTGAAATTCGAGGCACCGGTGATCGCAGGGCAGAAGACCGGCTGGTTCTACGACCACCGCATGAACCGCGCGCGCCTGGCACCCTACGTCAAGGGCAAGCGGGTGCTCGACCTGTTCAGCTACATCGGCGGCTGGGGCGTGCAGGCCGCGGCCTTCGGCGCCAGCGAGGTGTTCTGCGTCGACGCCTCGGCCTTCGCCCTCGACGGCGTCGAGCGCAACGCCGCGCTCAATGGCGTCGGTGAGAAGGTGACGTGCGTGGAGGGCGACGCCTTCGCCGCCCTGCGCGAGCTGAAGAGCGCCGAGGAGCGCTTCGACGTGGTGATCGCCGACCCGCCCGCCTTCATCAAGCGCAAGAAGGACCTGAAAAACGGCGAGGCCGCCTACCGCCGCCTCAACGAGACCGCCATGCGCCTGCTCTCCAAGGACGGCATCCTGGTCAGCGCCAGCTGCTCCATGCACCTGCCCGAGGACGACCTGCAGAACATCCTGCTGACCAGCGCGCGCCACCTCGACCGCAATATCCAGCTGCTCGAACGCGGCGCCCAGGGCCCGGATCACCCGGTACACCCGGCGATCAACGAGACCCGCTACATCAAGAGCCTGACCGTGCGCCTGCTGCCCAATAGCTGAGAAAGGCGTAGCCCGGTGCCATCCACCGGGCCACACAGGCGGCGCGGCGAGCCAAGCAGGTGCGCCGCATCGCCCACCACGCGACCACGAGTCGTACCGATAGGCGCACCCGCCGCCCAATGCCCGAGCGGCGTGCACCTGCCGAGTGCGTGTCGCCAGGTGCCTCCCGCCCCGCTCGCGGTTACCTCCCCCCACACCGTCCTCGCATCCCGCCCAGGCTGGACTAGGCTTTAACCTGCGGAGCAGAGCGCCGCCGGCCAACCGTTCGTCGGCTGGCGTGCTTATTGCTTTTGGTTATTTACATAACGATCGGACCACACGACAGGGACGAATCGACTCAAGCAGTACGGGCGAGGCCACAAGCCGAGCCTGTCTTGATGGGCAATGGGGAGGACTATGGCTGCGCAGGCTGGGAACGACGCGTTCCTGCGATTCACCAATGTGAAGAAGACCTACGACCACAAGACGCTGGTGGTCAAGGACTTCAACCTCAACGTGGCCAAGGGCGAGTTCATCACCCTGCTCGGCCCCTCCGGTTCGGGCAAGACCACCTGCCTGATGATGCTCGCCGGCTTCGAGGACGTGACCAGCGGCGAGATCCTGATCAACGGCCGCAACGTCACCAGCATCGCCCCCTACGACCGCAACATCGGCATGGTCTTCCAGCAGTACGCGCTGTTCCCGCACATGACCATCCGCGAGAACCTCGCCTACCCGCTGAAGATCCGCAAGCTGGCCAAGGACGAGATCCGCGCCAAGGTCGAGGACTACCTCGCCCTGGTCGAGCTGCAGGCCTTCGGCGGCCGCTACCCCGGCCAGCTCTCCGGCGGCCAGCGCCAGCGCGTGGCCCTGGCCCGCGCGCTGATCTTCGCCCCGGACATCGTGCTGATGGACGAGCCGCTCGGCGCCCTGGACAAGAAGCTGCGCGAGCAGATGCAGTTCGAGATCAAGCGCCTGCACGAGCAGCTCGGCTTCACCGTGATCTACGTCACCCACGACCAGACCGAAGCGCTGACCATGAGCGACCGCATCGCCGTGTTCAACAACGGCGCGGTGCAGCAGTGCGCGCCGCCCCACGTGCTCTACGAGCGCCCGGCCAATCTGTTCGTCGCCGACTTCATCGGCGAGAGCAACAAGCTGGCCGGGGTGATCGAAAGCGTCGGCGAGGAACGCGTCGAGGTGCGCCTGGCCGACGGCGGCCTGGTCAGCACGCTCAAGGCCAACTGCACCGAGGTCGGCCAGCCGACCACGGTGTCGGTACGCCCGGAGAAGCTCAACTTCACCGACCGCCTGGGCGGCGCCGGCAACCAGGTCAAGGCGCGCTTCGTCACCCGCCACTACGTCGGCGAGTACATCCGCTATCACTTCGAGACCGCCAGCGGCAGCGAGCTGGTGGTGAAGAACCTGAACGACAGTTCAGCCCCCAGGCTCAGCGCCCAGGAAGAGGTCGACCTGGCCTGGCTGCCGGAAGACAGCCAGGCCCTGGATCGCCCCGCAGTGCCGACGACGCCCTGACCCCACAACTAGTAGAAGCAAATGGAGCACAGCAATGGCTAGATCACTGACTACCAGCTTTTCCACCTTCGCCCTGTTGGCGGCCCTGGGGCTCGCGGCGGGCGGCGCCAGCGCCCAGGACAGCCTCACCGTGGTCTCCTGGGGCGGCGCCTACGGCGCAGCGCAGCAGAAACACGTGATCGATCCCTACCAGAAGGACAGCGGGGTCAAGGTGCTGTTCGAGGACTATTCCGGCGGCGTGGCCGAGATCAAGGCCCAGGTCGAGTCCGGCAATATCCAGTGGGACGTGGTCGACTTCGAGGTGATCGACCTCGAGCGCGCCTGTTCCGAAGGCCTGCTGGAAAGCCTCGACCACAGCACCCTGCCGCCGGGCATCGACGGCACCGCGGCCGCCCAGGACTTCATCCCCGAGGCCCTGGCCAGCGAGTGCGCGGTGGGCAATATCGTCTGGTCGGTGGTATTCGCCTACAACCAGAACACCATAGGCGCGACCAAGGCGGCGAGCATCGAGGACTTCTTCGACACCGCCAAGATTCCCGGCAAGCGCGCCATGCGCAAGCGCCCGCAGGTGAACATGGAGTGGGCGCTGCTGGCCGACGGCGTGGCCCCGGAAGAGGTCTACGAAGTGCTGGCCACCCCGGAAGGCCAGCAACGCGCCTTCGACAAGCTGGCCAGCATCAAGAACGACATCGTCTGGTTCGACTCCTGGTCGCAGGCGCCGCAGCTGCTCAACGACGGCGGCGCGGTGCTGGTGCAGTCGGCCAACGGGCGGTTTTACGACTCCATCGTGCGCGAGAACAAGCCGTTCGAGATCGTCTGGGACGGCCACGTCTACGACCTCGACGCCTGGGCCATCGTCAAGGGCTCGCCGAAGAAGGACCTGGCGATGGAGTTCATCAAGTACGCCACCGGTTCCAAGCCGCTGGCCGGCATGCCGGACGTGGCCTACGGCCCGACCCGCAAGTCGTCCATGCCGCTGGCCGACCAGAGCGCCACGCCGCACCTGCCCACCGCCCACCTGGACAAGGGCATCCAGGCCGGCTCGGAGTTCTGGGCCGACTACGGCGAGTCGCTCGGCGAGAAGTTCAACGAGTGGCTGTTGAAGTAACCCGCACCGACCCCTCTTCCTGTGGAAGAGGGGTCCGCTTTACGGAGTAGCGCCTTGTCATCCCTGACCACCAGCGAAGCCGGCCAAGCCGCCAGCGCCCGTCGCAAGAAACGCCTCGCCGCCTTTCTCTTCGTGGTGCCGCTGCTGGCCTTTATCCTGCTGACCTTCGTCGCCCCGATCGGCAGCATGCTGTGGCGCAGCGTGCACCACCCGACCGTGGCCGAACTGATTCCGCTGACCCTGGCCGAACTCGAGCGCTGGGAAGATCAAAGGCAACTGCCGGACGAGCAGACCCTGCGGGTGTTCGCCGGCGAGCTGCACAGCCTCGACGAGCAGCGCCTGTCCGGCAAGCTGGCCGAGGAGTTCAACCGCGCCTTCGCCGGCATGTCCAGCGTGGTCAAGTCCAGCGCCCGGCGCATCGGCCGACTGGACGCCGAGGCCCTGCCGGAGCGCGGCGTCGAGACCCTGCTGGCGGCCCACGGCAACTGGAGCAAGCCCGAGCTGTGGTACGCCATCGCCCGCGCCGGCCAGCGCTACACCTACGACTACTACCTCACCGCGCTGGACCTGGAACTGCACCCGGAACAGGGCATCCAGGTGCGCGAGGACACGCAGATCTACCTGCAGCTGTATTCCAAGACCCTGAACATGGCGCTGGTGATCACCCTGCTCTGCGCCCTGCTCGGCTACCCGCTGGCCTACTACCTGGCGCAGCTGCCGGAAAACCGCGCCAACCTGCTGCTGGTGCTGGTGCTGCTGCCGTTCTGGACCTCGCTCCTGGTACGCACCACGGCCTGGATCGCCCTGCTGCAGACCAACGGCGTGATCAACTCCTTCCTCATCGGCATCGGTGCCATCGGCCAGCCCTTCGAGATGCTCTACACCTCGTTCGCCACAGTCGTGGCGATGACCCACATCCTCCTGCCGTTCATGATCCTGCCGCTGTACAGCGTGATGCGCGGCATCGACCCCAGCTACCTGCGCGCCGCCCTGAGCCTGGGCGACAAGCCGATCCCGGCGTTCGCCCGCATCTACTTTCCGATGACCCTGCCGGGCCTCAGCGCCGGCGCGCTCTTGGTGTTCATCATCTCGGTTGGCTACTACATCACCCCGGCGCTGGTCGGCGGCACCGACGGCCAGATGATCAGCAACATCATCGCCTTCCACATGCAGCGCTCGAACAACTGGGAGCTGGCCGCCGCGCTCGGCTCGCTGCTGCTGGGGCTGATCCTGCTGCTGTACTGGGTCTACGACCGCTTCGTCGGCGCCAGCAATATCAAGTTGGGATGAATACAGGATGAAGACCCCCGCCTACTACGGCTTCTGGCATCACCTCGGCAGCTGGCTGCTCAAGGCCAGCTCCTGGCTGGTGCTGCTGTTTCTGATCCTGCCGATCCTGGTCATAGTGCCGCTGTCGTTCAACGCCGAGCCCTTCTTCAGCTTCACCGAGGGCATGCTCACCCTGCAGCCGGAGGCCTACTCGCTGCGCTGGTACGAGCAGATCCTCAACGACCCGAAATGGATACTGGCGATCCAGAACAGCTTCTTCATCGGCATTCTCGCCACCGTCATCGCCACCGCCCTGGGCACCTGCGCCGCGGTGGGCCTGGCCCGCGACGACATGCCCTACCGCCGCTTCATCACCGCGCTGCTGCTGTCGCCGATGATAGTGCCGCTGATCATCACCGCCGCCGGCATGTTCTTCTTCTACTCCAACCTCGGCCTGGCCGGCAGCTACCTGGGGGTGATCCTGGCCCACGCGGCGCTCGGCACGCCCTTCGTCATCATCACCGTCACCGCCACCCTCACCGGCTTCGACTACAGCCTGGCGCGCGCCGCGCTGAACCTCGGCGCCACGCCGCTGCGGGTATTCTTCGACATCATCATGCCGCTGATCCGCCCCGGAGTGATTTCCGGCGCGCTGTTCGCCTTCATCACCTCCTTCGACGAGGTGGTGGTGATCCTGTTCATGGCAGGTCCCCAGCAACGCACCATCCCGCGGCAGATGTTCTCGGGCCTGCGCGAGCAGATCAACCCGAGCATCCTGGCCATCGCCACCCTGCTGATCCTAGTGTCCATCGCCCTGCTGGTGACCATCGAACTGCTGCGCCGCCGCGCCGAGCGCCTGCGCGGCATCGAAATCCCCAACTGAGCGGCGCGCGGCTGCGCCGGCAATCGCCCGCGCCTTGGCTCGGCGGCGACAGCGGGCGTAGAATCCATGCATTCCTCGCCACCCATCCCCTGGCGGGCCCTGAGCACGGGTCAGACGCGCGGCCACCCCGCGACGTCCGGTGACCCCCGCCGAACGCACGGCCATCTCCCGTTTGCATCCGGTCCAGTCGACGCTCACCATACGAACATCACCTGATCAGCCGCAGGAACCGTGTCATGCCCGATTACCGCTCGAAAACCTCCACCCAAGGTCGCAACATGGCCGGCGCCCGCGCCCTGTGGCGCGCCACCGGGATGAAGGACGAAGACTTCAAGAAGCCGATCATCGCCGTCGCCAACTCCTTCACCCAGTTCGTGCCCGGCCACGTGCACCTGAAGGACATGGGCCAGCTGGTCGCCCGCGAGATCGAGAAGGCCGGCGGCGTGGCGAAGGAATTCAACACCATCGCCGTCGACGACGGCATCGCCATGGGCCACGACGGCATGCTCTATTCGCTGCCGAGCCGCGAGATCATCGCCGACTCCGTGGAATACATGGTCAACGCCCACTGCGCCGACGCCATCGTCTGCATCAGCAACTGCGACAAGATCACCCCTGGCATGCTGATGGCCGCCCTGCGCCTGAACATCCCGGTGGTGTTCGTCTCCGGCGGGCCGATGGAGGCCGGCAAGACCAAGCTGGCCAACCACGGCCTGGACCTGGTCGACGCCATGGTCATCGCCGCCGACGACAGCGCCAGCGACGAGAAGGTCGCCGAGTACGAGCGCAGCGCCTGCCCGACCTGCGGCAGCTGCTCCGGCATGTTCACCGCCAACTCGATGAACTGCCTGACCGAGGCCCTCGGCCTGTCGCTGCCGGGCAACGGCTCGACCCTGGCCACCCACAGCGACCGCGAGCAGCTGTTCCTGCGCGCCGGGCGCCTGGCGGTGGAGCTGTGCCAGCGCTACTACGGCGAGAACGACGACTCCGTGCTGCCGCGCAATATCGCCAACTTCAAGGCGTTCGAGAACGCCATGATGCTGGACATCGCCATGGGCGGCTCGACCAACACCATCCTCCACCTGCTGGCCGCCGCCCAGGAAGCCGAGATCGATTTCGACCTGCGCGATATCGACCGCCTGTCCCGCATCGTGCCGCAGCTGTGCAAAGTGGCGCCGAACATCCAGAAGTACCACATGGAAGACGTGCACCGCGCCGGCGGCGTCTTCAGCATCCTCGGCGAGCTGGCACGCGGCGGCCTGCTGCACACCGACGTGGCCACCGTGCACAGCCCGAGCATGGCCGACGCCATCGCCCAGTGGGACATCACCCAGACCCGCGACGAGCAGGTGCACACCTTCTTCAAGGCCGGCCCGGCCGGTATCCCGACCCAGACCGCGTTCAGCCAGAGCACCCGCTGGCCGAGCCTGGACGATGACCGCGAGAACGGCTGCATCCGCAGCGTCAAGCACGCCTACTCCCAGGAAGGCGGCCTGGCGGTGCTGTACGGCAACATCGCCCTCGACGGCTGCGTGGTGAAGACCGCCGGCGTGGATGAATCGATCCACGTGTTCGAAGGCACCGCGAAGATTTTCGAGAGCCAGGACGCCGCCGTGAAAGGCATTCTCGCCGACGAGGTCAAGGCCGGTGATGTGGTGATCATTCGCTACGAAGGCCCGAAAGGTGGCCCGGGCATGCAGGAAATGCTCTACCCGACCAGCTACCTGAAATCCAAGGGCCTGGGCAAGGCCTGCGCCCTGCTCACCGATGGCCGTTTCTCCGGCGGCACCTCCGGCCTGTCCATCGGCCACGCCTCGCCGGAAGCCGCTGCCGGCGGCGCCATCGGGCTGGTGGAAGACGGCGACAAGATCCATATCGACATCCACAATCGCACCATCCAACTGCTGGTCAGCGATGAAGAGCTGTCGCACCGCCGTCACGTCCAGGACAAGAAGGGCTGGAAGCCGGTGGAACAGCGTCCGCGCAAGGTCACCACGGCGCTCAAGGCCTACGCCCTGCTCGCCACCAGCGCCGACAAGGGCGCGGTGCGCAACAAGGCACTGCTGGACGGCTAAGCGCAAGCACCAGCGAACCCGAGAGCCCGGCCCCGTGCCGGGCTTTTGCTTTGTCCCCGCTGCCGCTTGCGCAGGAGGGACGGGGGAAGAGGGAAGACATGAAAATCGGCCTGATCAGCGACACCCACGGCCTGCTGCGCCCCAAGGCGCTGGATGCCCTGCAGGGCTGCGATCACATCCTGCATGCCGGCGATATCGGCAAGCCGGAGATTCTCGACGCATTGGGCGAAATCGCGCCGCTCAGCGCGGTGCGCGGCAATAACGACGAGGGCCTGGACTGGGCGACGGAACTGCCGGAATCGCTCGAGCTGGGCCTGGCCGGAGTGCGCCTGTTCATGGTTCATGACGCGGCCCACCTGCCCGGCGACCTGGCCGCCCGCGGCATCCACGTCGCCGTCTGCGGCCATAGCCACAAGCCGCTGGCGGAACCGCGCGACGGCCTGTTGCTGGTCAACCCCGGCAGCGCCGGGCCGCGGCGCTTCAAGCTGCCGATCTGCCTGGCGCTGCTGTATCTGCAGGATGGACAGATCCGCGTGGAGCACATCGATCTGATCTAGGCGGCGCCGCGCGCACCTATGTCATTGCGCCGAACGCCGTTCCCACACCTCGAAATCGTAGGCCGGCGACTCTGCCGTGGCCGGATGTTCCTCATGGGCCTCGCGCGTCCACTCGGCTTCACTAAATTCGGGAAACCAGGCATCGCCGATCGGACGCAGGCCAACCCGTGTCAGGTAGAGGCGCTCAGCCAGAACCAAGCCCTGCTCGTAGAGTTGGGCACCACCAATCAGCATCAGCTCGTCCATGCCCTGCTCGCGGGCCCATTGGTCGGCGCGTGTGATCGCCGCGTCCAGAGTCGGGAAGACTTCAGCGCCGTCGAGCCGAAGATCTGCCTGGCGGCTGACCACCAGATTGAGCCGCCCCGGCAGCGGCCGCCCGAGCGAATCCCAGGTCTTGCGCCCCATGATGATCGGCTTGCCCAGGGTCAGGGCCTTGAAGTGCTTGAGGTCCGCCGGCAGGTGCCAGGGCAGCTGATTGTCGCGACCGATCACGCGGTTGTCGGCGAGGGCGGCGATCAGGCAGAGGGGAAGAGTCGTTTTCATGGCTGGGAGCATAGCAGAGCGCTCGGCACGGACGCAGCCCGGCTGCAGCGGTGCCGACCAACGCACAGAACCGTCTAGGCTTGGACCTCTGTAGCAGAATCGTCACCCTTGCCGGTGCAGGCTCGGGTTTCCATCCCTGTGCAAGGAGGTACCACCATGTTGACCAAACCGCTTCGCAGCTGGCTGCTCTGCGCCGGTCTGTTATTACCGAGCCTCGGCCTCGCCGCGCCCGCCACGCCCGATAGCGTGCAGGCCGCCATCGACTGGGCCCAGCAGCAGCCCGGCGCCCACCCGGGCAAACCCCGCGGCGAGGCCAGGCCGCTGGTCATCGCCCACCGCGGCGCCAGCGGCTACGTGCCCGAGCACACCCTGGCGGCCTACGCCCTGGCCGTGCTGCAGGGCGCCGACTATATCGAGCCGGACCTGGTGATGACCCGCGACGGCCAGCTGGTGGCGCGCCACGACAACGAGCTGGGGCTGACCACCGACGTCTCCCAGCGCCCCGAGTTCGCCAATCGCAAGCGCACCCAGACGGTCGACGGCGTCAGCCTGGAGGGCTGGTTCAGCGAGGACTTCAGCCTGGCCGAACTCAAGACCCTGCGCGCCATCGAGCGCATCCCGCAGCTGCGCCCGGGCAACACGCGCTTCGACGGCCAGTTCGAGATCCCCAGCCTGCAGGAGATCATCGACCTGGTGAAGAGCCTGCAGCTCAGCCAGCAACGGGTGATCGGCCTGTACCCGGAAACCAAGCACCCGACCCACTTCCAGCAGATCGGCCTGGCGATGGAGCAGTCGCTGGTCAAGGTGCTCAAGCGCAACGGCTACCACAGCGCCAAGGCGCCGGTGTACATCCAGTCCTTCGAGGTGGAGAACCTCAAGACCCTGAGCCGTCTGACCCAGGTACGCCTGGTGCAGCTGCTGTGGACCGAGGGCCAGCCCTATGACCAGCAGGTGCTCGGCAGCGGCCTTACCTACGCGCAGATGAGCACCCCGGCCGGGCTCAGGGCCATCGCCCGCTACGCCGCCGGCATCGGCCCGGAGAAGAGCCAGATCATCCCGCGCGACGCCGCCGGCAAGCTCACCGCGCCGACCCGCCTGGTGCGCGACGCCCATGCCGCCAAGCTCAAGGTGCACCCCTACACCTTCCGCGCCGAGAACGCCTTCCTGCCGACCGACCTGCGCAGCGGCGGCGAACCGGCCGAGCGCGGCGATATCGAGGCCGAGCTGCGCGCCTTCCTCGCCACCGGCATCGATGGCCTGTTCATCGACCAGCCGGACATCGCCGTGCGCCTGCGCCAACGCGACTGATCAATGGCTCTCTCCGCCGCGGGAGAAGGCCACGGCTGCTGCCATTCGCACCCGACCGGATCAGGGGTTATCCTCAGCCCCTGATCTGGCCGACGAGACGCCGCGTGACTGACGCCGCCCCGCAACCCGACACCCTGCACCGCCTCTGGCTCAGCGAGGCGATCCGCCTGCGCGAGGAACACGCCGGCGCGCTGGACGACGCCGAGGCCAATCGCCTGGCCCGCGCCAGCGGTGGCGACCTGAGCGCGCGTATCCAGCAACGCGCCCTGCTGCTGGCGCGCCGTGACGGCCAGTGGCAGGCCCTGCTGCACTGGCTGCAGGGCGCCCGCCTGGCCCTCTTCGCCCTCGCCACCCTGGCCCTGCTCAGCGGTATCGGCCTGGCCCTGGCCGGTCTCGGCGACGGCAGCCGGCCGGTCAACGTGTTCTGGGCCCTGGGCAGCCTGCTCGGCCTCAATCTGCTGCTGCTACTCGGCTGGCTGCTCGGCCTGCTGCTGGCCCGCGACAGCGCCGGTGCCCTCGGTCGTCTGTGGCTGTGGCTCAGCGAAAAGCTCGCCCGCGACGCCGCCGCCGTGCAGCTGGCCCCCGCCCTGCTGCTGCTCCTGCAGCGCCAGCGCCTGAGCCGCTGGGGCCTCGGGGTGCTGGTGCACGGCCTGTGGGCCCTGGCCATGCTCGCCGCACTGGCCAGCCTGCTGCTGCTGCTCGCCACCCGCCGCTACGGTTTCGTCTGGGAAACCACCATCCTCGGCGGCGACAGCTTCATCGCCCTGACCCGGGCGCTCGGCGCCCTGCCCGCCCTGCTCGGCTTCAGCCTGCCGGACGCCGAGCTGATCCGCGCCAGCGGCGAGGCCGCCCTGCTCGACGAGGCCGCGCGGCAGAGCTGGGCCGGCTGGCTGGTCGGCGTGGTGCTGGTCTACGGCCTGCTGCCGCGCCTGCTGCTGATGCTGCTATGCCTGTGGCGCTGGCAATCGGGCAAGGCGGCGCTGCGCCTGGACCTCGACCTGCCCGGCTACGGCCTGCTGCGCCAGCGCCTGCAGCCGGACAGCGAGCGCCTCGGCGTCTGCGACCTGGCGCCGGCGGCCCTGTACCAGCCGGCAGGCGGCGCCCACGCGGACGGCGGTAGCGGCGCCCTGCTGCTCGGCCTGGAGCTGGACGAGCGCCGCCCCTGGCCACCGGCTCAGCTGCCCAGGGGCGTGCTGGACGCCGGGGTGATCGACAGCCGCGAGCAGCGCCGCCAGCTGCTCGACCAACTGACCCGCTTTCCCCCCGAGCGCCTGGCCATCGCCTGCGACCCGCGCCGCTCGCCGGACCGCGGCAGCCTGGCGCTGCTCGGCGAACTGGCGCGCTCGGCCTCCGCCACGCGCATCTGGCTGCTGCCGCCCGCGCCCGGCGAAACCCTGGACAGCGCACGCCTGGCCGACTGGCACCAGGCGCTGGACAAATTGCAACTGGCGCACGGCGACACGGCGCCGTTGAACTGGCTGGAGAGCGGCCATGATTGAAGCCCGATATACCCGTAGGGTGGATGACGCTTCACCCATCCACCATTGGCGACGGTGGATGAAAAAAGCGTCATCCACCCTACGAAGTCTCACGACGCCGAGATCCGCACCATGAGCCAGCCGCTACGACTCGCCCTGGTCGGCCACACCAACGTCGGCAAGACCTCGCTGCTGCGCACCCTGACCCGCGACGTGGAGTTCGGCGAGGTGTCGCCGCGCGCCAGCACCACGCGCCATGTCGAAGGCGCGCGCCTGTCGGTCGACGGCACCGCGCTGCTGGAGCTGTACGACACCCCCGGTCTGGAAGACGCCATCGCCCTGCTCGACCATCTGGAGCGCCTCGACCGCCCCGGCGAACGCCTGGACGGCCCGGCGCGCCTGGCCCGCTTTCTCGAGGGCAGCGAGGCGCGCCAGCGCTACGAGCAGGAGGCCAAGGTGCTGCGCCAGCTGCTGGCTTCCGACGCCGGGCTGTACGTGATCGACGTGCGCGAGCCGGTGCTGGCCAAGTACCGTGACGAGCTGGCAGTGCTGGCCATGTGCGGCCGGCCGCTGCTGCCGGTACTGAATTTCGTCGCCAGCGGCGAACACCGCACCGCCGACTGGCGCGACGCCCTGGCGCGTCTCGGCCTGCACGCCCTGGTGGCCT
Source organism: Pseudomonas sp. NPDC077649 (assembly GCF_044542855.1). Lineage (NCBI taxonomy): Bacteria > Pseudomonadati > Pseudomonadota > Gammaproteobacteria > Pseudomonadales > Pseudomonadaceae > Pseudomonas > Pseudomonas sp. NPDC077649. The sequence goes on along the minus strand of NZ_JBITVF010000004.1, from coordinate 229,567 downwards.
TCGACAGCGTGGCCCCGCCCGAGGACGGCGAACGCCGCCTGTACGAGAGCCTGGCCCTGCTGCTGGAGCGCTCGCGCCCGCAATTGCAGCGCCTGATCGAGGATCACCAGGTGCAGCGCCGGGCGCGGCACCAGGCCGGCGCGCGACTGGTCGCCGAACTGCTGCTCGACTGCGCCGCCTGCCGGCGCAGCGTGGCCGCTCAGCCAGTGCTGGAGCAGGCCGCCATCGCCGCGCTGCGCGAGACCATCCGCCAGCGCGAGCAGCTCTGCGTCGAGGCCCTGCTGCGCCTCTACGCCTTCCGCCCGAGCGATGCCCAGGCCGGCGACCTGCCGCTGCTGGACGGCCGCTGGGGCGACGACCTGTTCAATCCGGAAACCCTCAAGCAGCTCGGCATCAAGGTCGGCGGCGGCATGGCGGCCGGCGCGGCCACCGGCGTCGGCGTCGACCTGCTGGTCGGCGGCCTCACCCTGGGAGCGGCCGCCGCGCTGGGCGCGGTGATCGGCGGCAGCGCGCAGACCCTGCGCAATTACGGGGAAAGGCTTAAAGGCAAATTGAAGGGCCAACGCGAGCTGACCGTGGACGATGCCGTGCTGCGCCTGCTCGCCCTGCGCCAGCAGCAACTGCTGCGCGCCCTGGACGCCCGCGGTCATGCGGCGATGGAGGCCATCACCCTCAGTGCCCCGCAGGAAACCCTGTGGCGCCAAGGCAAGTTACCCGCGCCACTGAACCTGGCCCGCGCCCATCCCGAATGGTCGTCGCTCAACCCCGGTGCTCGCCTGGAAGAGGCCGAGCGCGCCGAACAGGTGGAGCGGCTGCGCAGTGAAATCGCCGTGCAGCCGGTGGGCTAAAGCCCACCCTACGCCCACCTGCGTCGCCACAAGCTCCGTCTGCGTCAGACCGCCACCGGCGCCTTGATATGCGGGTGCGCTTCGTAGCCGACCAGCTCGAAGTCCTCGAACTTGAAGGCCAGCAGATCCTTCACTTCGGGGTTGAGCTTCATGGTCGGCAGCGGCAGCGGCTGGCGGGAAAGCTGGATGTCTGCCTGAGCCAGATGGTTGGCGTACAGGTGGCAGTCGCCGCCGGTCCAGATGAACTCGCCCGGCTCGAGGTCGCAGACCTGCGCCACCATCAGGGTCAGCAGGGCGTAGCTGGCGATATTGAAGGGCACGCCCAGGAAGATATCGGCCGAGCGCTGGTAGAGCTGGCAGCTGAGCTTGCCGTTCGCCACGTAGAACTGGAACAGCGCGTGGCACGGCGGCAGGGCCATCTTCTCGACCAGCGCCGGGTTCCAGGCCGAGACGATCAGCCGGCGCGAGTCCGGGTTGCTCTTGATCATCGCGATCAGCTTGGCGATCTGGTCGATCGACTCGCCGTTGGGCGCCGGCCAGCTGCGCCACTGGTAGCCGTACACCGGGCCGAGGTCGCCGTTCTCGTCGGCCCATTCGTCCCAGATGGACACGCCGTTTTCCTTCAGGTAACGGATGTTGGTGTCGCCCTGCAGGAACCACAGCAGCTCGTGGATGATCGAGCGCAGGTGGCACTTCTTGGTGGTGACCAGGGGGAAGCCGTCGGCCAGGTCGAAGCGCATCTGGTAGCCGAACACGCTGTAGGTGCCGGTGCCGGTGCGGTCCTCCTTGAAGGTGCCGTGCTCACGCACGTGGCGCATCAGGTCGAGGTACTGTTTCATCGGGCGGCTCCTTGAACAGGCTGGCGCTTGTAGGCGTAAAGAATCAGGCCGATACCGCCGAGGATCATCGGCAGGCACAGCACCTGGCCCATGGTCAGCCAGTTCCAGGCCAGGTAGCCGAGCTGGGCGTCCGGCACGCGGACGAACTCGACGATAAAGCGGAACAGCCCGTAGCAGGCGGCGAACAGGCCGGACACCGCCATGGTCGGGCGCGGCTTGCGCGAGTAGAACCAGAGGATGGCGAACAGCGCCACGCCCTCCAGGGCGAACTGGTACAGCTGCGAGGGATGCCGCGCCAGTTGCTGCGGGTCGGTGGGAAACACCATGGCCCAGGGCAGGTCGGTGGCCTTGCCCCACAGCTCGGCGTTGATGAAGTTGCCGATGCGCCCGGCGCCCAGGCCGATCGGCACCAGCGGGGCGATAAAGTCCATCAGTTCGAAGAAGCTCTTGCCGTTGCGCTTGCCGAACCACCAGGTGGCCAGCATCACCCCGAGCAGCCCGCCGTGGAACGACATACCGCCTTCCCAGACCCGCAGGATCTTCGCCGGTTCGGCGATATAGGCCGCGAAGTCGTAGAAGAACACGTAGCCCAGACGGCCGCCGAGTATCACCCCCATGGCCACCCAGAACACCAGGTCGGAGAGCTTCTCCTTGTTCCAGCCGGCGTCGAAGCGGGCCAGCCGGCGCGAGGCCAGCCACCAGGCGCCACCGATGCCGACCAGGTACATCAGGCCGTACCAGTGGATTTTCAGCGGGCCCAGGGCGATGGCCACCGGGTCGATCTGCGGGTAAGGCAGCATCAATCACTCCTTAGATCAAAAAACTCAGGCCCACGCTGAACAGCAGCAGGGCGAACAGACGCTTGAGCAGACGCGGCGACAGGCGATGGGCCAGGCGCGCGCCGAAGCGGGCGAAAAACATGCTGGTGACGGCGATCCCGACCAGCGCCGGCAGGTAAACGAAACCGACGCTCCACTGCGGCAGATTGGGATTCCCCCAGCCGGTAAACATGAAACTCAGCGCGCCGGCGAGGGCGATCGGCAGACCGCAGGCCGCCGAGGTGGCCACCGCCTGCTGCATCGGCACGCTGCGCCAGACCAAGAAGGGCACGGTCAGCGAGCCGCCGCCGATACCGAAGATCGCCGAGGCCCAGCCGATCACCCCGCCGGCCGCCGCCAAACCCGGCTTGCCTGGGACAGCGCGGCTGGCCCTGGGTTTCAGGTCCAAGGCCATCTGCGCGGCGATGATCAGGGCGAACACGCCGATGATCTTCTGCAACCAGCCGCCCTCGATGGCCGCCGCGGTCAGCGCGCCCAGCGCCGCGCCGAACAGGATGCCCAGGCTCAGCCAGCGAAACAGCGGCCAACGCACCGCGCCCTGACGCTGATGCTCGAGCGCGGAGTTGATCGAGGTGAAGACGATGGTGGCCAGCGAAGTGCCCACCGCCAGGTGGGTGAGAATCTCCGCCGGCATGCCCTGCGCGGCGAAGCTGAAGACCAGCACCGGCACTATGATCAACCCGCCGCCCACGCCGAACAGGCCGGCCAGCACGCCGGCGGCCGCGCCCAGCAGCAGGTAGAGCAGCAGTTCCATCGACACCCCCGAAAACAAAGCGGCATGGTAGCGGAATTGCCCCGGCAGCGGCAGGCTCCGGGCGTCGGCCACCGGGAGCCGGGGCGGATCCACTCCGCCGTTTCGGCTTCGTGCTAGCCTGCTAGGCACACTCCGTACAAGGATCGTCCCATGTGCCTGATCGTTTTCGCCTGGCGTCCAGATCACCCGCAGCCGCTGCTGTTGGCGGCCAACCGCGACGAGTTCTACGCCCGCCCCAGCTGGCCGCTGCGCGAGTGGGACGACGCGCCGGGGCTGTTCGCCGGACGCGACCTGCAGGCCGGCGGCACCTGGCTGGGGATGAGCGCGGACGGCCGCTTCGCCGCGCTGACCAATATCCGCGACCCCAGCCAGGAGCCCGGGCAGCGCTCGCGCGGCGAGCTGCCGGTGGCCTTCCTACGCGGCACGCTGACGCCGCAGGCCTACCTCGCGCAGATCGCGGCCAGGGCCAGCGACTACGCCGGCTTCAACCTGTTGCTCGGCGATGCGCGCCAGCTCTGGTACTACAACAGCCGCGAGGACGACCCGCGCCCCCTGGCGGAGGGGCTCTACGGCCTGTCCAACGCCAGCCTCGACAGCCCCTGGCCCAAGCTGCAGCGGGCCAAGGCGACGCTGGAGAACTGTCTCGACGCGCCCGACAGCCAGCGTCTGCTGGCCCTGCTGGCCGACACCACGCAACCACCCGAGCACCTGCTGCCCGACACCGGCGTCGGCCCGGCGGTCGAGCGCCTGCTGGCCACCGCCTTTATCGCCAGCGCCAACTACGGCACCCGCGCCAGCACCGCGCTGCTGCTCAACGCCGACGACAGCTGGGAGCTGGTCGAGCGCAGCTTCGGTCCGCAAGGCAGGCCGCTGGGCGAGGTGGCTGTACGCAGGTAAGGGGCGCCACGCGCGACCTAACGGGTAGCCCGGATGTCACCCGGGCTACTAGATAGAAACACCGGCTCAGGCCTGGATATTCGACGCGGGGTTGATCACCCGGCCCAGGCCGAGGTTGCGCAGGGCCAGGTGCAGGGTGCTGTAGATCAGGTGCGGGTTGTCCATGGTCATCACCTGGCCGAGCAGCTCCCTGGCCTTGCTCAGGGTGATCTGGCGCAGCAGCCACTTGACCTTGGGCAGGTTGGTGGCGTTCATCGACAGCGAGTCGAAGCCCATCGCCAGCAGCAGCACGGCAGCGGCCGGGTCGCCGGCCATCTCGCCACAGATGCTCACCGGCTTGCCTTCGGCATGGGCATCGTGGATCACCTTCTGCAGCGCCTGCAGCACCGCCGGGTGGAGGAAGTCGTAGAGGTCGGCGACCCGCGGGTTGTTGCGGTCCACCGCCAGCAGGTACTGGGTCAGGTCGTTGGAGCCGACCGAGAGGAAGTCCACCTGGCGCGCCAGCTCGCGGGTCTGGTAGACCGCGGCGGGGATCTCGATCATCACGCCGATGGGCGGCAGCGGCACGTCGGTGCCTTCGTCGCGCACCTCGCCCCAGGCGCGGTGGATCAGGTGCAGCGCCTCCTCCAGCTCCTGGGTGCCGGAGATCATCGGCAGCAGGATGCGCAGGTTGTTCAGCCCTTCGCTGGCCTTGAGCATGGCGCGGGTCTGCACCAGGAAGATTTCCGGGTGGTCGAGGGTGACGCGGATGCCGCGCCAGCCGAGGAAGGGATTCTCTTCCTTGATCGGGAAGTAGGACAGCGCCTTGTCGCCGCCGATATCCAGGGTGCGCATGGTCACCGGCAGCGGGTGGAAGGCCTGCAGCTGCTCGCGGTAGGTGGCCAGCTGCTCCTTCTCGCTGGGGAAGCGCTCGTTGACCATGAACGGCACTTCGGTGCGGTACAGGCCGACGCCCTCGGCGCCGCGCTGCTGGGCGCGGGCGACGTCGGCGAGCAGGCCGGTGTTGACCCACAGCGGCATGCGCTGGCCGTCGAGGGTCTCGCAGGGCAGCGCGCGCAGGGCGTCGAGGCCCTCGGTGAGCTGGCGCTCCTCCTCGACCACCTCGGCGTATTGCTTGCTCAGCAGTTCGCTGGGGTTGGTGAACACCTCGCCGTGGTAGCCGTCGACGATCAGCTTGATGCCGTCGATCTTCGAATAGGGCAGGTCGACCACCCCCATCACCGTGGGGATGCCCATGGCGCGGGCGAAGATCGCCACGTGCGAGTTGCCCGAGCCGGTCACCGAGATCAGGCCGGCCAGCTTGCCCTCCGGCACTTCGCCGAGCATCGCCGGCGACAGCTCCTCGCTGACCAGGATGGTGTTGTCCGGGTAGACCAGGGCGCTCTTGCGCTCCTCCTGCAGGTAGGCGAGCAGGCGCCGGCCGAGGTCGCGCACGTCGCTGGCGCGCTCGCGCAGGTAGGCGTCGTCCATCAGCTCGAAACGCTGCACGTGGTCGAGCACCACCTGGCGCAGGGCGCCCTGCGCCCACTGGCCGGTCTTGATGACCTTGCGCACCTCGTTACCCAGGGCGGCGTCGTCGAGCATCATCAGGTAGACGTCGAACAGCGCGCGTTCTTCCTTGCGCAGCTGGGTGGCGAGCTTGGCGGACAGCTCGTGCATGTCCTCGCGCACCCAGCCCAGGGCCTTGTCGAACAGCTCCAGCTCGGCGGCGATGTCGTCCACCGCACGATCCGGCACCACGTTGAGGTCGGCCGGCGGCAGCACCACCACCGCGGTGCCGACGCCGGCGCCGGGGGCGCCGGGCACGCCGACGAACTTGGCCTCCTGCACGCCCTTGCCCTGACGGCCGAGGCCGCGGATCGAGCCGGTGGCCTCGGCATGGGCGATGACCCCGGCGAGCTGGGCGCTCATGGTGACCAGAAAGGCTTCCTCGCCCTCGTCGAACTGGCGGCGCTCCTTCTGCTGCACCACCAGCACGCCCATCACCCGCCGGTGGTGGATGATCGGCGCGCCGAGGAAGGAGGCGTAGCGCTCCTCGCCGGTCTCGGCAAAGTAGCGGTAGCGCGGGTGGTCGGCGGCGTTTTCCAGGTTCAGCGGCTCCTCGCGGGTGCCGACCAGGCCGACCAGACCTTCGTTGGGGGCCATGCTGACCTTGCCGATGGAGCGCTTATTGAGGCCCTCGGTGGCCATCAGCACGAAGCGGTTGGTTTCCGGGTCGAGCAGGTAGACCGAGCAGACCTGGCTGCCCATGGCCTCCTTGACCCGCTGCACGATGATCGATAACGCCGCCTTGAGATCCTTGGCGGCGTTAACTTCCTGGACGATCTTGCGCAGCGTATTGAGCATGGCTCGGTTCTAGTCCGTATCAGTCGCGCACCAGCAGGCGCGGGGCGAGTTCCTTGAGGGCGCGGCGGTACACCTCGCGCTTGAATGTGACCACCTGACCCAGCGGATACCAGTAACTGACCCAGCGCCAGCCGTCGAACTCGGGCTTGCCGGTCAGATCCATGCGCACCCGCTCTTCGGCGCCGGTCAGGCGCAGCAGGAACCACTTCTGCTTCTGGCCGATGCACAGCGGCTGGCTGTGGGTGCGCACCAGGCGCTGCGGCAGACGATAACGCAACCAGCCGCGGGTGCAGGCGAGGATCTTCACATCCTGCTCCTCGAGGCCGACTTCTTCGTTGAGTTCGCGGTACAGCGCCTCTTCCGGCGATTCGCGGTCGTTGATCCCGCCCTGGGGAAACTGCCAGGCATCCTGGTTGATGCGCCGCGCCCAGAGCACCTGGCCGACATCATTGGTCAGGATGATGCCGACATTCGGGCGGAAACCATCAGAATCGATCACGGCAAGCAACCTCGTACGCGCAAGTTCCGGCATTGTTCCACAAAGCCGGCGACAGCGGCAACGCGGCCTGCGGCGCGGTAGGAAAGGTCGTCTAAAGCGGCTATTCTGGCGCGCCCAACCGGTTTCCCACGAAGGTACTCAAGGTGCGCCTGGCCCTATTCGATCTCGACAACACCCTGCTCGCCGGCGACAGCGATCACAGCTGGGGCGACTTCATCTGCCAGCGCGGCCTGGTCGACGCCGACGAATACCAGGCGCGCAACGATGCCTTCTATGCCGACTACTGCGCCGGCAAGCTGGACGTGGTGGCCTACCAGAACTTCAGCCAGGCGATTCTCGGCCGCACCGGCATGGAGCAGCTGGCGCAGTGGCACCGCGAGTTCATGGCCGAGGTGATCGAGCCGATCATCCTGGCCAAGGGCGAGGCGCTGCTGGAAGAACACCGCAAAGCCGGCGACAAGCTGGTGATCATCACCGCCACCAACCGTTTCGTCACCGCGCCCATCGCCGCGCGCCTCGGCGTCGAGACGCTGATCGCCACCGAATGCGGCATGGAAGGCGGCCGTTACACCGGGCAGATCGCCGGCGTGCCCTGCTACCAGCAGGGCAAGGTGACGCGGCTGCACGAGTGGCTGGCGCAGACCGGCCACAGCCTGGACGGCAGCTACTTCTACAGCGACTCGCGCAACGACCTGCCGCTGCTGGAAGTCGCCAGCCAGCCGGTGGCGGTGGACCCGGACGAGGTGCTGCGCGCCACCGCCGTCGAGCGCGGCTGGCCGGTGATTTCGCTGCGTTGAATCCAGCGCTTCGCGGCTGCAGCCGCTCCTACGCGCCGCGCGTAAGGCCCTGTAGCCGGATGCAATCCGGGAAGCCGATGCCCCGGATTGCCCCGGGCTACGCCCATGCGCACCGGGCGCATGAGAGGCGGCGCCCGCGACGCCGCCTACGCCGGCTTGGCGCCCATCAAGGCCATGATGGCGATCAACAGCACCAGGATCAGCGCCGCGTAGATCAGGCACAGGCGCCCCAGCGCGGTCGGCGCCGGGGCGTCGCCCAGCGCGCGCCAGGCGGCCAGACGCCCGGCCAGCAGCAGGCCGAGCAGCATCAGCACGGCGTAGAGGATGCTGCCCAGCAGCAGCCAGGTCTGTCCCAGCGGCCAGCCGACGTTGTCCACCAGCCACCAGCCGGTCAGCGGCAGGCTCAGCGCCAGCACGGCGAAGGCCGGCAGGCTGTACAGCAGGGTCACGCGCAGCTTGCGCGCCAGCACCGCGGCATCGCCTGCGCGCTGCGCCTTGAACAGCATCACGCCGTGAGCGATCAGGCCGAGCAGCAGCAGGATGCCCGGGGCACCGTGGAGAATGCGGACCAGCAGGTAGTGTTCCATCAGACTTTCCTTATCAACCCAGAAACAGGGAATAGGCGGGGTTGTCGCTCTCGTCCCAATAGGGGTAGCCGATGGCGTCCAGCGCCTCGGCCACCAGGTGGCGCTCGCTGTCCGGCACCTGCAGGCCGGCCACCACGCGGCCGTCGGCGGCGCCGTGGTTGCGGTAGTGGAACATCGAGATGTTCCAGCGCCCGCCGAGTTTCTGCAGGAAGTTGAACAGCGCGCCCGGCCGCTCGGGGAACTCGAAGCGGAACACCATCTCGTCGCTGACCCGCGCGGCGTGGCCGCCGACCATATGGCGGATATGCAGCTTGGCCAGCTCGTTGTCGGTCAGGTCCAGCACCGGGAAGCCCTGGGCGCGCAAGCCTTCGACCAGTGCCGCGCGCGGGTCGCTGTCGGGGTGGGTCTGCACGCCGACGAAGATGTGCGCCTCGCGATCGGTGTGGTAGCGGTAGTTGAACTCGGTGATCTGCCGCTTGCCGATGGCCTCGCAGAAGGCCTTGAAGCTGCCCGGCTGCTCGGGGATGGTCACGGCGATGATCGCCTCGCGCTTCTCGCCCAGCTCGGCGCGTTCGGCGACGTGGCGCAGGCGGTCGAAGTTGACGTTGGCGCCCGAATCGATGCCCACCAGCACCTTGCCCTGGGCGCGCTCGCGCTCGACGTACTTCTTGATCCCGGCCACGGCCAGGGCGCCGGCCGGCTCGGTGATCGAGCGGGTGTCGTCGTAGATGTCCTTGATCGCCGCACAGATCTCGTCGCTGCTGACGGTGATCACCTCGTCGACGTATTGCTTGCAGATATCGAAGGTGTGCGCGCCGATCTGCGCCACCGCCACGCCGTCGGCGAACAGCCCGACGCTCGGCAGCACCACCCGTTCGCCGGCGGCCATGGCGGCCTGCAGGCAGTTGGAGTCGTCCGGCTCGACGCCGATCACCTTGATTTCCGGACGCAGGTACTTGACGTAGGCGGCGATGCCGGCGATCAGGCCGCCGCCGCCCACCGGCACGAAGATGGCGTCCAGCTGGCCCGGGTGCTGGCGCAGCACCTCCATGGCCACGGTGCCCTGGCCGGCGATCACCAGCGGGTCGTCGTAAGGGTGGATATAGGTGTAGCCCTTCTCCTCCACCAGCTTCAGCGAATGCGCCAGCGCCTCGGGGAAGGCGTCGCCGTGCAGCACCACCTTGCCGCCGCGCGAGCGCACGCCCTGCACCTTCAATTCCGGCGTGGTGCGCGGCATGACGATGGTCGCCTTCACCCCCAGGTGCTTGGCCGCCAGGGCCAGGCCCTGGGCGTGGTTGCCGGCCGAGGCGGTGACCACGCCGCGTTCCAGTTCCTCGGCCGACAGCTGGGCCAGCTTGTTGTAGGCGCCACGAATCTTGAACGAGTACACCGGCTGCAGATCCTCGCGCTTGAGCAGAATCTGGTTACCGAGCCGCTCGGACAGCTGGCGGGCCGGTTGCAGCGGGGTTTCCACCGCGACGTCGTAGACGCGCGAGGTGAGGATCTTCTTCACGTACTGTTCGAGCATGGCGAGTTCGCAGGCGGTCGGGCTTGGAGGGGACTGCCGAGTCTACCCCAGCGCTTCGCCGTGCGACCACAGAGAGTGCGGGGTTTTTGCCCGCCATGCGGCTATAATTCCCGCCTCTTTTCCCTCCCTTGCCAGGCGCACCCCCGCGATGAACCAGGATCAGCTGAAACAGGCCGTGGCCCAGGCCGCCGTCGACCACATTCTTCCCCGCCTCGACAGCAAGAGCGTCATCGGCGTGGGCACCGGCTCAACCGCCAACTTCTTCATCGACGCCCTGGCCAAGCACCGGATGGAATTCGACGGCGCGGTGGCCAGCTCCGAAGCCACCGCCGCGCGGCTCAAGGGCCACGGCATCCCGGTGTACGACCTGAACACGGTGAGCGAACTGGAGTTCTACGTCGACGGCGCCGACGAGAGCGACGAGCACCTCCACCTGATCAAGGGCGGCGGCGCCGCGCTGACCCGCGAGAAGATAGTCGCCGCGGTGGCGCGCACCTTCATCTGCATCGCCGACGCCAGCAAGCTGGTGCCGGTGCTCGGCGCCTTCCCGCTGCCGGTCGAGGTGATCCCCATGGCGCGCAGCCACGTGGCGCGCGAGCTGGTCAAGCTGGGCGGCGACCCGGTGTACCGCGAGGGCGTGCTGACCGACAACGGCAACATCATCCTCGACGTGCACAACATGAGCATCGTCGACCCGGTGAAGCTGGAAGCGGACATCAACGCCATAGTCGGGGTGGTCACCAACGGCCTGTTCGCCGCCCGCCCGGCCGACCTGCTGTTGCTGGGGACTGCCGAGGGCGTCAAGCGCATCAGCCGCTGAAACTGGCCGGATAGGCAGGAGGGGCTAGGCTAAAGCCGAATCCCCCCTCACCAGGAGTGCCTCATGTCCGGCAAGTTCGAGCTGAAGAAGGCCAAAGACGGCCAGTTCCATTTCAACCTGCTGGCCGGCAACGGCCAGGTCATCCTCACCAGCGAGCTGTACAAGGCCAGGGATTCGGCGCTGAACGGCATCGACTCGGTACGCAAGAACGCGCAGCGCGCCGGCGCCTTCGAGACCAAGGCCGCGAGCAACGACAAGCACTACTTCGTGCTCAAGGCCACCAACGGCCAGGTGGTCGGCCAGAGCCAGATGTACGCCAGTGCCGCCAGCTGCCAGAACGGCATCGAATCGGTGCAGAAGAATGCACCGGACGCCGCCCTGGACGATCAGACGGCCTAATCGGCCGCCTTCCTGAACAGATAGAACAGGTTCGGCTCGCTGATCAGGTAGAGGTTGCCGGCGTCGTCGGTGGCCACCCCCTCGGCCTGCGGCACACCGCGCCGCAGGCCGTGCTGGCCGGCCAGCAGCGACAGGGTGCTGACCGGCTTGCCCGCCGCGTTCAGTTCGATCACCAGGCGCGACTCGTCCGACAGCGCCAGCAGGTGGCCGGTGGCGCTGTCGAAATCCAGGCTCGACAGGTCGCGCACGAACAGCCGCGCATCGCGCTTGGGGTCGGTGTTGACCTGCAGCGCCAGCGGCTTGCCCGCATCGACATGGGGGAAGCCGAGCACCTCGAAGATGCGCACCGGGTCGCGCTCCTTGGCCACCAGCAGGCGCTGGTTCTTGGCGTCGTAGGCCAGCCCCTCGAAGCCCTTGTTGCCGCCCGCGCCAATGCCCAGCGACAGCTGCTGAAAATCGGCGGCGTCGAGCACCCGGGTGGCGTCGTCGATGCGTACCTTGACCAGACGCTGCTCGCGCTCGTCGGCGATCACGTAGGTGCCCGGCGCCACGTACTCGATGGCCTCGGGGTCGCCGAAGCCTTGCAGGTCGATGCTGCGCTTGAGCTGCCCGTCCAGGCTCAGCTCGATCACCCGCGCCGGTTTGTTGGTGACGCTGAACAGGCTGGTGCGATCCGGGTCGTAGGTCAGCGCCGAGACGTCGCTGATGTCGCCGATCGGCTTGGCGTCGATCACCACCCGGTAGTCGCCCAGCCACAGCGAGCGCTCGCGCCACTCTCCGCCGTGCCGCCACTCCTGCACCACGAACCAGGCGCGCTCGAACAGACGGTATTGCTGGCCCAGCACGGCGCCGACCAGCAGCAGGAACAACAGGATGTAGAGCCAGGGGTTGAAACTCAGCAGACGGCGCATGACGACTCTCTCTGACGACAACGAAAAAGCCCGCCACGGAACGGGCCGTGGCGGGTTAGCAGAAAACCTTCGATCAGTTGATCAGCTCGACGCGGTCGACATCGATCTCGCGGCTGTTGAAATCCTTGTCCACTTCGCCGGTCAGGCGCACCTTGGCGGTTTCCGAGACGGTCTGGTTCGGCCAGTCTTCGTCGTCGATCTCCACCTGGATGGTGCCGCTGGCGTCCTTGAATTCGTAGAGTTCGTCCTGCAGACGCTTGACGATCTGACCTTCGAGCACCACCTGGGTGTCGTCGGCCGCCTGCAGCGCGGCGGAAACGCTGGTGACCTGCGGCGTGGCGCCCGGGCCGGTGTAGCCGGTGGCGAAGGCGGCGGAGCTGAGCAGCGGCAGAACCAGCAGAGCGAGAGCGGTAGGTTTCATGGTGTTGACCTCGTTGTTCGTAAGTGACGGGGTCAGATTAGGGCGGCAAGCTGAAGCCAGACTGAATCGGCGCTTAAGCCAAGCTGAACGGCTCAGCCGGCGTCCGGCGCCGACTTGCTGAACACGTAGAACAGATTGGGCTCGGCGACGATATAGATGTTGCCCTGCTCGTCCATGGTCACCCCTTCGGCCTGCTCGATGGCCCGCTCCAGGCCGTTGCGGCCGCCGCTGAGGCTGAGGAAGCTGACCGGCTGGCCGGCGCGGTCGAGCTCCAGCAGCATGCGCGATTCGTCGGACAGCACCAGGGTATGGCCGGTGCGCGCATCGATGCTCAGCGAGGAGATATCGCGCATGCCCAGGTGCTTGTAGCTCAGCGGCTGCAGCACACCGGCGGCGCCGTCCTCGCCGGGGAACGGCAGGCTGAACAGACCCAGCGGGCTGCGCTCCTTGCCCAGCAGCAGGCTGCGGCTGCGCGCATCCCAGGCAATGCCCTCGAAGCCCTTGTTGCCGGCATCGACGAAGCCCAGGTCGAAACCGGGGAAGTCGGCGGCGTCCAGACTCAGTTCGTCCTCGCCGAGGGTGAAGGCGGTGAGCTGGCGGCGGCGCTCGTCGATGATCGCCATGCGCCCGCCGTCGAGCATCTCCACCCCTTCCGGGTCGGCGAAGCCGGTCAGTTCGATGCGCCGCAGCACCTCGCCCTCGCGCGACAGTTCGACCAGCAGCGGATGCTTGCCGGTGACGGTGAACAGGGTGCCAGTGGCGGGGTTGTAGGTCAGCCCGGAGGTTTCGTCCTCCTCCAGGCCGGCCAACATCTTGGCCTGGATCACCGCGCGGTAGCCGGGCAGCCAGACGCTGGCCAGGCGATCCACCAGGGGCGTGCGGCCCTCCTGCCACCAGAGCAGCGCGCGGTCGTCCCAGTGCAGGGCATGCACCGCCAGCGCCAGCGTTGCCGCGGCAGCGCCGGCGAGCCAGTAGCGAGGACGGAACACGGGGGAACGGCGAGAGGACATGGGCGACGGCTCGGCTGCTTGATGGCAATCCGACATCCGCTGTCGAATGGAGTTCCGCCGCCCGTCGGGCGGCGGTTGGTGTAGAACCTGTGCACGATCTTACGAGCTAGAGCCTGTTTTTAACGCCGCAGGGCCGACGCGCAGCAGATCGTGGGCGGTTCTATAGCACGCGGCTGGTGAAACTACTGTGACCGACCAACTCCAGCACCAGCTCGTCGCCCTTGTGCAGCGCGCCGACGCCCACCGGGGTGCCGGTGAGGATGACGTCGCCCGGCTGCAGGGCGAAGTGCCCGGCCATGTGCTGGACCATCGCGACTATGGGGTTGAGCATGTCGCGGCTGTTGCCGTCCTGGCGGATGTCGCCGTTGATCGACAGGCGGATGCCGATATCGGCCAGGTCTTCGATGGCATCGCCGGGCACGAAGGGCGCCAGCACGCAGGCGCCGTCGAAACTCTTGGCGATTTCCCAGGGGTAGCCCTTCTCCTTGAGCTTGCTCTGCAGGTCGCGCAGGGTCAGGTCGAGCGCCGGGGCGAAACCGCTGATGGCGTCGCGCACTTCCTCGGCGTCCGGCTTCTTCGACAGCGGCTTGCCGATCAGCACGGCGATTTCCGCCTCGTAGTGCACCGCGCCGCGATCGTCGGGAATGGCGAAGCCTTCGTCCAGCGGCACCACGCAGGAGCCCGGCTTGATGAACAGCAGCGGTTCGCTGGGCACCGGGTTGTTCAGCTCCTTGGCGTGTTCGGCGTAGTTGCGCCCGATGCACACGACCTTGCCGAGGGGAAAGTGGACGGTGGTTCCGTCGACATACTGGTGCTGATAGCTCATCACCGACTCCTGTGTTGTTCGTATTGTGGACATCTCGGCTTGTGGCCGGTCAGGTACCTTAACCGACGCGAGGGCGGATACGAAAACGCCCGCTGTAAAGCGGGCGTCTGCGTCGATCAGGCGAAGATCTTGCCGGGGTTCATGATGCCGTTCGGGTCGAACACCGCCTTGACCGCCTTCATGCAGGCGATTTCCGCTGGCGAACGGCTGTAGTGCAGGTAATCGCGCTTGGTCATGCCCACGCCGTGTTCGGCGCTGATCGAGCCGTTGTACTTCTGCACGGTCTCGAACACCCACTTGTTGACCACCGCGCACTTGGCGAAGAACTCGTCCTTGGACAGGTTCTCGGGCTTCAAGATATTCAGGTGCAGGTTGCCGTCGCCGATATGGCCGAACCACACCACCTCGAAGTCCGGGTAGTTGGCTTCGACTATGGCGTCGATGTCCTTGAGGAAGGCCGGCACCTGACTGACGGTGACCGAGATGTCGTTCTTGTACGGCGTCCAGTGGCTGATGGTCTCGGAGATGTACTCGCGCAGCTTCCACAGGTTGTGCAGCTGCTGCTCGCTCTGGCTCATCACGCCGTCGACCACCCAGCCCTGCTCGACGCAGTGCTCGAAGGTTTCCAGGGCCTGGTTGGCCACCTCCTCGGTGGTCGCCTCGAACTCCAGCAGGGCGTAGAAGGGGCACTCGCTGTCGAAGGGCGCCGGCACGTCGCCGCGGGCGAGGATCTTGGCCAGGGCCTTGTCGGAGAAGAACTCGAAGGCGGTTAGGTCCAGCTTGCCCTGGAAGGCGTGCAGCACCGGCATGATCGAGTCGAAATCCGGGGTGCCGAGCACCATCGCGGTGAGGTTCTTCGGCGCCCGGTCCAGACGCATGGTGGCCTCGACCACGAAGCCCAAAGTCCCTTCGGCGCCGATAAACAGCTGGCGCAGGTCGTAGCCGGTGGCGTTCTTGATCAGGTCGCGGTTCAGTTCCAGCAGCTCGCCGGTGCCGGTGACCACCTTCAGGCCGGCCACCCAGTTGCGGGTCATGCCGTAGCGAATCACCTTGATCCCGCCGGCATTGGTGCCGATATTGCCGCCAATCTGGCTGGAACCCGAGGAGGCGAAGTCCACCGGGTAGTACAGGCCCTTGTCCTCGGCGAACAGCTGCAGCTGCTTGGTCACCACGCCCGGCTGGCACACCGCGGTGCGGTCGTACTCATTGAAGGCGAGAATCTGGTTCATGTAGTCGAACGCCACCACCACCTCGCCATTGGCCGCCACCGCCGCCGCCGACAGCCCGGTGCGACCACCCGAGGGCACCAGGGCGATTCTGTGCGCATTGGCCCAACGCACGATGGCCTGCACCTGCTCGATGCTCTTGGGGAAGACGATGGCCGAAGGCGCCGGGGCGAAATGCTTGGTCCAGTCCTTGCCGTAGGCCTCGAGGGAATCGGCGTCGGTCAGCACCTTGCCGGGTTCAACCAGGGTCTTCAGCTCTTCGATCTGGGCAGAGGTGGTCATCTACAGAACTCTCAAAGGATTCATGGTCGCCCTGAGAACCATTCAGGTCGCGACCGAGCATTGAAAAAGGCGAACATGCTAGCATACGCACCCCGTGAATCGAGCCATGCAGCGATCTACGGGCGCTGGCTGAGTTTCTCGGCCCTTCCCTGAAAACATCCCTGGGACAACAGGTACTCCGATGAGCAAGACCTCTCTCGACAAGAGCAAGATCAAGTTCCTTCTTCTCGAAGGCGTCCACCAGAATGCCGTGGACACCCTGAAGGCCGCCGGCTACACCAACATCGAGTACCTCAAGGGCGCGCTGTCGGGCGAAGAGCTCAAGGAAAAGATCGCCGAAGCCCATTTCATCGGTATCCGCTCGCGCACCCAGCTGACCGCCGAGGTCTTCGACTGCGCCAAGAAGCTGGTCGCTGTCGGCTGCTTCTGCATCGGCACCAACCAGGTCGACCTGGACGCCGCCCGCGAGCGCGGCATCGCCGTGTTCAACGCGCCCTACTCCAACACCCGTTCGGTGGCCGAACTGGTGCTGGCCGAGGCCATCCTGCTGCTGCGCGGCATCCCCGAGAAGAACGCCTCCTGCCATCGCGGTGGCTGGATCAAGTCGGCGGCCAACTCCTTCGAGATCCGCGGCAAGAAGCTGGGCATCATCGGCTACGGCTCCATCGGCACCCAGCTCTCGGTGCTGGCCGAGGCCCTGGGCATGCAGGTGTACTTCTACGACACAGTGACCAAGCTGCCGCTGGGCAACGCCACGCAGATCGGTGACCTCTACGAGCTGCTGGGCCTGTGCGACATCGTGTCCCTGCACGTGCCGGAGCTGCCGTCCACCCAGTGGATGATCGGCGAGAAGGAAATCCGCGCCATGAAGAAGGGCGGCATCCTGATCAATGCCGCGCGCGGCACCGTGGTCGAGCTGGATCACCTGGCTCAGGCGATCAAGGACGAGCACCTGATCGGCGCCGCCATCGACGTGTTCCCGGTCGAGCCCAAGTCCAACGACGAGGAGTTCGAGAGCCCGCTGCGCGGCCTGGATCGGGTGATCCTCACCCCGCACATCGGCGGCTCGACTGCCGAGGCGCAGGCCAACATCGGCCTGGAAGTGGCCGAGAAGCTGGTCAAGTACAGCGACAACGGTACCTCGGTGTCCTCGGTCAACTTCCCCGAAGTGGCCCTGCCGGCGCACCCGGGCAAGCACCGCCTGCTGCACATCCACGCCAACGTGCCGGGCGTGATGAGCGAGATCAACAAGGTGTTCGCCGACAACGGCATCAACATCTCCGGCCAGTTCCTGCAGACCAACGACAAGGTCGGCTACGTGGTGATCGACGTCGACGCCGAGTACTCCGACCTGGCCCTGGAAAAACTCCAGCACGTCAACGGCACCATCCGCAGCCGCGTCCTGTTCTAAGCCCGCGGCAGCAAGCGAAAAGGGGAGGCTTCGGCCTCCCCTTTTTCGTTCGTCGCCCGGATGCCATCCGGGCTACTGGCCAGCATCCAGCCGTGCCAGCTCGGCGGCGGCCTCATCCAGTTGCGCCTCGTTGAACACCTTGACCCCGGCGCGGCGCAACAAGGCGGCGGTCACGCCTTCGCCCGGCACGCGCACGCCGCTGAAGCTGCCATCGTAGTTCTCCAGATTGCCGCAGGACGGGCTGCGCGCCTTGAGCAGGGCCAGGCGGATGCCGTGCTCGCGCACCAGCGCCAGCGCCTGTTCGGCACCACTGACGAAAGCGGCGGTGACGTCCGCGCCCTCCACCGTCAGCACCGGCAGTTGTCCGTCCAGCACCAGGGCGCCCTGGCCGCCGCGGATTTCCGCCGGCGGCCGCGGCGTCGGCAGGCCGCCGGCCACCTCCGGGCACAGCGCCACCACCCGCCCTTCGTCCAGCCACTGCTGCAGCTGGTCGAAGGGGCCATGGGCGCCGCCGTCGTAACGCACCCGATGGCCGAGCAGGCAGCGACTGACCAATATCTTCTGCATCGACTCTCTCCATTACCGCCACCAGAGTAACCGCCGGTAACAGCGCCGTCAGCCCTCGCTCCGGCACGCGGAAATGCGCCCGCACGCCGCCGTTTTCGGGGCCTGGCGGCCTATCCTTCGGCGGGAAGCGACATTGCCCCGTGGCCAAGCGGGCAGCGCCCCAGCAGACTGGCGCGGCCAACCAGGGAGGTACCCGCTCATGTCCCAGCCGTTTCGCCCGCTCGCCCTGTCACTGCTGTGCGGCCTGGCGCTGCTCGCCCCGTCCGCGCAGGCCGCCCTGCTCGCCCTCGAAGACGCCAGCCTGAGCCAGATCAGCGGCCAGGCCGGCATCAGCATCCGCCTCGACCTGATGGCGCGCATCGACGAGATCCGCTGGCAGGACGACGGCGGCAGCCTGTCGCTGCGCAACGTCAAGATCGACAACGGCTGCCTCAAACCCAGCGACTGCGACGGCTATGCCCTGGGCCCGGCCCAGCTGGGCGCCAGCGTGCCGATCCTCGGCATCGAGGTGCCGACCCTGGAGGTGGACGTGGTCAAGGGCGGCAACGGCCAGAGCCAGCTGCAGCTCAAGCTGCCCAACCTCACCGCGATCAACCAGCAGCTCGGTCCGCTGGGCAAGCTGGTGATCCGCGCCCGCGTGGCCAGCGACCTGTATATCGGCGACACCAGCATCGGCAACGTCGCCCTGCGCGATATCCGCGACATCAATGGCACCATCAAGGTCTGGGGCCACTGAGCGGAGCAAACCCTCAGCTCAGGTCACTACCGCGGCGCCTGAACCAGCCGGTCAGCGACAGTCGCTCGCGAGTGGCCGGCAGCACCTCGTGGGGCATCTCGGCGGAGAGGAACAGCGCCAGGGTGCCGGCCTGCGGCAGCACGTCATGCTCGCGGCCGTCGGCCAGGTACAGGCGCAACGCGCCGCCCTGCTCGGCCTGCCAATCCTCGTTGAGGTAGAACACCGCCGACACGCTGCGGCGGTCGTCGTCGCGAAAGCGGTCCAGGTGCTTCTGGTAGTAGGCGCCCGGCGCATAGAACGCGAAGTGGCTCTCGTAGTCCTCGAGGCCCAGATACAGTGCCTGATTCAGCGCCCGGCGCAAGCCGTCCATCAGCTGCAGATACTGGTCGCAGGCATGGCTCTGGCCAGGCTCCAGCCATTGGATGCGATCCCCACGAATCCCCTCCTGCACCTGCTGGGCGCTGCCGCGGCCGACGCCGGCGGCACTGAGTTCGCCGCTTTGTGCACGTCTGCGGCACTCGGCGGCCAGTTCGCGGGTCAGAAGCTCAGGGGCGAAAAGCGCCCGTTGCGACCAGCCCTGGCTGGCGAGGTCGTCGATAAGGCTGGCGAAGAGGTGGTGCTGGCTGGATTCGGTCATGGCGGCGATTGTATCAGCGCCAGTCAGTCCGCTCGACAAGCCCCGGCCGGCCGCCGAAAATAGCCGCCCGCTGCCCCCAGCGGACGGCCAGGCCCGTTTGCCAAGGAGTTCTCGATGCGCCTTCTGTTTGCCCTGTTGCTGTTCGGCCTGGCCCTGCCGAGCCTGGCCGACGACCACCTGCGCCTGTACCAGGCGGCCGGCTGGCCGCAACAACGCGAGCACTTCAACCAGGCCCTCGACGCCGCCCAGCAGCGCTACCGCAGCACCCTGCCGCCGGCGGTGTATCAGGCGCTGGTGGACAACAGCAACCGCCGCTTCGCCGCCGCCGCCATCGACAGCCGCGCCCAGCACAGCCTGCGCATGCAGCTGGCCGATCCGCAGCCGGCGCTGGCCTTCTTCCAGTCCGAACTGGGGCGCAAGATAGTCGCCGCCGAGCAGCTGGCCACCCGCAGCGACCAGCTGGCGCGCTACGCCGACGGCCTGCCGCGCAGCGAGGCCGATGCCACCCGGCGCCTGCTGATCCGGCACCTGGCCCAGGCCCTGCCGGCCAAGGAGGCCGGCGCCGAGGTCAGCCTGGCGCTGGCCGGCGTCGCCGCCGACAGCCTCAGCCAGATGCTCCCCGGCCTGCTCGGCGGTGCCCAGGCGCAGAGCCTGCTCAACGGCCAGCGCCAGCGCCTGATGGCGCAGATCGAGCAGGATCTGGACAACACCCTGCTGCACGTCTACCGCGAGCTGAGCGACCCGGAGCTGGAGCAGTTCGTCGAATTCGCCCAGTCGGCGGACGGCCAGGCCTACTACCAGGCCGCCCTGCAAGCGCTGCGCGCCGGGCTGGCAGTGGGCATGAGCACGGCCGAGCTGGAGCCGGCGCCGCAGGGAATCTAAAGCGGCGAGGCAGACGACAGCTAGGCTGGGTTAGGCGCCTGCCGCGGCGGTCGATGCGCCGAAGCCATTCGTTGCGCCTTAACCCAGCGATGGTGCCCGCCGGTATATCGCTGGGCGGGCGGACGCCGGGCGGAGCGCTGCGCACTCCCCGTTGGGCTTCGCTGCGCTCAACGGATCGCAGCCCGGCCCAACCTACGCCAAATGCTCGCGCAGGAAATCGAAATAGCGCTGGCGCAGCGCCTCGCTTTCGTTGGCCAGGTGATGACGCGCTTCGGGCAGGCGCAGGATGCTCGGCCGGCCGAACTTGTCCTGCAGCACCTCGAGGTTGTGCCGCCAGTCCACCGTCATGTCCGCCTCGCCCTGCACGATCAGCGGGCTGTGCGCGCTGCGCGGCGCCGCCTCGATGCGCGGCACCCACTGCGCCAGGGCGCCGACCCA
Source organism: Pseudomonas sp. NPDC077649 (assembly GCF_044542855.1). Classification (NCBI taxonomy): domain Bacteria; kingdom Pseudomonadati; phylum Pseudomonadota; class Gammaproteobacteria; order Pseudomonadales; family Pseudomonadaceae; genus Pseudomonas; species Pseudomonas sp. NPDC077649. Next base: position 209,067 of record NZ_JBITVF010000004.1, on the reverse strand, counting down.
GGCGGTGGGCAGGTTGCGCGGCTGCAGCGGGTCGAGGTTATGGACGAAGTCGATGAACGCGGCGTCGCTGGAATTCTCGCTGAAGCGCCGCGGAATCTCGCGCACGAAGGGGCGCAGCAGGCGGTAGCTGAGCTTCGACCAGGCCCAGGCGCGCGGCCGCACCAGCGGCGCCAGCAGGATGCTCTGGCCCAGCTCGGGGCGTTTGCCGTCGGTCAGCAGGTAGTCCAGCAGGATCGCCCCGCCGGTGCTCTGTCCACATAGATGCCAGGGCTGCGGCAACTGCAGTTCGGCGGCCTGCTCGAACAGCCCGGCAAGCACCAGCTGGTACTCGGCGAAGTCGCCGATGCTGGCCCGCGCGCCGCTGGACAGGCCGTGGCCGGGCAGGTCGCAGGCCAGCACGGCCAGATTCAGCGCCAACGCCCAGTCGATCACGTGGCGGTACAGGCCCATATGGTCGTAGTAGCCGTGCAGCAGCAGCAGGGTGCCGCGCGGCTCGGCCGGCGCCCACAGCTGCACGGCGATCTGGTAGCCGGCGGCGGCGAAGCTGCCGAGGCGATGATCCAGCCCGGCGTGGCGGCCGCCCAGGTCGAGGCCGTAGAAGCTGCGGTAGGCCTGCACCGCCGGCAGCTCCAGACGCGCTGCGGCCAAGGGTCGCAGCAGGGGGCGCAGTTGTTCGGGGCGAAACGGCTCTGGCATGGGGCCTTCCCTAGAGTGCGGCGCGAACCGCGGGGCATTCCTCGAAACCTCGATCTTCAGCTGCCGCACGCGGCGTGGCAAGCTACACACCCTTTTCGCCCGCAGCCGTCCATGCCTCGTCCCTCGCCCAAGACCCTGCTCGCCGCCCTGCTCGCCCTCGTCTGGCTGGGCGGCATGCTGCTGGCCTTCTGGTGGTTCGAGGCGCGCTACCTGCGCCCCTTCGACGAGCGCGCCGCGCTGTTTTCCGGCGCCGAGCTGCGCCTGCCGGCCGAACTGGCCGGCCCCGGGGCGATCCGCCTGGTGCACTTCTGGGACCCGGCCTGCCCGTGCAACGTCGGCAACCAGCAGCACCTGGCCGAGCTGGTCGCGCGCTACGCGCCGCGCGGCGTCGAGTTCCATGCCGTGCAGAAGCCCGGCAGCCAGGGCCGCCTGCCAGCCGAACTGGCCGCGCTCAAGCCGATCGCGGCCCTGCCCGGCAGCGCCGCACTGCCCGCCAGCCCGGCGGTGGCGATCTGGGACGCCCAGGGCCAGCTGGCCTACTTCGGCCCCTACAGCGAAGGCCTGACCTGCAACTCGAGCAACAGCTTTATCGAGCCGATTCTCGAAGCCCTGGCCGCAGGACGCACAGTCGACGCCAGCAATACCCTGGCGGTAGGCTGCTTCTGCGACTGGGCCGACCAGCGACTGACGAGGCCCGAGCAACCGTAGGGTGGGTTAGCCGCCGGTCGCGCTTACCGGTCGATTAGCCCTGTTTGACGCGGCGTAACCCACCATCGGCGCAATACGATCTACCGCCTGGTGGGTTCCGCGACGCACCACCTCCGCGGCGTTTGTCGATCCATTTCCGGCGTCGCTAACCCACCCTACGAACGCTCTTCACTCGCCAGTTGCTCCGTGGCGCGATACAGGCCGCGCGGCGTGCCGCCCTGCCAGCGGCGAAAGGCACGGTAGAAGGGCGACAGCTCGGCGAACCCGCAGGCCCGCGCCACCTCGCGCACACCCAGGCCCTGCTCCAGCAGACGCAGGGCGCGCAGCCGGCGCACCTCGTCGTGCAGCGCGCGGAAGCTGCTGCCCTGCTCGCTCAACGCCCGCTGCAAGGCGCCGCGGCTGCTGTCCAGGGCGCTGGCGCAGGCCGCCAGGCTGCAGGCGGCGCCGCCCAGGTTGAGCTCCAGCCAGTAGCGCACGCGGGCCAGCAAGCGGTTTTCCACCAGCTCGGCCAGCTGCCGTTCGGCTTCCGCGCCGAGCACCTCGAACAGCCGCGGGCTGGCGCTGCGCGACGGCCGGGCGAGCAGCGCGCGCGGCAGGATCAGCACGTCGTGAGGCTGGGCGAAGCGCGGCTCGACGCCGAGCAGGCGGCGGTGCTCGTGCAGACGCCGGGGCGCGGCATGGCGGAAGTCGACGCCGAGCAGCGGCAACTCGCCGCCGGCCGCCGCCAGCATCTTCGGCAGCAACACCGCCAGGCACTCCATCTGCTGACGCAGCGTGTAGCGCCGCGCGAAAAACCGCAGCGCTGTGCGCGATAAATGCTGTGGGCTGATTCTTCCACATACGGCAACTGAATTGCCAAACTCACGGCGGTGGAGGGTTCGAATGGTCGAACTGCCACCGCTGTCTCTGCTGGCTTTCAATCCCTCCCCGCACCGACCACACCTCGGCGATGACCTGGCCCACATAGGTGGTCGTCAGGGTTGCGGTGGTGCCGCTGATCCCAGTCTCGCTATCGAGCACCGCGCTGGTGTCGGCGCGTAGGAGGAGGCAGCTGTAGGTGGTGCCCGCCTCGGGGCCGATGCTGCTCAGTGTGGTGTCGATCAGCTGGTCGGCCTGTCCCAATCTATCGCGGTGGGCCCAGGCCAGTACCACGTCGCCCTCGATGCTGGCCGGCCAGCTGCCGCTGCCGATGGTGAGCTGCCCAGGCGGATACGGCCGCCCCTGGCGCCCACCCAGCAGCAGGCTGTCAGTGCCGGCCAGGCCTGGGGCGAGCTGGCCGATGCTGGTGTTGGTCAGCAGTTGGGCCTGCATGGTGACGCCCGAGGAGTACTCCGTTTCGTCCGCCCCCTCGAAGCCATCGTAGAACCACACCCGCGCCCCGGCGGCATGCGCAGCGGGCACGGTATCGGCGCAGCCGCGGCCGAGGGTGATGGCGCCTGTCACCAGGTCGATGGCATCCACCCGCACGATCTCGTCATCAAGCAGCGCCGCCTGGCCGAGGGTGACGCGATCGAGGTCGACGCCGCCGGTCAGGGTGGCCGAGGTGGCCGAGATGCTGAGCGCGCCCACCAGCTGTGCAGTCGGGCACCAGTCGGCCACACCGCGATCGATGAACGCACCGCTGGCACCTGGTCGCGTGGTGAGGTTGTAGCTCAGCGACAGGCCAGTGGGCTTGGCTGCCAGGGTCGACAGCCAGGCCGCCGTCACGTCCACCAGCGCCAGGTTGGCCGGGTCGATCAGCCCGGCCAGCTCGCGATACGGCACCTCCATCAGCCGGCGCAGGCTGACGGCCTGCGGCGTGCGATCGGGCGGCACGTAACCGCTGGGCGGTACCGCGACGAAGGATGCCGAGGGCAGGCCGAACACATCCTCCAGGGCGGTGACGGTGATCGCCCCGGATGCCAGGGTGCCGTCCTCGATCCGCCCAGCGCGCAGCACGATGGTCTCGATACCGCGTTTGAGCGAGCGCACGCGGAATGGTTTGGCCGGGCCGAGCTTCGAGCCGCGGCGGTCGAGGCGCACCTTGAACTTGCGCAGGTTGCTGCCCTTGACGCGCATGTCGCGCCCAGCGACTCGTCCGGCCAGCTCGGCGGTCGGCAGGCCTGGGTAGCTGACCACCTCGCCGGCCGGGCCGCCCTGAGCCTGGGCGATGGGCGCATTGATCGCGCGGGCACGGCGGGTCTCGCCAGTGATGGCGTCGGTGTACTCGACGAACAGCTGGCTCGGTGCGATCAGCGCGCTGCTGGTCTCGTCCTCCTCGATGCTCAGCAGCCCGGAGTCCTCATCGAACAGCGGCAACGTCTCGACGTCGTAGTCGTCGCGGATCAGCGTCAGGGTGATCAGCCCGGTGGTCCGATCGGGCCCGACATAGGCGCCGACATGGTCGGTGATCTGGTCGCGGAACTCGCTGAGCGACGTCGAGCGCTTCCATTCCAGACACAGGCCGAAGCCCTCGTTGAACAACTGGAGCGCGCCGGCGCGAAACGCCGCGTCGTCCATCAAGCTGCGATCGAGGCCACGGGCCCAATCGCGGTTGGTGTAGGTCTCGTAGAGGATGTGCGCCGGATTCATCGCCCGGATCTGCCCGCCAGAGAGGTCGATCGCGCAGGTCTCCGGGTACCAGGGCTCGCCGTCCCAACCCTTCAGGCGCCGGTAGCGCAACAGCTCCCACGGCTTGGGGTACGGATTGATCGAGGTCACCAGGCCGCTGAAGAAGCCGCCGCAGAATCCACGGAACGCCGGCACCAGGCCGCCCAGCGCAGCAGCCAGACGACTGTTCACCGGCTGATCCTCCTCGCCAAACATCACGTCGAGCTGACCCTGGATGCCGCCTTCGCCCTTGTCGCCGCCGAACAGGTTGGGCGCGTCGATGTTGATGGTCTGGTTGCTGGTGACGTTGCCGGTCCAGGCATTCTTGCCGCTGGCGCGGATGGCCAGCAGGCCGTCCATGGCCTTGCCGATGGCGAAATGAATGTCGAACGAATAGCGAAATCCGACCGTGACCGACTTACTCTTGCTGCCCATTGGCGGCCTCCATGTTGCGCGCGTGCTCAACCAGGTGCGCGGCCAGCGCATTGCCGGTGGCCAGCAGCACCTCGGCGGCGATGCCCTCGCGGACGAACGCCAGCCAGTCGAGGCCATGCTCGGCGAAGAACGCGCGGCTCTGCCGGGCGCAGTAGCCGGTACGGGTGGTCCAGGTCGGCACCGTATGCAGGTGCTGGATGGTCACGATCAGCTCGCCGCTCACTTCTTGCCCCCCTTGCTCTTGATTGCCTGGCTACGCTGGTTGCGCACGCTCAGTACCATCCAGTCCTTCGTCCAGACCTGGCCGAACAGCACCGATTTCTCGGTGCCTTCATCGGCGCGCGGGAAGTCGAAATCGGCGAACGCGGCCGGCTTCGGTTTCTTGGGCTTGGGCTGGGTGGCGTACTGGATGAGGTAGGACGCCACCAAAATCGCGATCTGTACCCACATGGCTAGAACACCTGCTCGCCGTCGAATGGGCTCTTGCCGTCCATATGCGGCACGGCCCGGAGGTTGGGGAGGTTGTCGAATTTGGTATCGCAGGTGCCGGCGAGGAAATCGCAACCGGGGTACACGCGGATCGCCTGCCCGGCCGCCAGCCCGGCCACGCCGCCGAGCAGCTGCAGCACCGAGCCGGCATGCGACTCGATATGCCGGCTGTCGAACTCGCCGGAGCCGATCGACCACTCGACGTAGCCACCGTTGAACCAGCCGTCCGGGTAGCTGGCAAACGCACCGGAGCTGATGGCGAGGCCGTCCAGGCTCTGGATGGTGGTCTCCACCCTGTACACATTGCGATCGACCCCGCACTGCAGCGAATACAGCGTGGTGGTGCAGGTGCGGCTGTAGGTATCGATCAGCCCCGGCCTGTCCATGGAACTCTCGATGTCCTGGCAGGTGATTGTGCAGCTATCCAACCTCGGCCACTTGACGCCGGCGATCGAGCCGGTGAAACGGCTGACGATCTCACCATCGCCATAGTGCATATCGCGCACGCGCAGGTAGATCTCCGCACTGGGCCTACCGCCGCGCCACGGCTGGGCGACCTCGATGTCGGCCGGCGCGGTGATGACGAAGGCATCTTGCTTGCTCACCCCGCTCTGGCGGAGACCGTCATCGCTGATACCGCCGCGCAGGGTGCGAAACACCTGGGTGCTCACGCTGATATCGCGGTCGCTGCTGTTGTACAACCAGCGCAGCACGCCACGGCTGAACTCGTAGAGACGGATCGGCGCGCCACTGGCGAGCGAATGCTCGCGGCTGTCAAAACTCATCGTCACGCTCCTCCCTAAACACCGTTGCCCAGGCGGCAACGCCTTCGCTGTCGGTCATGTGCTCGATATCCTGGGTATCGCTGTCGAAGCGCATCAGGTTCATCCAGCTGATGCGCGCGACCTGGTGCGGCTGCACCTCGACGCCCAGGGCGCTGTCCAGGGCGACGCGTTCGACTTGGCTGTCGAGCTCGTTCGAACCGATCAGCCGGCGCATCAGCACCGAGCCGTCGATCAGCTCGATGCGGATATCGCGCCGCCCGGCCTTGCCGTTGCCGAAGCGGGTGTAGCCGATGTTCTCGACATCCAGGGTGGTGGCCAGCGCGGACACGGTGGCCACCAGGGTCAGGTCATCCATATGGGTCGGCACCCACACCACCTGCTGCCGGCCGCGCATGCCGTAGATAAACGAGCGCACCAGGGCACGCGCCTCGCGGCCGAGATCGAGGTGGCGCTGGCCGAGCAGCTGCAGCGCCCGCCGAGCGGTGTCAGTGATCAGCGGCTGGGCGAATCCGCTGTCGAGCGTCGAGCGCAGGCGCTGCGCGGCGTGGGTTAGGTTGTCGGTGTCATCCGGGCGCCGATCCCACACCGGCCGTCCTCTATATAAGGTGGCCGGCAGCCACTCCGGCCAGTCGCTGGCCTCGACCACCAGGAAACGCACCTCGGCCTCGGCCAGGCGATCGGTGAGTTTTGCCAGCGACGGCTCCTCGAGCAGCTGCGCAGCGCGCGCCGGGTACAGCCGCGAGCCAGCCGGCCAGGCCTGCTGGGTATTGCGCTTGAGCTGCAGGCCGTTGCTCAGTACGTCGAGGATCTCCACCGTCTCGCTGGTGAAGGCATCCTCACCGCGCAGCATGGCCAGGCCACCGTCGCGAAAGTCCAGGTGCTCGGTGCTGCAGGGGATGAAGTCGGCATCTGCGGCGATGCCGGCTGCCAGCAGCTGGATGTCGGGCCACACCGGCATCGACCAGATGCGATCGCTCCAGCCGAACAGGGCCAGGTCAAGCAACTGCCGCTCGCGGCCCTCGGCATACATCGGCCCGCTGAACTCACGGCGCGGCGCCAGGCGCAGCTGGCGGCGCTGGCTCGCGGCCGACTCGCTCTGCAGGATATCGGTGGAGGCCGTCAGGCGCTCGCGGATGCCATCGCCCCAGTCGGGCACGAAGGTCCAGGCGATGATGCGGTTGGCGCTGATGCGTAGGCCGGCCGAACGGCCGTTGTCGAACTCCCACGCCACCACGGTGTCGAGCACCGGCTGGCCATCCGGGGTTACGGTGACCTGCCAATTCAGCTCCTTCAGCGCTGGGAACAGCAGCGGCGGCGCAGGCTGGCCGCTGACCGAAAGCCCCTCGGCAACCCCGGAGATCGCCGTCAGGGTGCGGTTCTCCAGAAATGCGTTCCAAAGCAACACCGGAGTGGTCTGGGCGGACACGACGTTGCCCAGGTCGAGCTGCTGCGGGTTGATGTGGATGCGGTGGTAGTAGTCGTCACTGTAGGTGATGGCGGCGACACCAGACAGCCCCCCACCGTTGGCCTCAACCGGCCAGTGAGTGACTAGCGGCTGAATAGGAGCCTCGCTGACCAGCGTCTCGCCCACCGGCCACCCGATGATGCCGGAGAAGCCCTCGAAATCTGAAGATAGGTTCGGGTTGGCGTCAGGCCATACGGTAGATTGCGGCAAAAGACCACTGAGCACGGCCATTGGTTATGGCCCGTCGTATCGAACAGCCCAGCCGAACGTACCGGTATGGGAGATACCGTTACCGCCGTTGGGCACAGCGCCGTTCTTTTTGTACCAGGGCAGAATCTTCCAGCGATCAGGCCCAAGCGTGAGAATCTGTCCTGGATCGTAGTTATTGAGACGCACATATCGCGCGTTGAGAAGATCGCAGGCCAGCGAGCGCTTGCTGCTCGCTCGGCACACAAAAACCTGGATGGGGATCAACATCGACTCGCCATTCCAAGAGGCGGGTGTGCGCTCGATGTGAGGCGCCGCGCAGGTGACGGCATTAGGGGCGCCTATAGTGGTGAGCAAGTTCTGTGGCTTCCCTGGCCCCCACCCCAACCCGTCGAAATCATGGTGGATATAGGCGTTCTGTGCATAAACTGTGGTCCAGAAAAGGGCGGCCGACGTGGGGAACGGCCCACCTTCTGCAGTTCCACCTCCCGTAGCAGAAATCCAGATTGATCCAGCCGTAGAATCTGACGATGTGGCGCCGAACCACAGCCCGGTTCCTGGTACGCCCGATATCGCAGAGATCCCAAATGCCAACCAGTAGTAACGGTCGACGTTACTGTTAACCACCAGAAAAACTTCGTCTGGCTCCTCGAAGAGGAAGATCTCGTAACTAGATGGCCAGGCCAGCGCTACGCTGGAATTCAACTCCCCTAACCGGACGCTGTATGGCGACGCACCGCTTACAGTAGTACCCGAAACACCCGTACCGCCGCGCACGAATAGGCTGTTCCCTGAAACCGTGACGGCGACGTAAGCACTGCCCTTCTGCAGTACATTGCCGCCCCCAACGACAGACCATCCATGCGCTATACATGCGGCCTGCAGCGCCGATAGGATGTCGGCCAAACTGTTGGCAGATCCCGAGTAGTACGCCATCAATCCATCCTCAGCGCATAGTAGTCGTTGAACCCGGTGCGCCAGACGTCCTGGATCACCACCCAGGTTTTGCCATCGACCACCAGGGTGTTCTCCACCGCATTGTTGAAGCCGGATATCTGCCGAACACCTTCCAACTCGCCGTAGACGCCCGAGGCGTCGCTTAGCACCACGGCCAGCAGCGGATAATTCGTACCGGTCTCGCGTTGCTGGGCCGTTCCTCCAGCAACATAGGCGTTGTTCCATGGCCAGCATTCCGGTTGCTTCCAAGTGCCATCGACGAAGCGCTGGCGCATGTTGTCCCGATTGCCCTTGTAGGGAATCGAATGGCTGGTATCGCTGAATCGAGTGGCCGGGGTACCGCTGAGCATGCCGGCGGCGATCACCGGGTACGGGTACTGGCTCGGCCGGGCATAGGGCAGGAACTTGCCCACGTAGCAGCTCTCGTACACCGGCGTGCCGACCTTCATCGCCAGGGCAATGCGCTGCGGGTTTACCGTCAGCCAGTAGTCGATGCGGTTGTTGTGCGCCGGCACGCCGGAGAGCATGGCGCCGGGCTGGGTGTCGAACGTGTTGCTGGCGACATAACCGGTGAAGCCGGCCGCGGCCAGGTTGTAGTAGTCGGCGCCGGCGTCCTGGTAGGTGCGAAAGCCGACGAAGATCTCCTCCTCGCCGGTGTAGCCCTTGCCCTTGAGGATCATCGCGCGGTTGGCCGAGACGGTGTCGTAACGCAGCACCTCCCACTCGGCATTGGCGGCCGAGGCGGCGCCCTGGGTGACGGGGATGGTGAAGGCATCGGAGACAACGAAGTCCGCGCTGCCGTCGACCAGGGTGAACTTGATCAGGCCGTTATCGTAGGGCGTGCCCACCACTGCGTCGGCCTGGGCGCCGGATACCGACCCGACCACCGAGAACGTACCGCCATTGGCCGCGGCGGCGGTGCAGGTGACGGTCCAGGTCTCGGTCACCGCAGCGGGCGCTGCCTCGACGCTGGTCAGCGTGCCATTGCCGGTGCCGGCATAGCCGATGGCGCCCAGGTCACCGAAGCCGCCGGCGACGTGGCGGATCTGCGCCAGCATGTTGTAGTGGGCCCACAGGCCGTTGCTGTTGTCGACGAAGCCGATTTTGTGTGGCATGTCAGAGCCCCAGTAGCTGGCGCACTTCGGCGCCGTGTTGTTGCAGGTAAACCATGAAGTGCTCCTGGCCGGCCTTGCCCCAGGCCATGCCGGCCACGTCCTCGGGGCGCTGCACGGCGTAGAGGTTCACGTTGGTCTTGAGGCTGGTACCCATGCCCTTGGCCGGCTCGGCCAGGCGGGTGTTGCCCAGGCTTGGCGACGCCAGTGCGGGGGCTGGCACGCCGGCCAGGCCGCCGGTGCTGTGGTGGTACGCGGATTGGAAGGCCCAGTCGTACAGCGCCTGCATGCCGCGGGCGTTGAAGTCGAGCAGGAAGTCAGTGGCTCCAGGCTGCATTGCAGATGCAGCACGGATCACCACCTCTTCGGTGGAGAGCGCGGCCAGGATGGAGTCGCTGGTCGGCGTGCCGGGGCCCCTGACCTTGCCGCCCTCGGCGAAGCCGAAGGCGCCGGTGTAGGTGCTGGCACCGCCGGCACCACCGCCGCCGCTGAACACGGACAACAGCCCGCCCAAGCCACCAGCGCCACCGCCACCGCCGGCCGATCCTGCGTTGGCAGCGGCCAGGCTGGCTGCCGCCGCCTGGATGGCGGCGGCGCCAGTAAGAAGCGTTGCGCCGGCGGCGCTGAGCGCGCCGGCCGAGGTGGTGACCGCCGCGGCGCCAGTGGCCAGCCCTGCGCCCTGGTCACCGCCACCGCCGAACAGCCCCATAACCCCGCCCGCGATGGACTGCGCCAGGTTCTCGGCGGCCATCCGGGTCAGCGCATCGAGCACGCTCTGGCCGAGGGCGGTGACGGCGTCGCGTAGCGTCATCGTGCCGTTGGCCAGGCCGGTCAGGGCTTCGGTGAGGCCGGAGGTGATGCCCTCACGCAGAGTCTCCTGCAGCTTGGTGGTGGTGGCGAGCAGGCGCTGCTGCTGAGCCTCTAGCTCTGCATATGCACGAGATGCTGCTTCACCAACTGCGCCAGGCTGTTGAGCAAGTTCCGCTAGGACGGGCTTCATTTGCTCCAGCTCGGCATAGGTCTGCCGATGGATCTCCAGGATGCGTTCGCGTGCCTGCAACTCGGTGATCAGCCCGGCGTCCTGTTGCACGTTCACCGACTGCTCCTGGCGCTGTTGCTCGCCCTGGATGCGCGCCATCTCGCGCTGCACGTCGTCCACGCGCACCTTGGCCTCGGCCACCGGGATCAGTTTGTCGAGCCAGGCCAGGCCGGCCTCGTTGCCGACCTGCTCGAACTCGGCGCGCATGCCATCGAAGCGGGCGCGGATCTCCAGCAGCGCAGCGTCGGTCTCGCGCCCGGCGGCGCGCAGGAACTCGGCCTCCAGGCCGACATTGGTGCGGGCGTTGGCATCAGCCTGGCGCTGGGCCTCGGCGGCATCGATCAGCACCAGGGCGGCCTGGGCGCGATCAAGCATGGCGTTGGCCAGGCCCTTCTCGGCCAGCTCGTACTGGCGCACCTCAGCGGCGGTCAGGCCGAGCTTGGCCGCCTGATCCTCTAGGCCCTCCACGTAGCTCAGCTGCTGGCGAATGCTCTGCTCGGTGGCGCGTAGCGCGGCCTGGGCGGCGCGCTCCTGCTCGCGCAGCGCCTGGCTGGCCTTACGCTGCTCCTCGGTGGACTTGCGCTTGGCATCCGCCTCGGCCTCATTGGCGGCGCGCTGCTGATCGGTGGCCTCGGCCGCAGCCAGCATGCGCTGGCCCAGCTCGCTGGTGGCCTCGATGTTCTGTTCCAGCATCACCCGCTGCGCGCGCTCGACGTTGGTCAGGTTCTGCAGGCTCTGCAGCTGCGCCTCGGCGCCTTTGACGAAGGCGTCGGCGGCCTTGGTGCGTTCTTGGGTGGCGGCGATCGCCTCGCGGTTGGCCGCGGCGGCTTCGCCCTCCTGCTTGGCCTGCTCGTCGCGCAGGCGGATCTGCTCGCGCAGGCCTTGCTCCTCGGCCTGCAGGCGCGCCTCAAGGGCGGGATCGATGCCGGCGCCGGGCCGATCGCCGCGCACACCGAACATCGCCGCCTGGCGCTGCTGGGCGATGGCGGCGAGCTTGTCCTCCAGGGTGTCAGCGCGGCCGATATCGAGCATGGCATCCCAGGCTTCGGCGGCCACGTTCTTGACGGCCTCCCAGGCCGACTCGACCAGACCGAGATTGCCGGCGATATCGGCGGCACGACCCTGCATCGCTTCAGCCAGCGCTTCCATGGCCACCTGAGCCGCGCCGGCCTGGTCGCCCTGAGCCTCCAGGGCGGCGATCTGCTCGTATACGGCCAGGGTGAGGTAGTTGTACTGCTCGTTGAGCTTGGCCGAGGCCTCGGCCGGCTCCTCGGCCAGGCGCTTGAATTCGTCGACCGTGGCGCTGACGGCGCGCCCGATGCTGTTCTCCATCACCACGGCCGTGGTGGCGATCAGCTCGATCTGCTTGGCAGTGAATTTGCCGGCGGCGGTTACTTCGGCGAGCGCTGCGGCCGCCTGCCGCTGGGTACCGGAAACGCCATCGATCTGACGGGCCATGGCCGCCAGCTGGTCCGAGGTGATGCCGGCTGAGTTACCCGTCAGGGCAATGGCCTTTTCATACTCGTAGGTCTCAGCCGCGCCCTGGACGGCGGCGATCACCGTGGCACCGATGGCGGCGGTGACGCTGGCGATCGCCAGGGTCAGTGGGTTGATGGTACTGACCAACGCTCGGCCGGCGTTGGCCCAGCCGCCGAACGAATCCTTGATCTGCCCGCCTTGCTGCACCGCCACCAACCAGATCGGCATGCCGCTGGCCAGGCTGGTGGTGATGTCGGTGATCTGCATCGGCAGTTGGCGCATCGCCTGCTGGTACTGGCCGGCGCTGATGCTGGCAGCGCGCATTGTGTCGGACGTGCCCGTGAGCGCGGCGCGCTGCGCCTGCAGCTTGGCGTTGAACTCGTCGAAGGCCTCCAGGTCGATCTGGCCCGAGCTGCGCGCGCGGCGCAGTTGCTGCTCCATGTTATCCAGCTCGTCGAGCTTGCGGATCACCGGGTCTATCTTGCCCAGCAGCTGCTGCAGCTCCTGGCCCTCCTTCTCCGCCGCAGCGGCGGCCTGGGCGGCTGCCTCTGCAGCGCGGGCGTCGGCCTGGGCCTTCTGCTCGGCTGCGCGCTCGGCATTGTGGTAGGCGTTCATCGCCTCGGTCTGCGCCGCGGCGGTGCGCTGCCAGGTGGTGTTGGCCTGCTGGGCAACGGTGTTGCCACGCTCGACACTACTGGCCAGGGCATCGGCGGCGGCCTGCTGCTGCAGGCTGGCTTCGACCATAACGCGGATGCGCGCGGCCTGCTGCTCGGCGGACTCGCCGACCTGGCCGAGTTGGGTGCTGCTGGTGGCGGCCGCGGCGCCGACCTCCTCGACGGACTCGGCGAGCCCCTGCAGCTCGCGCTGACCCTGTTCCAGGTCAGTGCGCAGGCGCAGGGCAAACTCGATATCGCCGCGGTTTTTCATCGGTCAGCATCCAGATGGGAGGGATGCCGACATGCTCGCGCGCGCGAGGCGGGATGTAATTTTGACGAGGCAAAAACCGCTAGAACAGACCGGCTGGCTCGGCTGCGATATCCCAGCTGAAGATCAGCACCTCGCGCGCCTCGCTGCCCTTGCCGCCGCCAACGGTGTAGGTGATATCCGTGCTTTCGATGTGGTACCGACTGAATACCCGGCGGATATCGGGGTGGTCGTTGAGGCTGATGATGGCCTTGCCCTTGATCTTGCCGATCAGCTCGGCCATCTCCTCGTACTGCTCGAATCCGAATGGCACACCGTAGCCCTCGGTCTGCCAGTAGGGCGGGTCGCAATAGAACAGGGTATGCGGCCGGTCGTAGCGGCGAATGCACTCAGCCCAGCTCAGGTGCTCGATATAGGTGTTGCTCAGCCGCAGGTGCGCGGCCGACAGCGCCTCCTCGATCCGCAGCAGATTGAGGCCTGGCGGCTGAGTCGTGGCGGTACCGTAGCTCTGGCCATCCACCCGGCCACCGAAGGCACTCTGCTGCAGGTAGTAGAACCTCGCCGCCCGCTGGATATCAGTCAGCGTCTCGGGCCTCGTCTCCTGCAGCCACTTGAACACCTGGCGGCTGCTCAGCGCCCACTTGAACTGGCGGACAAACTCCTCCAGATGGTGCTGCACGACTCGGTACAGATTGACCAGATCACCGTTGATGTCGTTGAGCACCTCGACCTCGGCCGGGACCGGGCGCAGGAAGTAAAGCGCCGCGCCACCCGCGAACGGTTCGACGTAGCAGCTGTGGCGCGGGAACAGCGGGAAGATGCGATCGGCGAGACGGCGTTTGCCGCCTATCCAGGGGATGATGGGTTGGGCTTGCATGAGGCCTCCTGGCCAGCGCTGGTCGGCGCTGTGGGGAGGCTCTCGGCCTTCACGTTATTGATGGCCCGGCAACGCGGGCACTTGATCTGCAACACATCGAACCGGCCAACCTTGGCCAGCAACCGGTGACAACCGCCACAACGTAAGTCTTTCACTCTCGGCAACACCTTTACCATTTGCTAGGCTCGCCTGGCTCGCCTGGCTCGCGCGTGAGCGGAGGGCCTTGGCTGGGCTGGCACGGTATTGCCTGTTCGGCGCCTGGTCCTGGTGTTAGCGCACCAGGGCCAGGCGCCCTTCTTCCATCAATTTGCTGCGTCGGGCGCCTGCTCCTGCAGCTGCTCGATCGCCTCACGGCACTCGGTCGCCGTGGTGCGCTGCAATTCGGCAATGGCCTGTTTCATGGTGCCTCCTACTGGGTCAGCTTCTTCAGGTGCTTCTCGGCAGCCTCACCGCCGGCAAACGCCTGGTTGATGTCGATCAGCGCCTCGGCGCGTTCCTGGCGCCGCAGGCGGCGCTCGGTCTCATATAGCAGCAGTATCTGGCGCTGCGTCAGCCGGCCGATTCGCTCGATGTCGCCGTAGCCGGCCCGGACGAGGGTAGCGTAGACGTCGCTCCAGCGCGGAGCCTTGCCACCTCGCGCTCGGCCCGAATCCGGTCGAGGACGCAGCGATAGAAGAAAGGGCCGTTGGCCGTCCACCAGTACGTCAGCAGGTTACGGCCTTCGATCTGGCTCTTGAGGCTCTGCAGCTCCTCCAGCTCGACATCGGCCGCTACGGCCACCGCTTCGAGTACTGCGTCCTTGTTGCGGGCCATTAGCGCGATGATCTGATCCAGCGCCGGAATCGAATTTGCGCTCACCAGCTCGTACAGCCCATCCAGGAACGGCTGCAGCAGCGGCTGCAGCCGCAGGCCCTCGACGAAGCCATACTCGCGCACCGTCACCTGGCGGCCGTTGAGCGGGGCCACCAGGTTGGGGTGCATCACCTGCAGGTCGTTGGCGCCTTCGGCAGCGCGGGCCTCGGGCGCCTTGATGACACCGCTCTTCCTCCTGGCCATGCGTTACACCAGCTCGATGTAGCGGCCGAACTGGCCGAGGTCGCCGGTGGCGGGCTTGCTGGTGTCAATCAGCGAGCTGAAGGTCACCGGCGAACCGGCCAACTGGTTGCCGCTGGTGATCAGCGAGAGCGACTGCAGCAGGCCGGCGGACACCTTGTACAGCTCCACCATGCACTGCGCGCCGTTTTCGGCCAGGTTCACGCCCTTGTAGCGCAGCGAGTAGTACTTGTCCTCGCCGGCGAGGAAGGCCGCTTGCTTGGTGGCGCCGTAGGAATACGCAGCCAGCAGCGGCTGGGTCGGCGCAGGCGAGGTGGGCAGCGCCAGGATCTCGACCTCGCCGAAGACGTCGTAGATGTAGTGGGTACCCTCGACCAGAGTGGCCGGGGTCGGCGTCAGGCTGTCGGTGATCACCAGGTCGCTGACGTTCATGTTGTCGAGCAGGATCTTGTCGCCGTTGGCCGTCGGGTTGGGGAACTCCTCGGCCGAGGCAGTACCGGCGCTGGTCGAGCTGGCCTTGGCCAGGGTGAAGCGGCCGACGTTGTCCACGTCCAGCTGATGCAGGGTGGCGTTCCAGGTCATGCCCCGCTCGATGCCGAAATCACGCGCCATGGACTTCTTGCCGCTGAAGGACTCGCGGTGCTGGATGCGGGTTTCACCGAACTGGCCGGTGAGTTCGGACACGTCGCCGAGCCAGATATAGGCGCCGACAACGCCGGCGGTGATCTCTGCCAGCTCGAACTTGCCCTGGCCGTAGTAGTACTTCTCAGACATGGTTCACCTCGTTATTCGGCTGCCGGAGCGGCGGCTTCGGTGGTGGCTTCAGATGCGATCACCCCATGCTTGCGCAGAAAGTCGCGCTCCGGTGCGGTGACCGAGATGGTGGCGCCTTTCGGCATCGGATCACCGCCGTGCTTGTGCTCCTTGAGCAGCTTCACCCTGAACAGCTCGGGCTTGGCGGCGGGTTTGGCGGCGGGTTTGGCGGCGGTTTCGGGTTGCTTGCTCACGGGGTGCCCCCTAGTACGTGGGTGGTGTGGTAAACGTCGATCCAGAGCACGCGGTCCTGATCGCTATCGAGCACCTGGCCCTTGAGCCAGATGCAGGGGGACCAGTTGCCTGGTGTCCAGCCGATCAGCGCCTCGCGGCCCTTACCGGCAAAAATCGTGGCCTCGTCCATGGCCGCTTCCGCGTGCGGATCGCGGTAGTTCCTGGTGCACATCACCACGCCGAACACTGCCGAAGCGGCGGCCTTGCGGCGCGGCTGGCCACCGTCGGCGGCCGGGTTGCTCTCGGCGGCCAGCACCACGTAGCAAGTGCCGGTGCGGAAATCCTGCAGGCCCTTGAGCGTGTGATAGGCCGCGGCGCCATTGACCTCCTCGAACTCGGGCACCTGCTCGCGCAGGCGCTGCTCGATCAACGAGGTATCCAGGGGCGCGAAGCTCATCAGAATGCCCGCCTGCTGGTGCGATCGAACACGCTCGGTGCGGACTCGAAGCGCACGTCGAGCTGGTTCGGGTTGCTGGCGATCGGATCCTCGCCGCCCAAGCCGAACTTACCGTCGACGATCAGGCCCAGGAACTTCAGCGCGTCCTTGTAGTTGCGCACGATTGGGTCGCTGTCTTCCTTGCCGCCGCGGTCCTTGTGCAGCAGGTAGCGGGCGATATCGCGCACCCAGCCGGTGACCAGCTTCGGCACCGGGCTGAGCGGCAGCGGATAGCTGCGCTTGGCCAGGTAGCCGTCGATCAGGCTTTCGGCCTCGGTGACGGCGTCCTGGATGCGCTGCAGGGCATCATCGGCCACGGCGACCTGGTCGGCCGGCCACGCGCTGCGGTCACCACCGCGCAGGGTGGCTTCCATCAGGTCGGTGGCCACCTGCTTGGCATGCTCCGGGGTGGCCACCTGGGCCAGCTCGCGGGCACCGGGGCGCTCGGCCAGGTCGTCGAGGCTGATGTACTGCATGGTCAGTTCACGCGGTCGCCGACACGGCCGGAGAAGATGCCGCGCTCAACCTTGAGGTTGGGCTCGTTCTCCAGCTGCTCGATCTGCTCGGCCGTCAGCGCGTCCAGGGCGATGCCGAAGCCTTCCCGGGTAAAGCGATAGCCGCAGCGGCGGAAGCCCTGCTCGGGGATGGCGGTGATCCACAGCCCTTCGATATCGCCGTCGTCGTCCTGGTCGTCGTCATCACCAGGTGCAGCGGCATCGCCCACAGACGCCTCGGGCGCGGCAGATGCCGGTTGACTGGTGGTGGCCGCGGCATCGGCTGCGGCCTGGTCGGTATAGGTCGGGGCTTCCTGCCCCATGGAACCGTTCTCCAGAACGGATGCTTCTTTCACGGGTTGTTCAGTGCTGGTCGGGGCGGTCACCTCGGTCGACGCAGCGTTGTCGGTAGGTGCCGCCGGCTGGGTGGCCAGCTGTTCGGCGGCCGCAGGGGCAGCCGCAGCGGCTGCCTGGTCTGCTTTCTGGGTGGTCGACTTACGCGCCATGCATCACCCCCCTTACAGCCACGGCGTGACGAGCACGTCCACGGCGTTGCGGTTGATGTTGGTGGCGCCGTTGGCACCGCGCTCGGCCTGGACGATCTCCAGAGCCTGGGTGCGCAGGGTCGACGGCACAACCAACAGGGTCGGCTTGATGCCCAGCTTCTTGCCCTTGTCGCCGGTCATGGCCTGCATGGCCGCGTAGGCGGCGTTGAAGCTGGCGGCGTCGAGGGTCTGCTTGGAGCCATAGGCCAGTTGCCACAAGCCGTAGCCCGCGTTGAGGCGGGCGTCCACGCCATAGATGTACTCCTTGCGCATGAACACGTTCTCGTCGGTCTCCTTGTCCATGGAGACGAAGTTGTAGTTCTTGCGCTTCTGCAGGATCAGCGGCTTCATCACCCGGCTGGTGTCCAGCAGGTACCAGGCGGTACCGGCGCCGCCCTGGAAGTTGCTCACACTGACTTCCGCGCCGGCCTGATTGGTCACCGGGTGGTCGGTGTCGAAGAAGAACTGGCCGTCGTAGCACTTGCTGGCGAAACCGCCCGCCAGCAAGTCATAGATCAGCGTGGAGGGATGGCTGGCAGCGTCCTGGCCGAGCTGACCCATCAGCGGATTGAAGATCCCGAAGCTGTCGTCCTCGATGTTCTCGCGGGGCACGCCCACGGTGTTCTCGAACGACTTGTTCTTGATGCTGTAGTCATGCAGCACCAGGTTCTGGATCACCCGGTCACCCAGCCATTCGCGGAAGGCGGTGCTGTTGCCCAGCCAGCCGTACTGCTCGACGGAGTTGACCGAGTTCACCTCCAGGGTGAACGGCATGAAGTCAGGCTTGACGCCGGCGAAGGCGTTCTGAAAAGAGGCCTTGTAGCCGGTGAACAGCAGGTTCAGGTTTGCGCGGTTGATGATCATCTGAGTCTTGCTCCTTAGATTTCGACCCAGACGCCTGCGTCATCCACATCGCGGATGATGCCGGCAACCGAGCGGGTGGAAGTGCCATCGGTCTTGGCGACCGTCTGGTCGTCGACGATGTAGGCACTGGCGCCGATATCGGCACGGGTGATCTCGTCGGCCGCGGCACTGTTGGCGAACGGGAACACGCCGCGGCGGGTCTCGATGCGCAGGTCGCCGGCCGCGCCGGCCGAGTTGTCGACCTGCTCCTGGGCGACGCCGCGCGCCTTCAGCGTGGTGGCGGTGGAGCCGGGTACGGCGTTACCGGCCGCGTTCAGGCACACCAGCGAGCCCGCGAAAATTCGGGTGGCAGCGGCTACCGGGTCGGAGAACTGCACGCCATCACGGCGCGCGGTGTTGCGGTCTTTGGTCAGGGCTGCCATCGCTTAGGCCTCCTTCGCGGCTTTGAACTGCTCGGCGGTCAGGCCCATGGCCGAGCAAACCGCCAGCTCGTCCTGGGTCAGGCCAGTTTTCTCGTCCTCGACCGGCGGCTGGCCGCGGGTCTGGCTGCCACCCAGCGCGGCGATCGGCGCGGCCTTGTCCAGGTAGGCGGTCAGCGCTGCGCGGTTGCTCTTGCCGAGTTCGCGCGCCCAGCCCTCCATGGTCTTGTGCAGGCGGCCGTCTTCCAGAGCGGCGGCGATCTGGCCGTCGAGATCCTTCTCGTCGCGCTCGCCCAGGCGGGCGGTCAGCGCGGCCAGCTCGGCCTTGAGGCCATCGACAACCGACAGCGGTACGGACTGAGCCGGGTCGACACTGGCGGCGGCCTTGGCCTTGAGGCCGGTGCAGGCGGCGAGCATCGCTTCGCCACCGGCCTTGTCGTCCAGGCCCAGCAGCGTGCGCAGGTTGGTGGTGTGGGCGGAGAGCGCGGCGACTGCCTGCTCCTCGGTGGTGTTCTCGGCCAGGCCGAGGGCGCCGATCAGCGCCAGCAGCAGTGGGTTCACGGGGTTTTCCTCTGGAGAGTCATCGAAACAGCCGAACGACGCCGCGGCGCGCAGGCTGAGTTCCTGCATGCCGTCGATTGCCGGGGCATTGGTGAGCGCGCCCATCTGCACGTCCAGGACGTCGCCGGTGGTCGGGTGGTAAAGGAACACGGGGGAGAAATACTGGTACTCGCCATCGGCGATGTACTGCGCGGCGCGGGCGGTCAGCTGCACCTGGGCGAACAGGCCTTGGCCTTCGCGCCATTCCAGCGCCTGGTACCAACCGGCAGCGGGGGCGGGCTGGCCGTTCTCTTCCTTGCGCAGGGTCTGGTGCTCGTAGTCGACCACGCGCTTGGTCTTGGTGGAGTGGAAGCGCTCGATCACCTTGCTGGCCACCGCCTGGTTGATATGCCAGGACGGCACCTTGATTTCACGACCATCCGCCGGCTTGAAGTGACCCGCGGGGGTCACCTGCAGCCAGATGGTGTTGTCGTCAGCGACCGCGCCCAGCGAGTAACTGCAGGCGGCGAGTGCTACGGCGAGAGGGAGGCGTTTTCTGTTCATGCCGGCAGCTTGGCGCCGCCGGGCGGGGAAGTAATTTTGACGGGGCAAAAATCTTGCGGCAGGTGTTTTTCGCCGGTTCGCGCGAAGGTGAACCACTGCCAGCCCGCCCACCGTGTTTATAAACGCCCAAACAGCCCCGGAAACGGCAAGAAGCGTCCGTACGCATACAACGGCAGCCCCCAAACGCCTCCAGGGGCCTTCCTGGCGCGTTTTGGCGTTATGCCTCGTTCGGCATCAGGTAACGGTTGGCGATGCCGGCGATGGCGTAGTTGTCGTCGTCGCTGATACCCAGCCAGGGGCGCGCCGGGATCTGGATGGTGTAGGCACCAATGGTGACCCACTGGGCGAAGTTGCTCTTGCGCTTGCTGACGAAGGTGTTGCCCACATCGCCCGTGCGGCCGTCCTGACGGAAGTAGGCCTGCTGACTGCGGGCGGCGATATCGATACTGCCACCGAAGTGCATCATGGCGCCGTAGATGCGGTTGGTGCCGAACAGCAGCTCGTTGTCGCCCACCTGGTAGCGCAGGGTGTTCTTCAGGAAGCCATCGAGCACCAGGATCTTGTCCGGGTTCTTCCGCTTACGCTTGAGGTACCGCGGCGAAAGCGCCCGCCACGGCGTGCCGTCCGGCGAGGCCTGGCTGGCAAAGCGGCGGTCATGGGCGATCAGCAGGTACTCGCCGATATCGCGCAGCATCGGCGCCGGGTCGGCCAGCGCGGCGGCGGCCTCATTGACCACCGCCAGCGCGGCAACCGCATCGAACTCAAGCGTAGCCCCGGCCATGCCTCACTCCTCGCGCCGGTACAGGCGCACGCCCTGGCGCACCAGCTCGGCCAGGCCGCCGCGATCCGGCTCGATATCCCAGCTCCAGGCGTTGCCGGCCAGCTCGATCACCACCAGCTGGGTCAGCTGCTGGCCCAGGTTGAAGCGGCCCAGGTAGCGGCGCAGCACCTGGGATTTGCGCAGCGGCTCGGAGTACTCCAGGCGCGTCCAGATCTCGTCCGGCTGTAACAGCGTTTCCGCCAGCAGTGGCAGCAGCTCGCCTTGGTCCTTGATGGCCGGCGCGCCCGACGGCTGCTCGAACATCGACGGGCCAACGGCGATGCGCTCGCCGAGCACGTCGGTAACCAGCTCGGCGGCATCGAGCAGGGCGCCGAAGGCATCCAGCGCGCGGCGGGCGTACTCCGCATCGGTCATGCCTGCAGGCGGCAGGCTGGCCGGGTCGACTACGCGGGGCGTAGGCAGCGCATCAGGCGCCGGACGGTTGGGCAGGCCTGGCGTGGCTGCGGGAATCAGTTCCTCACCGGCGCGCGGTACCGGCACCCGGCTCTCCAGCCGCGACTGGCCGGGAATGTGCTCGAAGCCGGGGTCGATGCCCACCGGCACCTCGACGGTGCGCGGGCCCTGCGGGCTGCGCTGGCCGATGGTGCGCTGCTCGAACACGATCGGCGGCGCGGTGTCCGGCCCCGTCTTGCCCATGCGCACCAGGTCGTCATAGCTCAGCGCCCGCACGCTGCACTGGCAGCCCCAGGCGTTGACCGGGAAGTGGTACTGCCACCACGGGTCATCCCAGCGCAGCACCATGCCATTCCAGGCCTCGTGCTCCTCGCGCGGGAACTCCACCGCATCGCTGTGCAGGTACTGCCAGAACGGGCGCTCCTGGCGCACGGCCATCAGCTGCTCATAGCGGCCGGCCATGTAGCTGCTGCGCATGTTGGTCTCGTAGATCACCCGCGAGCGCCAGTTGCGGCCGCCGTTGTAGCTCCAGCCGTACTTGGCCACGATGCGGTCGAAGTCCTGGCGGAACTGCTCCAGGGTGGTGCCGCCCTCGATGGCACGCTGCACCGCCTGGTGGAAGTCGGCCACCAGGTCGTCTCGGTTGGCGCCGGCCACGGTGAAGGCGTAGTCGTGCTCGCGGCCGTATACGTCCGTCCAGCCGTTGGTGGGCAGGTTGAGCTTGCGGCGCAGGAACTCGTTCTGCTCGCGGAACGGCAGCGACGTGGCGCTAACGGCCATTGGCGGCCTCCTGGACGATGTCCAGGCGCCCCTGTAGGGCAGCGGCAGCCAGCGCCTGGGCCATGGCCTCGGCGTACTGCTCGATGCTCATGTCCGGCAGCAGCTCGGCCAGGCCATCGCGGATCTGCTCCAGGCTCTCGGCCCGCTCCACCAGCTGGCGAATGCGCGCGATCCACTGGCCCGTCAGCGGCTGCAGGTCATCGTCCAGGCGATCGGCGGCGGTGGTGGCCGGCTTCTGTGCGGTGGCCGCCGCACGCACTGCAGGCGGCTCGGGTGGTGTCGGCACCGATAGCTCGGCCTGCAGCTGCAGCACGTCCTCGTTGTCGGCCGGCTCGGGGATGGCCACCTTCTCCTGGGCCCACTGGCGCGGGATCTTGAAGCCGAGCTTGACCAGGCTGGGCAGCGCATCGGCGTAGACCTTGAGATCCTCGGGCTCCTGGGTGGGGAACACCAGGCGCGGGCAGCGCTTCCAGTTGTCCACCAGGCCGTTGAGCACGGCGATCGGGTACACCAGGTCACGGCTGATGGTGGCGGCCAGCTGCTTGGCGTCGGAGTCGCGCAGGTCCAGGCGCACCTCGTTGTGCACGTTGCCCAGGGCGTTGGTGTTGGTGCCGTCGCCGGTACCGCTGGTGAGCGTGCCGCCCAGGATCACCTTGCTCTGGGTGCGCTCGCACCAGTCGATCATCAGCTTGAACGCGGCCGGGTCGCCCTGGGCGGCGTTGAGGAACTCCATCTCCATGCCGATCGGGATGATGCCCGCCGCGCTGTGCCCGAGCTGGGCCAGCGCCCGCAGCAGGGTCAGCTTCTCATTCTGGGTCGCGCCGCCTGGGTATTTGCCCACGCGCATGGGGATGCCGTAGATCTCCAGGAACTCGGCCAGGTCGCCCACGCTGTAGTTCTTGAACAGGTACGGCCACACCAGCACGCGCATCAGGGCGCTGCGCTCCAGGTAGCCGCTCTTGGCCTTGTGGATGTGGGTGATCCAGGTCATCGGCTGCAGCGGCTCGCCACCCATGGCGCCGCGCAGGCGGATTTCCTGGCGCTTGCCGCGCACCAGCTGGAACCAGGTCTGCGGCCGGTGATCGATGCCCTTCGGCAGCCAGTCGCCGTCCACCCGGTGCCAGCCGTCGAACTCCAGGCAGGCAAAGCCCTTGCCGATGGCGTCGGTCACGTCGAACAGCATGGCCTCGAAGTCATCCAGCCCGGCCAGCAGGCTCTCCAGCGCAGCGGCGGCGTCCTTCTCCTTGGCGGTGGGGTTGGCTGGCGGCACGATCTGCCACTCCAGCTGGGCCACCGCGCGGCGGCGCTTGCCCATCTCGGCGAAGACGTGGCCGTCCTTCTCCTCGATGTCCTCGAACAGCTCGTACTGGGCAACGATGTCGCCTTGCTCGGCGGCATCGAGCAGCGCGGCCAGGCGGCTGGGCGTGAGGCCGCGCGAGGGGTGGTTGCCCACCTCGTGGTGCAGGCTGGTCAGGTGGGCGGTCTGCGGCTCGCGGATCTCGGCCAGGCTGATCGGCTGGCCATCGGGGCCCAGGATGCGGGATGTGGTCACCATGCTGAAGGTTCCGGAAGAGTGAGGTCGGAGTCGTTGTCGTCGACGTTGTCGAAGCCGCGGCTGTGACGCGGAAGAGCGGTGAACTCGATGGCGCCGCCTTCCATGAAGCTGGCCCGCACCGCCATGGCCAGCGACACGGCGCTGTCGCCGTGCCGCTTGGCCTTGCTGTCCTGCGCCTGCAGATCCTTGGTGCGGCCCTTCTCGATAACCGGCACGCCCTTGTCCACCTTGATCGACAACAGATCGTCGAGGCGGGTCTGGTGGCGGGCGATCTGCAGGTTGAAGGCCTCCAGCTCGCCCTTGAGCTTGGGCATCCACAGCGCGTACCAGGCCAGGCTGAGCTGCACCTGGTCGACAATGCCGGCGCCATAGCGCAGCGCGGCCTGCTCGGCCAGGTAGCCGCCGTTGCCGGTGGCGTCGAACGCCAGGCCGCTGAGCCGCGGCAGTCGATCGCAGATGTAGAACATGACCTGCCGCTGCGCCTCGTAGGTGAGGTTGCGCAGCTCGACCTCGAAGGGCACGCGCTTGCGCAGCAGCGGGTCGATCTGCAGCGGCGTGAAAACCGTGAGGTCGCCACGGCGGGCAAAGTCCTCGCCGAAGGTGTGGCGATTGCGCGGGTTGAGGCGAGCCAGCTCAGGCGCCAGGTTCTCCTCGCACCAGGCGAGGATCTCGGCCTCACGCATCTGCGGGGTCCACTGCTCGAAGCCCTCGGGTGCCTCGTAGCGGTAAATGCGGATGGAGTGGTCATTGACCATCGCCTGCTCGATCAGCACCCGACTGAGGTAGGTGCCGCCCGATTTCTTCGGTACGCAGCCGTACTCCTCGTCGGCCGACTCTACGTTGGGGGCATTGCGGTACAGCTTGTCGCGCCATTCCTTCTGGGCTTCAGGCGACCACTCCTGGTTGGTGACATAGCAGATCCGCTTGTACAGCCCCTGGGCCAGAGCGTCGTCGAGGGTAATGCGGTGGATGCTGTAATCCTTGCGGCCCTCGCGTGCGTCCTGGATGTAGCTGTTGAACGCGTTGTCGACGCCGTTGTGGGTGCTGATCAGGCGCACCTTGTTGCCCCACATGGTCAACGCCAGGGCGGCCTTGAGCAGCTCCTCCAGGGATTCATGGAACGCCGCCTCATCGATCACCACATCGCCCTGCAGGCCGCGCAGGTTGCTCGGGCGCGAGCTGAGCGCCTGGATTTTGAAGCCGCTCTTGGGGAAGCGGATCATGTACGCGAGGATCTCCTCGCGGCGCCCATCGTCCCAGAAGGTCTGCTCGTAGACGTCGGCCTGGGCCATTTCGTTGAAGGCGCGGGCGAACAGCGCGCAGGCGGCGATGTATTCCAGCGCCATCTCCTGCTTGCTGCCCACGTAGAAGGTGTTGCACCCGCCCCGGCGCCGCGGCTTGGCGGCATTGATCACGTTGCGGCCGGCCTCGGCCCAGGTCAGGCCGGTACGGCGCGACTTCTCGGCGATCATGATCTGGCTGGTATCGTCGAACCAGCGCTGCTGGTACGGCAGGAAAACGCCCTCGGCCTCCGGTACCGCATCGGCCATGTCCTGGGGCACGACTACGCCATGCAGCTCCAGCTCGGCGGCGAGATCGATCTTGCGGGGCTTGGTCAGCGCCTTGAGCGCCTTGGCTTCTGGCTCGCTCATCAGGCTTTACCCATCAGCACGCGGCGGATTCGATCTTCGAACTCCTCGCTCATGCCATCGCTGCCGCGCATCTCCTCCAGGCGCTGTTCCTGCTCGGCCAGCAGCGCCTCGCGGGCCTCACGCTCGATCGCCTTGCGTTCCTCGCGGCTGGCCTTGCTGGCCTGCAGCACGTCCTTTGCGGCGCGGGCGAGCTTGCGCACGTCGTCGATGGTGGTCTCGTCGTCCACCTGGGCGCCCAGGGCGGCGTGCGTGGTCAGCGTCTGGATCGACTGCACCATCAACGCGCCGGCCTTGTCGTTGGGGTTCTCGCCCAGCTCCTCGACCAGCAGGCTGGCCATGGCCTGCTGCTCGCGCAGCCGCTTGGCCATCTCGTCGAAGCTGACCTTGTAGCGGCCGATCGCCGAGCGGCTGGGCTTTTCCGCGCTGGGGAAGTGCTCGTGCAGATCCTCGATCAGCTCGTCCAGGGTGAGGCGACGCTCGCGCAGGCGCTTCTCGATGTGCGTGCGGACTGCCGGATCTAGCCGGTCGATGCTCGACTTGCGCCCCATGGTCAGGGCCTCGGCTTGCTGACGCCCGGCACCGAGGCGCGGCCGGCGGCCACGTCGCCACCGCGCTCGGTCAGGGTCACGACCAGGACGGAGCCGATGTCCTCGATCGACACCAGGCCCTGCTCGCCGAGCCATACGAGGTCGCCCTTCACCTGGTCGCGGCTCGGGTGATGCCCGAACTGGCCCAGCAGGCTGGCGATCACCGAGGAGTTGGAGCGGTACTGCGGCACCTCGGAGAGGATGCGCAGCATCACCAGGCGTTGATCCTGGCGCAGAAAGTCAGCGTATTGAGTGCTCATCGCGGCCTCACTTGTTGTTCAACAGGTATTCGTTCATGCGCTCAACCGCGCGGGCCAAAGGGTCGAGCGCCTTGGTTACCCCCGCGATCTCGACCTTGATCGCCTTCATGTCGCCGGCCAGGTCGGCCAGTTCGCCCGCCAGTTCGGTCAGTTGCTCGCTATCGGGCAGGTGGTTCATGCGCTGTTCCAGCACCAGGATGCGGTTGTCCTGCCCGTTGAGCCGGCCGGCCAGCTGCTCGGCATCGGCCTTGGAGCTGGCCTTGCGGGCGCTGCTGATGGAGAACAGCCCCACCGCAACGGTGAAAACGAACTGGCCGGCGCGCAGCATGTAGTCGAGATCCATCAGGCCCCCTGCATTACGAGATAGATGGCGCCGACCAGCAGCAGAGCTGCCGTTGCGACCCTCCACTTCCTGCGCCGGTAGGGCTTCTCCGTCAGGAGCACCCAAAGCAGGGATGCCAGAGCAACGAACGCCAGTTCGCACCATTCCTTCAGCCGTTTCATCAGCGTTTGTCCTTGTCGTGGAGGTCGATCAGCGCGTTCAGCTGCGCAAGGTTGGCGAGCGCCCAAGCGCCGTAGTCACGCGCATGGGCCAGGATGTCAGCCGCGGCAATGCCGCTTTCCAGTAGTTCGGCGTCAGAGCCGGGGGCGGGCCAGGCCGCCGCTTGAGAGCCGGCGTAGGCTCGGCAGCTGGGTGGAGCTGGGGCAGTGGCTCCAAGGGCTGTGTTGAAGTCGCGCAGCCAGCCACAAGTGACAACGAAGCGAGGAGCAGCCACAGGGGCAGCGCCACGCGCGGGCGTGTATTGGGTCGAGACACGGGCAATGCGCTCCTGTGTGAGTTGTTGCTTGAGTCGGCCGATCTCTTCCTGGGCATCCAGGAACACCCGCTCGGCCTGGTTGGCGCGCTCCACCTGCTGGCGGTAGAGCACCAGGTTCTGCTCGGCGGCGTCGGCGCGTAGGGTCTGGTGCTCCAGGCGCAACGCGGCCAAGGCTTCGGCGCCCTCGGCCTTGGCAGTGCGGTGGCCTAGGTCGTACTGGGCTCGGCCGTACGACCACATCTGAAACATCAGCACGGCGAACAGCGCGAAGTACCAGTGCTCAATGAGCCAACCGATCACCTTTCTCATCGCCGCCCCTTACGCCTGAACTTGCGCGGCAGCCGCGGCGCGTGGCGCTCGCGGGGCGGTGGCGAGGCGAACAGCTCGGCGGCAGCCAACCAGTTCCGGGAGCAGGCGGCAGGCGAACTGCTGGTCAACATGGCGAGCAGAAACAGCGTTGGGATCTTCATGGCGGCTATACCTGTCGGCGCACACGCCAGGGCCCCAGCCGGCAGCCGCATACATGGGCTCCCAGCGCAGCAGGATGGCGCGCGGGTAATGGCGGTTCTCGCGGAAGTTGCTGGCCGAGCGGCCGGAATTGTGCCGCTCGACTTGACCGAACCAGGCCAGCGGATCGGCCCCCATAGCCGATGCCAGCCTGCGGTCGCGGTTCACCCAACCCTGCCCGCCGTTGTAGCCGGACAGCACGAACGCCCAGCGATCGCACTCGCTGATGGCCTGGTTTCTCTCGTACAGCCACAGGTCGAACGCCACCATGGCGCGCAATGCCCAACCCGGGTTGTACGGCTGCGCCGGGCCCAGGCTGCGCGGGTACAGCTCGGCCATCCAATCGGCGGTGGCGGGCATGAACTGCGCCAGGCCCTGGGCGCCGACGGGCGAGCGAGCGTCGACGCGCCAGGCGCTTTCCTGATGCACCTGGGCGGCGAAAGTGGCGATCGGCGCATCCAGGCCCCAGCCGGCATGCGCAGCGCGCACCAGGGTGCGGCGATGCTGCTCGGCGGCGCTCGGGATGCTGGCGACGGCCGGCTGGCAGCTCGCTACCAAGAGCGCGATCGCGAGCAGCAGCCAGCCGAGCACGCTGCCGACCACCGATACCAATACACACCACATCACGGCGCGCATGGTCAGAGCCCCAGCGTCATGCCGAGCACACAGGCCAGCACGATCACTGCGCGACGCATCCAGGCGCCAACAATGTGGATGCCACCGATGCACTGGTGCGGGCGGTCGGCGTAGGGGTACAGCGAGCGGTCGATCCAGTAGGCCAGCGTGGCGGCGATGGTCACCAGGGCGGCCTTGTACAGCACCACCTGGAGCTGCTCGGGGCGGATGAAATACAGGGCCAGCAGCAGGCCGACGCTGATGATCGTCCACAGCCACATGCGCGGCAGGCGCTGGCTGGGCGTGCAGGATTTGGACATGGTGTGCGCTCCGGGTTCGGCCATCCGTGGCCTGTGGCTGTGCTCATACCGGCAATCCGACCGGGGGAGAGATCACAGCTTCACCTCGCGCGCGCGCGGAGTAATTTGGACGCGGCAAAAATACATAGCCGCATAGAGGGGCGCAGGATCAGCCATCCGTAACCAACAGAGGGCGACCCCATGCACAAGATCGACGCCGAACGCCTGGCGATTCTTCGCCAGATTGTCGACTACAGCATTCAGTCAGGTGAGAGCCTGGCCAGCTTCAGGGCGCGGGCCGAGGCGATATTGCGCGAGCCCGACCAGCCTACTCAGAGCCTGCTTGAGCGGGCCTTGGAGTTACATCGCGCAGCGCCGGCCAGGCGCACCGCCGTTGAAGAAGAGGCGCAGCGCAGGCTTGCCGATAAGGGTGAAAACACGCCCGCAGGCGACTACGTGGCGGAACTCGCCAGCAGGCTGTTCATGGAGCAGATACGGCTCAATCCTGATCTGTGCCGCCAGATTCTCGGTATAGATCAGCAGCAACCGCCATCAGAGACAGAGCCTGTCAACGTCCTCGAGGTCGCCGCTCGCATCATTGCCCTGTTACGCGAACACCTGGCAGGGACGAATGATGGCGACCTGCAGGACGCCCTCTGGCTGGCGTTCCTGGGGCTGCACGGGCCTGGCGCGGCCAGTGCAGCGCTGGAGCGTTACCGGGTCATTGTCCCCAGCAAGTGATCGTAAAGCGCCTCGACGATCTCAGGCAGGCTATGGCCTGCCTGCTTTTCCTCCATTCCCAGCCATTGCAGGTCGCGTAGGTTTAATACCTCGTTGCGGTTTTTCACATAGCTCTGCGTCAACTGCACGGCCAGCTTCAACACTTCACGCTTGGTCTCTTCGGTCAAGTCACTCATCTTCACTGCCCCATGATCATCCGATACCGGCGCTTGTACTCCTCGTAGCTCAGCCCCGGCGTGTTCTGCAGCTCCAGCAGCTGCTGCTCCTTGGTCGCGCCTGTCACGGTACTGACCGGAGCAGCCGCTTGACTGGCAGGGGCTAGCGGCATGCTGTGCTCTTGCTGCCGGCCGGCGTAGTTGCAGCGCTGCCGCGACTTGGCGTCGCTGAGCTGGGCCAGGCGCTTGTTGGCGCTGTCCACGGCGGCGTCGCGCTCCATCAGGTTGCCGATGCCGAAGTCGCCCAGGAACGACAGCACCGAGCGGCCGTCGAACTTGGCCTCCTGGCGCACGTGCGAGAGAAAGCCATGCACCTTGGCTTCCTCCAGGTCGATCTCGCGGCAGGTCATCGTCTGCCGCTCGAACGAGGTCAGCTCGGGCTGCCGCCCGTAGTTCTTGGTGGAGCACCCCGTAATAGCCGCCACTGCCGCCAGCCCTAGCACCATCGCCTTCTTGTTCATTCCCTAGCCCCTCGCTCTCAGAAAATACGGCCGATCACGACGCCGGCCAGCAGTACCGCACTCATATGCCATGGGTGGGCCACCGCCAACTGCCGGAAACCGCCGACCGACAGCGGCGCGGCCACGTGCCGTGGCGCCTGGTATTCGTCCACATAGCGCAGCACCGCCTTGAGCTGCTCGGGCCTGAGCCGGGTCAGTGAGGTGCTGCCAAATTCGCGCGAGCAGAAGCGCATCATCTGCTGGTAGATGCCCCGCTGCTTGGCCACTTCTTCCACCTCGTCCACCAGGCGCTTGGCGTGCGCCTGTGCATGCAGCTGCTCGGCATGGTCGAGCAGCGCTTGCTCGGCCTCGGCGAATTTGTCCCGCGGGATGTCCTCGATGGAGCTGACACCGGTACGGGTATGCACCACCTCTTTCCAGAGCAGGCGCGGGTCAGCCTGGTGCTCAGTGCTGATCTCGGTGACCAGCCGGTTGAGCCGGCGCCGCTGCTCGGGCGACAACAAGTCAGGCGCGGGCGCGCTGTTGATGTTCACCTGCGTGCCGCCCAGGTTGATATGGCCACCGCCCTTGATTTTGATCGGCGCCGCCGCCGGCGGGCACTCCTCGGGCAGCTCGCCCCGTTCGTCCTTCAGCATCTCGGCCAGCTTGGCCAAACGATCGTCGCTCTGCATGACAGCTCCTTCCCTTGCTACTTCAGCGATTCACCACCAGCTTCAAAATCCGTTCGACCTTGGGCTCATCCAGGGCCGGTTCGTCTGCCAACACGTTGTAGACCTCCGCCGCCACCGCCACCAGGCGTTTGGCCGGCCAGCGCCGGCCGGCCTGCGAGGCATAGGCCTCCAGCAGGTCAACGATGCGTGCCAGACGCTCTGCATCGATCAGTGGCACCGCGCCTGGACCCGTGACCGGATTACCCATTTCAGTCACAACGGTCGTCGTCGACCGATGTGACTGACCAGTCACAGTCGATGCGCGTTGACCCGTAACGACATAGAGCACGTCCATTCCAACCCCTGCCAGCACCTCTAGCTGCGCTGCCGTGGGTGAAGAAACCCCTTTCTCCCAGTCAATGACTGTCCTCTTGGCCGCCCCTGCAACCTCAGCCAGCAGCGGCTGGGTAAGGCCTAGCCGCTTGCGTTCTTCTTTCAGTCGCTCACCAAGCATGCAGTTATCCGCACTTTTTCTTGACAGGTGCAGATATCCGCACCATCATCAATCACACAACCAACATTCATCTTTGCATCACAGGAGCCACCGCCATGGCCACTGCAACCAAAGCCCTAACCGCCGAGCAGGTGAAGCAACGCTTCAAGGCTCGCGGCAAAACCTTCACTGCCTGGGCCGAGGAGAACGGTTACACCCGCAACGAGGTGTACCGCGTGCTCAACGGCCAGGCCAAAGCCAACTACGGCAAGGCTCATGAAATCGCCGTGAAGCTCGGCATGAAGCTCCCGGACGAAGAAGCTGCCGCCGCTTAACCGCCAACCACCACCGAGCGAGGGACACCGCCATGTCCAACCAGCCGCAAGTCGTGACCGAAGAGATCGAACTGACTCCCCATCCCATGGACGCCTGGCGCGCCGCGCTCGATGCGCTGATCGCCTGCGCCCCCGGCGATGAAACTGCCATTGCCTGGCACCTGCTCGATGCCAGCAGCCAGCTGCCGGCCAACCGCGGCGCCATCGAGCAGCTGCTGCATGAGGCTACCCGCGCCAACGGCAAGTGCCTGCTGACCGAGGCGCAAGCTAAGCAGCGCCTGGAGCAGAGGTTCGCCGGTTGCGCGTTGGATGCGCTTGGCTTCACTCGTCTAGCCCCGTGGATAGGTATCGATCTCTCTGCTGCCGGTTCTCGCGAGCAACAGCCAACTGGTCAATCAGGTACTGCATCGTCCGGTGAGCATGAGGCTCAAACGCCGCCCCATTCCAATGCGCCGACAACAACGATCGCTCTGTCGATTCAGGCGCAAGCGTCCCCTGGACTTCTAGTGCAGCAGCTATGTGAAGCCAGGCGCGAGCCAGAGCGTGAATCTGCCCCTCGATCTGCAGCAGGCGAATCTCTTCTACGTCCATTAGGCGGCTCCTCATGCCGGTGAATGTACCCCAACAGGCTGGCCTTTTGGTAACGCCTTTGCCAAGGGCGAAACAGCGTTTTTGTTTAGAAGCCGCGTAGACGGCTGAAAGGAGCCCCATCCAATGTCCCGCCGCAATTGGAAACACTGGGTACCACGCTCGCCCGCCGAGGCGATGGAGGGCTGTGCTCAACGCGCCCTGGAGCGCCACAACCGTGGCATCGAGCGCCTGGCCTGCGACCACCTCGGGCAGAACAACGCCAGCACCCTCTACAAGTGGATGGGCAACGGCAAGTTGCCGCTGAGCCTGATCCTGCCGCTGGAGCATGCCTGCGGGCTGCCGCTGATTACCCGCTACCTGGCCGCCGCCCACGGCAAGCTGCTGGTGGACATCCCCGTGGGCAAGGCCTGCAACGCCAGCGACGTGCAGCAGCTGCAGGGCGTGCTGCACAACGCCACCGGCGCGCTGATGGCCTTCTACGCCGGCCAGCAAACCGCCGAGCAAACGCTGGACGCCATCCGCGCCGGCCTCGAATCCCTCGCCTGGCACCACGGCAACGTGGCCCAGCACGACCACCCGCAACTCGACCTCGGAGGCCCCGACGATGAGTAAGCCGACCAACATCGTGGCGCTGCTGCGCCGCCTGGACGAACAGGCCCTGGAGCAGCTTTGCCAGGAGGTGACGCGCCTCGACGAAGAGAACGCCAGCCTGCGCACCGAACTGGCCCGCATGGAGGACAACGCCGAAGGCTGGCGTGAAGAGGCCATGAGCCTGCACGAGCAGCTGGCAACCGCCCTCGGCGGCCAGCCCGGCATAACCCAAGCCGGCGCTCTGGTCGTCGTCCCTATGGAGCGCCGCGCATGACCACCAAACGCACCCACGACAGCGTCCGCCGTGCCATGCGCCTGCTCAAGGCCCTGCGCGGCCACACCCTGACCGGCCTCAGCAATGTCGAACTGGCCAAGGCCCTGGACGAGAGCGCGGCGAACGTCACCCGCTACGTCGACACCCTGGAAGAGGAAGGCTGGGTGACGCGGCTGCCCACCGGGCGCATCGCGCCGGGGCTGATGTTCCTGCAATACGCCATGGCCACCGCCGAAGAGTTGCAGCGGGGACAGGCACGTATCACTGAAATCCAGGCGCGCATCAGCGCCCACTGACCGAGGAGCACCACATGGACTACCTGAAACTGGCCGCCGCACTGCTGAAGGACGAGCCACCGCGCAGCGAACCGTTTCGCCAGGGCCTGGCAGCAGTACTACGCAACCGCATCGACCAAACCCTGGTGAACAGCCCGTACCAGCCGGGCAGCGTCGAGGACGATGCCTTTTTCGCCGGCCGCATGCGCGCCCACAACGAGTTCCGCAATGCCTTGATCGAGGCCAACGGCAACCGCTACCAGGCCATCCTGCGCCTGCAGCGCCTGGCCGGTGAAGAACGGAGGGTTGCCTGATGGCTCGCAACCCCTCAACCGAAATCGAGCTGCAGGCCGACAACACCGAGCAAGGCCAAACCCTGCTGGCCGCCCAGCAGCAGGTAGCCACGCTCACCGCCGAGCACGAGCAGCAGGTGCGCGCCGTGGCCGCCCAAATGGGCTACCAGCTGCCGGCCGACTGCACCGACCCGGATCTGATCCAGCGCGATATTGCCGCCAATATGCGCCGCAGCGTCGAGGCCTGCCTGGAAGTTGGGCGCGGGCTGCAGGTGCTCAAGACAGCGTGCGGCTACGGCAACTTCCAGGAGCGACTCGACACGCTGGGCATTGATGACGGCGTGGCACGTAAGTTCATGCGTTCAGCTGTGCGCTTCGCCAGCCTGGGCAGCAACTCCGCTCTGACCAAGGCCATTGGCAACCAGGCCAAGCTGTTCGAGATGCTCGTCCTGGAAGACGAGGAAATCCAGGAGCTGGAACTCACCGGCCAGACCGGCGAGCTGACTCTCGACGACGTGGCCACGATGAGCGTCAAGGAACTGCGCAAGGCCCTGCGCGAGGCCCGCGAAACCGTCAGCGCCAAGGAACGGGTGATGGCGGACATCACCGCCAAGAACAACCAGCTGGCCACCGAGCTGGCCAAAAAGCCCAAGGTCATCGTCGTGCAGCCCATCGAGGAGGCCAAGCAGCTGCGCCAGGAGGTGGTGGCCACCGCCTACGAGGTGGAAGGCACCCTGCAGGGCACCCTGCGCAAGGCCTTCGCTGACCTGGAGCAGTTGGCCCAGCAGACGGGGGAGGATCACCGCAGCTTCAAGGCCGCCCTGGTGCGCAACCTGGAGGTGACGCTGATGGCCATCCGCAGCGAGTTCCACCTGCCCGAGCTGCACCCTGACCAGTTGCCCGGCTGGCAGAACCTGCTCGGCCTCGACGACCTGGCCGAGGGCTGACCATGAACCCCATCCATGCCCAGGAGATTCTGGCGGCCTATGGCCAGGCCCAGCAGGCCGGCGCCAACCGCACCGCGCTGTATGCGGCCACGGCGGCACGGCTGGGCATGTCGCTGGCCACCCTGTACCGCAAACTGGAGGTACTGACCGTGAAGGACAAACCGCGCAAGCAGCGCAGCGATGCCGGCAACACCAGCATCCCGCTGCGCGAGCTGCAGCTGCTCTCCGCCCTGCTGGTGGAGAGCATCCGTAAAAACGAAAAGCAGTTGTCATCCATCAAGCTGGCGGTGGCGCGGCTGCGCGCCAACGGCCTGATCCGCGCCGAGGCGCTGGACAGGAAAACCGGCGAGCTGCGGCCGATGAGCGAAAGCGCCATCACCCGCGCGCTGTACCAGCACAACCTGCACCCCTCGCAACTGCTGGCCCCTGCGCCGGCCGTACCGCTGTCGAGCAAGCACCCCAACCACGTGTGGCAGATCGACGCCTCGATCTCCACCCAGTTCTACCTGGACGACGACGGCGCCCGCACCATCAACCCGGCCGAATACTACGACGGCAAGCCGGCCAACCTGAAGAAGATCGAGCGCAAGCGCCTGTGGCGCTATGTGATCACCGACCACGCCAGCGGCGCCATCTACGTGCAGTACGTGCTCGGCGCCGAGAGCGCGGAGAACCTCTGCCACGTGCTGATCTGCGCCATGCAGAAGCGCGGCGAGAGCGACCCGTTCCACGGCGTGCCCTTCATGATCATGACCGACCCCGGCGCGGCCATGACCTCGGCGATGTTCCGCAACCTGTGCCAGGCCCTGGGCATCGAGCTGATCATCAACAAGGTGGGCAACGCCCGCGCCAAGGGCCAGGTGGAGCAAGCCCACAACATCGTCGAATGCGAGTTCGAGAGTGGCCTGAAGCTGGAGAAGGCCGAGAGCCTGGCGCACATCAACGCCCGCGCCGGCGAGTGGATGCGCGCGTTCAACGCCACCGCCATTCACAACCGCACCCGCCGCACCCGTTATGGCGTGTGGATGCTGATCAAGCCCGAGCAGCTGCGCATCGCCCCGCCAGCCGAGGTGTGCCGGGAGATGGCCACCTGCGCGCCGGAGCAGCGCCAGGTCAATGTACTGCAGCAGGTGTCGTACCGCGGCGCGCTGTACGACGTCAGCAGCGTGCCAAGGGTGATGGTGCACGCCAAGCTGCTGATCACCCGCAACCCCTGGCGCGACGCGGAGAGCGCCCAGGTGGTGCTGCGCGACGAGCACGGCCACCAGACCCTGTACGTGGTCGAGCGCCTGGACCGCGACGAGCACGGCTTCGTCGAAGGCTCGGCGATGATCGGCGAGGAGCACAAGAGCCGCGCCGAAACCCCGGCCCAGGTGGCGCGCAAGGTGCTGGAGCAACTGGCCACCGGCGCCGACAGCGAGGAAGGCGCCGAGCAGGCGCGCAAGGCCAAGGTCACGCCGTTCGGCAGCGCCATCGATCCGCACAAGCACCTCACCGACACCACACTGCCGGCCTACCTGCCCAAGCGCGGTACCGAGCTGGAAACCCGCGTCAGCCTGGCCGGCCTGGCCTCGGTGGAGCTGCCCAAGCTCAACCGCATCGAGCTGGCCAAGGCGCTGCGCGCCCGCCTGGGATCGGCCTGGACGCCCGAGTCCATGGAATGGCTCAAGGCCAACTACCCCGATGGCGCCATGGAGGAGCAGCTCGACAGCATCGTCGCCCAGCTGCAGGCGCCAGTACGGACTGGTCTGCGCCTGGTTGGGGGTGAGTGATGACCGGATTCAGCGTATCGCCGCACAAGATCCTGGTGCAGAAGTGCTGCGCCAACGGCTTCGCGGGCGAGTTCTACCGGGATGAGAAGTCCGCAGCCATGCAACTTCTCTGGGTGCACTTGGTACACGCCGAAGACCAGCGAGCCGCACTGTCCTCTTTGCGCGCGGATCTTGAAAGCCATCTGGCGGATTTTTCCCGCGAGTGGCTTGAGCCGCAGCCTGCCGACCAGGGAGATGAGCCATGAAACGCCTCAAGCACGTACTGGCCAGCGTAGGCAAGGGCCAGGCCGACCTGGCCAGGGCGGTGAAGCTCAGCCCGGCGGCGATCGCCCAACTGATCAACCACAACCAGTGGCCCAAGAGCATCCCGCAAAACCAGATGGCCTGGGCCATCGTCGAGTACCTGATGCAGAACGGTGCGCAGTTCGATACCGCCCGCTCTGCATTCGAAGAAGTGGAGCCGCCGCGCGCCAACGCGGCGGCCCCTGCAACCCCGGAAACCAATCACGAAAACCAGGAGTGCCCCGACATGCTAATGGCTAAACAAGTGCTGCGACCAGACACCAAGCGGGCCTTCGGCTTGCACCGCGACCCGTTCGACGAGCTGAAGGCCGCCGATGAGATGTACCTCAGCGGCGATATCCGCTACATCCGCGAGAGCATGTACCAGACCGCGCGCCATGACGGCTTCCTGGCCGTGGTGGGCGAGTCCGGCGCCGGTAAGAGCACCCTGCGCCGCGACCTGGCGCACCGCCTACGCAATGAGCCGGTGATCGCCATCGAGCCCTACGTGCTGGGCATGGAGGACAACGACACCCGCGGCAAGACCCTCAAGGCCACCCACATCGCCGAGTCGGTGATGGCCGCCGTGGCGCCGCTGGAGAAGGCCAAGTCCAGCCCCGAGGCGCGCTTCGCGCAGATGCACGCCACCCTCAAGGCCAGCCACGGTGCGGGCTTCCGCCACGTGCTGATCATCGAGGAGGCGCATTCGCTGCCCATCCCCACGCTCAAGCACCTCAAGCGCATGCGCGACCAGCTGGAGCACGGCTTCGACAAGCTGCTCAGCATCATCCTGATCGGTCAGCCCGAGCTGCTGATCAAGCTCAGCCCGCGCAACGGCGACGTGCGCGAGGTGGCCCAGCGCATCGAGATCGCCCAGCTGCAGCCCATCCCCAAGGGCGAGCTGGAGCAGCACCTGGCGTTCCGCTGCGGCCACGCCGGCAAGAAGCTCGACGAGCTGATCGACGCCAGCGGCATCCACGCCATCATCGAACGCCTCGGCAGCTCCGGCCGCGACGGCGCCAGCCAGCTCTACCCGCTGGCGATCGGCAACCTGTTCAACGCCGCGCTCAACCTGGCCGCCGAGATCGGCGAGAGCCGCGTGACGGCTGATGTTGTGAAGGGGGTGTAGTCATGGCCACCAAGCAAGAGCGAATCCAGGCGTACCAGGACTACATCACCCGCGAGACTTCATTTGGCGTCAAGCACCTGGACTACTTCTGCCCGCACTGCCGCTTCGAGCTGAAGACGCGGCAGCCGGCGGATGGCGAAGCCTGGGACTCCCTGAGTACTTGCCCCAGTTGCGACGGCCTGTTCTACCGCTGGGCGCGCGATCAGTCGGTCGAGGTGCATGTTGAAGGCATGCGCACGATGCACAACCAGGAGCTGATGGACCTGTTGATGGATGACAGCCGCCACGGGTCTCTGCTGCATGCCTTCCTTTTTACCGCCATCGGCCACTACTGCGACGGCATCGCGATGTCTCCGGCCGGCTTCATGGATGGTCACCTGGTCGATGAAGAGTCCTGGCGGGCGATCGCCAAGCACGTCGGCGGGTTTATCAAACAACGTCCGCTGGTGAAGGACGCCGAATACGAGGAGGAATGACCATGCCTGCCGCCAACATCGTTCCCCTCAGCGCCCAGGTCGCCGCCGATATGGCCCGCCAACATGCGCTGCCGATGTGCACCGTGCTCACCCCTGAACTGGCCGACAAGCTCCGGGCCGTCAACGACATGACCCGCCTGCGCGCGGTGGGCGTGCGCGTCGAGGCGGCATCGCCGCTCGACGCCACGCTGTTCATCAACGCCGAAGACTCCGACCAACTGGCTGCCGCGTTCCGCAGCGAATGGCGCAGCCCGACCTGGAGTACCCGGGGCACCAACACCATCAACCGCGTCCGCCTCGGCGGCTGCCAGATCTGCTGGCTGACGCCGGCAAAGGGGCTGCCGTCATGAACCAGGCCGAGCAACTGCAGCAAGAGCTGGCCGATATGCAGGAGTCCCTGCGCCGCATGGACGATCGCTACAACCTGCTGTCGATGGCGCTCCAGCAGCTCACCCAGGCCAGCAATCTGCTCTGCAACCAGATCGCGGTGATGTGCGAGGCCCATATGGCCGGCGATAACGCGCTGGTCATGCGCCAGGTCGAGCAGTTCACCAACGCGTACCGCGCCAACCTCAAACCCGCTGACGGGAGGGTGCACTGATGCTCGCCCTGACCTGGTTCATCTACGGCTACCTGCTGCGCCGGCCACTGCGGCGCCTGCAGGTGGTCTGGCACACCAACAGGGAGGTTCTCCCATGACCAGCATGACCAAATCCGCCGTCCAGCTCACCGTCGAACGCCGCCTGCGCGAGGCCCTGGAGCTGCTCAAGCGCAGCGCCGGCTACGCCTCGTCCTACCCGAGCATCGGCGGCCACAAGCTCAACGACGAGATATGCCAGTTCCGCCACGACGTACTGGCCGAACTCGACCACGCCACCCACGAAGCCGAGAAAGGCCAGGCCTCGGCAGCCCTAGCCTGGCCTTCCTCGGCAGAAGGCGTCGTGCAGATGCTCCACGAACCCCACAACCGCGCCATGTGGCACACCAACTGCGCGATTGGCCGGTTCGACTCCCCCATGCGCCCGGTCGGCGCCGAGTGGGAGTGCGTCTGCTGCGGCGCTCGTGCTGCCTATCCGAAACCTAAGAAGGAGGAGCCATCCCATGGCTGATACCAACATCCCCGCGGGCTTCGTCAAGAACGCCGCCGGCCACCTGGTGCCGGAGCACCAGGTGCGCGAGCACGACAAGCTGCGCGACAGCATCGCCCGCGAGCTGGCCAACCAAGCCGTGGCCATCAGCGAAGCCCTGGCGGCATTCAAGAAAAAGGCCCTGGCCGATATCGACGACCTGATCGCCATCTCCCTGGAGCGTTACAACGTCAAGCTGGGTGGCAAGAAGGGCAACGTATCCATCACCACCTACGACGGCGAGTTCAAGATCGAGAAGGCCCTGGCTGATCGGCTGTGCTTCACCGAAGAGATCCTCGCCGCCAAGGAACTGATCTACACCTGTATCCGCAAATGGAGCAAAGGCGCCGACGACGACCGGCACCTGATGGCTGTGGTTGACCGCGCCTTTACTGGCCGCAACGGCGAGA
Source organism: Pseudomonas sp. NPDC077649 (assembly GCF_044542855.1). Classification (NCBI taxonomy): domain Bacteria; kingdom Pseudomonadati; phylum Pseudomonadota; class Gammaproteobacteria; order Pseudomonadales; family Pseudomonadaceae; genus Pseudomonas; species Pseudomonas sp. NPDC077649. The sequence continues at coordinate 169,974 of NZ_JBITVF010000004.1, read as the reverse complement.
TCCGCACCAACGATGTCCTCAGCCTTCTGCGTCTGGAGATCGATGCCCCTGAGTGGAAAACCGCGATGCGCGCCCTGAAGGATGCCATCCAGGTCAACGGCAAGGCCGTCTACATCCGCATCTACAAACGCACCGGAGACGACCGCTACGAGCCCATCAACCTGAGCCTGGCGGGGGTGTGACATGGACCAGGATCGCATTCTCGAGAAGATCAAGAAGTGCCTGGAGATGGCCAAGGGCAAGGGTTCCAACCCTAACGAAGCCCAGATTGCCATGCGCCAGGCTCAGAAGATGATGGAGGCCTACAAGCTGGAGATGGGCGACGTACTGGCCAGTATGGCCGGCGAAGCCAAAGTGCCAGCCGGCTCCGATGGCGAGCCTCCGGCCTGGCGCACCCGCCTGGCAGGCGTCTGCGCCGATGCATTCGGCACTCACCTGATCATCACCACCCACTGGCTGGAGCCGGCCGGCTTCAAGTTCATCGGCTGTGGCGCCGCACCGGAGCTGTCCGGCTACGCCTACCAGGTGCTGGAGCGCCAGCTGCAGAAGGCCCGCAAGGAGTTCCTGAGCACGCAGAAGCGCTGCAAACGTTCGACCAAAGTAGCGCGTGGCGATGCCTTCGCCCACGGCTGGATCGATGCGGTGTACCTCAAGGTTCAGGAGTTCGCCGGGGTCGAGGACAACATCGCCGAGGCCATCCAGGCGTACATGGCCAAGCATTACCCGAACCTGGGCCAGGCCAAGATGAAGCGCCGCAAACTCAAGGCCCGCGACGAGGGTGCAAGCGACGCCGGCTATCGCGCGGGCAAGAGCGCTCAACTCCACCAAGGCCTCGGCCACCAACCAGTCGCCCGACTGACGCAGGGGGTGTGACATGCCAACCCTCGAATGCACCGTGAAGTACTACATGGGTGCCTACCAGACCAACACCGTGCGCAGCCAACGCGCCAGCTGCAGCCACTCCGAGGATGAGGCCGTGCGCCACCTGGGCGTCAAGCTGTTCGGCGAGCAACTCGACCACGTCGAGCGCATCGACCTCAAGCCCAGCGACAAGCCAGGCATGAGCCGCTGGCTGATCGTCGGTCGGGAGGTGCAGTGATGGGCCATCCAATTTTCCAAGACGCACCCTCCAGGGACATGACCAAGGCCCAGGAACGCCAGGCCGAGCTGGATGCACAGATCGAGGCTTTCCTGGCCAAAGGCGGCGAGATCAGGGCCTTCGACAACTTCCGTCGTCCGGTCGAGAGTGGCCCGTGGCGCTCCAAGTCGATCCACCCGGAGCAGCAGAAGCCTGTCCAGGCAGCGCCGATCAAGGCGAAGCCGGCCAAGCCTGTTGCTCCGGTGAAGGCCAAGCCGGTTCCGCAGGAACCAGCCCAGCCAGTGGTGGTGGCCACCATCGATGTCAGTGCTGAGCTGCGCGCGTTGCGCAAGCAGACGGCAGCCATCAAGCGCCGCCTGAATCGCCTGAGCTGCTCTGCAGGTGGTCGGGCATGAGTATCTCGAAAGGTGTACTCAGCAAGATCCACATCGCCAAGGGCCAGCTGGGCATGGATGACGACAGCTACCGCGCTCTGCTGCGCCGCGTGGCGGGCGTCGAGTCGGCAAAAGATCTGAACACGCGCCAGGCCGGGCGCCTGATGGTCGAGCTGGAGCGGCTTGGCTTCAAGCCGAAGCCAAGCAGCAAGGCAGCCGGCAAACCGCACAACGCCAAGCAGCTCGGGCCGCGTATCGACAAGATCGAGGCGCAGTTGGCCGACATGGGCCTACCCTGGGCCTATGCCGATGCCCTGGCGCGGCAGATGTTCAAGGTGCAGCGGGTGGCCTGGCTGAAAAAGGCCGACCAGCTCGATGCCCTGATCGCCGCGCTGCATGTCGAGCAAGAGAAGCGCGGGCTGCTGGGCAACGTGGAAGAGCTGCTCAAGCTACTAGGCGAGCACGATCCAAACTGGCGGGCGGATCTGGAAAGCCTGCCCGAGGGCTGGGAGCGACGCCGTCCAATCCTCAGGAGCCTGGTCGAAACGCTACGCGCGGCGGCATCTGCTCGGGGGCTTCTGTAATGCAGCTGCAATGCCCTTGCTGCGGTGAGCAGTTCCCGATCGAGGCTGGCTTCGCGGATGCGGACGGCAAGAAGCTGGCGGCGCTGTTCGCCGGCCTCGATCCGAAGCTGGGCCGTGCGGTGCTCAACTACCTGCGTCTGTTCAGCCCAGCCAAGCGCGGCCTGCGCATGACCCGCGCGATCAAGCTGGCGGAGGATCTGCTCGACCTGGTCAACGCCGGCACGGTGCAGAAGGACGCCCGCACCAATGACACCAAGCCGGCGCCGCCACGGCTGTGGGCCGCTGGCATCGAGCAGATGGTCACCGGCCGCGATCGCCTGCAGCTGCCGCTGGAGAACCACAACTACCTGCGCGCGGTGGTCTACGGCATCGCCAGCGACCCCGCCCAGGCCCAAGCCGGCGCGCCGGCCAAGCCGCCGCGTGCGGCTGCGACGTCGCAGCAGATCCTGCAGGACGCAGTCGGCCGCATCGAAGCCGATCGCCGCCTGGGCCTAATAGATGAAGAGGAAGCCGATCGCCGCATTCAGGCGGCAAGGGGGAACGCATGAGCACGAAGCCCACAGCGATGGCGCAGAAGCGCCACGAACTACTCAGCGATATCGCCGACCACGTGGCGGCGGTGATCCAGGATCACGGCGTGGCGGCGGTGATCGCCGAGCAGGCCGGCGCCGCGGTGGTCGAGCATCTCTCGAACACCTGGGCCGGTTCCTGTGTGACGTTTCCGAAGGATTTCCGCTGGCGGATCACCCAGCGGGATTTGGAGATCCTGGGCAAGTTCAACGGCCGCAACCACCATGCGCTGGCCGTTGAGTACGACATGACAGAGAACGCGATCTACAAGCTGCTCAAGAGAACGCAGGACAGGAAGTTCGACCGCGACCAGCACAAACTCGACCTCGGCGACGGCCTGTAACCCCGGCCGCCGCCGTTTCACCTACGGCAACACCGTTACAAACCCCGTCCCGCTATTTTCCCCTTCGTTCCTTTATATCCCGCCTTTATCGCGCTTTCCCTGTCATATCTTTCTCAAGCCTGCACAGCAGCGAGCCGATGCCGCGGTAGTTGAGGTCGATCACCAGGCGCGCCTCGTCGCCCTCCTCCTCCAGGCGCGCGGCGAAGCCGCCGGAGAGGATGTGCTGAAAGCGCACGAAGGCCTGCAGCCCCTGGCGCAGGTCGCGCGCCGCCAGCAGCAGGTAGCCGACCACGTCCATCGGCCGCGGGCGCATCACTTCGCCCAGGTGCAGGCCGATATCGGCGTCGCCGCTGATGCCGGCCAGCGCCTGCCAGAAGCGCGGCGCGCTGTCGTGGTCCTCGCGCGCCTCCAGCAGCGGCACCGTCAGCGGCATGCCGGCGTAGGCGTGGCGGTAGGTGTCGGTAGGGTCCAGGCCCAGCTCGGCCAGCGCCTCGTAGAGCAGGCGGCGCAGGGTCGAGGAATGGGTCAGGGCGACCTGGGGGGCTTCGCTCATGGCGTCTCCACGCGGTGATTGACCATAGACTTTCAGCGCCGCGGCATTTGGTCAATGCCGCGACGGCCGCGCCTGCGCAGAATGCGGGCCGACCATAACAACAAGGATCGCCCGCGATGAAACGCGCCCTGACTGCCCTCGCCCTGCTGGTCGCCGCCGCGGCCGGCGGCCTGACCTGGTACCTGCACGGCAAGCAGCCGCTGCGCGACGGCGAACTGCGCCTCAGTGCGCTGCAGGCGCCGGTCACGGTGCGCTATGACGAGCGCGGCGTGCCGCATATCCGCGCCGAGCACGAAGCCGATATGTACCGCGCGCTTGGCTACGTGCACGCCCAGGACCGCCTGTTCCAGATGGAAATGCTGCGCCGCCTGGCCCGCGGCGAACTGGCCGAGGTGCTCGGCGCGCAGCTGGTGGACACCGACCGCCTGTTCCGCACCCTGGGCATTCGCGCCCATGCCGACGAATACGCCAGCCGCTTCGACGGCGACAGCCCGGCCGGGCGCGCCCTGCTGGCCTACCTCGACGGCATCAACCAGTACCAGGCCAGCCGCCCGCGGCCGCTGGAATTCGACCTGCTGGGCATTTCTCCGCGCCCCTTCACGGTCGCCGACACCCTGAGCGTCGCCGGCTACATGGCCTACAGCTTCGCCGCCGCCTTCCGCACCGAGCCGGTGCTGAGCCATGTGCGCGAGCGCCTCGGCGCCGACTACCTCAAGGTCTTCGACCTCGACTGGCGCCCGCAAGGCGTGGTCGGCACGTCGCTGGCCGCCGGCGACTGGCAGGACCTGGCCGCCATCGCCCGGCTCAGCCACGCGGCGCTGGAGGGCAGCGGCCTGCCGCAGTTCGAGGGCAGCAACGCCTGGGCCGTGGCCGGCAGCCGCACCGCCAGCGGCAAGCCGCTGCTGGCCGGCGACCCGCATATCCGCTTCGCCGTGCCGGCGGTGTGGTACGAGGCGCACCTGCAGGCGCCCGGCTTCGAGCTGTATGGCTACCACCAGGCGCTCAACCCGGTCGCCTCGCTGGGCCACAACCGCGACTTCGCCTGGAGCCTGACCATGTTCCAGAACGACGACGTCGACCTGATCGCCGAGCGGGTCAACCCGGACAACCCCGAACAGGTCTGGTACCAGGGGCGCTGGGTGGAGCTCGAACGGCGCACGGAAAGCATCGCGGTCAAGGGCGCCGCACCGGTCGAGCTGAGCCTGCGCCGCTCGCCGCACGGGCCGATCGTCAACGACGCCCTCGGCCAGGCCGCCGGCAGCACGCCGATCGCCCTGTGGTGGGCCTTTCTCGAGACCGCCAACCCGATTCTCGACGCCTTCTACCAGCTCAATCGCGCCGACAGCCTGGACAAGGCCCGCGCCGCCGCCGAGCTGATCGAGGCGCCCGGGCTCAACGTGGTCTGGGCCAATGCCGCCGGCGACATCGGCTGGTGGGCGGCGGCCAAGCTGCCGCTGCGCCCGGCCGGGGTCAACCCGAGCTTTATCCTCGACGGCGCCGGCGGCGAGGCGGACAAGCCCGGCTGGCAGCCCTTCGCCGCCAACCCGCAGGAGGAGAACCCGGCGCGCGGCTATATCCTCTCGGCCAACTACCAGCCGCTGGCGACCAGCGGCATCGAGGTGCCCGGCTACTACAACCTGGCCGACCGCGGCCAGCGCCTGGACCTGCATCTGAGCGACGCCGCGGTGAAATGGGATAGCGCCAACAGCCAGGCGCTGCAACTCGATAGCGGCAGCGGCTACGGCCCGCGCCTGCTGGCACCGATTGCGGACGAGCTGCGCGCCGCTGCGGCCGACGAGCGGGAGCGGGCGCTGGTGGAACAACTGGCCGCCTGGGACGGCGATCACCGGCTCGACTCGCAGGCCGCCACCCTGTTCAATCAGTTGACCTACCAGCTGGCCCGCGAGGCCATGGCCGACGAGCTGGGCGAGACCTTCTTCGACAGCCTGCTGTATACCCGCGTGCTGGACAGTGCCCTGCCGCGCCTGACCGCCGACGCCGACTCGCCCTGGTGGAACCGCCAGGGCAGCGAAACGCGCGAGAGCCGCGCGCAGATAGTCGCCGACGCCTGGCGCGGCAGCCTCGAGCATCTGCGCGGCCAGTTCGGCGATGACCCCGGCGACTGGGCCTGGGGCCGCGCCCATACCCTGACCCACGGCCACCCGCTGGGCCAGCAGCCGCTGCTGGCCTGGCTGCTCAACGTCGGCCCGTTCGCCGCGCCGGGCGGTCACGAGATGCCGAACAACCTGTCGCACAAGGTCGGTCCGGCACCCTGGCCGGTGGTCTACGGGCCTTCGACCCGGCGCCTGGTCGATCTGGCCGATGCCGAGCGCGCCCTGGGCGGCATTCCGGTGGGGCAGAGCGGCGTGCCCCTCGACGCCCACTACGACGACCAGGCCGCCGCCCACGTGGCCGACCAGTACCAGCCGCAGCACCTGAGCGAGACGGACGTGGCGGCGCACAGCCGCGGCACGCTGCGCCTGCTGCCGCGCTGAGGGCGACCGATAGCGGCTAGCGGAGGCAGGGCGGACAGCGTGACGCTTGTCCGCCCTGCCCGGCGGCATACGCGCGCGATGCGACGCCGCGTGCACCATTCGGGGCGCAGGGCGCACCCTACTGAGGCAGGCCGGGCCCCGGGCCGGTCGTCGCAAAAGCCTGGCCGACCCAGCAAAGCCGCGGCTTTCGGCCTTGGTAATAAAATTGGCACACAGCCTGCATAAGCTAAGGCAAGCCCAGTTTCGGGGACCTTGGTACAGGCAGGCCGGGGAATCCCCTCTTTTATTCGCGGCGCAGGGTCAGACGCACCCGCCAGCGCCCATCCACCTCCGCACCGCGCCACCCCCCGCCCAACGGGCGGGCCGCCACCAGCATCAGGCGCAGATCCCGTCCTTCCCGCTGAATCCGCCAGTTGACCGGAGTGCCATCCAGGTCGAGGCGACCCTGGCGTTCGCGGCCGTAGGCATCGACGAAGCGATAGCTCAGCGCGCCCTGGACGTGCTCGGCGAGCGCCTCCGGTTCACGGTTGAACCAGACCTGCAGGCCCGCGGCCCAGGGCTCGGCGTCCTCGATGCGCAGCGGCGCCGGCTCGAACAGGCGGCCGAGCATGCTGCCGAGGAGGAACGCCAGCAGCGCCAGCGACGCCATGAAGCGCCAGCGAATTCGCGGCCTGGGGTCCTCGACCGGCGTAGAATGGCCGTCGTCCCTGCGCTCGGAGCCCTGCATGTTCCACGTCATCCTCTTTCAACCGGAAATCCCGCCCAATACCGGCAACATTATCAGGCTGTGCGCCAACAGCGGCTGCCAGCTGCACCTGATCGAACCCTTGGGCTTCGAGCTGGACGACAAGCGCCTGCGTCGCGCCGGCCTGGACTACCACGAATACGCCACCCTCGAGCGCCATCCCGACCTCGCCAGCTGCCTGGCAAGCCTCGGCCAGCCGCGCCTGTTCGCCTTCACCACCAAGGGCTCGCACGCCTTTCACGAGGTCGCCTACCAGCCCGGCGACGCCTTCCTGTTCGGCCCGGAGAGCCGCGGCCTGCCGGAGGAGGTGCGCAACGCCCTGCCGCCCGAGCAACGCCTGCGCCTGCCGATGCGCGCCGGCTGCCGCAGCCTGAATCTGTCCAATACCGTGGCGGTGACCGTCTACGAGGCCTGGCGGCAGAACGGCTTCGCCGAGGCCTAGGGTGGATGACGCTTTTTTCATCCACCATGCCTCCCGGTCATGGTGGATCGGTGAAGCGTGATCCACCCTACAAAAGCAAAACGCCGCGAACCCTATGACGGGAACGCGGCGTTTGCGAGCGGAGCGTCGCTTAGTGCGCGGTGGCTTCGCCCTGCGCCGCCTGCTGCTGACGCTGTAGCTCCTGGGCGTACAGCGCGTCGAAGTTCACCGGAGCGAGCATCAGCGCCGGGAAGGAGCCGCGGATGACCAGGCTGTCCAGCGCCTCGCGGGCGTAGGGGAAGAGGATGTTCGGGCAGAAGGCGCCGAGGGTGTGGCTCATCGAGGCGGCGTCCAGACCCTTGATCAGGAAGATGCCGGCCTGCTGCACTTCGGCGATGAAGGCCACTTCTTCGCCGTTCTTCACCGTGACCGAGAGGGTCAGCACCACTTCGTGGAAGTCGCCGTCCAGGCTCTTCTGCCGGGTGTTGAGGTCCAGGCCGACGCTCGGCGTCCACTCCTGACGGAAGATTTCCGGGCTCTTCGGCGCCTCGAAGGACAGGTCCTTGACGTAGATGCGCTGCAGGGAGAATTGCGGATTCTGCTGTTCGCCGGCGGCGGCGCCGTTGTTTGCTGGTTCGGTCATGGCCTTTGCCTTCTGGTCTTGAGGTTTATGCGGGGCTCTGCAGCAGCGCATCGAGCTTGCCGGCGCGCTCCAGGGCGTAGAGGTCGTCGCAGCCACCGACATGGGTGCTGCCGATCCAGATCTGCGGTACCGAGGTGCGGCCGGCCTTGCGGGTCATCTCGGCGCGCAGCGCGGGCTGGCCGTCGACGCGCACTTCGTCGAAGTCCACGCCCTTGCGCGTCAGCAGCTGCTTGGCGCGGATGCAGTAGGGGCACCAGTCGCTGGAATAGATGAGCACCTCGCTCATGTCACTTCACCAGCGGCAGGTTGTCGCCACGCCAGCTGGCGATGCCGCCGGACAGCTTGGCCGCGGTGTAGCCGGCCTTCTTCAGCTCGCGGGCGATACTGCCGGCGTGCTGGCCCATGGCGTCGACCACCACTATGGTCTTGGCCTTGTGCTTCTCCAGTTCGGCGATACGCGCGGCAACCTTGTCGTAGGGGATGTGCAGGGAATCGACGATATGCCCGGCGGAGAAGTCCTTCTGCGCACGCACGTCGAGCACCACGCCCTGCTCGCTGTTGACCAGCGCGGTGAGTTCGCGGCTGGACAGGTTCTGTCCGCCCTTGCGCATCTCGGAGACGATCAGCGCCACCAGCAGGACGACGAACAATCCGCTCAGTACATAGTGGTTAATGACGAATTCAATCAGGTTGGCGAGCATCTATATGACCCAGGACGGTAAAATGCCGGCCAGTATACACAGCCCCACAGGTCGGCCAAACCCCGTCCGGCAGTGACGCGCCAGGCGCTTGACCGTAAAATGCCCGGCCTTGTTTCCCGCCCATCGACCCAGAGCGAGTCTGCTGCATGAGCGCCACGCCCAAACCCTTGGTTCTGATCATCCTCGACGGCTTCGGTCACAGCGACAACCCCGAGCACAACGCCATCCACGCCGCCAACACGCCGGTCTACGACCGCCTGCGCGCCAGCTATCCGCACGGCCTGATCTCGGGCAGCGGCATGGACGTCGGCCTGCCGGACGGACAGATGGGCAACTCCGAGGTCGGCCATATGAACCTCGGCGCCGGCCGCGTGGTGTACCAGGACTTCACCCGGGTGACCAAGGCCATCCGCGACGGCGAGTTCTTCGACAACGCCGCGATCAACCAGGCGGTGGACAAGGCCGTGGGCGCCGGCAAGGCCGTGCACATCCTCGGCCTGCTCTCCGACGGCGGCGTGCACAGCCACCAGGATCACCTGGTGGCCATGGCCGAGCTGGCCGTGCGCCGCGGCGCCGAGAAGATCTACCTGCACGCCTTTCTCGACGGCCGCGACACCCCGCCGAAGAGCGCGCAGAGCTCCATCGAGCTGCTCGACGCCGCCTTCGCCCGCCTCGGCAAGGGCCGCATCGCCAGCCTGATCGGCCGCTACTTCGCCATGGACCGCGACAACCGCTGGGACCGCGTCGAACAGGCCTACCAGCTGATCGTCGAGGGCAATGCCCAGTTCAGCGCCGCCAGCGCCGTGGAGGGGCTGAACGCCGCCTACGCGCGCGGCGAGAGCGACGAGTTCGTCAAGGCCACCGGCATCGGCGCGCCGGTCCGGGTGGAAGACGGCGACGCCGTGGTATTCATGAACTTCCGCGCGGACAGGGCGAGAGAATTGACCCGCACCTTCGTCGAGCCGGGGTTCAAGGAATTCGAGCGCCAGCGCGTGCCGCAGGTCGGCTTCGTCATGCTCACCCAGTACGCCGCGAGCATCCCGGCGCCGGCCGCCTTCGCCCCCGAGGCGCTGACCAACGTGCTCGGCGAATACCTGGCGAAGAACGGCAAGACCCAGCTGCGCATCGCCGAGACCGAGAAGTACGCCCACGTCACCTTCTTCTTCTCCGGCGGCCGCGAGGAGCCGTTCGAGGGCGAAGAACGCATCCTCATCCCCTCGCCGAACGTCGCCACCTACGACCTCAAGCCGGAAATGAGCGCGCCGGAAGTCACCGACAAGATCGTCGATGCCATCGACAACCAGCGCTATGACGTGATCATCGTCAACTACGCCAACGGCGATATGGTCGGCCATACGGGAGTCTTTGCAGCCGCGGTCAAGGCCGTGGAATGCCTGGACGCCTGCGTCGGCCGCATCGTCGATGCATTGGACAAGGTCGGCGGCGAAGCGCTGATCACCGCCGACCACGGCAACGTCGAGCAGATGGAAGACGAGTGCACCGGCCAGGCGCACACCGCGCACACCTGCGAGCCGGTGCCGTTCATCTACGTCGGCAAGCGCCCGGCGCGCATCCGCGCCGGCGGCGTGCTGGCCGACGTGGCGCCGACCCTGCTGAGCCTGATGGGCCTGGAAAAACCGGCGGAAATGACCGGTACGTCCATCGTCCTGCTCGACTGAACGTCGATAATCCGCCAAACGCCCCGCGCCTTGAGGCCCGGGGCGTTTTTTTTGCCCGGCGGCGCGGGCATACTAGGGCCCATTCCACCGCCAGGTGTCGCCCCGCCCATGCTCCGCATCCTCGCCCTGATCCTGCTCAGCAGCCTGATCGCCCCCGTCCTTGCCGACCAGCGCGCCGACACCCAGCGCCAGCTGGAAGCCGCACGTCAGGACGTGGCCGAGCTGAAGAAGCTGCTGGAGAAACTGCAGCAGGAGAAATCCGGCGTGCAGCAACAGCTGAAGAAGACCGAAACCGAGATGGGCGCGCTGGAAGGCCAGGTCAAGGAGCTGCAGCGCGAACTCAAGGGCAGCGAACAGGAAATCCAGCGCCTGGATCAGGAGAAAAAAAAACTCCAGAGCGCACGCACTGAACAGCAGCGGCTGATCGCTATCCAGGCCCGCGCCGCCTACCAGAGCGGCCGCCAGGAGTACGTCAAGCTGCTGCTCAACCAGCAGAACCCGGAAAAGTTCTCGCGCACCCTGACCTACTACGACTATCTCAGCCAGGCGCGCCTGGAACAGCTCGCGGCGTTCAACGAGACCCTGCGCCAGCTGGCCAACGTCGAGCAGGAAATCGCCAACCACCAGGCCCAGCTGCAGGCGCAGAAGGCCGGCCTCGACGAGCGCCACGCCAAGCTCGCCGAGGCGCGCAAGGAGCGCCAGCAGGCGCTGGCCAAGCTCAGCAGCGAATTCGCCAGCCGCGACCAGCGGCTCAAGGCGCGCCAGCAGGAACAGGCCGAGCTGGGCCGCGTGCTGAAGACCATCGAAGAGACCCTGGCGCGTCAGGCGCGCGAGGCCGAAGAGGCGCGCAAACGCGCTCTGCTGGCGCAGCAGGCAGAGCAGGCACGGCCGGGCAACCCGCCGCCGAGCGGCCCGCAGGTCAGCTCCGGCGCCACCTATGGCGGGCCTTTCGCCAACGCCCGCGGCAAGTTGCCCTGGCCGGTCGATGGCCGTTTGGTGGCACGCTACGGAACCCCGCGCGGCGGCGACGCTCGTACTAAATGGGACGGCGTGCTGATCGGCGCGCCGGCCGGCAGCCAGGTGCGCGCCGTACACGGCGGCCGCGTGGTGTTCGCCGACTGGTTGCGCGGCGCCGGTCTACTGGTCATTCTCGACCATGGCAACGGCTACCTGAGCCTCTACGGTCACAACCAGAACCTGCTGAAGAACGCCGGCGACCTGGTCAAGGCCGGCGAAGCCATCGCCACCGTGGGTACCAGCGGCGGCCAGGATACGCCGGCACTGTATTTCGCCATTCGCCAGCAGGGTCGCCCCAGCGACCCGGCGCAATGGTGCCGCGCGCAGGGATAGGCGCCGTTTTTCGCTAATTAGGAGTTCGACATGTCGCATCGCTTCCGTCCCACCTGCCTGGCGCTGGCCCTCGGCCTGCTGCTCGGCGCGCCCGCCCTGCAGGCGGCCGAGCCCGCCCCCGCGGCGGCGAGCAGCAAGGCGCCGCTGCCGCTGGACGACCTGCGCACCTTCGCCGAGGTGATGGACCGGATCAAGGCCGCCTATGTCGAACCGGTCAGCGACAAGACCCTGCTGGAGAACGCCATCAAGGGCATGCTCAGCAACCTCGACCCGCACTCGGCCTACCTCGAGCCGGAGGCCTTCCTCGAACTGCAGGAGAGCACCAGCGGCGAGTTCGGCGGCCTGGGCATCGAGGTCGGCATGGAAGACGGCTTCGTCAAGGTGGTCTCGCCCATCGACGACACTCCGGCGTCCCAAGCCGGCATCCAGCCGGGCGATCTGATCGTCAAGATCGACGGCCAGCCGACCAAGGGCCTGTCGATGATGGAAGCGGTGGACAAGATGCGCGGCAAGGCCGGCAGCAAGATCGAGCTGACCCTGGTGCGCGACGGCGGCCGCCCCTTCGACCTGACCCTGACCCGCGCGGTGATCAAGGTGCGCAGCGTCAAGAGCCAGATGCTCGAGGACGGCTACGGCTACCTGCGTATCTCGCAGTTCCAGGTCAACACCGGCGAGGAAGTCGGCAAGGCGCTGACCAGACTGCGCAAGGACAACGGCGACAAGAAGCTGCGCGGCCTGGTCATGGACCTGCGCAATAACCCCGGCGGCGTGTTGCAGGCGGCGGTGGAGGTCACCGACCATTTCCTCAAGAAAGGCCTGATCGTCTACACCGAGGGCCGCCTGGCCAACTCCGAACTGCGTTTCAACGCCGACCCGGCCGACGCCAGCGAAGGCGTGCCGCTGGTGGTGCTGATCAACGGCGGCAGTGCCTCGGCCTCGGAGATCGTCGCCGGCGCCCTGCAGGACCACAAGCGCGCGGTGCTGATGGGCACCGACAGCTTCGGCAAGGGCTCGGTGCAGACCGTGCTGCCGCTGAACAACGACCGCGCGCTGAAACTGACCACGGCGCTGTACTTCACCCCCAACGGTCGCTCGATCCAGGCCCAGGGCATCGTTCCCGACATCGAGGTGGCGCGCGCCAAGCTGACCCGCGAACAGGACAACGAGGGCATCAAGGAAGCCGACCTGCAGGGCCACCTGGGCAACGGCAACGGCGGCGCCGACCGCCCGAGCAAGGCCAAAGCGGCCCAACCGCAGCGCCCGCAGGACGACGACTACCAGCTGAGCCAGGCGCTCAACCTGCTCAAGGGCCTGAGCGTGACCCGCGGCGGCTGAGGCGAAGCGGCGATACGAAAAAAGCCCGGACATCATGTCCGGGCTTTTTCTTGGCTTCGTCCCAGGGGGCGCCGTGCGCACCGAATAAACGGCTGGTGCGCGCGGCGCCCCTAGGCTGCGGGCCCGGTTACAGGTAATTGGCGGTGATATCGTCGATATAACCCTCGGCGCGCAGCTCGTCCAGGGCCTTCTGCAGGCGCTCGACCACCTCGTCCGGGGTGTCCTTGTTCAGCGCCAGATAGAGCTCGGCATCGTTGAAGCGTAGCACGGTGGTCAGGCCGCTGACGTCCTCCTGCTTGGCCAGGTAGCGGCCCACCGGGTCGGTGGTGGCCCACAGGTCGATCTGCCCGCGCACCAGCTTCTTCACGTTCTCCTGATCGCGCAGGGCGTTGACCGGCTGCAGGCCCTGGCTCTCCAGATGCTGGCTGACCGCATCGTTCTTGTAGGCGCCGATGCGGTATTGCGCGGCGTCCTTGAGGCTGGCCACGCTGAGGTTGTTGCCGGGCGCGGCGAGCAGCACCCAGCCGGTCTTGGCGATCGGCCCGACCCACTTGAACAGCGGCTGGCGCTCGGGCGTGAAGGTGGTGGAGAACAGGCCGTAGTTGGGCTTGTCCAGGGTCAGGCGGTAGAGGCGATCCCAGGGGAAGCGCAGGGTCAGGGTGTAGTCGATGCCGGCACGCTTGAACATCTCGCGCACGATATCGGCGCTGATGCCGTCGATGCCGTCGTCGCGGGCGAAGTTCTTGTCGTCCACCGCCATGTTGAAGGGCGGGAAGTTCTCGGTCAGCAGCACCACCTTGTAGTCCGGCGGCAGCTGCGCATGGGCGAAACCGCTGCCAAGCAGCAGGGCGACAAACAGGCTTTTCTTCAGAGTGTTCAGCATAAGACGTACCGCTCGCATGATTTGTGGTTATGGCTAGCGACATCCTTGCGTGGACCCGAGTCCGGTGATTGGCACTCGAAGGTTCTGCCGTCCATGGCAAGCGACCGGCTTTTGGCCGGTCGCAGGGTCTTACAGGTAGCTATTGAGGATATCGTCGACGAAGCCCTCGGCGCGCATCTGGTCCAGCGCGGCCTGCAGCTTGGCGACTATCTCGTCGGGCATTTCCTTGTTCAGCGCCAGGTACAGCTCTGCGCTGTCGAAGCGCAGCACCGTCTTCAGCCCGGAGATGCCTTCCTGCTTGGCCAGGTAGCGCCCGGCCGGATCGCCGGTGGCCCACAGATCGATCTGCCCGGCCATCAGCTTCTTGGCGTTCTCCTGATCACGCAGCGCGGTCAGCGGCTGCAGGCCCTTCTCCACCAAGTGCTCGGCGATGGCGTCGCCCTTGTAGGCGCCGACCTTGTATTGCTTGGCTTCATCCAGGTTGTTCAGGCTTATCGGGCTGTCGCCCTTGGCCAGCATCACCCAGTCGTCCGGGCCGATCGGGCCGACCCACTTGAACAGCTGCTCGCGCTCGGGCAGACGAGCAGTGACGAACACGCCGTAGCCGGGTTTCTCCAGCGCCAGCTTGTAGATGCGATCCCAGGGGAAGCGCAGGGTCAGGCTGTACTTGACCCCGGCACGCTTGAACATCTCCCTGACGATATCCACGGCGATGCCGTCGATATTGTCTTCCTGGGCGAAGTTCTTGCCGTTGATGGCCATGTTGTAGGGCGGGAAATTCTCGGTCAGCAGCACCACGCTGTAGTCCGGGTCCACTTCGGCGCGCGCGGCAGCAGTCAGCACCACAAGGGTGCCGCCAAGCGCGAGGAGCAGGCGTTTGAACATAGATCTTCTCGTTCTTCTGAAAAGGCAGACCCCGCCAGAATAACCAGCACTTATGCCGCAGCACAGTGCCGGCGTGACAATCCTGGCAAATTGCCTCAATACCGGGCCTCGATGGCCTGCAGCACACCCTCGGCGCGCAGGGCGTCCAGAGCCGTCTGCAACTTCTGCACCAGCTCGTCGGGGGTCTGCCTGTTCAGTGCCAGGTAGAGCTCGGCGGTATGCAGGCGCTGCACCACCCTGAGGTTGTCGATGCCCTCCTGGCGGGCCATGTAGCGCCCCGCCTGGTCGGAGGTGACCCACAGGTCGATCTGCCCCTTGTCCAGTTTCCGGACGTTCTCGTTGTCGCGCAGCGTGGTCTGCACGCTCAGGCCGCGGTCGAGGAGGAACTGGGTCTTGGCGTCGCCCTTGTAGCCGCCGATGCGGTAACGCGCGGCGTCCTGCAGGTTGGCCAGTTGGATCGGGCTGTCGCCCCTGGCCAGCAGCACCCAGTGATTGGTGGCGATGGGGCCGACCCACTTGAACAGCGCCTCGCGCTCCTGGGTGCGCGCGGTGGAGAACAGGCCGTAGCCGCCGTCCTCGAGGGTCTGCTGGTAGACCCGCTGCCAGGGGAAGCGCAGGATCTGCTGGCACTCGACCTCGGCGCGCTGGCACACCGCGCGCAGGATATCGGCACTGATGCCGCTGACCCCCTCGCCCTTGGCGAAGTTGCTGCCGTTGACCGACATGTTGAAGGGCGCCAGGTTCTCGGTGAGCAGCACCAGCGCCTCGGCGCGCGCCAGACTGGCGCCGCAGAACAGGAAAACAACGGCAAATAGCCGGAAAGCGGACATAGGGACTCCGTGTCGGGAAAGTTCGGGATGCAGGGCGCGCAGCCGCACCGGGCGGCGGCCGGAGGGCCTGGGCGCAGGGGCGCCATGCTAGCGCCATCGATGGCATTGTGCCGTCGACTCGCCCGCAGCTTTGGCCGGCAGAACGCCGGCCAGCAGAGGGTCAGCGCACGACGATGCCGCGGCTGGCCAGATAGGCCTTGGCTTCCGGCACTGTGTATTCGCCGAAGTGGAAGATGCTCGCCGCCAGCACGGCGTCGGCCTTGCCTTCGAGGATGCCGTCGGCCAGGTGCTGCAGGTTGCCGACGCCGCCGGAGGCGATCACCGGCACCCGCACCGCCTCGCTGATGGCGCGGGTCACGCCGAGGTCGTAACCGCTCTTGACGCCGTCCTGATCCATGCTGGTGAGCAGGATCTCGCCGGCGCCCAGGCCTTCCATCTTGCGCGCCCACTCCACCGCATCCAGACCGGTGGGCTTGCGCCCGCCGTGGGTGAAGATTTCCCAGCGGCCCGGCTCGCCCGGCGCGGAGACGCGCTTGGCGTCGATGGCGACGACTATGCACTGCGAGCCGAAACGCGCCGCCGCTTCGCCGACGAACTCGGGGTTGAACACCGCGGCGGTGTTGATCGACACCTTGTCGGCGCCGGCATTGAGCAGGTTGCGGATGTCCTGCACGGTGCGCACGCCGCCACCGACGGTGAGCGGGATAAACACCTGGCTGGCCATGCGCTCGACCGTGTGCAGGGTGGTGTCGCGACCGTCGACGCTGGCGGTGATGTCGAGGAAGGTGATCTCGTCGGCGCCCTGCTCGTCGTAGCGGCGGGCGATTTCGACGGGGTCCCCCGCGTCGCGGATATTCTCGAACTTGACGCCCTTGACCACGCGGCCGTTGTCCACGTCGAGGCAGGGGATAATGCGTTTGGCCAGTGCCATGGCGACTTCTCTCGTAGGGTGCGCGGTGCGCACCGGTAACCCGTCAGGGGTGCGCACGGCGCACCCTGCCCAACTCTCAGCCCTTGAAGCTGTCGCAGAAGGCCTGCGCTTCGGCCACGTCCAGGGTGCCCTCGTAGATGGCACGGCCGGTGATGGCGCCGATGATGCCGGGCGAGCGCGCCAGCAGCAGCTTCTCGATATCGCCGAGGTTGTGGATGCCGCCCGACGCGATCACCGGAATCTTGCTGGCGGCGGCCAGCGCGGCGGTGGCTTCGACGTTACAGCCCTGCATCATGCCGTCTTTGGCGATGTCGGTATAAACGATTGCCGAGACGCCATCGGCCTCGAAGCGCTTGGCCAGGTCGGTGGCCTGCACGCTGGAAACCTCGGCCCAGCCGTCGGTGGCGACGAAACCGTCCTTGGCATCCAGGCCGACGATCACCTTGCCGGGGAAGGCCTTGCACGCCTCAGTGACGAACTCGGGCTCTTTCACCGCCTTGGTGCCGATGATCACGTAGCTGACCCCGGCGCGCACGTAGTGCTCGATGGTTTCCAGGGTGCGAATGCCGCCGCCGATCTGGATCGGCAGGTTCGGGTAGCGTTTGGCGATGGCGGTGACCACCTCGCCGTTGACCGGCTGCCCCTCGAAGGCGCCGTTGAGGTCGACCAGGTGCAGCCGACGGCAACCGCCCTCGACCCACTTGGCGGCCATGCTCACCGGGTCATCGGAGAACACCGTGGAGTCTTCCATGCGGCCCTGACGCAGGCGCACGCAGGCGCCGTCCTTCAGATCGATAGCGGGGATAATCAGCATCGGTTGAACCTGCTCAAGTTTGAAAACGGTAAGGCGCTCAGCTCTTCTCGAGCGCCCAGAGGTCGCTCTCGATGCTGTCGAACCTGTCCTTCAGGTGCGCCTGCACGTCGAGAATCGCCTTGTTGTAGTAGTGCGGTGCCAGCTCGCGCGTGATCAGGTCGAGCACTTCCTGCACCTCGAAGGTGCCCAGCTGCAGCTCGAAACGCTGGTCGAGAAAGCGCTGCAACAGCAGCAGCGCGGCCTGCTCCTGGGCAGGCTCCAGCGCCAGGCTCGGCACCTTGGCGCGAACCATTACCAGCGGCCGTCCCAGGCGGCGAAGTTCTGCAGCAGCTGCAGGCCGTGGGTATGGCTCTTCTCCGGGTGGAACTGCACGGCGAAGCGCGAACCCTCGGCCAGCGCGGCGGCGAAGTCCTTGCCGTAGTGACCGCGACCGACCACCTGCTGCGGCTTGCCGGCCTCGATGTAATAGCTGTGCACGAAGTAGAAGCGCGCGTGATCCGGAATGTCGTGCCACAGCGGGTGCTTGACCGTCTGCGCCACCTCGTTCCAGCCCATGTGCGGCACCTTGAGGCGCTCGCCGTCTTCGCTCAGGTCCTTGCCGAAGAAGCGCACCTGGCCGGGGAACAGGCCGATGCAGTCGACGCCGTCGTTCTCCTCACTGCGCTCGAGCAGCGCCTGCATGCCGACGCAGATGCCGAGGAAGGGACGGTCGGCGCTGACCTCGCGCACCAGCTCGTCGAAGCCCAGGCGCCTGATCTCGGCCATGCAGTCGCGGATCGCGCCGACCCCGGGGAACACCACGCGGTCGGCCTCGCGGATCACCTTGGCGTCCGAGGTCACCAGCACGCGGCCGGCGCCGACGTGCTCCAGCGCCTTGGCCACCGAGTGCAGGTTGCCCATGCCATAGTCGATTACGGCTACCGTCTGCATTTACAGGCAGCCCTTGGTCGACGGCATCTGCCCGGCCATGCGCGGGTCCAGCTCCACGGCCATGCGCAACGCGCGGCCGAAGGCCTTGAACACGGTCTCGATCTGGTGGTGGGTGTTGTGCCCACGCAGGTTGTCGATGTGCAGCGACACCAGGGCGTGGTTGACGAAGCCCTGGAAGAATTCCTGGAACAGGTCGACGTCGAAGTTGCCGACCACGGCGCGGGTGAAGGGCACGTGCATCTGCAAGCCGGGACGACCGGAGAAGTCGATCACCACGCGCGACAGTGCCTCGTCCAGCGGCACGTAGGAATGCCCGTAGCGGGTCATGCCCTTCTTGTCGCCGACCGCCTTGGCGAAGGCCTGGCCGAGGGTGATACCGACGTCCTCGACGGTGTGGTGGTCGTCGATATGCAGATCGCCCTTGCACTCGATATCGAGGTCGATCAGGCCATGGCGGGCGATCTGGTCGAGCATGTGCTCGAGAAAGGGCACGCCGATGTCGAAGCGCGCCTTGCCGCTGCCATCCAGGTTGATCGAGACCTTGACCTGGGTCTCCAGGGTGTTGCGCTCGACGAATGCCGTACGTTCGGCCATCACCAGCTCCACAAATTGCCAACGGAAAAAGGCCAGCATTATAGGCGGGCCAGGGGCCGTGCGGCTACCGGCGGCGGTCGGATCGCCAGGCCATGGGCGCGATAGCCGGCCGTGATGCGTCAGCCAGGCGACGCCGCGGGCTCACCCGCCGGATACCGGCACTCGCATCGGCCGCGCCAGCAAGCGCCACAGCCAGCCCAGACTGGCCAGGCCAGCGAGCGCGACCGCCAGCGCCCAGCCCCACTGCCCCGGCGCCAGCCACTGCGCCCAGGCCAGCGCCAACGCGGCCATGGCCAGCTGGCGCGCCAGCTCCAGGCGCCAGAAGGCGCGCCCCTCGAACAGCAGGCCGAGGCTGACGCAGCCGGCGAGGATCAGCCCCGCCAGCAGCCAGGGCTCCCAGAACGCGGCGCGCGCCAGGCTGAGCAGGAAACCCAGGGCCAGCGCGTTGATCAGCAGGAACTGCACCAGGGCGTAGGCCTTGAGTGCGGCCGGGTAGGCGCAGTCGAACTTCTCCGCGCCCATCTTCGGCCAGGGCAGCTGGCGCACGTCGGCCGGGCGCCAGCCGGTGGGCATCCACCACAGGCGCAGGCGATCCCACCAGGAGTGGGTGGCCCGCGCATCGGCCCAGAGCAGACGCCACCAGGAGAACTGCAGATGGATCGGATCGAAGGTGCGCACCGGCGTGGTCACCCCGTAGCGCACCGGCTCGCGCTCCTCGGCGAAGGTGCCGAACAGCTTGTCCCAGAGGATGAACACGCCGCCGTGGTTCTTGTCGATGTAGCAGTCGTTCTGCCCGTGGTGCACGCGATGCAGCGAGGGCGTGACCAGCACCCGCTCCAGCCAGCCGAGGCGGCCGACGTGCTGGCTGTGAATCCAGAACTGATAGCCCAGCTGCACGCCGAGCAGCAGCAGGAACAGCGGCAATGGCAGGCCGAGCAGCGCCAGCGGCAGGTAGAAGGGCCAGTCGAAGGCGGTCTGGAAAGCGCCCTTGCGCAGCGCGGTGGAGAGGTTGAAGTCCTCGCTGGAATGATGCGGCTGGTGCGCGCCCCACAGCAGGTTGTAGCGATGCAGGCTGCGGTGCGCCCAGTAGAAGCACAGGTCCACCGCGACGAAGCCGAGCAGCCAGGTCCAGGGCGAGGCCGCGTCCAGCGTCCACAGCCGCGCGTGCTCGTAGAGCCAGGCATAGGGCAGGATCAGCAGCAGGCGCAACGGCCCCTCCAGCAGCAGGCGCAGCACCGCGGTGTTGACGCTGGTGGCGGCGTCGGCCAGGCGCCAGGTGTGGCGGCCGCTGTGCCGCTCGTAGGCCAGCTCCAGCAGGATCAGCAGGATGTACAGGGGCAAGGCGAGTACCGCGACGTTCATGACCACCTCGTGCTTCTTGTTATGCTGCCAGCCTAATCCGCGAACGCCGCCCGCGCGGCAGCCAAACCCGCCAAACAGCAGCACCGAACACGCCATGCACAGCATCGACACCCTGATCATCGGCGCCGGCGCCCTCGGCCTGGCCTGCGCCGCGCGCCTGGCCGAAGCCGGCCGCGACACGCTGATCCTCGAAGCCGAGGCCCTGATCGGCAGCCACGCCTCCAGCCGCAATTCCGAGGTGATCCACGCCGGCCTCTACTACCCGCCCGACTCGCTCAAGGCCGAGCTGTGCCTGGAGGGCCGCGAGCGCCTGTACGCCTGGTGCGCGCAGCACGGCGTGGCGCAGCGGCGCATCGGCAAGCTGCTGGTGGCGGTGGAAGAAGACGAGATCGCCAAGCTCGACGCCCTCGCGGCCAACGCCGAGGCCTGCGGCGTGGGCGACCTGCAGGCCGTCGACCAGGCCCGCCTGCGCGAGCTGGAACCGGCGCTGCGCGGCGTGCGCGCGCTGCTCTCGCCGAGCACCGGGATCATCGACAGCCACGCCTATCTGCAGTCGCTGCTGGCGGTGGCCGAGAGTCGCGGCGCGCAGCTGATCCTGCACAGCCGCGTCGAGCGCCTGCGCCGCGACGGCGACGCCTGGCTCGCCAGCGGTCACAGCGCCGGCGAGCCGTTCGAGCTGCGCGCGCAACGGGTGGTCAACGCCGGCGGCCCATTCGCCCAGCGCCTCGCGGCCACGCTCGACGGCCTGCCGGTGCCGCCGCTGCATTTGTGCCAGGGCCGCTACTTCGGCTACAGCGGCCGCGCGCCGTTTTCCCGGCTGATCTACCCCATGCCGGAAGCCAACACCGCCGGCCTGGGCATCCACGCCACCCTCGACCTGGCCGGCCAGCTGCGCTTCGGCCCCGACGTGCACTGGCTGGACGCCCTCGACTACCGGGTCGACGAGCGCCTGCGCGCGCCCTTCGCCGCCGCCATCGGTCGCTACTTCCCGGCGCTCGACGCCGCGCGTCTGCAACCCGGCTACGCCGGCGTGCGCGCCAAGCTCAGCGGCCCGGGGGAACCGCCCGCCGACTTCCTGATCCAAACCCCTGCCGATCACCGCCTGCCCGGCCTGGTCAATCTGTTCGGCATCGAGTCGCCGGGGCTGACCGCCAGCCTGGCCATCGCCGAGCGGGTCGCCGCGGCCCTGTAACGCTATACTCGGCGCCCATATCGACGGCCGCCCGCGCCCGACGCGCAGGCCGCCCGCAATCCGTTATCGAAACAAGGACTCGTCCATGAAAGCGCTCGGCAAGATCCTGGGTCTCTTCCTCCTCGGGCTGCTGCTGCTCATAGTGGCGCTGCTGTTCGCCCTGACCCACCTGTTCGACCCCAACGACTACAAGGACGAGATCCGCCAGCTGGCCCGCGACAAGGCCAATCTGGAGCTGCAGCTCAAGGGCGATATCGGCTGGAGCCTGTTCCCCTGGCTGGGCCTGGAGCTGACCGACGCCACCCTGGCCAGCGCCGACACCCCGGAGCAGCCCTTCGCCGACCTGCGCCTGCTCGGCCTGTCGGTGCGGGTGCTGCCGCTGCTGCGCAAGGAAGTGCAGATGAGCGACATCCGCATCGACGGCCTCAACCTCAACCTGCAGCGCGACGCCAAGGGCCGCGGCAACTGGGAAGGCATAGGCAAGCCGGCGCAGGCCAGCGCAGCGGCGCAAACGCCGAGCGAACAGCCGCCAGCCAGCGACGCCCCCAGCGAGACGAAGACCGACAAGCCCGCCGGCCAGCCGATCAAGCTGGATATCGACAGCCTGACCCTGAGCAACTCGCGCATCGACTACCACGACGCGCAGCAGGACCAGCAATTCACCCTGGAAAACATCGAGCTGAAGACCGGCGCCATCCGCGAGGGCGCGGCCATCCCGCTCAAGCTCGGCGCCTTCTTCGGCACCAACCAGCCGCTGCTGCGCGCGCGCAGCGAGCTGGAGGGCCAGCTGCGCTTCGATCGCGCGCTCAAGCGCTACCAGTTCGAAGACCTCAAGCTGGCAGGCGAAGCCTCGGGCGAGCCGCTCAAGGGCAAGACGCTGAACTTCGCCGCCCAGGGGCAGCTGCTGGTCGACCTGGCGGCCAACGTCGCCGAATGGAACGGCCTGAAACTGTCCGCCAACCAGCTGCGCGCGCTCGGCGAACTGAAACTGCGCGAGCTGGACAAGGACGCCAAGCTGGCCGGTGGCCTGTCCATCGCCGCGCTCAACCTGCGCGAATTCCTCACCGGCATCGGCGTCGAACTGCCGGCCATGCAGGACGCCGACAGCCTCGGCCAGTTCGAACTGGCCAGCCGCCTGAGCGGCTCGACCAAGGGCGTGATGCTGGAAGAACTCAACCTCAAGCTGGACGGCAGCACCTTCACCGGCAGCCTCGGAGTGGCCGACTTCGCCCGCCAGGCGCTGCGCGCCGACCTCAAGGGCGACAAACTCGACCTCGACCGCTACCTGCCGCCGAAAGCCCAGGACAGTGCCGGCGCCGCACGCAAGGCCGAGGTCAAGGACAGCATCGCCGGCGCCGGCAAGGACGGCACCACGCCGCTGCCCAAGGCGCCGACCCAGCAGGCCTGGAGCGACGAGAAGGTGCTACCGGTGGACCAGCTGCGCAAGCTCGACCTGCAACTGGCACTGGGCCTGGGCCAGCTGACCTATGACAAGCAGCAGTTCGAGGATGTCCGCATCAAGGCCAACGGCCGCGGCGGCCTGATCACGGTGGAAGAGCTGCGCGGCAAGCTGCAGGGTGGCAGCTTCGTCAGCAGCGGGCGCATCGATGTGCGTCAGGCCGAGCCGATGCTGAGCCTGGAACAGCGCTTCAGCCGCATGCCGCTGGAGCCGCTGCTGAAGAAGGACGACCAACCCTCGCCGATCAAGGGCCAGCTCGACCTGGACGCCAAGTTCAACAGCCGCGGCAACAGCCAGAAAGCCTGGGTCGAGGCGCTCAATGGCAACGCCAGCTTCGTCCTCAACGACGGCGTGCTGGTCGACGCCAACCTCGAGCAGCAGCTGTGCCGCGGCATCGCCACCCTCAACCGCAAGGTGCCGAGCAACCCGCCGACCGGCAAGGACACGCCGTTCCGCGAACTCAAGGGCAGTCTCAACGTGCGTGACGGCGTCGCCCACAACCCCGATCTCAAGGCGCTGGTACCGGGCCTGGCGGTCAGCGGCAATGGCGATCTCGACCTGCGCGTGCTCGGTCTCGACTACAAGGTCGGCATCACCCTGCAGGGCGACCAGCGCGAGATGCCGGACCCGGCCTGCCAGGTCAACGAGCGCTACGTCGGCATCGAATGGCCGCTGCGCTGCCGCGGTCCGCTGGAGCTGGGCGCCAAGGCCTGCCGTCTGGATCAGGACGGTCTCGGCAAGATCGCCGCACGCCTGGCCGGCAACAAGCTGACCGAGAAGCTGGAAGAGAAACTCGGCGACAAGGTCAGCCCGGAACTGAAAGATGCACTCAAGGGCCTGTTCAACCGATGAGCCCCGAGCAGTTCAACGGCGCCGTGCTGGCCTGGTACGACCAGCACGGGCGCAAGGATCTGCCCTGGCAGCAGAACATCACGCCCTACCGTGTGTGGGTTTCGGAAATCATGCTGCAGCAGACCCAGGTCAGCACCGTGCTCGGCTACTTCGACCGTTTTATGGCCGCGCTGCCCACGGTGCGCGACCTGGCCGAAGCACCGGAAGACGAAGTGCTGCACCTGTGGACGGGCCTGGGCTACTACACCCGCGCGCGCAACCTGCAGAAGACCGCGCAGATCGTCATGCGCGAGCACGGCGGCGAGTTCCCGCGCAGCGTCGAGGCGCTCAGCGAGCTGCCCGGCATCGGCCGCTCCACCGCCGGCGCCATCGCCAGCCTGAGCATGGGTGTGCGTGCGCCTATCCTCGACGGCAACGTCAAGCGCGTGCTGGCGCGCTACGTCGCGCAGGAGGGTTATCCCGGCGAGCCGAAGGTGGCCAAGCAGCTGTGGGATGTGGCCGAGCGCCTCACCCCGCACGCGCGGGTCAACCACTACACCCAGGCGATGATGGACCTCGGCGCCACCCTCTGCACCCGCAGCAAACCCAGCTGCCTGCTGTGCCCGGTGCGCAGCGGCTGCCAGGCGCACCTGCTCGGCCTGGAAATCCGCTACCCGGTGGCCAAGCCGCGCAAAACACTGCCGCAGAAACGCACGCTGATGCCGCTGCTGGTCAACGCTGCCGGTGACATCCTGCTCTATCGCCGCCCCTCCACCGGGCTGTGGGGCGGGCTGTGGAGCCTGCCAGAGCTGGACGACCTCGAACAGCTCGACGCCCTCGGCCAGCAGCAACAGCTCGAGCTTGGCCAACGCCGAGAACTGGAAGGCCTGACCCACACCTTCAGCCACTTCCAACTGGCCATCGAACCCTGGCTGGTGCAGGTGACCGAGCAGCCGAGTCGCGTGACCGAGGGCGACTGGCTCTGGTATAACCTCGCCACCCCGCCGCGCCTGGGCCTCGCCGCCCCGGTGAAGAAGCTGCTCAAGCGCGCGGCGCAAGTCATCAATGCTGGAGAACCGACATGACCCGCACCGTGCTGTGCCGCAAATACAAAGAGCAACTGCCCGGCCTGGATCGCGCGCCCTACCCCGGCCCCAAGGGTGAAGACATCTTCAATAACGTGTCCAAACAGGCCTGGGACGAGTGGCAAAAACACCAGACCATGCTGATCAACGAACGCCGGCTGAACATGATGAACGCCGAGGACCGCAAGTTCCTCCAGACCGAGATGGACAAGTTCCTCTCCGGTGAGGAATACGCCCAGGCCGAAGGCTACGTGCCGCCGAGCGAATGAAGCACCCCGTGGGAGGGGCTTTAGCCGCGACAGAGTGCTGGTAACCCTGCATGCCAGCCACCAGGCGCTCAAGCGCGGTGCGCACGGCGCACCCTACCCGCCACGAACCTAAGCGCCCGAAATAATTAAATATTTTTCAAACCCGCGCTTGACACCGATCCTTCAAATCCGTCTAATAGCGCCCCGTTGGCCCAGGTAGCTCAGTTGGTAGAGCAGGGGATTGAAAATCCCCGTGTCGGCGGTTCGATTCCGTCCCTGGGCACCATATACAGCAATCAGATGGTTTAAGTACTTTCTGAAGGCAATAAGAAACCGGCCGCTGAGCCGGTTTTTTATTGCCTGAACTTTCGTTTGAAGCGAACTAAACCAGCCGCCCCATCACAATCACTCTTCGGCGAAATAGTCGCTGTCGAGCTGCTTCACCTCGTACACCTGCTTGACGCTCACCCCCAGGTTGTTCTCCACCATCAGGCGCGCCAGCTCCACGCCGTCGATCAGCACCACCTTGATATCCAGCCCCAGCGCCGCCTCGCGGGCGCCTGTGGAGAAGTCTGAGGTGGTGATGAAAACGCCCTTGCGCGCCCTCTGCCGGGTCAATGCGCCGATGAATTTGTCGATTTCGGGCCGATGTACCGTATTGGACCAGCGCTTGGCCTGCAGATAGATCACGTCGAGGCCGAGCTTGTCTTCCTTGATGATGCCGTCGATTCCGTCGTCGTTGGTGGCCTGGGTCGCCTTGCCGGCCTCCTTGCGCGAGCCGCCGTAACCCATGGCCAACATTAGATCGACCACCAGTTGCTCGAAGAAGCTCGGCGTCGCTGCCCGCACCTGCGCTAGCAGCTCATCAGCCAGCGACTGCACAAGAGCCTGATGGGCCTCGGCCAGCTGCTCATCCGGCGTCGTTTCGGCGGCATCGAGCGCCACCATTGCCGGCGCATCAACCGCGTGTGGCTTGACGGTATGGAAGTCGGCGAACTCGGGGAACTGCTTCAACCAGCCCACGGTGATGCGCTGTGGACCGCTGGCCAGGGCGTCACGGCCGCGCGCAGTGATCTGCACCATGCCCTTGGCCGGAATGCACAGCAGGCCAGCCTTATTCAGGTAGGTTCGCGCCCAGCCCACACGATTGTTGATCACGGTCTGGTGGCCGGACGGCAGGCGCTCCTTGCGCTCTTCCTCGCTCAGCTGGAATTGATCGGCAACACGCTCGCGCAGCTCGTTGAGCGGCAGTGGCGCACCGTCCTGCACGGTGGCCAGCACGGGGCGCATCACGCTCTGAAAATCCGGAATCGCCATCTCTACTCCCTCTCCCTGTTGTCAGCGCTCATACGCCGCGCAAGCTGCTCTCATCGAGCCCCGCCCGCTGCGTCAGCATCTTCAAGATCACCAACGCAAAAGCCCGGCTCTTGGTCTCGTTATCCAGCACTTCCAGCGACAGCTTCTCGTGGTCAGTCATGGCATCGAGCACGGTGTCGAGTACGCGCTTGGGGAACAGGCCGTGCATCACTTGCTCGACCGAGTGGTTGTTGACCTGAGCCATCACATCCTCCTGCCGACTGATGCGATTGGCGATGCCGGTGAGGAACTGCAGCTGGTCTTCATCGCTGACTTCCGCGCCGAAGATGTCGTTCAGCGCCTCGATGATTTCCGATAGCCGCTTCTTCTCCGGATCATGGGGCTTGCCGCTGCCCAGCCCGGTGGCCGGATCGAGGCCGTAGTCGCCTTGCTCCTCGCTCAAGCGCAGCTGGTGCTCGGCACGCTTGGTCAGGCGGTAGTGGGTCAATTGCAGTTCGCCCACGTCCACGCCTTCCTGCTCCAGGCGATCCACGCGTAGCAGCGGGTGCAGGTGCTTGGCGTATACGCACAGCTGCTCCAGCTCGCGATCCTCGTAGGGGATGATCTGCGAGAGGAACTCGTACAGGCGCACGAAGCTCTGCAGGTTCTTCTTGAACAGGTCGAGCTGATCCACCTGCTCGCCGGCTTCCTTCACGGCCGCCTCGGCCTTTTTCAAGCCGGCGCTGTCGCCGTTCTGCTCGGCGGTGCGCTTGAAGTCCAACGCCTGCTGGCGTGACTCCCGGGCCAGCTTGTAGCGCTTGCCGAAGCGCTCCTTGGCCGGCGCGCAGTAGTAGCTGAGTTTGCTGGCGGCTGCCTTGGGATCGAAGAAGGCCAGCGCGAAAGCCGTCACCTCCTCCCAGTGGTAGATGCCCTCGGCATCCAGCTTCTTCTGCAGGTCATAGATGAGCTGCGGGTCGGTCACGTCGGTCAGCTCGGCCTTGGTGTAGTACGGCAGAAAGGCATCGAGAATGTCCTGGGCGTCGTTAAAGAAGTCGAGGATGAAGGTCGGCTTGCTGTCGCCGAAGGTGCGGTTCAGGCGCGACAGGGTTTGCACGCAGTCCACGCCCTGCAGCTTCTTGTCCACGTACATGGCGCACAGCTTGGGCTGATCGAAGCCGGTCTGGTACTTGTTGGCGGCGATCATCACGTTGAAGTCCTGGGTGTCGAAGGCTTCCGCCAGATCGCGCCCGTTCAGGCCGGGGTTGAGCAGGCTGCTGCTTTCCGTCACCTCTTCGGGGATCACCCCGTCCGGCAACACGCTGCCGGAGAAGGCCACCAGCGGGTGCACATCGGCGTAGCCCATCTGCTTCACATAGGCCTGCACCGCCAACTGGTAGCGCACCGCCTCCTGCCGACTGCTGGTGACCACCATGGCCTTGGCCTGGCCGCCCAGCAGGTGGCGGATATTGGCGCGGAAGTGCTCGACGATCACCTCCACTTTCTGACTGATGTTGTATGGATGCAGGCGCACCCAGCGCGCCAGCTTCATGCGCGCCTTTTTCGAGTCCACTTCCTCGTCGTCGCCGTCCGGGTGGGCGATCTTCCAGGCGGTGCTGTAGGTGGTGTAGTTCTGCAGCACATCGAGGATGAAGCCTTCCTCGATGGCCTGGCGCATGGAGTACAGGTGGAACGCCTCGGGCTTGTTGTCGGCGCTCGCTGGCAGCGCCGGGTTGGCCTGGCGACCGAACAGCTCCAGAGTCTTGGCCTTGGGTGTGGCGGTAAAGGCGTAGTAGCTGATGCTCTCGTTGGGCGCGCGGGCGGCCACGGCGGCATCCAGCAGCTCTTCGGCGCTGATCTCTTCAGCATCCGGGGCATCGCTGCCGAGAATCTGCTTGAGCTTGCTGGCCGATGAGCCGGTCTGCGAGGAATGCGCCTCGTCGGCGATCACCGCGTAGCGACCGCCGGCCAGCTTGGGGTACTTGTCCAGCGCATCGAACAGCGCCGGGAAGGTCTGGATGGTGACGATGATGATGCGCGTCTGCTCGGCCAGCGCCTCGGCCAGTTGTTCGGACTTGCTCTGGTTACCGATATCGCGGGTGATGCACTTGACCACGCCCTGGGCGTGCTCGAACTGGTAGATGGTGTCCTGCAGCTGCTTGTCCAGCACGGTGCGGTCGGTAATCACGATCACCGAGTTGAACAGTCGCTGGCCTTCGGCATCGTAGAGCGAGGCCAGTTGATGCGCCGTCCAGGCAATCGAGTTGGATTTGCCGGAACCGGCACTGTGCTGGATCAGGTAGCGCTTGCCCGGCCCCTCATTGCGGGTGGTCTCGATGAGCGTGTTGACCACTTCCCACTGGTGGTAGCGCGGGAAGATCAGGGTTTCCTTGGTGACGCGGTTGCCGTCGGCATCCTCTTTCACGCTCTTCTGCAGGTGCAGGAAGCGGCCCAGCACCTTGAGCCAGGCATCGGGCTGGAACAGGCGCTGCCACAGGTAGCCGGTGGCGTACTGGCTGTCATCCGGCGCTGGCGGGTTGCCGGCACCGCCGTCGAGGCTGCCGAGGTTGAACGGCAGGAAGAAGGTGTCTTTGCCGGCCAGTTTGGTGGTCATCGCCACCTCATCCTGGCTCACGGCAAAGTGCACCAGCGCGCCGCGCTTGAAGGTCAGCAGCGGCTCGGGCTTGCGCGTCAGCGGGTCTTTCACCGGGCGGTCGTAGCGGTACTGGCGCTTGGCGTTTTCCACCGACTGCTTGAACTGGCTTTTCAGCTCCAGGGTCGCGGTGGGGATGCCGTTGACGAACAGCACCAGATCCAGACGCGGGTTGTACTCGCCCTCGCGGTAGTGAGGGGAATATGACACCTCCGGCACCACACGCAGGCGGTTGCACTGGTAGCGCTTGAGGGTGTCCGGGTTCATGCCGTGGTCGGGCTTGAAGCTGCACACCTCGACCTTCACCTGCGGCACCTTGAAACCATGGCGCAGCACCTCCAGGGTGCCGTCCTGCTCCAGCTCGCGTGCCAGCTTCTGCACCAGCACGCCTTCCGGGTTATTCGGGTTGGCCTTGGCGAACTTGTCCCAACGCTCAGGCCAGGCGTCCTTGAAGTATCCGAGAAAGTCCTCGGTATACAGCGCAGTGCGCCGGTCATAGCCGCTGGCCGGGCCTGTCAGCCAGCCCTGGGCGGTCATGGCAGTGATGATGTCCTGCTGAAATTGCGCTTCCTTGCTGTCTGCCATTACACGGCCTCTGCTACAAGTAATTCGGGGGCTTGGGTGCTGGTCGGTGGCTGCCAGCCGCGCACATCGACCTTGCCGGTGACTGCGGCGGAGATTAGGGCGGAGCGGCGCTCTTGGAGTAGTCCCATGGCATCGGCTGACTCGTTGATTAAGCTATCCAAATTTCGGAGTGTCTTATTCAAATAGTTGGAAATGCGAGCCTGCTCCTCCTGCGGAGGAATCATCATCTGAAAATTGATGATGGTTGATATGTTCACATGAGGCGATGTGGCTCCAACCGTATCGACCTCACCCTGCCCATAAACGGCAATAGAGTTGAGCTGGAACATAAAATATTCAGGGCAAACTTGATCACTCACCCTGAACTGCATCATTCTCTGCCCGAGCGCATATAGATCAGACTCCGGAACCAAGGCCGCATGCCCCCACCTTTCGCCCTCGCGCCCATAAACAACATCATTCATTTCTAAAGATGATCTGCGAGTACGACGCACATATTCATCCTTATCTAAACGATACATTTGCTCGGGTTTTAGAATACCCTGATCAAGATCTGCCGTCCGAATAACAAGGTAATTGCCGTCTGGATTGTAGTTTGGAGTTTCATGAGGGCAATCAACAACGCGATCCGTAATGAACTTCAACTTTGATACACCCCAATGTGCAGGCACTTCGCCCAGCCACTCCACCCCGGAGTCTTTCATCGGCACCGTAGGGTCGAGGCCTTTGGTGACCGCGTGTGAGATAACGGCCTGGCGCTTTTCCTTGAGCAGTTCGATCAGGCGCTGCTGCTCTTCGATCAGCGCGTCAATGCGGGCGGTTTCGTGGTCGAGGAAGCGGGCGATTTGGGTTTGTTCTTGAAATGAGGGCAGCAATACAGACATGCGCGAGTGTTGCTGCGGCTCCAAGTCCCACTGATTTACGCGTATACCCTTCGAGTTTGCTAGATAGCCCGCTATGTACTCATTGCACCGAAAAAGATGATGTAGATATTGAGGCGCTTCTGAATGGCCAGGTGCATAAACATGGTAAGCAGGGCTGACGATTCCTTTGTAGCTAGCTATGCCTACGGAACCTTGCCACGCCTTCATTTTATTAATCACCAAGTCACCAACCTGAACAAGTTGATACGCACCCAAGTCGTCTGAAGGCTTGTTGAAATTGTCATCGCGCGATGCCTTTGGAATGACGCCATAGTCGCGATATACAGATAGCAATTGCTCATCAGGAAAGCCCGTAAGCTTATGCCTCCGAAACAAAGCCCAAAGAGGCTTAATGCTCCACCCTTCAGGAATTTCGCCCAACCAATCAACCCCAGAGTCTTTATACGCCGGATAAGCAGGAAAACTCATGCCGACAACCCTTCAATCATCTGCTTGATGCGGTCGGTGCAGGCCTTCAGGTCGCGGTCGATCTCTTCCAGCGGGCGCGGCGGCTGGAACACGTAGAAGTGGCGGTTGAAGGGAATCTCGAAGCCGACCACGCCGACTTCGCCGTCCTGCTCGTCCGTCTTGCTGGTGTCGATCCAGGCATCCGGCACATGGGGTTTCACTTCGCGCTCGAAGTAGTCGTAGATCGACTCGCCCAGCGGCACGTTTTCGTTGTCGCGCAGGCCGGCATCGGCTTCCGGCTGGCCCTTGACCATGCAGATATCCGCCTCGGGGTCGCGCTCGCTCAAGGCGTTGAGGATGGCCTTCAGCTCGGGCGTGCTGGGCGATAAATCATGGGCGCTGAGGGTCTTCTTCAGCAGCTTGCTGAACTGCTCGCGGTTGCGGTGCAGCAGGCTGGCGTCCATGGCCTGCAGGGCTTCAATCAGGCGCTGGCGAGCTGGAGCTTCCAGCTTATCGATGGCTTTTTCTTCCCGCACTTTTTCGATGCGCTCGGCGCTGGTCTGGAAATTCAAACGCAGCGGACGCTCGACGGTGATGCGCCGATAGCCGAAGGCTTCGACGGGGAAGATCTTGCTCTGCGGGGTTTGCTCGAAGCGGCCATACAGGCGCACCAGATCGTCGATCTGCTCCTCGGTGATGTACTGGCGCTTGCTGCCGAGGGATTTGCGCATCTTGGCAAAGTGCTGGCTGCCATCGATCAACTGCACCTTGCCCTGGCGCACGGCGGCCTTGCGGTTGGAGAGCACCCACACATAGGTGGCGATGCCGGTGTTGTAGAACATGTCGGTGGGCAGGGCGATGATGGCTTCGACCAGATCGTTCTGCAGCAGGTAGCGGCGAATCTCCGACTCGCCCGAACCGGCGCCACCGGTAAACAGCGGCGAGCCGTTGAGGATGATGCCGATGCGCGAGCCACCTTCACGCGGGTCACGCATCTTGCTGACCAGGTGCAGGAGGAACAGCAGCGAGCCATCGGACACACGCGGCAGGCCAGGGCCGAAGCGGCCGTTGAAGCCCTTTTCCGTGTGCTCGTCGGTGATCTGCTTCTGCACCTTCTTCCACTCCACGCCGAACGGCGGGTTGCTGAGCATGAAGTCGAAGCGGTGCTCGGGGCCGGCCAGTTGGTCGTTGGACAGGGTGTTGCCGAGCTTGATGTTCTCGACCTTCTGCCCCTTGATCAGCATGTCCGCCTTGCAGATGGCGTAGGACTCGGGATTGAGCTCCTGGCCATGCAGCGACACGGTGACCTGGTCGCTGATCGACTGAATGTACTCGTCGCCCTCGGAGAGAAAGCCGCCAGTGCCTGCCGTCGGATCGTAGATGGTGACGATGCGGTTGGGCGCCAGCTTGTGATCCTGATCGGTGATCACCAGCGAGGTGGCCAGGTGCACGATATCGCGCGGGGTGAAGTGTTCCCCGGCGGTTTCGTTGGAGCTTTCCGCGAACTTGCGGATCAGTTCTTCGAAGATGATGCCCATGCCGAAGTTGCTGATGCGCTTGGGGCTGAGGTCGGCGGCGGCGAAACGTTGAGTGACCTGGTACAGCAGGTTGGCGCTGGCCAGCTGCTGAACGAAGTCTTCAAAGTGGAAGTGCTCGAAGATCTCGCGGGCGTCCTTGCTGAAAGACTGCACGTAGCTCAGCAGGTCGTCGGCCGTCTGTTTGTCCGAAAGCGTGTCGAGGGTCAGTTTCGAGGCGTTGAAGAACGGTTGACCGGCGGCGCGCAGTAGAAGCATCTCGCGCACATGATCGGGGCGACCTTCCTGTGCATAGGACTCACGGACCACCGCTTCCTTGGTCGGCGCCAGCACACACTCCATCCGCCGCAGCAGGGTGAACGGCAGGATGATGCGACCGTACTGCGACTGCTTGAAGTCACCGCGCAGCAGGTCGGCAATCGACCAGAGAAAGGCGGCGGTCTGGGAATGGTTTTCCGTGTTCACGCAACAACTCCAAATACGCGGAAAAATAAAACCGCAAGACTACCCGCTGGCCTATCGGCCGCCCAGCCTTAAATCCAGCGTAGCGCCTGGGGCTGCCCGCCCCGTAGCCAGCAGCCGAATGACAGCTATCTCGCCTCAAATACGGGGAGCTCAGTGGCAAATACAGGTGACTTACCCTGCAAATACGAGTGACCTCTGAGCAAATTCAGGTGACCTCGGCGTAAATACGAGTGACCTCTCCAAAGCATTGCTCAAAATACGAACAGTACTTGATGACAGGGGCGAGCAGAATGTGAACGAAATAAGTTGATCCCCCCGTTTTGCATCTGCGCGACAACCATCTGCAGCCAGGCGACACCCTGACCATAGAGCAAGCCATAGGCCAGCAAACGGCTTGGCGGTCACGGAAACGCTATGCTAGCTTGGCCGCCAGCCAGGACGGCCCGCAGCACGCCGGAGCGCTTTCGAAGAAGAAGAGGATCACACCCCATGGCCGAGGCGACGCCCGCGCTGGAAATCCGCAACCTGCACAAACGCTACGGCGACCTCGAAGTGCTCAAGGGCATTTCCCTGACGGCCAAAGACGGCGACGTCATCTCCATTCTCGGCTCTTCCGGCTCCGGCAAGTCCACCTTCCTGCGCTGCATCAACCTGCTGGAAAACCCGCATCAGGGGCAGATCTTCGTCGCCGGCGAGGAGCTCAAGCTCAAGGCCGCGAAGAACGGCGACCTGGTCGCCGCCGACAACAAGCAGATCAATCGCCTGCGCAGCGAGATCGGCTTCGTCTTCCAGAATTTCAACCTGTGGCCGCACATGAGCGTGCTCGACAACATCATCGAGGCGCCGCGCCGCGTGCTCGGCCAGAGCAAGGCCGAGGCCATCGAGGTGGCCGAGGCGCTGCTGGCCAAGGTCGGCATCGCCGACAAGCGCCACGTCTACCCCAACCAGCTGTCCGGCGGCCAGCAGCAGCGCGCGGCCATCGCCCGCACCCTGGCCATGCAGCCGAAGGTGATCCTGTTCGACGAGCCCACCTCGGCGCTGGACCCGGAGATGGTACAAGAAGTGCTTAACGTGATCCGCGCGCTCGCCGACGAGGGCCGCACCATGTTGCTGGTCACCCACGAGATGAGCTTCGCCCGCCAGGTGTCCAGCGAGGTGGTGTTCCTCCACCAGGGCCTGGTCGAAGAACAGGGGCCACCGGCTCAGGTATTTGACAACCCGCAATCGGCACGCTGTAAACAATTCATGTCCAGCAATCGCTAACACGGAGCAACATGCATGCAGAACTATAAGAAGATCCTGCTGGCCGCGGCCGCCACCCTGGCCTTCGGCACCAGCGCTGTCGCCGCCGACAAGCTGAAACTCGGTACCGAAGGCGCCTACCCACCCTTCAACCTGATCGACGCCAGCGGCAAGGTCACCGGCTTCGACGTGGAAATCGGCCAGGCGCTGTGCGCCAAGATGCAGGCCGAGTGCGAGGTGGTCACCTCCGACTGGGATGGCATCATCCCGGCGCTGAACGCCAAGAAGTTCGACTTCCTGATCGCCTCGATGTCGATCACCGAGGAGCGCAAGGCGGCGGTGGACTTCACCGAGCCCTACTACACCAACAAGCTGCAGTTCATCGCGCCCAAGTCGGCCGACTTCAAGACCGACGAAGCCAGCCTCAAGGGCAAGGTGATCGGCGCCCAGCGCGCCACCATCGCCGGCACCTGGCTGGAGGACAACCTGGGCAAGGTGGTCGACATCAAGCTCTACGACACCCAGGAGAACGCCTACCTCGACCTGGCCTCCGGTCGCCTCGACGGCGTGCTGGCCGACACCTTCGTCAACTGGGAATGGCTCAAGAGCGACGCCGGCAAGGACTTCGAGTTCAAGGGCGACCCGGTGTTCGACAACGACAAGATCGGCATCGCCGTGCGCAAGGGCGACCCGCTGCGCGAGAAGCTGAACACTGCGCTGCAGGCCATCATCGAAGACGGTACCTACAAGCAGATCAACGACAAGTACTTCCCGTTCAGCATCTACTGATGACCTGACGGCCCTGCGCCGCCAGCAGGCGGCGCAGCGGCCCGAGCCCTCCGATGATTTTCGACCTCCACGGATTCGGCCCCGCCCTGGCCGCCGGCACCCTGATGACCATCCAACTGGCGCTCTCCGCGCTGGCGGTGGGTCTGGTCCTCGGCCTGCTCGGCGCGCTGGCCAAGACTTCGCCGTACAAGCCGCTGCAGTGGCTCGGCGGCAGCTATTCGACCATCGTGCGCGGTGTGCCCGAGTTGCTCTGGGTGCTGCTGATCTATTTCGGCACGGTCAACCTGATGCGCAGCCTGGCCGACCTGCTCGGTGTCGAGAGCCTCGAACTCTCCGCCTTCGCCGCCGGCACCATCGCCCTCGGCCTGTGCTTCGGCGCCTACGCCACCGAGGTGTTCCGCGGCGCCATCCTGGCCATTCCCAAGGGCCACCGCGAAGCGGGCCTGGCCCTCGGCATGTCCAAGGGACGCATCCTCTGGAAGCTGATCCTGCCGCAGATGTGGCGCATCGCCCTGCCCGGCCTGGGCAATCTGTTCATGATCCTGATGAAGGACACCGCGCTGGTCTCGGTGATCGGCCTGGAAGAGATCATGCGCCGCTCGCAGATCGCCGTGACCGCCAGCAAAGAGCCCTTCACCTTCTATATGGTCGCCGCCTTCATCTACCTGGGCCTGACCATTCTCGCCATGATCGGCCTGCATTTCCTCGAGAAGCGCGCCAGTCGCGGCTTCATCCGGAGCGCCTGATGAACTGGGAAGTCATCCTCAAGTGGCTGCCACGCCTGTCCGAAGGCGCGCTGCTGACCCTGGAGCTGGTGGCCATCGCCGTGGTCGCCGGTCTGATCCTCGCCCTGCCCATGGGCATCGCTCGCGCCTCCAAGCACTGGTACGTGCGCGCCCTGCCCTACGGCTACATCTTCTTCTTCCGCGGCACGCCGCTGCTGGTGCAGCTGTTTCTGGTCTACTACGGCCTGGCCCAGTTCGACGCCGTGCGCCAGGGCCCGCTTTGGCCCTATCTGCGCGACCCCTACTGGTGCGCGATCATCACCATGACCCTGCACACCGCCGCCTATATCGCCGAGATCCTGCGCGGCGCCATCCAGGCGGTGCCGCCGGGCGAGGTGGAGGCCGCGCGCGCGCTGGGCATGTCGCGGGCCAAGACCCTGTTCTACATCGTCCTGCCACGCGCCGCGCGCATCGGCCTGCCGGCCTACAGCAACGAGGTGATCCTGATGCTCAAGGCCAGCGCCCTGGCCAGCACCGTGACCCTGCTGGAGCTGACCGGCATGGCGCGCACCATCATCGCCCGCACCTACCTGCCGGTGGAGATCTTCTTCGCCGCCGGGCTGTTCTACCTGGCCATCGCCTTCGTCCTGGTACGCGCTTTCCGCCTGCTGGAACGCTGGCTGCGCGTCGACGCCTGCCAGGGCCGCTGAGCAGCGCCGGGCCGTCGCCCTCGACGGCCCGCCGCGCAAAACCTAGAATCCGCGGCTCCCGGTTCCGCCCGCCGCGCACCATGACCGAGCCCATCCTCTCCACCGAGCAGCTGCTCGCCCGCTTCCAGGCGCTGGACGTCTTTCTCGTCCGTCACCAGGCGCTGTGGCGGCCCAAGCCCTTCGTCCAGCTGCAACTGCCCTGGGAGCGCGAACTGCCGCAACTGGCCGCCTGGCTGCGCACGCGCACGCTGCAGCAGGCCGAAGCCAGCCACGGCAGGCCCTGGGAGTTGGACGCACCGGCGCCCTTCGCCGCACTGGCGGCCCAGGCCAAGGCGCTCGCCGCATTGGGCGAGCTGCCGCAGACGCCAGTCGACGCGCGCCCGGCCCGCCTTGGCGTCGACGTGCCCGGACGCAAGCTGGAGCAGATCCAGGCCTTCGCCAGCCGCCTGCAGTTCGCCACGCCGGCCAGCCACTGGCTCGACTGGTGCGCAGGCAAGGGCCACCTCGGCCGCTGGCTGGCGCATGAGGGCCAGCGTCTGACCTGCCTGGAACACGATCCCGCACTGGTGGCGTC
Organism: Pseudomonas sp. NPDC077649; assembly: GCF_044542855.1. NCBI lineage: Bacteria > Pseudomonadati > Pseudomonadota > Gammaproteobacteria > Pseudomonadales > Pseudomonadaceae > Pseudomonas > Pseudomonas sp. NPDC077649. The sequence goes on along the minus strand of NZ_JBITVF010000004.1, from coordinate 133,136 downwards.
CGGCGCCGCCCTGAGTCACCGCCAGGGCCTGGATGCCCGCCACCTGCAACAGGATGTGCTCGCGGCAAACTGCAGCGAGCGCGTGCTGGCGGAACATACGCCGGTGGCCCTGCACGCCTGCGGCGACCTGCACGTGCGCCTGCTGCAACTGGCCAGCGCGCGTGGCTGCCGACAGCTGGCGGTGGCGCCCTGCTGCTATAACCGCATCGCCACGCCGCACTACCAGCCGCTGTCCACGGCTGCCCAGGGCTCGTCCCTGCAGCTGTCGCGCGACGACCTCGGCCTGCCGCTGAGCGAAACCGTCACCGCCGGCGCCCGCGTGCGCCGCCAGCGCGACCAGTCGATGGCCTGGCGCCTGGCCTTCGACCTGCTGCAGCGCCAGTTGCGCGGCGTCGATCAGTACCTGCCCACCCCGCCGCTGGCCGCCGACTGGCTGGCCAAGCCCTTCGCCCGCTTCTGCCGCGATCTCGCCGCCCTGCGCGGCGTGCCGGCACCCGGCGAGCAGGACTGGGCCGAACTGCAAGCCCGCGGCTGGCAGCGCCTGGCCGAAGTACGCAACCTGGAGCTGCTGCGCCACCTGTTCCGCCGCCCGCTGGAACTCTGGCTGTTGCTCGACCGCGCCCTGTATCTGCAGGAGCAGGGCTACGCGGTGAGACTGGGCAGCTTCTGCGACTACCGGCTGAGCCCGCGCAACCTGCTGCTGCTGGCCGAGCGCGCCTGAGTTGCTCACAGAAGCTGTGGATAACTCTGTTGATGCTTTCTGGGCAAATGCCGCAAGCGCCCTGCCGAATGGCCCCGGAAACGACTGATCATTTCTTGATCAGTATTTTTAGCCCAGTAAAAACAATAACTTGCATAAATCCGTGACGCACCGCACAGAGACCACACACGGGCGTGTCAAGTGCATCGCCATTGTGCATAAGCGAAACCCTGCTGATAGCCGAGCCCGCAACCAAGCACCCCGCACAAGCTTTACTCGCTCTGGCGAATGGATATAATGGCGGCCCTTCCGTGCCGGTATAGCTCAGCTGGTAGAGCAACTGACTTGTAATCAGTAGGTCCCGGGTTCGACTCCTGGTGCCGGCACCACTTAGTATCCTAGGCCTGCATCGATGCAGGCCTTTTTCATTTTTGCAGCGACCAATCTTCTGTAGCTTGCTCGTTACGTTTCCTGGTTCCGCAAGCTCTTATAGCGAAGGCTGCATAACTAGAGGACGAGTACATGCGCATCCTGATCACCGGCGGCGCCGGCTTTATCGGCTCGGCTCTGATCCGTCATCTGCTGCAGCACACCGAGCACCAGGTGCTCAACCTCGACAAGCTGACCTATGCCGGCAACCTGGAATCGCTCGCCGAAGTGGCCGCCAGCCCGCGCTATCGCTTCGTCCAGGCCGATATCGCCGACAGCGCGCAGGTGGCGCAGACCCTGGCCGAATTCCAGCCGGACGCGATCATGCACCTGGCCGCCGAATCCCACGTCGACCGCTCCATCGACGGCCCCGCCGCCTTTATCCAGACCAATATCGTCGGCACCTATGCCCTGCTGGAAAGCACCCGCGCCTACTGGCTCGGCCTGAGCGAGGAGCGCAAGGCGGCCTTCCGCTTCCACCATATTTCCACCGATGAGGTGTACGGCGACCTGCACGGGGTGGACGAGCTGTTCGTCGAAACCACCCCCTACGCGCCCAGCTCGCCCTATTCGGCGAGCAAGGCGGCCTCCGATCACCTGGTGCGCGCCTGGCAACGCACCTACGGCCTGCCGGTGCTGATCACCAACTGCTCGAACAACTACGGCCCCTATCATTTCCCCGAGAAGCTGATCCCGCTGATGATCCTCAATGCCTTGGCGGGCAAGCCGCTGCCGGTGTACGGCAACGGTCAGCAGGTGCGCGACTGGCTCTATGTCGAGGATCATGCGCGCGCGCTGCTCAAGGTGGTCTGCGAAGGCCAGGTCGGCGAGACCTACAACATCGGCGGCCACAACGAGCAGAAGAACCTCGACGTGGTGCAGGCCGTCTGCGCCCTGCTGGAAGAGCTGGCCCCCAGCAAGCCGGCCGGCGTGGATCGCTACGCCGACCTGATCACCTATGTGCAGGACCGTCCTGGGCACGATCTGCGTTACGCCATCGACGCCGGCAAGATCCAGCGCGAGCTGGGCTGGGTGCCGCAGGAAACCTTCGCAAGCGGTCTGCGCAAGACCGTGCAGTGGTACCTGGACAACCTCGACTGGTGCCGCCGCGTGCAGGATGGCAGCTATCAGGGTCAGCGACTCGGCGCACTCTAAGGAGCAGGAACAATGAAAGGCATCATCCTCGCCGGCGGCTCCGGCACCCGGCTGCATCCCATCACCCTCGGCGTGTCCAAGCAGCTGCTGCCGATCTACGACAAGCCGATGATCTACTACCCGCTGTCGGTGCTGATGCTCGCCGGCATCCGCGAGATCCTGATCATCTCCACCCCGGAAGACCTGCCCAACTTCCAGAAGATGCTCGGCGACGGCAGCCCGTTCGGCGTCCACCTGCAGTATGCCGAGCAGCCCTCGCCGGACGGCCTGGCCCAGGCCTTCCTGATCGGCGAATCCTTTATCGGCGACGATTCGGTGTGCCTGATCCTCGGCGACAACATCTTCCACGGCCAGCACTTCACCGAGATGCTGCTGCGTGCCGCCAGCCATGCCAGCGGCGCCACGGTATTCGGCTACTGGGTCAGCGACCCCGAACGCTTCGGCGTGGTGGAGTTCGACGCCACCGGCAACGCCCTGTCGATCGAGGAGAAGCCGGCCCAGCCGAAGTCCAGCTACGCGGTCACCGGCCTGTACTTCTACGACAACGACGTGGTGCGCATCGCCAAGGCGGTGAAGCCCTCGCCACGCGGCGAGCTGGAGATCACCGACGTCAACAACGCCTACCTGGCGCGCGGCGACCTGCGCGTGGAGCGCTTCGGCCGCGGCTTCGCCTGGCTCGACACCGGCACCCACGACAGCCTGCTGGACGCCTCGCAGTACGTGCAGACCATCGAGCACCGCCAGGGCCTGAAGGTCGCCTGCCTCGAGGAGATCGCCTACCAGCACGGCTGGATCGACCGCGAGCAGCTGCTGCGGCGCGCCAAGGCCTTCGGCAAGACCGGTTACGGCCAATACCTGTACAAGCTGGCGGAGGAATGAACATGCAGGTGATCCAGACCCGCCTGCCCGAGGTGCTGATCCTCGAGCCCCAGGTGTTCGGCGACGAGCGCGGCTTCTTCTACGAGAGTTTCAATGCCCGCCGCTTCGCCGAGGCCACCGGGGTGAGCCGCGACTTCGTCCAGGACAACCATTCGCGCTCGGCCCGCGGCGTGCTGCGCGGCCTGCACTACCAGCTGCAGCAGGCCCAGGGCAAGCTGGTGCGGGTCAGCGCCGGCGAGGTCTACGACGTGGCGGTGGACCTGCGCCGCAGTTCGCCGACCTTCGGCCAGTGGGTCGGTGCGCACCTGTCGGCCGAGAACAAGCGCCAGCTGTGGGTGCCGGAAGGTTTCGCCCACGGCTTCCTGGTGCTCAGCGAGCATGCCGAGTTCCTCTACAAGACCACCGACTACTACGCCCCGGCCCATGAACGCTGCATCCGCTGGGACGATGCCAGCCTGGCCATCGACTGGCCGCTGGATGGCCTCACCCCGCAACTGTCGGCCAAGGACCAGCAGGGCCTGAGCCTGCAGGACGCCGAGACCTTCCCATGAAGATCCTGATCAGCGGCCACACCGGCCAGGTCGCCCGCGAACTGCAACTGGCCCTGCAGGGGCATGAACTGCTCAGCCTGGGTCGCCAGGCCTTCGACCTGGCCCGCCCGGCCAGCCTGCGCGAGATCATCCTGCGCGAGCGCCCGCAGCTGCTGATCAACGCCGCCGCCCATACCGCGGTGGATCAGGCCGAGCAGGAGCGCGAGCTGGCCTTCGCCATCAACGCCGAGGCCCCCGGCGTCATGGCGCAGGCTTGCGCCGAGCTGGGTATACCGCTGCTGCACTACTCCACCGACTACGTGTTCGACGGCAGCAAAGACGCGCCCTACGTCGAGAGCGACGCGCCCAATCCGCTGGGGGTGTACGGCGCCAGCAAGCTGGCCGGCGAACGGGCGGTGGCGGCCAGCGGCTGCGACCACCTGATCCTGCGCACCAGCTGGGTCTACTCGCGGCACGGCAAGAACTTCCTGCTGACCATGCAGCGCCTGCTGCAGGAGCGCGACCAGCTCAAGGTGGTGGCCGACCAGATCGGCGCGCCGACCTGGGCCGGCAGCATCGCTGCCGCCACCGCCGAGCTGATCGCGGCCTGGCAGGCGGGCAACCGCCACTGGGGCACCTACCACCTGAGCTGCCAGGGCGAGACCAGCTGGTTCGGCTTCGCCCAGGCCATCGGCGAACGCCTGCGCGCCGCCGGCAGGCCCTGCGCCGAGCTGCTGGCGATCCCTTCCAGCGACTACCCGACGCCGGCGCGTCGGCCGCTCAACTCGCGCCTGGACGGCAGCAAGCTGGCGCGCGACTGGCAGGTGCGCCTGCCCGCCTGGCAGGCGGCGCTGGACGCCTGCCTGCAACGCGCGGACTGAAGGCGCCCGGCGGAATGTGCATAATGCGCCGATCATCCCGGCGCAGTTTTCCATGAGCACGACCCCCGCCTCCCCGCGACGCCCCCGCTGGCGCAGCCTGCTGCTGCTGGCGCTGCTGCTCGCGCCGCTGCTGTGGCCGGTGCACTACCTGGCCGAGCGTTACTACCGCGAGGTGCTGATCGAGCAGAACCGGCAGACCCTCGACCTCTACGTCGCCAACCTGCTCGGCACCCTGCGGCGCTACGAGGTGCTGCCGCAGATCCTCGGCGACCTGCCGGGGCTGCGCGCCGCCCTGCATGCCCCCGACGACCCCGCCGTGCTGGACAGCGCCAATCGCCTGCTGACGCGGGTGCGCGAGCAGACCGGCGCCGACGTGATCTACCTGATGACCCCACGCGGCGTCACCCTGGCCGCCTCCAACTGGGACAAACCGGACAGCTTCGTCGCCGGCAACTTCGCCTTCCGCCCCTACTTCCGCGAGGCGCTGGCCGGGCGCCTGGGGCGCTTCTTCGGCCTCGGCACCACTTCCGGCAAGCGCGGCTACTACTTCGCCTACGCGGTGCGCGAAAACCAGCAGAACATCGGCGCGCTGGTGGTCAAGGTCGACCTCGACCATACCGAAACCCTGTGGGGCAACACCCCGGAACAGCTGCTGGTGACCGACACCAACGGCGTGGTGATCCTCACCTCGCGCCCGGACTGGCGCTTCCACGCCAGCCGCCCGCTGGATCGCGTCGAGCAGGCCGCCATCGCCGCCAACCAGCCCTACCCGACCCAGGCGCCGCCGGCGCTGAACCTCGACCCCGGCGCCTGGCTGACGCAGAGCCGCGCACTGGAGGAAACCGGCTGGGCGGTGAGCATCCTCGCCCCGCGCATCCTCCTCGACCGCCCGGTGCGCAGCGCCGTGGCGGTCGGCGCCGCCGCCCTGCTGGCACTGCTGCTGCTGCTCGGCCTGCTGATGCAGCGTCGTCGCCACTACCTCGAACGCATCGCCCTGGACAGCCGCGCCAAGGCCGAACTGGAGCAGCGCGTGGCCGAGCGCACCCAGGACCTGGAGCTGCTCAACAGCCGCCTCAAGCAGGAGGTGCTGGAACGCGAACAGGCGCAGCAGGAACTGGTGCGCGCCCAGGACGAGCTGGTCCAGGCCGGCAAGCTGTCGGCCCTCGGCACCATGAGTGCGAGCATCAGCCACGAGCTCAACCAGCCGCTGGCGGCGATCCGCAGCTACGCCGAGAACGCCGCCACCCTGCTCGACCACCAGCGCGGCGAGGACGCCCGCGCCAACCTCAAGCTGATCAGCGAACTGACCGAGCGCATGGCCTCGATCATCGCCCACCTGCGCGCCTTCGCCCGCCGCGACCGCCACGCTCCGGAACGGGTGGCCCTGCAGCCGGCGCTGGACGACGCCCTGGCGCTGCTGGCCAAGCGTCGCCGGGCGATGGACGTGGAGCTGATCCGCGACCTGCCGGATGCCACCCTGTGGGTCCAGGCCGGCGAGACGCGCCTGCGCCAGGTGCTCGGCAACCTGCTCGGCAACGCCCTCGACGCCCTGGTCGCCAAGGCGCCGCCGCGACGCATCTGGATCAGTGCCCGGCAGCAGGACGACCAGCTCGAACTGCTGCTGCGCGACAATGGCCCGGGCTTCTCGACCGAATCCCTGGCCCGCGCCCGCGAACCCTTCTTCACCACCAAGACCAGCGCCCAGGGCCTGGGGCTTGGCCTGGCCATCTGCGACAGCCTGATGCGCGCCCTGGGCGGCGAGCTGCTGCTGGCCAACCACCCGGACGGCGGCGCCCTGATCACCCTGCGCCTGCGCCTCGCCAGCCCCGGCGTCAACCTGCAACCCCCGGAGGACCCCTCGCCATGACCAGCGACAGCGCCATCGACAGCCGCACCCAGGTTCTGCTGATCGACGACGACGCCCACCTGCGCCAGGCACTCAGCCAGACCCTCGACCTGGCCGGACTCAAGGTGCTCAGCCTGGGCGATGCCCAGGGCCTGGCCGCGCGTATTCCGCCCGGCTGGCCGGGGGTGGTGGTCAGCGACATCCGCATGCCCGGCATCGACGGCCTGCAGCTGCTCGCCCAGCTGCGCGAGCGCGACGCCGAACTGCCGGTACTGCTGATCACCGGCCACGGCGACGTGCCGCTGGCGGTGCAGGCGATGCGCGCCGGCGCCTACGACTTCCTGGAAAAGCCCTTCGCCAACGACGACCTGCTCGACAGCGTGCGCCGCGCCCTCGATCTGCGCCGCCTGGTGCTGGACAACCGCAGCCTGCGCCTGGCGCTGACCGATCGCCAGCAGCTGGCCGGGCGCCTGGTCGGCCAGTCGCCGGCGATGCAGCGCCTGCGCGAGCAGATCGGCGCGCTGGCCGGAATCGCCACCGACGTGCTGATCCTCGGCGAGACCGGTGCCGGCAAGGAGGTGGTGGCGCGCGCCCTGCACGACCTGTCCAGCCGCCGCGACGGCCCCTTCGTCGCCATCAACGCCGGCGCCCTGGCCGAGTCGGTGGTGGAAAGCGAGCTGTTCGGCCACGAGGCCGGCGCCTTCACCGGCGCGCAGAAACGCCGCATCGGCAAGTTCGAGTTCGCCAACGGCGGCACCCTGTTCCTCGACGAGATCGAGAGCATGAGCCTGGACGTGCAGGTCAAGCTGCTGCGCCTGCTGCAGGAACGGGTGGTCGAACGCCTCGGCGGCAACCAGCTGATCCCGCTGGACATTCGCGTCATCGCCGCGACCAAGGAAGACCTGCGCCAGGCCGCCGATGCCGGGCGCTTCCGCGCCGACCTCTACTACCGGCTGAACGTCGCGCCGCTGTCCATCCCGCCGCTGCGCGAGCGCGGCGAGGACGCCCTGCTGCTGTTCCAGCACTTCGCCGAAGGCGCCACCGCGCGCCACGGCCTGCCGCCCCGCGAACTGCAGCCGGGACAGCGCGCACTGCTGCTGCGCCACCCCTGGCCGGGCAACGTGCGCGAGCTGCAGAACGCCGCCGAGCGCTTCGCCCTCGGTCTGGAGCTGGCCCTGGACAGCAACGCGCCGAACCTGCCGCCGGTCAGCGGCGGCCTCGGCGAACAGGTCGAAGCCTTCGAGCGGGCGCTGATCGCCGCCGAACTCAGCCGCCCGCACGGCTCGCTGCGCAGCCTGGCCGAGGCCCTCGGCCTGCCGCGCAAAACCCTGCACGACAAACTGCGCAAGCACGGCCTGCATTTCTCCGGCGCTGGCGGAAGCTCGCCAGAGGACTTCGACTGACTGGCGAGAAACCGCCAACGCCAGCCTCGCCCACCGCCATTTGCAGCCGCCGGCCGCCCTCGCCGGCCGCTCACGCAACGCCAGACAGGCCCCTGACCACGGGCCCTGGCGCCTTCCCCCCGACTTACCGCGCGATCGCCTACGGCAGCCTGGCACAAGGGTTGCTCTAGGCAATGCCCAAGCGAACCCACAAGTACAAGTCCAGGCCTCGCTGCCCTCAGCCGGCGTTTTCCCCCAAGCCGCCTAGACTTGCTCTTGTCCGTTCGTCAGCAGCGCCCCTGGCGCCAATGCGATAAACACAACAAGAGGAAGCATCCGCATGTTCAAACTGACTGCCAAGGCGCTGGCTTGCGCCCTGTCCCTGTCCATCGCCGGCATGGCCCAGGCCGCCGACCCCATTGTCATCAAGTTCTCCCACGTGGTTGCCGAGCACACCCCGAAAGGTCAGGGTGCGCTGCTGTTCAAGCAACTGGCCGAAGAGCGCCTGAGCGACAAGGTGCGCGTGGAGGTCTACCCGAACTCCTCGCTGTTCGGCGACGGCAAGGAAATGGAAGCGCTGCTGCTCGGCGACGTGCAGATCATCGCCCCGTCGCTGGCCAAGTTCGAGCACTACACCAAGCAGATCCAGATCTTCGACCTGCCGTTCCTGTTCGACGACATGGCCGCGGTCGACCGCTTCCAGAAGGGCCCGGAAGGCCAGAAGCTGCTGACCTCCATGACCGACAAGGGCATCACCGGCCTGGGCTACTGGCACAACGGCCTCAAGCAGCTGTCGGCCAACAAGGCGCTGCTCGAGCCCAAGGATGCCCGCGGCCTGAAGTTCCGCGTACAGGCTTCCGCGGTACTGGAAGAGCAGTTCAAGGCAGTGCGCGCCAACCCGCGCAAGATGAGCTTCGCCGAGGTCTACCAGGGCCTGCAGACCGGCGTGGTCAACGGTGCCGAGAACCCCTACTCGAACATCTACAGCCAGAAGATGCACGAGGTGCAGAAGTTCATCACCGAGTCCAACCACGGCCTGCTCGACTACATGGTGATCACCAACACCAAGTTCTGGGACGGTCTGCCGGCGGACGTGCGTGACGAGCTGAGCAGGATCATGGCCGAGGTCACCGTCGAGGTGAACAAGCAGGCCGACGCCCTCAACGAAGGCGACAAGCAGCGCATCCTCGAGGCCGGCACCACCGAAATCCTCACCCTGACCCCGGAGCAGCGTGCCCTGTGGCGCGACGCCATGCAGCCGGTGTGGAAGAAGTTCGAAGGCGAGATCGGTGCCGACCTGATCAAAGCCGCTCAGGCCGCCAACCAGCAGTAAGGCCGGAGAGCCGTAGGGTGGGCGACGCCGCGACTAGCGCCAGCCCACCGCGATGCCCACTGGGCATCGCCACGCTGCAACCGGTGGGTCGGCCGCACATGGCCGCCCCGCCCTACGCCCTTTCCATTCGGGAGAACCGACCATGAACGCCTTGCGGCGCGTCTGGGAGCACTTCGAGGAAGGCTTTATCGCCTTTCTCCTGGCGGCCATGACGCTGATCACCTTCGTCTACGTGATCCTCAACAACCTCTACACCGTTTTCTACTGGCTGGGCGACAGCTTCGGCGGCAACGAGTTTCTGCTCGGTATCGGCGACGCCATCCTCGACCTGGCTCAGGCGATGACCTGGAGCAACGCCCTGACCAAGGCCCTGTTCGGCTGGCTGATCTTCTTCGGTCTGGCCTACGGCGTGCGCACCGCCGGCCATATCGGCGTCGACGCCCTGGTCAAGCTGGCCAGCCGCCCGGTGCAGCGCGTCATCGGCATCGTCGCCTGCCTGTGCTGCCTGGGCTACGCCGGGCTGATCGCGGTCGGCAGCTACGACTGGGTACGCACCCTGTTCATCGCCGGCATCGGTGCCGAAGACCTCGGCCACTACGGCATCCAACAATGGCATATCGCGATGATCGTGCCCTTCGGCTACGCCATGGTGTTCGTCCGCTTCCTGGAAATCTTCGTGCGCATCCTGCGCAACGAGCAGACCGGCCTGGGCCTGGCCGACGAAGCCGCCGACGCCCTGAAGATCAATGAGCACGAGGAGCCCAAGCAATGACCGTTCTGTTCCTCTTCCTCCTGCTGTTCCTGCTGATGTTCATCGGCGTGCCGATCGCCGCCTCGCTCGGCCTGGCCGGCTCGGTCACCATCATGCTGTTCAGCCCCGACTCGGTGCGTTCGCTGGCGATCAAGCTGTTCGAGACCAGCGAGCACTACACCCTGTTGGCGATTCCGTTCTTCCTCCTGTCCGGCGCCTTCATGACCACCGGCGGCGTGGCCAAGCGCCTGATCGACTTCGCCAACGCCTGTGTCGGCCATATCCGTGGCGGCCTGGCCATCGGCGCGGTGCTGGCGTGCATGCTGTTCGCCGCGCTGTCCGGCTCCTCGCCGGCCACCGTGGCCGCGGTCGGCTCGATTGCCATCGCCGGCATGGTGCGCTCGGGCTACCCGCAGGCGTTCGGCGCCGGCATCGTGTGCAACGCCGGTACCCTGGGTATCCTGATTCCGCCGTCGATCGTGATGGTGGTGTACGCCGCCGCCACCGAGCAGTCGGTGGGCAAGCTGTTTATGGCCGGGGTGATCCCCGGGATCATGCTCGGCGTGGCGCTGATGGTGGCGATCTACATAGTCGCAAGGGTCAAGAAGCTGCCGGCCCTGCCGCGCGCCAGCCTGCGCGAATGGCTGCGTTCGGCGCGCGAGGCGATCTGGGGCCTGTCGCTGATGGTGATCATCCTCGGCGGTATCTACAGCGGCATGTTCACCCCCACCGAGGCGGCTGCGGTGGCCGCGGTGTACGCCGGCTTCGTCGCCCTGTTCATCTACAAGGACCTGACCTGGCGCGAATGCCCGAAGGTGCTGCTGGAGTCCGGCAAGCTGACCATCATGCTGATGTTCATCATCGCCAACGCCATGCTCTTCGCCCACGTGCTGACCACCGAGCAGATCCCGCAGACCATCACCGCCTGGGTGGTCGACCTCGGCCTGCAGCCCTGGCAGTTCCTGCTGGTGGTGAACATCGTGCTGCTGATCGCCGGCGCCTTCATGGAGCCCTCGGCGATCATCCTGATCCTCGCGCCGATCCTGTTCCCCATCGCCATGCAGCTGGGCATCGACCCGATCCACCTGGGCATCATCATGGTGGTGAACATGGAGATCGGTTTGATCACCCCACCGGTGGGGCTCAACCTGTTCGTCACCTCGGCGGTGACCGGCATGCCGCTGACCCACGTGATCCGCGCCGCCCTGCCGTGGCTGATGATGCTGATCGGCTTCCTCATGGTGATCACCTACATCCCGGCCGTGTCCCTGGCCCTGCCGAACTGGCTGGGCATGAGCTAGTCCGCATCCACGCTGCTACTTTGGTACTTTGTGTACCCACTCCGCCCGGCCTTAGCGCCGGGCTTTTTTTGCCTTGGCGCAAGGCGGCCCCGCGACATCCGCCAGCGGGTGCGCTACGCCGCGGCGCAGTCCCGTAGGGTGGGCTTCAGCCCACCAACGGGGGTCAGCGTGGGCTAAGGCGGATCGCCAGGCCCCCGATCCTGCCCTGGGGCGCCCGGCCACAGCTCACTCAGACATAGCCATAAAAAACGGGCCCATCGGGCCCGTTGTTTATCGCGCTAGCGGTCGTTCAGCTGCGGCTAGCGGCCGGCTGCCAGACGGTCTCGTCCATGGCCTGCTGCAGGGCCTTCTTGCGCCGCTCCTCGGCGCGCTGGGCGAAGAACCAGGCGAGGAAGGTGGCGAAGGACACCGCCAGCAGGATCAGGCTGGCCACCGCGTTGATCTCCGGCTTCACCCCCAGGCGCACGGCGGAGAAGATCTCCATTGGCAGGGTGGTGGAGCCGGGACCGGAGACGAAGCTGGCCAGCACCAGGTCGTCCAGCGACAGGGCGAAGGACATCATCGCCCCGGCCGCCAGCGACGGCGCGATCATCGGCACGGTGATCAGGAAGAACACCTTCCACGGCTTGGCGCCCAGGTCCATGGCCGCCTCCTCGATGGACAGATCCAGCTCGCGCAGGCGCGCCGACACCACCACCGCCACGTAGGCCGAGCAGAAGGTGGTGTGGGCGATCCAGATGGTGGTCATGCCGCGCTGCGCCGGCCAGCCGATCAGCTGCGCCATCAGCACGAACAGCAGCAGCAGCGACAGACCGGTGATCACCTCGGGCATCACCAGCGGCGCGGTGACCAGGCCGCCGAACAGAGTACGGCCCTTGAAGTGGGTGACCCGGGTCAGCACGAAGGCCGCCAGGGTGCCCAGCGCCACCGCGGCGATGGCGGTGTAGCAGGCGATCTCCAGCGAGCGCATCACCGAGTTCATCAGCTGGGTGTTGTCGAGCAGACCGACGTACCACTTCACCGACCAGCCGCCCCACACCGTCACCAGCCGCGAAGCGTTGAACGAGTAGATCACCAGGATGACCATGGGCAGGTAGATGAACAGCAGGCCGGCCCAGAGCATGATGTTGGAGAAACTGAAACGCTTCATGGCCGTCCCTCCAGCTCTTTGGCCCCGATTCTGGTTGGAAAGCCGGTTGAACAAAATGCTGGGCTCAATGTGATTGAACGAATCATGGCCGGCCCTCCAGCTCTTTCGCCTGGTTACGGTTGAACAGAATGATGGGCACGATCAGGATCGCCAGCATCACCACTGCCAGGGCCGAGGCCACCGGCCAGTCGCGGTTGTTGAAGAACTCCTGCCACAGCACCTTGCCGATCATCAGGGTCTCCGGGCCGCCGAGCAGTTCGGGGATGACGAACTCGCCGACCACCGGGATGAACACCAGCATGGAGCCGGCGATGATGCCGTTCTTCGACAGCGGCACGGTGATCTTCCAGAAGTTGTTGAAGTTGCTCGAACCCAGGTCGGAGGCGGCCTCCAGCAGGCTGAGGTCGTGCTTCACCAGGTTGGCGTAGAGCGGCAGGATCATGAACGGCAGGTAGGAGTAGACCACGCCGATATAGACCGCCACGTTGGTGTTGAGGATCTGCAGCGGCGTGTCGATCAGGCCGATGCCCATCAGCAGGCTGTTGAGCAGGCCGTTGTTACCGAGAATGCCCATCCAGGCATAGACGCGGATCAGGATCGCGGTCCAGGTCGGCATCATGATCAGCAGCAGCAGCACCGTCTGGTGTTCCTTCGGCGCGCGGGCGATGGCGTAGGCCATGGGGTAGCCGATCAGCAGGCACAGCAAGGTGCTGAAGAAGGCGACCTGCAGCGAGCCGAGGTAGGCCGACAGGTACAGCGCGTCCTCGGTGAGGAAGATGTAGTTGCCCAGGTTCAGCACGATCTGCAACTGGTTGTTGGCCCAGCTGTAGATCTCGGTGTAGGGCGGAATCGCCACGTCGGCTTCGGCGAAGCTGATCTTCAGCACGATGACGAAGGGCAGCAGGAAGAACAGGAACAACCAGAGGAAGGGGATGCCGATCACGGCATGCCGCCCGCTGGGCAGGTAGCGCGAGAGTTTGGCCAGTTTCATGATTGCAGTACCACGCCGCTGTCGTCTTCCCAGTACACCACCACCGGATCGTCCCAGGTCGGGCGCTTGCCGCGGCGCTCGGCGTTGGCGATGAAGCACTGCACGATCTGCCCGGAGGTGAGTTTGACGTGGTACACCGAGTGGCCGCCGAGGTAGGCGATGTCGTGCACGTGGCCGCGGCTCCAGTTGTACTCGGGGTGCTCGTGATCGGCCGGCAGCTCGCTGGCCATCAGCAGTTTTTCCGGGCGCAGGGCGTAGCTGACCTTCTTGTCCTCGGCGCGGGTGGTGACGCCGTGGCCGATGTAGATCGGCTTGTCCAGCTGCGGGCAGTCGATGATCGCGTGGTCGGCCTCATCGCTGCTGATCTGCCCGTCGAACAGGTTGACGCTGCCGATGAACTCGCACACCAGGCGGCTGGCCGGGGTCTCGTAGATGTCCACCGGGCTGCCGGTCTGGGCGATCCAGCCCAGGTGCATGATGGCGATGCGCTGGGCCATGGTCATGGCCTCTTCCTGGTCGTGGGTGACCATCACGCAGGTCACGCCGACCCGCTCGATGATCTCCACCAGCTCCAGCTGCATCTGCGAACGCAGCTTCTTGTCCAGCGCGCCCATCGGCTCGTCGAGCAGCAGCAGCTTGGGACGCTTGGCCAGCGAACGGGCCAGGGCCACGCGCTGACGCTGGCCGCCGGACAGCTGGTGCGGCTTGCGCTTGGCGTACTGGCTCATGTGCACCAGCTTGAGCATCTCGGCCACGCGCGCCTCGATCTCGGCCTTGGGCAGGCCGTCCTGCTTGAGGCCGAAGGCGATGTTGTCGGCCACGCTCATGTGCGGAAACAGCGCGTAGGACTGGAACATCATGTTGATCGGCCGCTGGTAGGGCGGCATGTCGGTGATGTCGACGCCATCGAGAATGATGCGCCCGGAGGTGGGCCGCTCGAAGCCGGCGAGCATGCGCAGCAGGGTCGACTTGCCCGAGCCGGAACCACCGAGGAGGGCGAAGATCTCGCCCTTGTTGATGGTCAGCGAGACGTCGTCGACCGCCACGGTCTCGTCGAACTTCTTGGTCACCCGATCGATCTTGACCAGCACCTCTTTCGGTGTCTGGTCCCCCTCGAGGGCTTTTTTGTAGGCGCTGGAGGCAACAGCCATTTAGGAAAACTCCCGGAAGTAACGCCCGACCCCTGCGGCCGGGCGGGAAGGGTTACTGACCCGACTTGATCTTGGTCCAGCTACGGGTCATCAGACGCTGCACCTTGACCGGCAATTCGGCCGAGATGAACAGCTTGTCCAGTACCGCCTGCGGCGGGTACACGGACGGGTCGTTACGCACCTCCTGGTCCATCAGCGCGCCCGCCAGGGTATTGGGGTTGGCGTAGCCGACGTAGTCGCTGACTTCGGCTATCACCTGCGGCTGGAGGAGGAAATCGATAAAGGCATGGGCCTGCTCGACGTTCGCCGCGTCGGCCGGAATGGCCAGCATGTCGAACCACAGGTTGCCGCCTTCCTTGGGAATGCTGTAGGCGATCTCGATGCCCTTGCCGGCTTCCTCGGCGCGATCCGCGGCCTGCAGGATGTCGCCGGAGAAGCCGGCGGCGACGCAGATCTCGCCGTTGGCCAGGTCGCCGATGTACTTGGAGCTGTGGAAGTAGGTGACATGGGGACGCACCGCCAGCAGCTTGGCCTCGGCCTTGGCATAGTCATCCGGATTGGTGCTGTTGGGGTCGAGGCCCAGGTAGTTGAGCACCGAGGGGATCATCTCGTCCGCCGAATCGAGGAAGGCCACGCCACACTGGCTAAGCTTGGCCATGTTCTCCGGCTCGAAGAGCACCGCCCAGGAGTCGATGCTGTCGACGCCGAGCACCGCCTTGACCTTCTCGACGTTGTAGCCGATGCCGTTGGTGCCCCACAGGTAGGGCACGGCGTACTGGTTGCCGGGGTCGTTGGCTTCCAGCTGCTTGAGCAGCGCCGGGTCGAGGTTGCTCCAGTTCGGCAGCTTGGCCTTGTCCAGCTTCTGGAAGGCGCCGGCCTTGATCTGCTTGCCGAGGAAATGGTTGGAAGGCACCACGATGTCGTAGCCGGAACGGCCGGCGAGCAGCTTGCCTTCGAGGGTCTCGTTGGAGTCGAACACGTCGTACAGCGGCTTGATGGCGGTGGCCGCCTCGAACTGGGCCAGGGTGTCCTCGCCGATGTAGTCGCTCCAGTTGTAGATGTGTACCGTCCCCGCCGCCTGGGCCAGGGTATTCAGGCCCAGCGCCAGGGCACTGGTGATCAGGGTCTTGCCGCAGGAAATTCGCACACGCAGATCCTCTTTCTATCGGGCCGCCCGCAAAAGGGCCGGCACTTTAGCGGAAATATCCGTCCTGTTCAGCGTTTCGCGCAGGGCGCTATCCCGCGCGGGAAACGACTGCCGGGTCGCAGAGGGACATTCCGATCGGCTCGGCCAGACGGCCCGCCGCAAGGGTCGAACAACGCATACAAGCTTCCTTTTATTGTTAGGGTCTGCGGCGGGCATGCCCACCGCAGACAGGTTGCTGCTGCCGTTAGCGGCCGGACTTGACCTTGGTCCAGCTGCGGGTGATGGCGCGCTGCACCGAGGGGCTCAGCTCGGAGAAGGTGTAGAGCTTCTTCGAGGCTTCCTCGGTCGGGTAGATGCCAGGGTTGTTGCGGATTTCCTCGGCGACCAGCGGGGTGGCCTTGGCGTTGCCGTTAGGGTAGGCGACGTAGTCGGAGATCGGCGCGATCACTTCCGGGGTCAGGATGTAGTTGAGGAAGGTGTGCGCGGCGTCGACGTTCTTGGCATCGGCGGGGATGGCCATCATGTCGAAGAAGGAGGCGGCGCCTTCCTTGGGAATGGCATAGGCCACCGGCACGCCGTTCTTCGCTTCCTCGGCGCGGGCCTGCGCCTGGAACACGTCGCCGGACCAGCCCAGGGCCACGCAGATCTCGCCGTTGGCCAGGTCGGAGATGTACTTGGAGCTGTGGAAGTAGGTGACGTAGGGGCGCACCTTCATCAGCAGCTCTTCGGCCTTGGCCACCTCGTCGGTGCTGGTCGGGTTGGGGTTCAGGCCCTGGTAGTGCAGCGCGGCGGCATAGACTTCGTCCGGGGCGTCGAGCATGGCCACGCCGCAGGATTTCAGCTTCTCCATGTTCTCCGGCTTGAACAGCACGTCCCAGGAGTCGATGGTGTCGACGCCGAGGGCGGCCTTGACCTTCTCCGGGTTGTAGCCGATGCCGGTGGTGCCCCACAGGTAGGGGAAGGCGTACTGGTTGCCCGGGTCGGCGTTTTCCAGCGCCTTCATCAGGTCGGGGTTGAGGTTCTGCCAGTTGGGCAGCTTGGACTTGTCCAGCTTCTGGAATACGCCGGCCTTGATCTGCTTGGCGAGGAACTGGTTGGACGGCACCACCACGTCGTAGCCCGAGCCGCCGGAGAGCAGCTTGGCTTCCAGCACTTCGTTGCTGTCGAAGACGTCGTAGACCACCTTGATGCCGGTTTCCTTCTGGAAGTTGTCCAGGGTGTCCTCGGCGATGTAGTCGGACCAGTTGTAGACGTGCAGCACCTTGTCCTCGGCCTGAGCGGTGCCGGCCACGGCGGCGGCCAATGACAACGCTAGAAGGGTTTTGCCGAATGTTTTCATGCGTACAGCTCCTGTTGTTGTGTCGGTATTCCGGAAGGTGCGCAGGCCCTTCCGGTGAGGCTGGCCAACGCACTGGCGCAGTCTGGCAAGGTCATGGCACCGCTGACAACTTTACGTGGCCGCCGGCCGTTCAGGCCGACAGGTCACGCAGGGTCAGGTCCAGGCACTTGCGTGCTTTTTCCACCAGTTCGTCGATCTCCGCACGACTGATCACCAGCGGCGGCGCAATGATCATGGTGTCGCCCACGGCGCGCATGATCAGACCATTAGTAAAGCAGTGTCCGCGGCAGACCATGCCCGCCGCCACCGCATCCGGGTAGCGCGAGCGCGTCGCCTTGTCCCGCACCAGCTCGATGGCGCCGAGCATGCCGACACCGCGCACCTCGCCCACCAGCGGATGCTCGGCCAGCTCGCGCAGACGTTGCTGCAAATAGGGTGCCGTTTCCGTCCTGACCCGCTCGACTATGCCTTCTTCCTTGAGCAGGCGCAGGTTGGCCAGGCCCACCGCCGCCGCCACCGGGTGGCCGGAGTAGGTGAAGCCGTGGTTGAAGTCGCCGTGCGCCTCGATGACGTCGAACACCTGGTCGCTGACGATCAGCCCGCCCATGGGCACGTAGCCCGAGGTCAGGCCCTTGGCGATGGTCATCAGATCGGGCTTGAGGCCGTAGTAGTCGCTGCCGAACCACTGGCCGGTACGGCCGAAGCCGCAGATCACCTCGTCGGCGACGAACAAAATGTCGTACTTGGCCAGGATTTCCTTGATCCGCGGCCAGTAGCTCTCGGGCGGGATGATCACGCCGCCGGCGCCCTGGATCGGCTCGGCGATAAAGGCGGCGACATTCTCCACGCCCAGCTCGAGAATCTTCGCCTCCAGCTGGTCGGCGGCCCACAGGCCGAACTCGGCCGGGCTCTTGTCGCCACCCTCGCCGAACCAGTAAGGCTGCGGGATATGGGCGATGCCGGGGATCGGCAGGTCGCCCTGCTCGTGCATGCCCTTCATCCCGCCGAGGCTGGCGCCGGCCACGGTGGAGCCGTGGTAGCCGTTCTCGCGGGCGATGATGATCTTCTTGGCAGGCTTGCCCTGACACGCCCAGTAGTGGCGCACCAGGCGCAGCATGGTGTCGTTGCCTTCCGAGCCGGAACCGGTGAAGAACACGTGGTTCATGCCTTCGGGGGCCAGTTCGGCGATGGCCTGGGCCAGCTCCAGCACCGGCGGGTGGGCGGTCTGGAAGAAGGTGTTGTAGAACGGCAGCTGGCGCATCTGCGTCGCCGCGGCCTCGACCAGTTCCTCGCGACCGTAGCCGACGGCCACGCACCAGAGCCCGGCCATGCCGTCGAGGATCTTGTGACCCTCGCTGTCCCACAGGTAGACGCCCTTGGCCTCGGTGATGATGCGCGGGCCCTTCTCGGCCAGCTGTTTGTAGTCGCTGAACGGCGCCAGGTGATGGGCGCGGCTCATGGCCTGCCACTGGGCGGTTTTCGGGTTGGTCATGACAACACCTTTTATTACGCGGGTCGCCGGCGGCGGCCCGATGAAATCGATGGCAACGGGCGCGGCCAGCCGCGCCCGCCCCGGTCACACCGACAGCAGCAGGAACTCGCGTTCCCAGGAACTGATCACGCGCTTGAAGTTCTCGTGCTCGGCGCGTTTCACCGCGACATAGCCGCGCATGAACTTCTCGCCCAGGTACTTCTCGGCGGCCTTGCACGCCTCCATGCGCTCCAGCGCCGCCTCGATGGTCAGCGGTAGACGCAGGTTGCGCCGCTCGTAGCCGCGGCCCTTGACCGGCGCGCTGGGCTTGATGCCCTCGACCATGCCGATGTAGCCGCACAGCAGGGAGGCGGCCAGCACCAGGTAGGGGTTGGCGTCGGCACCGGCCAGGCGGTTCTCCACCCGGCGGTTCTGCGGCCCGGCTTCCGGCACGCGCAGGCCCACGGTGCGGTTCTCCTCGCCCCACTCGACGTTCACCGGCGCCGAGGTGTCGGGCAGGAAGCGGCGGAACGAGTTGACGTTCGGCGCGAACAGCGGCAGCACCTCGGGGATGTACTTCTGCAGGCCGCCGATGTGGTGCATGAACAGCTCGCTCATGGTGCCGTCGTCGTTGGAGAAGATGTTCTTGCCGGTCTTGATGTCCACCACGCTCTGGTGGATGTGCATGGCGCTACCCGGCTGGTCGGTGATCGGCTTGGCCATGAAGGTCGCCGCCACGTCGTGCTTGAGCGCGGCCTCGCGCATGGTGCGCTTGAACACGGTGATCTGGTCGGCCAGGTGCAGGGCCTCGCCGTGACGGAAGTTGATTTCCATCTGCGCCGGGCCGTCTTCGTGGATCAGCGTGTCGAGGTCCAGATCCTGCAGCTCGCACCAGTCGTAGACGTCCTCGAACAGCGGATCGAATTCGTTGGCGGCGTCGATGGAGAACGACTGCCGGCCCACTTCCGGGCGCCCGGAGCGGCCCATCGGCGCCACCAGCGGGAAGTCCGGGTCGCTGTTGCGCTTGGTCAGGTAGAACTCCATCTCCGGCGCGACGATCGGCCGCCAGCCCTTGTCGGCGTAGAGCTTGAGCACGTTCTTGAGGATGTTGCGCGGCGACAGCTCGATCGGGTTGCCCTGCTTGTCGAAGGTGTCGTGGATCACCATCGCGGTCGGCTCGATGGCCCAGGGCACGAGGAACACAGCGTTCTCGTCGGGGCGACAGAACATGTCGATGTCCGCCTCGTCGAGCAGCTCGTAATAGATGTCGTCCTCGACGTAGTCGCCGGTCACGGTCTGCAGCAGCACGCTCTCGGGGAGGCGCATGCCCTTCTCGTCGAGGAACTTGTTGGTCGGCGAGATCTTGCCGCGGGCAATGCCGGTCAGGTCGCTGACCAGGCACTCGACTTCGGTGATTTTGCGTTCTTTCAGCCAGCTCGTGAGCTGGTCTAGCTTGGTACTCATAGAGACCTCAGGGTTGGAGAATCCGACTAGGTATAGTCGGTTCAGCGTTGCCCCGCCCTCTCCCTGCAAGCCTCACCAAAGGCCTGGAAGATGGCGAGATAATTCGGATTGGATGCTACCTGCCACTCGGGGTGCCATTGCACCCCCAGCGCGAAGCTTTTTGCACCTTCGACGGAAAAAGCTTCGACCAACCCGTCGGGCGCCAGAGCTTCTACGCGAAGGCCCGGCGCCAGACGTGCAACGCCCTGGCCATGAATGGAATTGATCTGGAACTCGCGCGGCAAGCCGATGCCGTCGAGCAGCCCGCCGGGCTGCACCTGCAGTGCATGGCGCGGGCCGTACTGCACCTCGACCGGCTGCTCCTTCGGCTCGCGGTGATCCAGCAGCCCTGGGATCTCGTGCACGCGCTGGTGCAAGGTGCCGCCGAAGGCCACGTTGATTTCCTGGAAGCCGCGGCAGATGCCCAGCAGCGGCACGCCGGCGTCGAGCGCCGCGCGGATCAGCGGCAGCGTGGTGGCATCGCGTGCGCTATCGTGCAAGGTACCGGGTGCGCTGGCGGCGCCAGCGTAATGATGAGGTTCGACGTTGGACGGCGAGCCGGTGAACAGCAGGCCGTCGAGCTGTTCGAGTAGCTGCGGCAGCGCCAGCAGCTCGCCGAGTGCCGGCACGATCAGCGGCATGCCACCGGCGCCGACCACCACCGCGCGCAAATACTTGTCGCCGGCAGTGTGATAGAGGTTGTGACCGATCTGCTTGGTGCAGGCACTGACGCCGACTATCGGCAGGCGAGACATGAGACACCCGTTTTATTGCTGTTATGGGTTTGAGCCGAGCTTAGCCTTGTTCATTTTTTTACACAATAGCCCTGTAAAAAATTGAACACACCCGACTGAGCACCCCGGCCGGCCAGGCGTTTCAGCCAGGCGCAATGCCCTGAAACGCCCCAAAACTGGCCGTGCAGCCCTCTTTTAGGGCATCATAGGGCTCTCTTGACAGCCATGGGTGTTTCCGATTGACTCACACCCATGCAGTTGCATGATTGATATTTTTAACAATAAAGGTGTTGCATCATGTCGGT
The DNA here is from genome assembly GCF_044542855.1 of Pseudomonas sp. NPDC077649. Lineage (NCBI taxonomy): Bacteria > Pseudomonadati > Pseudomonadota > Gammaproteobacteria > Pseudomonadales > Pseudomonadaceae > Pseudomonas > Pseudomonas sp. NPDC077649. Next base: position 112,158 of record NZ_JBITVF010000004.1, on the reverse strand, counting down.
ACCCCCGCGTGCCGTTCAGCTTAACGAAGCGAACGCGTTCCTTAAGGAACATCCTGAGGTCCTGTTCGTCGACCTTCTTATTGCAGATATGAACGGCGTGGTGCGCGGCAAGCGCATCGACCGTAACGCCCTGCACAAGGTGTACGAGAAAGGCATCAACCTGCCGGCGTCGCTGTTCGCCCTCGACATCAATGGCGCCACCGTGGAAAGCACCGGCCTGGGCCTGGACATCGGCGATGCCGACCGCATCTGCTTCCCCATCCCCAATACCCTGTGCAACGAACCCTGGCAGAAGCGCCCCACCGCGCAGCTGCTGATGACCATGCACGAACTGGATGGCACCCCCTTCTTCGCCGACCCGCGCGAAGTGCTGCGCCAGGTGGTGCAGAAGTTCGACGACATGGGCCTGAAGATCTGCGCCGCCTTCGAGCTGGAGTTCTACCTGATCGACCAGGAGAACGTGAACGGCCGGCCGCAGCCGCCGCGCTCGCCGATCTCCGGCAAGCGCCCGCATTCGACCCAGGTGTACCTGATCGACGACCTCGACGAATACGTCGACTGCCTGCAGGACATGCTCGAAGCCGCCAAGGAGCAGGGCATCCCGGCCGACGCCATCGTCAAGGAAAGCGCCCCGGCGCAGTTCGAGGTCAACCTGCACCACGTCGAGGACGCCATCAAGGCCTGCGACTACGCGCTGCTGCTCAAGCGCCTGATCAAGAACATCGCCTACGACCACGAGATGGACAGCACCTTTATGGCCAAGCCCTACCCGGGCCAGGCCGGCAACGGCCTGCACGTGCACATCTCGCTGCTGGACAAGAAGACCGGCAAGAACATCTTCGCCTCCGACGACCCGCTGCAGAACCAGCCGCTGCGCCACGCCATCGGCGGCATTCTCGACACCATGGCCGCGAGCATGGCCTTCCTCTGCCCCAACGTGAACTCCTACCGCCGCTTCGGCGCGCAGTTCTACGTGCCCAACGCGCCGAGCTGGGCGCTGGACAACCGCACCGTGGCCGTGCGCGTGCCCACCGGCAGCGCCGACGCCGTGCGCATCGAACACCGGGTGGCCGGCGCCGACGCCAACCCCTACCTGATGCTGGCGTCGATCCTCGCCGGCATCCACCACGGCCTGACCAACCAGATCGACCCGGGCGAGCCGATCGAAGGCAACTCCTACGAGCAGCTCGAGCAGAGCCTGCCGAACAACCTGCGCGACGCGCTGCGCGAGCTGGACGACAGCGAGGTGCTGAACAAGTACATCAGCCCGGACTACATCGACATCTTCGTCGCCTGCAAGGAAGCCGAGCTGCAGGAGTTCGAGACCACCATCTCCGACCTCGAGTACAACTGGTACCTGCATACCGTCTGATGCAATGCCCGACGCCGGCCCTAGTGCCGGCGTTGTTTTGTCTGCCACCCACGCTCTGCCGAACCGCCCGCGCCATGCGCAGCGGCGAAGCCATGCCTCGAGGAGGTCGTCATGTTTCGCGTTCTCGCTCCGCTACTGCTGGCCCTGGCTCCCGGACTGACGGCCGCCGCCGACAGCATCCGCGTCTACAACTGGAACGACTACATCGCCCCGCAGGTGCTGGAGAGTTTCACCCGTGACACCGGCATCGCCGTGGAGTACCGCACCTTCAGCAGCGCCGAGGAACTGGCCAACGCCCTGGCCAGCGGCGAGTCCATCGACGTCGCGGTGCCCTCGCACAACGACCTGCCGGCGCTGATTGCCGCCGGCGGCATCCAGCCGCTGGACCTGCGCCTGCTGCCCAACCGCAAGCACCTGGACAAGCAGCTGCTGAGCAAGCTGGCCGCGGTCGACCCGCAGAACCGCCACGCCGTGCCCTACCTGTGGGGCGCGGTGGGCCTGGCGATCAACGTGCCGCAGGCCGAGGCCGCCTACGGCGGGCCGCTGCCGGACAGCTGGAGCCTGCTGTTCGACGCCGCGCAGAGCGCGCGCCTGGCCAGTTGCGGCGTCAGCGTGCTGGACGCCCCGGACGAGACCCTGGCGCTGCTGCTCAACTACCAGGGCCGCAGCCTGGCGCGCAGCGCTCCGAGCCGCATCGAGCGCGCCGGCAACCTGCTCGACGGCCTGCGCCCGCACCTGCGCTACGTCGACAGCGAACGCTATATCGACGACCTCAGCCACGGCCGCCTGTGCCTGGCCATGGCCTGGGTCGGCGACGCCCTGGCCGCCGCCGACGCCGGCCAGCCGGTGCGCTTCCTGGTGCCCGAGGAAGGCTCGGTGCTGTTTATCGACAACCTGGTGATCCCAGCCAGCGCACGGCGCGCCGACCTGGCCCATCGTTTCATCGACTACCTGATGCAGCCGCAGGTGGCTGCGCTGATCACCGCCGAGACCCTCTACCCCAACGGCAATGCCGATTCCGCGCAGTTCCTCGACGCCGCCCTGCTCAACCAGCCCGGGCTCTATCCGGACCAGGACACCAAGCGCCGCCTGCACGCCCTGGAGGTGCTGCCGGAGAAACACGCAGAAGTGCGCGACCGGGTCTGGCAGCGCTTTCGCGCCGGCGGCTGAAGGGCTGACGCTGAAGCCAGGCGCGGCCAAGGCCCATTGCGGTGGCGAACGACTTGCCTCGGCAGCGCCGCCTGGCATCCAATAGCGCCTCCTTGCCCCCGGAGTTCGCCATGTCGCGCCCCGCCAGCCCCCGCAAACCGCGCGCCAGCAGCCAGGCGCGGATCGCCGTGATCCTCCAGGCCGCACGTGCGCTGCTGGCCGAGCAGGGCGTGGCCAACCTGTCGATCTATGCCGTGGCCGAGCGTGCGGCGATTCCGCCGTCCTCGGTCTACCACTTCTTCGCCAGCGTGCCGGCGCTGCTCGAAGGCCTCACCGCCGACGTCCACGCCGCCTTCCGTGCCTGCCTGCAGCAGCCGGTGGAACACGCCGCGCTGCGCAGCTGGCACGACCTGTCGCGCCTCGTCGAGCAGCGCATGCTGGCGATCTACGCCGCCGACGCCGCCGCGCGCCAGCTGATCCTCGCCCAGCACGGCCTGGCCGAGGTGACCCAGGCCGACCGCCAGCACGACGTGGAACTGGGGCGACTGATGCAGGCGCTGTTCGAGCGCCACTTCCCCCTGCCGCAACTGCCGAGCGATATCGAGGTGTTCGCCCTGGCCATGGAGCTGGGCGACCGCGTCTACGCCCGCTCGGTGCAGCTGCACGGCGCCATCACCCCGCGCCTGGCCGAGGAAGGCATGCGTGTGTTCGACGCCTACCTCGGCCTCTACCTGCCCGCCGCCCTGCCGAAACGCCCCGCGCCGCTTACCTAGGGTGTCGCGGGGCCGCCTAGGCCGCGCGCACCGCTGACCATTAGGCCTGCTGCGCACAGCGCGCCATAGCCCTGCAGGGGCGCATTTGTTCACGCACGACCTTGGCCCGGCGCGCGGCCCTGTTCGCGGATGACTCCGCGTCTCCCCAAGCGGGCTCGGCCAGGAACCAGACTGACGGATATTAATCCGATAAAAATCCGAAATATTTTGCCTTTCCTACCTTCTCAACCTTCTAAATTCGATTTTTATCGGATATAAATCGAGCATCTCGCCATGATCGATGTTCTGCCATGGCTTCCCGAGCAGGCCTCCGCGAGCCCGGAGCCGCCTGCCCACAAGTCCAAGAGGTGCTGTATGTCCCGTATCGTCACCGTCGCCGCGACCCAGATGGCCTGTTCCTGGGATGTCGCCGGCAATATCGCCAACGCCGAGAAGCTGGTGCGCCAGGCCGCTGCCCGGGGCGCGCAGATCATCCTGATCCAGGAGCTGTTCGAGACCCCCTACTTCTGCCAGAAGCCCAATGCCGACTACACCCAGCTGGCCACCCCGGCAGAGGAAAACCCGGCGATCCTGCACTTCCAGAAGGTCGCCGCCGAACTGCGAGTGGTGCTGCCGATCAGCTTCTTCGAGCGCGCCGGTCGCGCCCGCTTCAACAGCATCGCGATCATCGACGCCGACGGCAGCAACCTCGGGATTTATCGGAAAAGCCATATCCCGGACGGCCCCGGCTACCACGAGAAGTACTACTTCAACCCGGGCGATAGCGGCTTCAAGGTGTGGGACACCGCCTACGCCAGGATCGGCGTCGGCATCTGCTGGGACCAGTGGTTCCCCGAATGCGCGCGCAGCATGGCGCTGCTGGGCGCGGAAATCCTGTTCTACCCCACCGCCATCGGCAGCGAGCCGCACGACCCCGCCATCAACTCGCGCGAGCACTGGCAGCGCGTGCAGCAGGGCCACGCCGGCGCCAACCTGATGCCGCTGGTGGCCAGCAACCGCATCGGCCGCGAGGAGCAGGACGGCTACGCCATCAGCTTCTACGGCAGCTCCTTTATCGCCAACCAGTTCGGCGAGAAGGTCGAGGAGCTGGATCAGAGCGAGGAAGGCGCGCTGGTGCACAGCTTCGATCTGACCGAGCTGGAGAAGGTGCGCAGCGCCTGGGGCGTATTCCGCGACCGCCGGCCGAACCTATACTGGCCGCTGGCGACCCTCGACGGCGAGAGCCTCTCCGAGTAACCCCCCATACCTTCGCCGGTGCGCACGACGCACCCTACGGATCGAACCATGACCACCCTGAACAGCACTCCACGCGCCGACGGTTTCCGCATGCCGGCGGAATGGGAACCCCACAGCCAGACCTGGATGGTCTGGCCCGAACGCCCGGACAACTGGCGCCTCGGCGGCAAGCCGGCGCAGGCCGCCTTCGCCGCGGTGGCCCGCGCCATCGCCGAGTTCGAACCGGTGACCGTCTGCGTGTCCGCCGCGCAGTACGAGAACGCCCGCGCGCGCCTGGACGACGACAACATCCGCCTGGTGGAAATCAGCACCGACGACGCCTGGGTGCGCGACACCGGGCCGACCTTCGTCACCAACGCCAGCGGCGAAGTGCGCGGCGTGGACTGGACCTTCAACGCCTGGGGCGGCTTCGACGGCGGCCTGTACTGGCCCTGGCAGCGCGACGATCAGGTGGCGCGCAAGATCCTCGAGATCGAGCGCGCAGGCCGCTACCGCACCGAGGGCTTCGTGCTCGAGGGCGGCTCGATCCACGTCGACGGCGACGGCACCCTGATCACCACAGAGGAATGCCTGCTCAACCAGAACCGCAACCCGCACCTCTCCCGCGAACAGATCGAGGCGCAGCTAGCGGAGCAGCTGGCCATCGATACGGTGATCTGGCTGCCGGACGGCCTGTACAACGACGAGACCGACGGCCACGTTGACAACTTCTGCTGCTACGTGCGCCCCGGTGAGGTGCTGCTGGCCTGGACCGACGATCAGAACGATCCCAACTACCCGCGCTGCCAGGCCGCCATGCGCGTGCTGGAAAGCGCGCGCGACGCCAAGGGTCGCCAGCTGATCGTGCACAAGATGCCGATCCCCGGGCCGATCCACGCCACTGAGGAAGAGTGCGCCGGCGTCGACGCCGCCGAAGGCAGCCAGGCACGCGATCCGTCGATCCGCCTGGCCGGCTCCTACGTCAACTTCCTCATCGTCAACGGCGGCATCGTCGCGCCGAGCTTCGACGACGCCAAGGACGCCGAGGCCCGCGCCATCCTCGAGCGGGTCTTCCCCGCGCACCGCGTGGTGATGGTGCCCGGCCGCGAGATCCTCCTCGGCGGCGGCAATATCCACTGCATCACCCAGCAGCAGCCGGCGCCGCAAGGGCGCTGAAGCGTCGGGCGGGCCGCGCTCAGCGGCCCGCCTGCAACGCCCGCCTGGTACTCAGCGGGTCCAGCTGGCGCAGCGCCTGGTAGTGGCTGACGAACACCTGGCCGCCGAAACGCTGGAGAAAATCCGAGCGGCCGAGCTGGTCCATCACCGGCCCCTTGACCTCCGACAGGTGCAGCTGCACCCCGGCGGCGCGCAGGCGCTCGGCGATGGCCTCCAGCGACTCCAGGGCGCTGGCGTCGATCAGGTTGATCCCCGGGCACATCAGCACCAGGTGACGCACCTGCGGCCGCGCGGCGACCAGCGCGGCGACGCGGTCCTCGAGATAACGCGCATTGGGAAAATACAGGCTCTCGTCGACCCGCAGCGACAGCACGCTGGGGCTCTCGATCACCTGGAAGCGCTCGACGTTGCGAAAGTGCTCGCTGCCCGGCACCTGGCCGACCACGGCGATATGCGGGCGGCTGGTGCGCCAGAGAAACAGCAGCAGCGACAGGCCGACGCCGAGGACGATGCCGGTCTCGACGCCGAGCAGCAGCACCGCGGCCAGGGTCGCCGCCTGCGCCGCGCCGTCCTGCCGCGAATAGCGCCAGGTGCGCGCCAGACCGTGCAGGTCGATCAGCCCCCACACCGCGACGACGATGATCGCCGCCAGCGCCGCCTGTGGCAGCCGCTGCAGCAGCGGCGCCAGCAGCAGCGCGCCGAGGGCGATGCCGACGGCGCTGAACACCCCGGCCATGGGCGTCCGCGCGCCGGCCTCGAAGTTGACCTGGGAACGGGCGATGCCGCCGGTCACCGGCAGGCCGCCGCTGAAGGCCGCCGCCAGGTTGGCCGCGCCGAGGCCGAGCAGCTCGCTGTCCGGCTCGATACGCTGGCGCCGCCTGGCCGCCAGGGTCTGCGCCACCGCCATCGACTCGACGAAGCCCACCAGGCTGATCAGCAGCGCCGCCGGCAGCAGCTGCCGCGCCAGCTCGAGATCCAGCGGCGGCAGGCTCGGTACCGGCAGGCCGGCGGCGATGCTGCCGACCACCCGCACGCCGCGCTCATCCAGTTGCCACAGCCAGACCGCGCCGGTGGCCAGGATCATCGCCAGCACCGGCACCGCCCGGCTCAGGTTGCCGGCCCAGGCCTGGTCCAGGCCGCAGCGTTGCAACAGCGGCGGCATGCCGCGCCGCGCCCAGAACAGCAGCACCAGGCAGCCGACGCCGAGCAGCAGGGTCGGCCCGTGACTGGCCGGCAGGCCCCGCGCCAGCGCCGGCAGCAGTTGGCCCAGGGTCGCGCCGGCGGCGGCGATGCCGAGCAGCGGCGCCAGCTGGCCGAGGACGATCAGCAGGGCGGCGCCGCTGATAAAGCCGGAGATCACCGGATGGCTGAGGAAGTTGGCGATAAAGCCCAGGCGCAGCAGTGCCATGCCACAGAGCAGCGCGCCGGACAGCAGCGCCAGCAGCAGGGCGGCGCCGGCGTACTCGGCGCTGCCGGCGGGAAACAGCGGCTGCAGGGCCGCCGCGGTCATCAGCGAGACCACCGCCACCGGGCCCACGGCCAGGGTGCGGCTGCTGCCGAACAGGGCGTAGGCCAGCAACGGCAGCATGCTGGCGTAGAGCCCGGCAGCCGGTGGCAGGCCGGCGAGCATGGCATAGGCCAGGCTCTGCGGAATCAACAGCAGGGTGACGATCAGCGCCGCCAGGGCATCGCCGGCCGCGGTCTGCCGATCATAGTGCCGGCCCCACTCCAGCCAGGGCAGCCAACGGCGCAGCGACGAGGCTTTCATAGGCGGTCCAGGGGAATCTTCAGGTAGCGCACGCCGTTGTCCTCGGCCGGCGGCAGCTGCCCGGCGCGCATGTTGACCTGCACCGCCGGCAGCATCAGGGTCGGCACCTCCAGCGTGGCATCACGCGCCTGGCGCATGGCGACGAAGGCGTCCTCGCCGATGCCCTCGTGCACGTGCAGGTTGTGCGCGCGCTGCTCGGCCACCGTGGTCTCGCAGCAGAAATCGGCGCGCCCCGGCGCCTTGTAGTCGTGGCAGAGAAACAGGCGGGTGGCGTCCGGCAGTTCGAACAGGCGGCGGATCGAACGGTACAGGGTGCGCGCATCGCCGCCGGGAAAATCGCAGCGCGCGGTGCCGTAGTCCGGCATGAACAGGGTGTCGCCGACGAAGACGGCGTCGCCGATCACGTAGCTCATGCAGGCCGGCGTGTGCCCCGGGGTGTGCAGGGCGAAGGCCTCGATGGCGCCGATCTGGAAGCGCTCGCCGTCGCGCAGGAGGCGGTCGAACTGGGAACCGTCGGTGGCGAACTCGCGGCCGGCGTTGAACAGCTGGCCGAAGGTGCTCTGCACCTGGGTGATGCGCTCGCCGATGGCCAGCCGGCCGCCCAGCTCGCGCTGCAGGTAGGGCGCGGCCGACAGGTGGTCGGCGTGCACATGGGTTTCCAGCAGCCAGTCCACCGTCAGGCCCTGCTCGCGCACGTGGGCGACGATGCGTGCGGCGCCGGCATGCGAGGTACGCCCGGCGGCCGGGTCGTAGTCCAGCACCGAATCGACGATGGCGCAGCGGCGGCTGGACGGGTCGGCGACCACGTAGCTGTAGGTGAAGGTGGCGGGATCGAAGAAGGGGGTGATGACGGGCGACATGCCGGCTCCCGGGCGGACGACGGCGAGTCGCCCGCCCCCTGCGATTCAGGATTTGGATTTACAAGTATTGACGCCTAACAGCGGATAGGCCGGACAGAAGCGGAAGATTCCGCTGGCCAGCAGCAGCAGGCCGATCCAGCCCCACAGGCCGATGACGCCGGACAGGCTGAGGCCGATCAGGATCAGCCCGGCGGCGATGCGCAGGCTGCGGTCGAGGTTCCCTACGTTGCGTTGCATGACGACCTCCTCGGTCAGTGGCCGCGCCGGCCCTCCAGCGCGGCAAAGATCAGCATCCCGGCGAGCAGCGCGGCGACGAACAGCGGCGCCTGCCAGTGCCCGCTGAGCAGAATGGCCACGGCCGGCCCCGGGCAAATGCCGGCGATGCCCCAGCCGAGGCCGAACAGCAGGCTGCCGCCGACCAACCGGGCATCCAGCTCGCGCCGCCTCGGCAATTGCATGGCGCCGCCCAGCAGCGCGCGGGAACGCCGCCCCGCCAGGTGCAAGGGCAGGGCCGCGACGGCGATGGCGCCGACCATCACCAGCGCCAGCGAGGGATCCCAGGCGCCGGCCAGGTCGAGGAAGGCCAGCACCTTGGCCGGGTTGGCCATGCCGGCCAGCAGCAACCCCAGGCCGAACAGCAGGCCGCAGGCGAATGCACTGAGTCTGGCCATATTCAGCCCCCCAACAGATGACGCAGGACAAACACCGTGGCGAAACCCGCGGCCATGAAGCACAGGGTCGCCACCAGCGAGCGCGGCGACAGGCGGGCAATCCCGCATACGCCATGGCCGCTGGTGCAACCGCTGGCGTAGCGGGTGCCAATCCCCACCAGCAGACCGGCGCCGATCAGCCCGAGGGCGCCGCTGTCGAACTCGATCGCCGGCAGGGCGGCGAACAGGCCCCACAGCACGGGCGCGACCAGCAGCCCGAGGAGGAACAGCGCCGCCTCGCCACGGCCCTGCGCGCTCGGCTGCAGCAGGCTGCCGAGCAGGCCGCTGATGCCGGCGATGCGGCCGTTGGCCAGGGCGAAGATGGCCGCCGCCAGGCCGATCAGCGCGCCGCCAGCCAGCGCGCTCCAAGGCGTGAAATTGAGCCAGTCGATGCTCATTGCTCCTGGCCCTCGCAGAACAGCCGGTACAGCGTCTCGATCACCGCCAGCGCCGCCGGGCTGCTGATGCGGTAATGGATCTGCTTGCCGTCGCGGCGGGTTGCCACCAGTCCTTCGCGGCGCAGCACGGCCAGCTGCTGCGACAGGGTCGGCTGCTGGATGCCGAGCAGCGCCTCCAGCTCGCTGACGTTGCGCTCGCCCTGGGCCAGCTGGCACAGCAGCAGCAGGCGATCCGGGTTGGCCAGGGCCTTGAGCAGCTGGCCGGCGGCATCGGCATTGGCGCGCAGCTGCTGGATATCGAGGGCGTCGGTCATGGCTACACCTTAGGCAAATACAATATGTATTTTTATATATTGTATTTTTGAAAAGTGTTACCCAAGGCGACCAACGGTCAAGGCGTACGCCATAAACGCAAAAACCCGCCGAAGCGGGTTCTCTGGGCGTTGCCGCCGATCAGGAATCGGCGTCGGCAGCGGCCTGGTAGGCGGCGGCGTCGAGTAGCTTGTTCAGCTCGCTGGCATCGCTCGGCTTGAGCTTGAAGAACCAGCTGCCGTAGGGGTCGCTGTTGACGCTCTCGGGGCTGTCGGCCAGCGCCTCGTTGATCGCGATCACCTCGCCGCCGATCGGCGCGTAGATGTCGGAGGCGGCCTTGACCGACTCCACCACCCCGGCTTCCTGGCCGGCGTCCAGCTGCTTGCCGAGCTCCGGCAGCTCGATGAACACCACATCACCGAGGGCTTCCTGGGCGTGGTCGGAAATGCCCACGGTCACGCTGCCGTCGGCCTCCAGGCGCGCCCACTCGTGGCTGGCGGCGTAACGCAGATCGGCGGGAATATTGCTCATGTGTCGTTCCTCGTAAGCGATGACGGCAAGCGGGCCGTCAGGACAATTTAGCAGGCCGCGGCGGGAGCGAAAGCCGGCGCCGTGGCCCAAAAAGATTCAGAACCTGTTTACGATCTCGCGAGCTAGAGCCATGCAAGGCAAAAACAGGCGAGGAAGCGGAGTTTACGAGCTGTAAATGAGCATTCCGAGCCTGTTTTTAACGCAGCAGGGCCGACGCGCAGCAGATCGTAGACAGGTTCTTAGATCAGGGTTTTGCCGTTACGTACAAAGCTCGGCTTGACCACCCGCACCGGGTACCACTTGCCACGGATTTCCACTTCGGCGCGCTCGCCGGTGGCCGCCGGCACGCGGGCCAGGGCGATGGACTTGTTCAGCGTCGGCGAGAAGCTGCCGCTGGTGATCTCGCCGTCGCCGACGCCCTCGACGCGCACCACCTGATGCGCGCGCAGCACGCCGCGCTCCTCCAGCACCAGGCCGACCAGCTTGCTCGGGCAACCGGCGGCGCGCTGCGCCTCCAGTGCGGCGCGGCCGATGAAGTCGCGCGCGGCCGGCTCCCAGGCGATGGTCCAGGCCAGGTTGGCGGCCAGCGGCGAGACGCTCTCGTCCATGTCCTGGCCGTAGAGGTTCATCCCCGCCTCCAGGCGCAGGGTGTCGCGCGCGCCGAGGCCGATGGGGGCGATGCCGGCGCCGACCAGTTCGTTGAGGAAGGCGACGACTTCGCTGGCCGGCAGGATGATCTCCAGGCCGTCCTCGCCGGTGTAGCCGGTGCGGGCGATAAACCAGTCGCCCTCGGGCAGGCCCTGGAACGGCTTGAGTTCGTGGATCAGCGCAGCGCGCGCCTGGGTCACCAGCTCGGCGACGCGGGCGCGGGCGCGCGGGCCCTGGATGGCGAGCATGGCCAGATCGCGGCGCTCGCGCAGCTCGACGGCGAAATCGCCGGCCTGGGCGTGCATCCAGGCCAGGTCCTTGTCGCGGGTGCCGGCGTTGACCACCAGGCGATAGCCCTGCTCCTGGGAAGAAGAGCTGGTGAGGTAGACGATCAGGTCGTCGATCACCCCGCCCTGCTCGTTGAGCATGGCGCTGTACAGCGCCTTGCCGACGCCCTCCAGGCGCGCCACGTCGTTGGCCAGCAGGCGCTGCAGATAGGCCTGCGCCTGGCTGCCGGCGACGTCCACCACGCACATGTGCGAGACGTCGAACACGCCGCACTCGCGGCGCACCTGATGATGTTCCTCCACCTGCGAGCCGTAGTGCAGCGGCATGTCCCAGCCGCCGAAATCGACCATCTTGGCGCCCAGCGCCAGATGCAGGTCATAGAGGGGGGTACGCTGTCCCATGGGTTTCTCCTTCCGGGCTTGGCGAAGCGATTCAGGCCCCGAGAAGCTGGCTGCGTTGCCATTGCTGCGTTGCACTGGCCGCCGCGCTTACGCTTCTCGACACACCTGCCGGTTACCCCGGCTCGCGAATGGCGCGCATTGTAGCCGCAAGGTCGGCAGGGGTCATCCTGACCGAAGGTCGCCCTCGGTTAGCCGATCCGCCGCGCCGAACGGCGGATCAGCAGGATCACCGGCAGCAGGCCGACCAGTATCAGGGTCAGCGCCGGCAACGCTGCGCGCGCCCATTCGCCTTCGCTGGTCATCTCGAATACCCGCACCGACAGGGTGTCCCAGCCGAAGGGGCGCATCAGCAGGGTGGCCGGCATTTCCTTGAGCACGTCGACGAACACCAGCAGCGCAGCGGACAGGGTGCCCGGCAGCAGCAGCGGCAGATAGACCCGCAAGAACAGGCCGATGCCGCCGACGCCGAGGCTGCGCGAGGCCTCCGGCAGCGACGGGCGGATGCGCGCCAGGCTGGTTTCCAGCGGGCCGAAGGCCACCGCCATGAAGCGGATCAGGTAGGCCACCAGCAGCGCCGCCAGGCTGCCCAGCAACAGCGGCTTGCCGGCACCGCCCAGGGCGCCGGACAGCGGGATCACCAGTTCGCGGTCGAGGAAACTGAACGCCAGCATGATCGCCACCGCCAGCACCGAGCCCGGCAGGGCGTAGCCGATATTGCCCAGGGCCACGCCGACGCGCACCCCGCGGGTCGGCGCCTGGCGCCGGGCGAAGGCCAGCAGCATGGCCACCGCGACCGTGATCAAGGCCGCCATGCCGCCCAGGTAGAGGCTGTGCAGGATCAGCCCGGCGTAGCGCTCGTCGAGGTCGAAGCGGCCGCGCTGCCAGAACCACACCAGCAGCTGCAGCAGCGGGATGACGAAGGCGCAGGCGAACACCAGGCCGCACCAGGCGCTGGCGGCGAACGCCTGCCAGCCGTGCAGCTGGTACAGCGCCTGGCCGCGCGGGCGTTCGTTGGCCGGCCGCGCGGCGCCCCGGGCGCGGCGCTCGCCATAGAGCACCAGGGCCACCGCCAGCAGCAGCAGGCTGGCCAGCTGGGTGGCGCTGGTCAGGCTGTAAAAGCTGTACCAGGTCTTGTAGATGGCGGTGGTGAAGGTGTCGAAGTTGAACACCGACACCGCGCCGAAATCGGCCAGGGTCTCCATGATCGCCAGGGCCAGGCCGGCGCCGATGGCCGGCCGCGCCATGGGCAGGGCGACGCGCCAGAAGGCCTGCCAGGGACTCTGCCCGAGCACCCGCGCGGCCTCCATCAGGCCCTTGCCCTGGGCCAGGAAGGCGCCGCGGGCGAGCAGGTAGACGTAGGGGTAGAACACCAGCACCAGGACGATGATCACCCCGCCGGTGGAGCGCACCCGCGGCAGGCGCAGGCCGCTGCCGAACCACTCGCGCAGCAGGCTCTGCAGCGGCCCGGCGAAATCCAGCAGGCCGACGAAAACGAAGGCCAGGACATAGGCGGGAATGGCGAAGGGCAGCATCAGCGCCCAGTCCAGCCAGCGCCGCCCGGGAAACTCGCAGAGGCTGGTGAGCCAGGCCAGGCTGACGCCGAGCAGGGTCACGCCGATGCCGACGCCGAGTACCAGGGTCAGGGTATTGCCGATCAGCCGCGCCATCTGCGTCTGCCACAGGTGCGCCCAGATCTGCGCATCCACCTCGTGCCAGCTGAGCAGCAGCACCGACAGCGGCAGCAGCACCAGCAGGGCAACGGCGAAGACGATGGGGTACCAGCGACGCTGGACGGGATGCGGCACGCGGATTCCTCGACGGCGGAAAAGACGACGCCCCGGCTGGGCGGGGCGTCGAAGTATAACGGCAGCGGCGCGGATCACCGAGGGTACGCCGTGACGCACCGGCGGCGTTCTCGCCAGCAGCTTACTGCCAGCCGGCGCGATCCATCAGCATGGTCGCTTCGGCCTGGCGCTTGCCGGCCACTTCGGTGGCGATGGAGTCGGCCTTGAAGCTGCCCCAGGCGGCCACTTCCTCGGACGGCGCAACTGCCGGGTTGGCAGGGAATTCCTGGTTGACGCCGGCGAAGATGCTCTGCGCTTCCGGGGTGGTCATCCACTCCAGCAGCTTGCGCGCCTGCTCCGGGTGCGGCGCGTGCTTGGTCACGCCGGCGCCGGCCAGGTTGACGTGCACGCCACGGTCGTTCTGGTTCGGCCAGAACGGCTTGACCTTCAGATCCGGCTGCTGCTTGTGCAGACGGCCGTAGTAGTAGGTGTTGGTGATGCCGACGTCGCACTGGCCGGCGTCGATGGCCTGCAGCAGCGCGGTGTCGTCGGCGAACACGTCGGTGGCCAGGTTGTTCACCCAGCCCTTGACGATCTGCTCGGTCTTCTCGGCGCCGTGGGTCTCGATCAGGGTGGCGGTCAGCGACTGGTTGTACACCTTCTTGCTGGTGCGCAGGCACAGGCGGCCTTCCCAGTTCTTGTCGGCCAGCGCCTCGTAGGTGGACAGCTCTTCCGGCTTGACCCGCTCGGTGGAGTAGAAGATGGTCCGCGCGCGCAGCGACAGGCCGGTCCAGCTGTCGCTGCTGGAACGGTACTGGGCGGGGATATTGGCGGCGATCAGGTCCGACTTGGTCGGCTGCAGCACGCCTTCCTGCTCGGCCTGCCAGAGGTTGCCGGCGTCGACGGTGATCAGCAGGTCGGCCGGGGTGTTGGCGCCTTCGGCCTTGAGGCGGGCGATCAGCGGGGCTTCCTTGTCGGTGATGAACTTCACCTTGACCCCGGTCTTTTCGGTGTAGAGATCGAATACCGGCTTGATCAGCTCGTCGATACGGGCGGAGTAGACCACCACCTCATCGGCGGCCTGGACGGCGCTTGCCAGGGTGCCGAGGGTGAATGCAGCGAGCAGCGCGTTGCGAGCCTTCATGGGACCAGCCTCTTGTGGATGAAAAAAGTGGCTGAATAGTAGTGAATGTTATTTGCCTTCTCAACGTAAATACGTCAACAAAAGTCAACGAGTGTTACAAGGCGCGCGCCAGCTCCGGCAGGTCGCCGCTCAGCCCCAGCGCCTGACGCACGAACAGCGCCTTGGCCTCGGCCTGGCCATCGACCAGATCGAGGCCGACGTTGCGCAGCAGCCGCACCGGCAAGGGGTCGGCCTGGAACAGGCGCTGGAAGCCCTCCATCGCCGCCATCATCGCCAGGTTGTGCGGCATGCGCCGGCGCTCGAAGCGGCTCAGCACGCGCTCCTCACTCAGGTTCTCGCCACGCTCGGCGGCATGCAGCAGCACCTCGGCCAGCACCGCGGCGTCGAGAAAACCCAGGTTGACCCCCTGCCCCGCCAGCGGGTGGATGGTATGCGCGGCGTCGCCGATCAGCGCCAGCCCCGGCTCGACGTAACGCTTGGCATGACGCTGACGCAGCGGGATGCACAGGCGACGGTCGGCATGCAGCACCTGGCCGAGGCGGTGCTCGAAGGCCTTGCCCAGCTCGATGCAGAAGGCTTCATCGTCCAGTGCCATCAACCGCTCGGCCTCGCTCGGCAGGGTCGACCAGACGATCGAGCACCAGTGCTCGCCCGCCGCGCCGGCCAGCGGCAGGAAGGCCAACGGGCCGTCGTCGGTGAAGCGCTGCCAGGCGGTGGCCTGGTGCGGGCGCTCGACCCGCACGCTGGTGACGATGGCGTGGTGCAGGTAATCCCACTCGCGGCTGGCGCAGCCGGCCAGGCGGCGCACCGCGGAGTTGGCGCCATCGGCCGCCACCAGCAGCGGCGCGCGCAGCTGGCGACCGCCCTCCAGGGTCAGCAGCCAGTCGTCGCCGCTGCGGCGCAGCTGCTCCAGACGTGCGCCGGGCAGCAGGCCGAGCTGACTGTCGTGCAAACGCTCGAGCAGGGCGTCCTGCACCACGCGGTTCTCGACTATGTGGCCGAGGGTTTCGGCATGCACGCTGGCCGCGGCGAAATGGATGCTGCCGGTGCCGCTGCCGTCCCACACGCGCATCTCGCCATAGGCGCAGGCGCGCCGCGCGGCGATGCCGTCCCAGGCGCCGAGGCGTGCAAGGATGCGCTGGCTGGCCATGGACAGGGCGCTGACCCGCGGCTCGAAGGCGGCAGCCGGATCGAACGGCGCCAGGCGCAGCGGGCTGCCGTCCACCACCAGAATTTCCAGGCCGCTGTGCTCCAGGGCCAGCGCCAGGGCGCTGCCGACCATACCGGCACCGACGATGATCAGATCCGCGCGCATATCCATTCCTGCGTCAATCATGAGTAGGGTGTCGCGGGGCCAGTCACAGATTGCGCGTCCCCAGGCCCATGGCCTGGCGAGCGAACCAGCGCTTGGCCGGCGGCAGCAGGTCGAGGCCGAGCAAACCGAGGTTGCGTCCGGCGGTCAGCAGCGGCTGGGCATTGCTGAACAGCCGGGTGACCCGGTCGGAGAAGCCCAGGGTCAGCTGCTGGTCCAGTTGCTGGCGCTGCAGGTAGCCCTGCAGGGTGGCGAAGTCGCCGAGCGGCGCGGTGGCGGCCTGCAGCACCTCGGCCAGCGCCAGGGTATCGCGCAGCGACAGGTTGTAGCCCTGCCCGGCGATGGGGTGCAGGCTGTGCGCCGCGTTGCCCAGCACCACCAGGTGCGGCCGCACCTGCTCCTGCGCCTCGACCAGGCTCAGCGGATAGAGATGGCGTGCGCCGACCTGGCGCAAGGCGCCCAGGCGATAACCGAAGGCCTGCTGCAGCTCGGCGAGAAAGGCCGCGTCGCTCAGCCTGAGCAGGCGCTCGGCATCGGCGGCGGCGCGAGTCCAGACCAGCGCGCAGCGGTTGTCGGTGAGCGGCAGCAGGGCCATCGGCCCGTCGTCGGTGAAACGCTCGAAGGCCTGACCGCGATGGGCCTCCAGCGGCGTGACATTGGCGATCAGCGCGCTCTGCCCGTAGGGCCGCTGGCTGACGCCGATGCCCAGTTGCTCGCGCAGGCCGGAACGGCCGCCGTCGGCCAGCACGGCCAGGTCGCAGTCGAGCTGGCGTTCGTCGCTCAGACTCAGGCGGTAGCCGTCGTCCAGACGCTGCAACCCGGTCACCTCGGCCGGGCAGTACCACTGCACAACCTCGGCATCGAGCGCCTGCCACAGGCAATGGCCGATCCAGGCGTTCTCCACCACGTAGCCGAGCGCCGGCACCCCTTCCTCGATGGCTTGCAGGCGCGCGGCACCGAAACGGCCGCGATCGGAGACGTGAATCTGCTGGATCGCCTCGGCGCGCTGGGCGATGGCCTGCCACAGACCCAGGCGTTCGTAGATCAGCCGGCTGCCGTAGGACAGCGCGGTGGAACGCGCGTCGTAGCTGGGCTGATAGCTGCTGCCGGGGGCGAAGGGTTCGATCAGGGCGATGCGCCAGCCGCGCTGGCGCGCCGTGTCCTGCAGGGCCAGGGCCAGGCTCGCGCCGACCAGGCCGCCGCCGATAATGGCCAGCTGTACCCGCGCCATCAACGCAGTCCCGCCGCCAGGGCCAGGCTGGCACCGAGCCGTCTCCCAACAGCCCCGCCACCGATAATCGCCAGCTGCACGCGATTCATCGGCTCAGGCGGCCTGACTGCGCGCGGCGGCCATCAGCGCCTCGATCTCGGCGACGGTCTTGGGCACGCCGTTGGTGAGAATCTCGCAGCCGCTCTTGGTCACCACCACGTCGTCCTCGATGCGCACGCCGATACCGCGCCACTTCTTGGCGACCTTTTCATTGTCCACGGCGATATAGATGCCCGGCTCGACCGTCATCGCCATGCCCGGCTCGAGCACGCGCCACTCGCCGCCGACCTTGTAGTCGCCGACGTCGTGCACGTCCATGCCCAGCCAGTGACCGGCGCGGTGCATGTAGAAGGCCTTGTAGGCCTCGCTGGCGATCAGCGCCTCGACCTCGCCCTCGAGCAGGCCAAGTTCGACCAGGCCGGCGGTGATCACCCGCACGGTGGCCTCGTGCGCCTCGTTCCAGTGCCTGCCCGGGGCGATCTCCTTGAAGGCGGCCTCCTGCGCGGCCAACACCAGCTCATAGATGGCCCTCTGCTCGGCGGAGAACTTGCCGCCGACCGGGAAGGTGCGGGTGATGTCGCTGGCGTAGCAGTCGATCTCGCAGCCGGCGTCGATCAGCACCAGATCGCCGTCCTTGAGCGCCGCGTCGTTCTCGCGGTAGTGCAGGATGCAGGCGTTCTTGCCGGCGGCGACGATGCTGCCGTAGGCCGGCATCTTCGCCCCACCCTTGCGGAACTCGTAATCCAGCTCGGCTTCCAGGTGGTACTCGAACAGCCCGGCGCGGCTGGCCTGCATGGCACGCACGTGGGCGCGCGCGCTGATCTCGGCGGCCTCCTTCATCACCTTCACCTCGGCGGCCGACTTGTACAGGCGCATGTCGTGCAGCAGGTGGTCGAGGGCGACGAACTCGTTGGGCGGCGTGGCGCCCTGGCGGGCCTTGGCGCGGATATGGTTGATCCACTCCATCAGCCGGTGATCGAACTCCTGGTTGCAGCCGATGGCGTAGTAGACGCGCTCGCGCCCCTCGATCAGGCCGGGCAGGATGTCGTCGATGTCGCCGATGGGGAAGGCGTCGTCGGCACCGTAGTTGGCGATCGCGCCGTCCTGGCCGGCGCGCAGGCCGTCCCACAGCTCACGCTCGGGGTCGCGCTCGCGGCAGAACAACACGTACTCGCCATGCTCGCGACCGGGGATCAGCGCCATCACCGCTTCCGGCTCGGGGAAGCCGGTGAGGTACTGGAAGTCGCTGTCCTGGCGGTAGACGTGCTCGACGTCGCGGTTGCGGATATACACCGGCGCGGCCGGCAGGATGGCGATGCTGTTGGGCTCCATCTGCGCCATCAGCGCCTTGCGCCGGCGGGCATACTCGGACTTGGGGATGCTGATCAAGACGGGCTCCGGAAGAACTCAGTGCAGGGAGGGTTTGGCCGCAGGCGCCGCGGGCTTGGCGCACTCGGCGAACAGCAGCAGCGGCGCCACGCGCAGGTATTCCATGACTTCCATGTAATCGCTCTCGCCGTCCTCGGATTCCTCCAGGGCGCTCTGCACCTGGGCGATGGCGGACAGGTCCTGCAACACTTCCATGGCCTCGCCGCTCAGCGCGCCGTCGCGGGCGGTCAGGCCGAAGCCGCCGAGAAAGCCTTGGCACCACTGGCCGAGGGCGACGGCGCGCTGCGCCAGCGGCGCCTCGTCGTCCGGCAGCAGCAGGACCACGGTGACGTCTTCGCTGCACAGCTCGCCCTTGACCATCTCCTGCAGGCCGATCAGCGCCTGGCGCACGTTGTCCTGCGGCTCGCTGCCGAGCAGCTCGGCGGCGTCGAGCAGCCAGGCCTCGGCCTCGAAGCCGGCGCCGGCGCAACTGCGGCCGAGCAGCAGGCCGTGCAGTTCGGCGGGGGAAACGGAATGCCCGGCGCTGCTCAGCAGGGCGGCGAAGGCGGCGTAGGGGGAGCTGGGAGTCGACATAGATAGCTAGGCGCCAGGCGGCGCAATCTCTAGAATGGAGGCCTCGTATCCTAGCACCGGCAGGCGCGCCAAGACCATCCGAGGCCGCCGGGGCGCCCGCGACGTGTTCGTCACGCCGCAGCCGCCAGGGTTTGACCCGCCGCCGCGACACGCCTATATAGTCCAGCCATTCCCTCCCGAAGCGAGAGCCCATGGAAGACGCCGATCTGCACGTATTGACCGCCAAGCTGGAACTGCTGATCCAGCGCGTCGAGCAGCTCAAGGCTCACAACCGACTCCTGCTGGCGAATGAACAGGCCTGGCGCGAGGAACGCGCCCATCTGATCGAAAAGAACGAATTGGCCCGGCACAAGGTCGAATCGATGATTTCGCGCCTCAAAGCCCTGGAGCAGGACACATGACCCAGTCGAACACCGTGACCGTCCATATCCTGGACAAAGAATATTGCATCGCCTGCCCGCAGGACGAACGCGCCAACCTGGAAAGCGCCGCCCGTTATCTCGACGGCAAGATGCGCGAGATCCGCACCAGCGGCAAGGTGATCGGCGCCGACCGCGTGGCGGTGATGGCCGCGCTGAACATCACCCACGACCTGCTGCACAAGCAGCAACGCCTGGATCAGGACGCCAGTTCGACGCGCCAGCAGGTGCGTGACCTGCTTGATCGCGTCGACCAGGCGCTGACCGACGACCAGGCCTCCTGAGCCGCCATGCCTGCCACTTCGTCGCAGGCCGCCCCTCGGCTGCGGGGTTCGGGTATACTGGCCGCCACTTCCTGGGGTGTGCGCCAGTTGGGGATGTCCCTGAGCCGATACGCACAACCACGGGGGTTGCATGTTGGGGCCGGTGTGCATGTCCGCCTGACGGAAAGCCTTAACGCCTCCTGCATCCTCCACCTTGAACTTTCGGGTTCAAGGGCTAAACCGACAGCGGCACGCCGGGAAGTCATCCTTTCAGCCAGCGCCCACCCGGGCCGCCGCGCCCCGCTCCGCAGCCTCCATTCATGACCGCCAGCGCCGCCCCCAGTCGCCCGCAATTGCGCCGCCTGCTGCGTCAGCGCCGCCGCAGCCTCAGCCGCAGCCAGCAACGCCGCGCCGCCCGCGGCCTGTATCGCCAGCTGGCGCAACACCCGCGCTTTCGCCGCGCCCGCGATATCGCCCTGTACCTGCCCACCGACGGCGAGATCGATCCACGGCCGCTGCTGGCCGCGGCGCAGAAGCGCGGCAAGCGCACCTACCTGCCGGTGCTCAGCGCCTGGCCGCGCACCAAGATGGTGTTCCAGCGCGTCACCCGGCACGAGAAACTGGCTGGCAATCGCTTCCGCATCCTCGAGCCGCGCCCGCAGCCGGCGCGCCAGCGCAAGGTCTGGGCGCTGGACCTGGTGCTGCTGCCGCTGGTGGGCTTCGACGCGCGCGGCGGCCGCCTGGGCATGGGCGGCGGTTTCTACGACCGCAGCCTGGCCTACCTGCACAGGCGCAAAAATTGGCACAAGCCGACGCTATTGGGCCTGGCGCACGAATGTCAGCGGGTGGACGAGCTGGCGCTGGCCAGCTGGGACGTGCCCTTGCAGGCGACGGTAACGGACAGGGCTTGGTACTGAAGGCGGGGAAGTGGCACCGCGTTCCCTGCGGCGCTGGAAGCTGGCGACCCGAAACTCAGGGCTGCTGCGTTACATTGACCGGGACGTCCTGCTGACGCTCCCAAAGGCTCTGGGTGTAACCCGTGGTAACCACGCCCAGGCTGAACAGCACTACGAGAACCCACAAAAGATCTGGCTTGCGTTTCATCTATTGCCTCCCCCTTCAAGGCAACTGCGCACGTTGATCGCGGCGTTATTGTTTTATGCAATCCGACGTCGCCAAGCGTTAAGCCGGGCATTTTCCGCCAGTGCCGAGCACTGTGCAATTTCCGGCGCCAACCGGCCGTCGGAGATCTCCACTCAAACGAGCGTCCGCGTACGGACCGGTCTGCAGGAGCAAAGTTCATGCCTTATTGGCTGATGAAATCCGAACCCGACGAATTATCCATCCACGACCTGCAGCGCCTGGGCCGTGCGCGCTGGGACGGCGTACGCAATTACCAGGCGCGCAACTTCCTGCGCGCCATGGCGCCGGGCGAGCTGTTCTTCTTCTACCACTCCAGCTGCCCGCAGCCGGGTATCGCCGGCATCGGCCGCATCGCCGGCCCGGCCTACCCCGACCCCACCGCGCTGGAGCCGCACAGCCACTATTTCGACGCCAAGGCCAGCGCCGAGAAGAATCCCTGGAGCGCGCTGGACGTGGAGTTCGTCGAGGCCTTCGCCGAGGTGCTGCCGCTGCCGCAGTTGAAGAACAATCCACTGCTGGCCGAACTGGCGCTGGTGCAGCGCGGCAGCCGGCTGTCGGTGATGCCGGTGGGCGCGGCCGAATGGGCGGCGATTCTCGCCATGCGTTGAGTCGCAGCCGGCACTGTGCTATCACCACGGGGAAGCCTTCGGAGTCCGCCCATGCCGGCACTTTCCGCCTGGCCGGCGCGCCTGGCGCTGGCCCTCCTCCTCGTGGTGCTGAGCAGTGCCAGCGTGCTGCTCTGGCGTCAGCTCGAGGGCGAGCGGCAGCAGCGTCTGGAGGAGCGCCTCGGCTACCAGGCGCGCAGCCTGGCCCGTCAGCTGGAGAGTACCCTGCACCTGGAGGTCGCCAGCCTCGAACGCATCGCCCGTCTGTGGAACAGCCTGGGCCGGCTGCCGCGGGCCAGCTGGGAGGAGGAGGTGGCCCACGCGCTGCGCGGTTTCCCCGCCTATCAATCGATCCAGTGGGTCGGCGACGACCTGCGCATGCGCTGGCTGCTGCCGCTGGCCGGCAACGAGGCGGCGCTGAACTTTCGTCTCACCGCCGATCACCCCAACTACCCGCTGGCCATGCAGGCGCGCGACAGCGGCGAGCAGCGTTTCTCCAACAGCTTCGAGCTGGTCCAGGGCGGCCGCGGCTTCGTCCTCTACACCCCGCTGTACCGCGACGAGGGCGGCGCGCGGGTGTTCGACGGTTTCCTCCAGGGGGTGTTTCGCGTCGAGCCGCTGATGCAGCAGCTGCTCGGCCAGATCGACCGCGACGCCTTCAACCTGGAGCTGCTGGAAAACGGCCACAGCCTGTTTCGCCACGGCCAGGTCGACGGCGCCCCGGGGCTGAGCCAGCGAGTCGACCTGCAACTGCTCAACAACCGCGGCTTCAGCTTGCGCCTGAGCCCCACCGCGCAACTGCTGGCGCAGCTGAACACGCCGCTACCCGGCGTGGTGCTGGGCGCCGGCCTGGCGATCAGCCTGCTGCTGGTCGCCGCCCTGGCCCTGGCCCTGGAGAACAGCCGGCGCGCCCACGCCCTGCAGGTGGCCAACCGGCGCTTCAAGGTGGAGGCGACGCGCCGCGAGGAAACCGAGCAGCGCCTGTCGGAGAACCGCGAACGCCTGCAGCTGGTGCTCGACCTGACCGACTCCAGCCATGACGGCCTGTTCATCTTCGACAGCGCCAGCCGCGAGCTGCTGCACATGAATCAGGCCACCTACGCCAGCCTCGGCTATCGCCCCGAGCAGTTCGCCCAGCTGCTGCGCGACGACCCGGAAAAACTCCTGCCCGGCTTTCACCGCTGGCTGGAGCAGGCGCGCCAGGCGCAGCGCGACAACCTCTCGCGAATCTTCCAGCGCGAGCTGATCCGCCGCGACGGCAGCCGCCAGCCGGCCGAGATCAACACCCAGCTGGTGCAGCTGCACGGCCGCGAGTACCTGATCGCGGTGTCGCGCGACAACAGCGAGCGCCTGCAACTGGAGGCCCAGCTGCAGCGCCTGTCGCAGCTCGACGGCCTGACCGGGCTGTACAACCGGCGCTACTTCGACCAGCAGCTGCAGGCCGAGTGGCGTCGCCTGCGGCGGATCGGCGCGCCGCTGGCGCTGCTGATGCTGGATATCGACCACTTCAAGGCCTACAACGACGCGCTCGGCCACCTGGCCGGCGACGACGCCCTGCGCAAGGTCAGCACGGTGTTGCAGGAGAGCCTGCAGCGCGAGGGCGACGTGGCCTGCCGCTACGGCGGCGAGGAGTTCGCCATCATCCTCGCCAACACCGGCCTGGAGGGTGGCGAACACGTCGCCGCGCGCATCCACGCGGCCATCGCCCACCTCGACATCGCCCATCCGGCCAGCCCGCTGGGGCGCCTGAGCCTGAGCATCGGCCTGACCGTGGTCGACCCGGTCAGCGACGAGGCGCCCGGCGAGCTGCTCGCCCAGGGCGACCAGGCGCTGTACCGGGCCAAGCACGGGGGGCGCAACCGCACCTGCCTGTGGCAGCCCGCGGCGACGCCGGAATGAGCGCTACTGGATGATCAGGTTGTTGAACAGCAGGTCTTCCACCACCGGCTTGCCCTCCTCCGCCTCGAGCGCCTGCTGCACCTGCTTGAGCGCTTCCTGACGCAGCTTCTCGCGGCCGTCGGGGGCGTTGATGGTTTCGCTGGTCTGGGCGGAGAACAGCAGCACCAGTTGATGGCGGATCAGCGGGTCGTGGTGCTTGATCCGCGCCTCGGCCTCGGCGCCGCTGACGCGCAGGGCCACGTCGGCCTTGAAGAACTTCAGCCGATTGCCGCCGTCGCCGAGGTTGCCGATCAGTGCCGGCACCAAGTTGTAATAGAGCGTCTGCGGCGCTTCTTCCTTCTGCTCCTCCTCGGCCAGGGCGGGCAGGCACAACGACAGGCTCAGCAACAGGGCGCTCATCACTTTCACGGGCAATCACTCCATCGGGGTTGCGCCTAGCATAGCCATCCGCGCGCGCGCACCCAAGGCTTATGCCGAGCTATCAGGGCCGGGCATGCTCGTTGACCGCCCCGGGCGCCCTCCTACACTGCAAGCCACCTTTGTGGAGGAAGCCATCCGATGAAAGCCCTGCTGTGCAAAGCCTTCGGCCCCGCCGAAACCCTGGTGCTGGAAGACATCGCCAGCCCCGAGCCGAAAAAGAACGAAGTGCTGATCGAGGTTCACGCCGCCGGGGTCAACTTTCCCGACACCCTGATCATCGAGGGCAAGTACCAGTTCAAGCCGCCCTTCCCCTTCGCCCCGGGCGGCGAGGCGGCCGGCGTGGTCAAGGCGGTGGGCGAGAAGGTCAGCCACCTGCGCGCCGGTGATCGGGTGATGGCGCTGACCGGCTGGGGCGGCTTCGCCGAGGAAGTGGCGGTGCCGGCCTACAACGTGCTGCCGGTGCCCAAGAGCATGGACCTGACCACCGCGGCCGCCTTCGGCATGACCTACGGCACCTCGATGCACGCGCTCAAGCAGCGCGCCAATCTGCAGCCGGGCGAGACCCTGCTGGTGCTCGGCGCCTCCGGCGGCGTCGGCCTGGCGGCGGTGGAAATCGGCAAGGCCATGGGCGCCAAGGTGATCGCCGCGGCCAGCACGGCGGAGAAACTGGAGGTGGCGCGCCAGGCCGGCGCCGACGAGCTGATCAACTACAGCGAGCAGAGCCTGAAGGACGAGGTGAAGAAGCTCACCGGCGGCCAGGGCGTCGACGTGATCTACGACCCGGTGGGCGGTGCGCTGTTCGAGGAAGCCTTCCGCAGCATCGCCTGGAACGGCCGCTTCCTGGTGGTCGGCTTCGCCGCCGGCGGCGGCATCCCGACGCTGCCGGCCAACCTGCCGCTGCTCAAGGGTGCGTCGCTGGTGGGCGTGTTCTGGGGTTCCTTCGCCCAGCGCCAACCGCAGGACAACGCCGAGAACTTCCAGCAGCTGTTCGCCTGGCACGCCGAAGGCAAACTCAAACCGCTGGTGTCGCAGAGCTTCCCGTTGGCGCGGGGCGGCGAGGCGATCGACGCCCTCGGCCAGCGCAAGGCGGTGGGCAAGGTGGTGGTGCAGGTTCGCTAGGGTGCGCCATGCGCACCGAGCCTGACTCGGTGTGCACGCCGGCATGAGCAAAGCCGCCCTGGGGCGGCTTTTTCAATTCAGCCTCTTGGCGCGTAGGCGAATACGTCGGCGCGCATCTGGTGGGCGTCCATGCCGGCTTCGACCAGCGCATCGAGGGTGGCGTAGACCATCGCCGGCGAGCCGCTGGCGTAGACGTGCAGCGCCTTGAGGTCGGCAAAGTCCTCGCGCACCGCCTCGTGCAGCAGGCCGCAACGGCCCGCCCAGGTACCCGAATCGCTGACCACCTGATGCAGGTGCAGGTTGGTCAGGCGCTGCCAGTCGCTCCAGTGCGGCAGGGCGTAGAAGTCCTCGGGCCGCCGCGCGCCCCAGTACAGGTGCACCGGATGGGCGAAACCGGCGGCGCGACAGTGTTCGATCAGGCTGTGCATCTGCGCCATGCCGGTGCCGGCGGCGATCAGCACCAGCGGTCCGTCCGGCAACTCGGCCAGGTGGGTGTCGCCGAACGGCAGCTGCACGCGGGCCAGCCCCTGCTCACGCAGATAGACGAGCAATGCCCGGGTGTTGTCGTCGCGCGCCAGGATATGCAGCTCCAGCTCGCGCCCGCAGTGCGGTGCCGAGGCCAGGGAGAAGGCCGCCATCTCGCCGTCGTGCCGCTGCAACAGCAGGTATTGCCCGGCGTGGTAGCGCGGCGCCTTGCCGGCCGGCGCGCGCAGGCGTACGCGGAACACGTCGCCACCGACGTCCTGGCATTCGATCAGCTGGCAACTGAGTTCGCGCACCGGCAGCTCACCCGGCGCCAGCACGCCGTCCCAGTGCAGCACGCAGTCTTGCAGCGGCTCGGCCAGGCAGGTGAACAGCTCGCCGTGATCCAGCTCGGCGCCGTTCTGCCGCACCCGCCCTTCCACCAGCAAGGCGGCGCAGATATGGCAGTTGCCGTTGCGGCAGCTCTGCGGGCAGTCGTAGCCGAGGCGGCGGGCGCCGTCGAGGATGCGCTCGCCGGGCTGCAGGGCGAGGGTGACGCCGGAGGGTTGCAGGGTGACGTTCATCAATCGATTCCCAGCTCACCCCAGAGTGCGTCGACGCGCGCCACCACGGCCGCATCCTTCTCGATCACCCGCCCCCATTCGCGACTGGTCTCGCCCGGCCACTTGTGGGTGGCGTCGAGGCCCATCTTCGAGCCGAGGCCGGAGATCGGCGAGGCGAAGTCGAGGTAGTCGATCGGCGTGTTGTCGATCATCACGGTGTCGCGCTTGGGGTCCATGCGCGTGGTAATCGCCCAGATCACGTCGTTCCAGTCCCGTGCGTTGATGTCGTCGTCGGTGACGATAACGAACTTGGTGTACATGAACTGTCGCAGGAACGACCACACCCCCAACATTACGCGCTTGGCGTGGCCCGGGTACTGCTTCTTCATGGTCACCACCGCCATGCGGTAGGAGCAGCCCTCCGGCGGCAGGTAGAAGTCGGTGATCTCGGGGAACTGCTTCTGCAGGATCGGCACGAACACCTCGTTCAGCGCCACGCCGAGAATCGCCGGCTCGTCCGGCGGCCGGCCGGTGTAGGTGCTGTGGTAGATCGGCTGGCGACGACGGGTGATGCGCTCGACGGTGAACACCGGGAAGGTGTCGACCTCGTTGTAGTAGCCGGTGTGATCGCCGTAGGGACCTTCCGGCGCGGTCTCGCCCGGATGGATCACGCCTTCCAGCACGATCTCGGCGCTGGCCGGCACCTGCAGGTCCGAGCCGATGGCCTTGATCAGCTCGGTGCGATGACCGCGCAGCAGGCCGGCGAAGGCGTATTCGGACAGGGTATCCGGCACCGGGGTGACGGCGCCGAGGATGGTCGCCGGGTCGGCGCCCAGGGCCACGCATACCGGGTAGGGCTGGTCCGGGTGCTTCTGGCACCACTCGCGGTAATCCAGGGCGCCGCCACGGTGGCTGAGCCAGCGCATGATCACCTTGTTGCGGCCGATCACCTGCTGGCGATAGATGCCGAGATTCTGCCGCTCCTTGTTCGGCCCCTTGGTGATGGTCAGGCCCCAGGTGATCAGCGGCGCTACGTCGCCCGGCCAGCAGTGCTGGATCGGCAGCCGGTTCAGATCGACCTCGTCACCCTCCTCGATCACTTCGTGGCAGGGCGCGTCCTTGACCACCTTGGGTGCCATGGAAATGACCTTCTTGAAGATCGGCAGCTTGCTCCAGGCATCCTTGAGGCCTTTCGGCGGCTCCGGCTCTTTCAGGAACGCCAGCAGCTTGCCGATCTCGCGCAGCTCGCCCACATCCTCGGCGCCCATGCCCAGGGCCACGCGCTTGGGGGTGCCGAACAGGTTGCCGAGCACCGGCACGTCGAAGCCGGTGGGCTGCTCGAACAGCAGCGCCGGACCGCCCTTGCGCAAGGTGCGATCGCAGATTTCGGTCATTTCCAGGATGGGCGAAACCGGGGTCTGGATGCGCTTGAGTTCGCCGCGCTGTTCAAGTTCGCGGATGAAGTCGCGTAGGTCGCGATACTGCATGCAGGAGCCTCGTGTCGGGCTGGCTGGAGTCGGGCGCAAAGTTTAGCGCCGAAGTCGGGCTTTCAGAAGGCGCGGCGGGAGCGCAGATAGCAAAAGGCCGGGTTTCCCCGGCCTGGTGACAAGACGCGACGCTTACTTGCGCTTCATCGACAGGAAGAACTCGTCGTTGGTCTTGGTCGCTTTCAGCTTGTCGATGAGGAACTCGATGGCGGCGATTTCGTCCATCGGGTGCAACAGCTTGCGCAGGATCCACATGCGCGACAGCTCTTCCTCGCCGGTCAGCAGCTCTTCGCGACGGGTGCCGGACTTGTTGATGTTGATCGCCGGGAACACGCGCTTCTCGGAGACGCGGCGGTCGAGGATCAGCTCCATGTTGCCGGTGCCCTTGAATTCCTCGTAGATCACCTCGTCCATCTTCGAGCCGGTTTCCACCAGCGCGGTGGCGATGATGGTCAGCGAGCCGCCCTCCTCGATGTTGCGCGCGGCGCCGAAGAAGCGCTTGGGCTTCTCCAGGGCGTGGGCATCGACACCACCGGTGAGTACCTTGCCGGAGCTGGGGATCACGGTGTTGTAGGCGCGCGCCAGGCGGGTGATGGAGTCGAGCAGGATGACCACGTCCTTCTTGTGCTCGACCAGGCGCTTGGCCTTCTCGATCACCATCTCGGCGACCTGCACGTGGCGGGTCGGCGGTTCGTCGAAGGTGGAGGCGACCACTTCGCCGCGCACGGTGCGCTGCATTTCGGTCACTTCTTCCGGGCGCTCGTCGATCAGCAGAACGATCAGGTGGCACTCGGGGTTATTGCGGGTGATGTTCGAGGCGATGTTCTGCAGCATGATGGTCTTGCCCGCCTTCGGCGGGGCGACGATCAGGCCGCGCTGGCCCTTGCCGATCGGCGCGCAGAGGTCGATCACCCGGCCGGTGATGTCCTCGGTGGAGCCGTTGCCGGCCTCCATGGTCAGGCGCTTGGTCGGAAACAGCGGCGTCAGGTTCTCGAACAGGATCTTGTTCTTGGCGTTTTCCGGACGATCGAAGTTGATGCTGTCGACCTTGAGCAGGGCGAAATATCGCTCGCCTTCCTTCGGCGGACGGATCTTGCCGACGATGGTGTCACCGGTACGCAGGTTGAAACGGCGGATCTGGCTGGGCGAGACGTAGATATCGTCGGGGCCGGCCAGGTAGGAGGAGTCGGCGCTACGGAGGAAGCCGAAACCGTCCTGGAGAATCTCCAGCACGCCGTCACCGGAAATTTCCTCGCCGCTTTTGGCATGCTTTTTCAGCAGGGCGAAGATGATGTCCTGCTTGCGCGAACGGGCCATGTTTTCCAGGCCCATCTGTTCGGCCATGTCCAGCAGTTCGGCAATCGGCTTTTGCTTGAGTTCGGTCAGATTCATAGGAATGACGTGATCATCGAGAGGAGAAGAAAGCTGTTAGCTTGAGAGGCCGCGCCGCAGGGAAGGCGACAGGATCGCGAACGAGTTCGTATAGGAATGAGTCGGCGACGGCATGCAGAGGGCTGCATAGGAAATGCAGCGAGGCCGAATTTAACACCGTGAAAAATCAGCGTCTAGCCCCGAAAACGAAAAAACCCCGCACCAGGCGGGGCTTCTTCACGAGCGACGAAACTCAGATATTGCTGTCGAGGAAGGCCGCCAGTTGCGACTTGGACAGCGCGCCGACCTTGGTCGCCTCGACGTTGCCGTTCTTGAACAGCATCAGGGTCGGGATGCCGCGTACGCCGAACTTCGGCGGGGTTTCCTGATTCTCGTCGATGTTCAGCTTGCACACCTTGAGCTTGCCCTGGTAGTCCTTGGCGATCTCGTCGAGCACCGGCGCGATCATCTTGCACGGGCCGCACCACTCAGCCCAGTAGTCGACCAGAACCGGACCCTCGGCCTGGAGGACGTCCTGGTCGAAGCTGGCATCGCTGACGTTGGTGATGAATTCGCTCATGGGGAGTCTCCGTGATCGGAAGCAAAAAGTGGCGCCATCATAGCCCGGCTTGCCTGACACCGAAAGGCACTGGCGATTGAGCCACTCAATAGTTTCAATCACCAAGCGTGATGAAGGCTATTCCAGTGCGCAGCGCGGCGGCGCGAATGTGCTGCTGCATGGCCTTCTGCGCCGGGCCCGCGGCATGCCGGGCCAGGGCCTTGAGGATCTTGCGGTGCTCCTGCCAGGTTTCCATGGCCCGCTCCGGGCGGATGAACGGCAGCTTCTGGCTCTCCAGGAAAATCTCGGCGCTGGAGGCCACCAGGGCGAACATCGCCTGGTTGCCGCTGGCGGCGAGGATGCGCTGGTGGAACTCGAAATCCAGCCGCGCCGCCCGTTCGAAGTCGCCGGCGCGCAGCTCGCGGCGCATCTGCTCGACGTTGTCTTCGAGCAGGTCCAGCTCCTGCGCGGTCAGCACCCCGGCCGCCAGGCCGCAGGCGAAGCCCTCCAGAGCGAAGCGCAGCTGGAAGGTATCGGCCGCCGACACCTGCGCGGCGAAGGGCCAGACGAAAGCGCCGGCCGCCTCGCCCTTGGCCGGTTCCTGGACGAACACGCCTTTGCCGGCCTGCACGCTGACCAGGCCCAGCGCGCTGAGCGACGACAACGCCTCGCGCAATGACGCACGGCTGACGCCCAGGCGTTCGGCCAGGTCGCGCTGCGACGGCAGCGCATCGCCCGGGCGATAGCCCTCGCTCTCGATCAGCTGACGGATCGCCTGCAGGGCGTATTCGGGTACGGCACGGGGAGCGGTGGCGTGCATGACTGTTCGGGCCGGTCAGTCCAGTGAAGCCGCCTTTGTACGGCCAGACGCCCACTCCAGGCAAGCGACGCCCCCTTGTGGAACAGCACTCCGCGCGAACGCACCGAGATGGCACAGCCCCTCCCTGACCAACTGGTCAGCTACGCCAACTGTTCAGACCAGTAAGACCTTGTTTCCACTCGCCTGCAGCGATGCAGGCCCTGATTTCATTGAATTTGGCACAGGCAATGCACTGCACGAGCCAGGCAAAACGCTGCAGTTTTCGTTTATTCATCGGGAGTTCGACATGCGCACATTTCACCGCACCCTGCTGGGTACCCTGTTCGCCGCCCTGGCCTTCGGCGCCAGCACCGTTCACGCCGATGCGCTCGACGACATCAGCAAGGCCGGCGTGCTGAAAGTCGCCGTGCCGCAGGATTTCCCGCCGTTCGGCTCGGTCGGCCCGGACCTGCAGCCGCGCGGCCTGGATATCGACACCGCACAGCTCTTGGCCGACAAGCTGGCGGTGAAGCTGGAGCTGACCCCGGTCAACAGCACCAACCGCATTCCCTTCCTCACCACCGGCAAGGTCGACCTGGTGATCTCCAGCCTCGGCAAGAACCCCGAGCGTGAAGCGGTGATCGACTTCTCCGCCGCCTATGCGCCCTTCTACCTTGGCGTGTTCGGCCCGGAGGACGCCGCCATCGCCAGCCTCGACGACCTGGCCGGCAAGACCATCAGCGTCACCCGCGGCTCCATCGAGGACATCGAACTGAGCAAGGTCGCGCCGCAAGACGTCACCATCAAGCGCTTCGAGGACAACAACTCGACCATCGCCGCCTACCTGTCCGGCCAGGTCGAGCTGATCGCCAGCGGCAACGTGGTGATGGTGGCCATCGCCGAACGCAATCCCAAGCGCATTCCGAGCATGAAACTCAAGCTCAAGGACTCGCCGGTCTACGTCGGTGTGAACAAGAACCAGGCCGCGTTGCTGGACAAGGTCAATGCCGTCATCGCCGCCGCCAAGGCCGACGGCAGCCTCGAGGCGATCAGCCAGAAGTGGCTGAAGCAGCCGCTGCCGGCCGACCTCTGAGCCGCGCGGAGCGCTGAGCCATGGCCTACCAGTTCGACTTCGCCGCCGTCCTGCAGCAGGCCGACCTGCTGCTGCAGGGCGCGGCCTTCACCCTCGGCCTGACCGCCGTCGGCACAGTGCTTGGCGTCGGCCTGGGCATAGTCGGGGCGATACTGCGCGCCTGGCGCATCCGTCCGTTCGACCGCCTGTTCGGCGTCTACGTGGAGCTGATCCGCAACACGCCCTTCATCGTCCAGCTGTTCTTCATCTTCTTCGGCCTGCCCTCGCTCGGCGTGCGCCTGAGCGAATGGGAAGCCGCGGTGCTGGCCATGGTGATCAACCTCGGCGCCTACTCCACCGAGATCATCCGCGCCGGCATCCAGGCGATTCCCCACGGCCAGCTGGAAGCCGCGGCGGCACTGGCCATGAGCCGCTTCGAGAGCTTCCGCCACGTGGTGCTGCGCCCGGCGCTGGGCAAGGTATGGCCGGCGCTATCGAGCCAGATCATCATCGTCATGCTGGGTTCGGCGGTGTGCTCGCAGATCTCCACCGAGGAGCTGTCGTTCGCCGCCAACTTCATCCAGTCGCGCAACTTCCGCGCCTTCGAGACCTACCTGCTGACCACCGCGCTGTACCTGCTCATGGCCATCCTGATTCGCCAGCTGCTGGCCTGGATCGGCCGGCGCTTCGTCATGGGAGAGCGCTGATGGACTTCACCCTCTGGGACATCCTGCGCAACCTGCTCACCGGCCTGCAGTGGACGCTGTTGCTGTCGCTGGTGGCCTTCGTCTGCGGCGGCATCGCCGGCCTGCTGGTGCTGCTGGCGCGTATCGCCCCGCTACGGGTGCCGCGCCTGTTGGCCAAGGGCTATATCGAACTGTTCCAGGGCACGCCGCTGCTGATGCAGCTGTTCCTGGTGTTCTTCGGCATCGCCCTGCTCAGCATCGACGTGTCGCCCTGGCTGGCCGCCGCCTGCGCCCTGACCCTGTTCACCAGCGCCTTTCTCGCCGAGATCTGGCGCGGCTGCGTCGAGGCCGTCGGCCGCGGCCAGTGGGAGGCCGCCGAGAGCCTGGCCATGAGCCGCCTGGAAACCTTGCGCCATGTGGTGCTGCCGCAGGCGCTGCGCATCGCCGTGGCGCCCACCGTGGGCTTCTCGGTGCAGGTGGTCAAGGGCACCGCGGTGACCTCGATCATCGGCTTCACCGAGCTGACCAAGACCGGCAGCATGCTGGCCAACGCCACCTTCGAGCCCTTCATGGTCTACGGCTTCGTCGCCCTCGGCTACTTCCTGCTCTGCTACCCGCTCTCGCTCGCCGCATACCGCCTGGAAAGGAGGCTGAATGTCACTGCTTAACGTCACCGCCCTGCACAAGTATTACGGCGACAACCACGTGCTCAAGGGCATCGACCTGGCGGTCGAGGAAGGCGAAGTGGTCGCCATCATCGGGCGCAGCGGCTCGGGCAAGAGCACCTTCCTGCGCACCCTGAACGGCCTGGAATCGATCAACGACGGCGTGATCGAAGTGGACGGCGACTACATCGACGCCGCCCGCGCCGACCTGCGCAGCCTGCGGCAGAAGGTCGGCATGGTGTTCCAGCAGTTCAACCTGTTTCCCCACCTGACGGTCGGCGAGAACGTCATGCTGGCGCCGCAGGTGGTGAAGAAGATCCCGCGCGCCGAAGCCGAGAAAGTCGCGCGGCAGATGCTCGAACGGGTCGGCCTGGCGGAGAAGTTCGACGCCTACCCCGAGCGCCTGTCCGGCGGCCAGCAGCAGCGCGTGGCCATCGCCCGCGCCCTGGCGATGTCGCCGAAGGTGCTGCTGTGCGACGAGATCACCTCGGCGCTCGACCCGGAGCTGGTCAACGAAGTGTTGGCGGTGGTCAAGCAGCTGGCCAGCGAGGGCATGACCCTGATCATGGTCACCCACGAGATGCGCTTCGCCCGCGAGGTCGGCGACAAGCTGGTGTTCATGCACCAGGGCAAGGTGCACGAGATCGGCGACCCCAGGGCGCTGTTCGCCGCGCCGCAGACCGAGGAGCTGCGCAACTTTATCGGCTCGGTGAACCTGTGAACGCGCCGGCGCCCCTGGCGCTGCGCATCGAGCCGCTGAGCCGCGAAGCCTTCGCCGCCTTCGGCGAGGTGATCGAAGCGGCCGGCGCCACATCCTTTGCGATCAACGCCGGCACCACCACCCGCTACCACGACCTGGCCCGCATCGAGGCGGCCGGGAGCGCATCACGGGTGCTGCTGAGCCTGTTCGAGGGCCAGGCCTGGCACGCGC
The DNA here is from genome assembly GCF_044542855.1 of Pseudomonas sp. NPDC077649. NCBI lineage: Bacteria > Pseudomonadati > Pseudomonadota > Gammaproteobacteria > Pseudomonadales > Pseudomonadaceae > Pseudomonas > Pseudomonas sp. NPDC077649. Next base: position 78,622 of record NZ_JBITVF010000004.1, on the reverse strand, counting down.
CTATCGAGATCCGCATGCTCGAACGCCACCCGCTGGGCAGCCAGGCCTTCTACCCGGTGGACGGCGCGCGCATGCTGATCGTCGTCGCCCCGCCCGGCGCGCTGGACGAGTCGAAGATCCGCGCCTTCGTCAGCGCACCGGATCAGGGCGTCAACTATGCCCGCGGCACCTGGCACCACCCGCTGCTGTGCCTGGAGCGCCCCGGGCGCTTCCTGGTGGTGGATCGCGGCGGCGCCGGGTCCAACTGCGACGAGCAGTACCTGCGGCAGCCCTTGCTGGCGCTGGCGCTCGGGGCGCCAGCGGTCTAGACCAGTTTCATGCGACATCCGTATGCGTTGGCTCATCCGCTCAGTCGTGGCACGATGGCGCGGATATCGACCGAGATGCCGCCACCATGCCCCAAGCCCCCGCCGAGAGTTTTCCCCTGATCGCCGCCATCGACCTGGGCTCGAACAGCTTCCATATGGTGCTGGCCAAGGCCGACCATGGCGAGATCCGCATCCTCGAGCGCCTCGGCGACAAGGTGCAGCTGGCCGCCGGCATCGACGACGAGCGCCAGCTCAGCGAAGAAGCCATGCAACGCGGGCTCGACTGCCTGCGCCGCTTCGCCCAGCTCACCGCCAGCCTGCCGGAAGGCGCGGTGCGCATCGTCGGCACCAACGCCCTGCGCGAGGCGCGCAACCGCGCGGTGTTTATCCGTCGCGCCGAGGAGATTCTCGGCCACCAGGTGGAGGTGATCTCCGGCCGCGAGGAAGCGCGGCTGATCTACCTCGGCGTGTCGCACAGCATCGCCGACACCCCCGGCAGGCGCCTGGTCGCCGATATCGGCGGCGGCAGCACCGAGTTCATCATCGGCCAGCGCTTCGAGCCGCTGCTGCGCGAGAGCCTGCAAATGGGCTGCGTCAGCTACACCCAACGCTATTTCAAGGACGGCAAGATCACCCCGGCGCGCTACGCCCAGGCCTATACCGCGGCGCGCCTGGAACTGATGGGCATCGAGCAGGGCCTGCGCCGGCTCGGCTGGGAGGACGCCGTCGGCGCCTCCGGCACCATCAAGGCCATCGGCCTGACCATCAAGGGCGCCGGCCTGGGCAACGGCGAGGTCAACGCCGAGGGCCTGGCCTGGCTCAAGCGCAAGGTGTTCAAGCTGGGCGAGGTGGACAAGCTCGAACTCGACGGCATCAAGCCGGACCGGCGCAGCATCTTCCCCGCCGGCCTGGCGATCCTCGAGGCGATCTTCGACGCCTGCGAGATCCAGCGCATGAGCCACTCCGAAGGCGCGCTGCGCGAAGGCGTGCTCTACGACCTGCTCGGTCGTCACCAGCACGAGGACGTGCGCGAACGCACCCTGTCGGCCTTTATGGAGCGCTACCACGTCGATGTGGATCAGGCCGCACGGGTCGAGGCCAAGGCGCTCTCGGCGCTGGACAAGGTGGCCGACGACTGGGGGCTGAACGACGACTGGCACCGCGAACTGCTGAGCTGGGGCGCCAAGGTGCACGAGGTGGGCCTGGACATCGCCCACTACCAGTACCACAAGCACGGCGCCTACCTGATCGAGCACTCCGACCTGTCCGGCTTCTCCCGCCAGGATCAGCAGATGCTCGCCCTGCTGGTGCGCGGCCACCGGCGCAACATCCCCAAGGACAAGTTCGCCGAGTTCGGCGAGGAAGGCGTCAAGCTGATGCGCCTGTGCGTGCTGCTGCGCTTCGCCATCCTCTTCCACCATATCCGCGGCAGCCAGGACATGCCGCAGGTGCAGCTCAAGGCCGGCGACAACAGCCTGGAGATTCACTTCCCCGACGGCTGGCTGGCGGCCAACCCGCTGACCCAGGCGGACTTCGAGGCCGAAGCGGCCTGGCTCAAGCGCATCGACCTGGACCTGAGCGTCAGCTAATCACTTGAGCCAGCGGGATTCGTCACCCCTCTTCCGTTTACGGGAGAGGGGCTGGGGGAGAGGGCCACAAACACCGTGAAACAGGGCCACGAAGCCCTCTCCCGGCCTGCGGCCTTTTTTATCGAGCGCTGATCAGCGGTGCGGTGAGCTTCTCCAACAAGCCGGACTGCGCGCTGCGCGGGTTCTGGTTGCCGGTGGGCTGCAGGCGCAGGTAGCGGCCGTCGGGCTGCAGCACCCAGGCCTGGGTGTTGTCGGTCAGGTAGGCCTCCAGCTCCTTCTTCACCCGCAGGATCAGCTTCTTGCCCTCCACCGGGAAGCAGGTCTCGACGCGCTTGTCGAGGTTGCGCTCCATCCAGTCGGCGCTGGACAGGTAGATCTTCTCGTCGCCACCGTTGAGGAAGTAGAACACCCGGGTGTGCTCAAGGAAGCGGCCGATGATCGAGCGCACCTGGATGTTGTGCGACACCCCGGCGATGCCCGGGCGCAGGCAGCACATGCCGCGCACCACCAGGTCGATCTTCACCCCGGTCTGGCTGGCCTTGTACAGCGCGCGGATCACCTTGGGGTCGGTCAGCGAGTTGAACTTGGCGATGATCTGCGCCGGCTTGCCCTCGGCGGCCGCCGCGGTTTCCTTGGCGATCAGCTCGAGCAGGGTCTTCTTCAGGGTGAAGGGCGCGTGCAGCAGCTTCTTCATGCGCAAGGTCTTGCCCATGCCGATCAGCTGGCTGAACAGCTTGGCCACGTCCTCACCCAGCGCCACGTCGGCGGTCAGCAGGCTGTAGTCGGTGTACAGGCGGGCGTTGCCGGCGTGGTAGTTGCCGGTGCCGAGGTGGGCGTAGCGGACGATCTCGCCGTTCTCACGGCGCAGGATCAGCATCATCTTGGCGTGGGTCTTGAAGCCGACCACGCCGTAGATCACCACCGCGCCGGCCTGCTGCAGGCGGCTGGCCAGCTGCAGGTTGGACTCCTCGTCGAAACGCGCACGCAGCTCGATCACCGCGGTGACCTCCTTGCCGTTGCGCGCCGCTTCCACCAGGGCATCGACTATCTCCGAGTTGGCCCCGGAGCGGTACAGGGTCTGCTTGATCGCCAGCACGTGCGGGTCCTTGGCGGCCTGGCGCAGCAGGTCGACCACCGGGGTGAAGGACTCGAAGGGGTGCAGCAGGAGGATGTCCTGCTTGCTGACCACGCTGAAGATGTTCTCGGCGTTCTGCAGCAGCTTGGGGATCACCGGGGTGAACGGCGTGTACTGCAGCTCCGGGTGGCTGTCCAGGCCGGTGATGCTGAACAGGCGGGTCAGGTTGACCGGGCCGTTGACCTGGTACAACTCGTGCTCGGTCAGGCCGAACTGCTTGAGCAGGTGGTCGCGCAGGTGCTTCGGGCAGGTGTCGACCACCTCCAGGCGCACCGCATCGCCGTAGCGGCGGGAAAACAGCTCGCCGCGCAGGGCACGGGCCAGGTCCTCGACGTCCTCGGTGTCCACCGACAGGTCGGCGTTGCGGGTCAGGCGGAACTGGTAGCAACCCTTGACCTTCATGCCCTGGAACAGGTCGTCGGCGTGGGCATGGATCATCGAGGAGAGGAACACGTAGTTGTCGCCGGCACCGCCGACCTCCTCCGGCACCCGGATGATCCGCGGCAGCAGGCGCGGCGCCGGGATGATCGCCAGACCGGAATCGCGACCGAAGGCATCCACGCCTTCCAGCTCGACGATGAAGTTCAGGCTCTTGTTCACCAGCAGCGGGAAGGGGTGGGTCGGGTCGAGACCGATGGGGGTGATGATCGGCGCGATCTCGTCGCGGAAATAACGCCGCACCCAGGCCTTGAGCTTGGTGGTCCAGAAGCGCCGGCGGATGAAGTTGATATTGTGCTTGGCCAGGGCCGGGAACAGGGTGTCGTTGAGGATGGCGTACTGCCGCTCGACCTGTTCGTGCACCAGCTCGCTGATGCGCGCCAGCGCCTGGTGCGGCTGCAGGCCGTCGGCGCCGGCCTGCTCGCGGGCGAAGTTGATCTGCTTCTTCAGGCCGGCGACGCGAATCTCGAAGAACTCGTCGAGGTTGCTGGAGAAGATCAACAGGAACTTCAGCCGCTCCAGCAGCGGGTAGGACTCGTCCAGCGCCTGCTCCAGCACGCGGATATTGAATTGCAGCTGCGACAGCTCGCGGTGGATGTACAGACTGCTGTCGTCCAGGCTGGGCACCGCCACCGGTGCCGGCGGCGGGCTTTCCACCGCGGGCGGATCGACCGTCACCTCCGCCGGCACCAGGGGTGCGTCGAGCAATTCGCTACTGAGTCCTTCGGTGTTCATTGCTGGGTTCCTGGGGGCGTCAGCGCCCCTGTTGCAAGAGTTCTGCCGCACGTACGGCGAAGTAGGTGAGGATGCCATCGGCGCCGGCGCGTTTGAAGGCGGTCAGCGATTCCAGTATGACCGCCTCGGACAGCCAGCCGTTCTCGATCGCCGCCATGTGCATGGCGTACTCGCCGCTGACCTGGTAGACGAAGGTCGGCACCTTGTAGGCGTCCTTCACCCGCCAGAGGATGTCCAGGTAGGGCATGCCGGGCTTGACCATGACCATGTCGGCGCCTTCGGCCAGGTCGGCGGCCACTTCGTGCAGGGCCTCGTCGCCGTTGGCCGGGTCCATCTGGTAGCCGAGCTTGTTGCCCTTGCCGAGGTTGGCGGCCGAGCCCACCGCGTCGCGGAACGGGCCGTAGTAGGCGCTGGCGTACTTGGCCGAGTAGGCCATGATGCGCACGTTGGGGTGATCGGCCAGCTCCAGCGCCTCGCGGATCGCCTGCACGCGGCCGTCCATCATGTCCGAGGGGGCGACCACCTGGGCGCCGGCCTCGGCGTGCGACAGCGCCTGCTTGACCAGCGCATCGACGGTGATGTCGTTCTGCACGTAGCCGGACTCGTCGAGGATGCCGTCCTGGCCGTGGGTGGTGAAGGGGTCCAGGGCCACATCGCTGATCACCCCCAGCTCGGGGAATTTCGCCCGCAGGGCGCGAATCGCACGCTGGGCGATGCCGTCCGGGTTCCACGCCTCGGCGCCGTCGAGGGATTTCTTCTCCAGCGGCGTGACCGGGAACAGCGCCAGCGCCGGAATGCCCAGCGCCACCCAGTGCTCGGCCTCTTGCAGCAGCAGGTCGATGGACAGCCGCTCGACGCCCGGCATCGACGGCACGACCTCGCGGCGGTTGTCGCCGTCGAGGACGAACACCGGCAGGATCAGGTCGTCGACGCTCAGGCGATGCTCGCGCACCAGGCGGCGGGAGAATTCGTCGCGGCGGTTGCGGCGCAGGCGGGTGGCGGGGAACAGGCGATTGGCGGGGGTAACGCTCACGGCAAACTCCAGAGCCCGCACGGGCGGGCCAGTGTGACGGTTATAAGCGGCCATTATGACCAAATGATGACAGCTGGATGACCGGATGCGACGGCGGGTCGCACGCTTTGCCGGGCATTGTGGCATGCGCCGGCGCTTTTCGGGCGCACCGCGGCAGGAGTAGGCTGAGCGCCTTTCCCATAGGCGCAGACCGTCCATGCTGCACGACCTGATCCGCCAGTTCGGCTACCCGGCGCTGATCCTCGGCACCTTCCTCGAAGGCGAGGTATCGCTGCTGCTGGCCGCCTACCTGGCGGTGCGCGACCTGCTGAAGATCGAATGGGTGGCGCTGTGCGCCTTCCTCGGCACCTTCGCCAGCGACCAGCTGTGGTTCCACCTCGGCCGCCGTCACGGCCGCGCGCTGCTCGCCCGGCGCCCGCGCTGGCAACCGCTGGGCGAGCGCGCCAGCGCCCTGCTGCGGCGTCATCCGGATCTGTGGGTGCTGGGCTTTCGCTTCCTCTATGGGCTGCGCACGGTGATGCCGCTGGCCATCGGCCTGTCCGGTTATTCCTGGCGCCGCTACCTGCTGCTCGACGCCATCGGCGCCGGGCTCTGGGCCGGCGGCCTGAGCCTGCTGGCCTACAGCCTGGGCCACGCCATGGAGGGCCTGCTCGACGAGCTGCGCCGCTACCAGCTGTACCTGCTCGGCGGCCTGGCCCTGCTGCTGACGCTGACCTGGCTATACCGGCGGCGCCAGGGCCGCAGTGGCTGAGCCGCGCGAGCGCGCCAGCCAGATTGCCAGCAGGCTGGCCAGGCTGTAGGCGGCCAGCGCGCACCAGGCGGCCAGGTCCATGCTCAGCAGACCGAGCACCTCGGCAAGCCAGAACGCCGGCAGATTCAAGCCCAGCCGCAGGCACTCCAGGCGCACGGCGCCAGCGCGATTCTCCAGCCACAGGCCGATGCTGGACAGACCCAGGCCCAGCCACAGGCACGCCAGCAGCACGCCGCCCACTGCCAACGAATCGCCCCGCGCCAGCAGCCACACCCCGGCCAGCAGGTAGCAGACGAACTGCAGCAAGGCATAGAGCTGCGCACCGCGCCCCAGCGTCACCTCGAACTGGCGAAAGCGGCTCAGGTCCGGCTTCTCCTGCGGGTAGCGCGCCGCCACATCGGCCGGGCGCCAGCCGGTGGGCATAAACCAGATGCGCAAGCGGTCCCACCAGGACGCCGCGCGCCGCGCATCGCGCCACAGCCCGGCATAGACCTGCAGATTGGCCCATAGCGGGTTCCAGCTGGCCAACGGCGTGGTCACGCCGAAGATCACCGGTTCGTCGTCCAGCTCCTCCTGGAAGGTGGCGAACATTCGATCCCAGACAATGAACACGCCGCCGTAATTGCGATCCATGTACACAGGGTTCTGCGCATGATGCACGCGGTGGTTGGAGGGCGTGATGAACAGCCACTCGAACCAGCCCAGCTTGGGGATATGCCGGGTATGCACCCAGAACTGATAGAGCAGGTTGAGCGCCGCCACCGTGAGGAACACCAGCGGCGGCACACCGGCCACCGCCATCGGCAGGTAGAACAGCCAGCCGAAGACGAAGCCGGTGCTGGTCTGGCGCAGCGCGGTGGAGAGGTTGTAGTCCTCGCTCTGGTGGTGCACCGCATGGGCCGCCCAGAGCACGTTGCGTTCGTGGCCCAGGCGATGGTTCCAGTAGTAGCAGAAGTCGTAGAAGACGAAGGCCAGCAGCCACACCCACAGGCTATCGGCGGAAAGCTCGAACAACGCCAGCTGTTGCCAGGCGAAGGTGTAGGTGAGCAGGCCGACCGCCTTGGTCAGCAGCCCGGTGGCCTGCGACAGCACCCCGGTGCTGAGGCTGCTGACGGCATCGGCCAGGCGATAGCTGCGCATGCCGCGCCAGTGATCGGCGAGCAGTTCGAGGCCGATCAGGAGAAAGAAGAAGGGCACCGCATAGAGGACGTAATTCATGGCCGAGCCGTATCGTTGTGCTTGTCTTGGGGCTAGTCTGTTATTCATCCTAGTCCTCGGACCGCCGCGGCTCGCGGCGGCAAATGACAGTCTGAGCGGCATTTGACGACAGCATGCGCACGCCTCGCCGCCACCCCGCATCGGCAACAGCCGCCGCCCGCCGCACCCAGGTGCCGGCGCGGGCGACCTTTACCCTCACCAGGAGTCGAGCATGAACAAAAAAGTCGCAGTGATTCTGTCCGGCTGCGGCGTCTACGACGGCGCCGAAATCCATGAAAGCGTGATCACCCTGCTGCGCCTCGACCAGCGCGGCGCCACGGTGCAGTGCTTCGCCCCCAACGTGACGCAGCTGCACGTGGTCGATCACTACAGCGGCGACGAGATGGACGAGACGCGCAACGTGCTGGTGGAGTCCGCGCGCATCGCCCGCGGCAAGATCAAGGACGTCAAGGAGCTGCACGTGGCCGACTTCGACGCACTGATCCTGCCCGGCGGCTTCGGCGTGGCGAAGAACCTCTCCGACTTCGCCATCAGCGGCGCCGCCTGCAGCGTGCAGCCCGACGTGCTCGCCGCGTGCAAGGCCTTCGCCAGCGCCGGCAAGCCGCTCGGCCTGATCTGCATCGCCCCGGCCCTGGCGGCGAAGATCTTCGGCGCCGGGGTGATCTGCACCATCGGCACCGACCACGACACCGCCGCCGCGCTGACCCAGATGGGCGCCGAGCACCATGAATGCGAAGTCAGCGAAATCGTCGAGGACCACGCGCACAAGCTGGTCACCACCCCCGCGTACATGCTCGCCCAGTCCATCGCCGAGGCGGCGTCGGGCATCAACAAGCTGGTCGACCGGGTGCTGGAGCTGGCGCACCACTGACGGGTTGGAGCGCGCAGGTGGCGTTACGCTTTACTGGGCGATAACGCCAAGCCGGGCCCTGTAGAGTGGGCTTTAGCCCACATTGAGCACCATTGGTGGGCTAAAGCGGAACGCCGCCCGACCCACCCTACAGGCTGCCAGCCGAGGCCGATCCGGCCAATGCTCAGGGTACTCCTGCATTGCCTCTGGCCAAGCCTGGCGCGCTGCGGCAGCGTGGCGACAGGATTTCCCGGAGCCCCTGCCATGTCCCAGCCCTTCGTCCTCAGCCCCGACCTGCAACAGGCGGTGGCCGGCTTCTTCCAGCGCATCCCGTTCAACCAGGTGCTCGGCATCGAGCTGGACGAACTGAGCCTGGAGCGGGTGACCATGCACCTGCCGATGAAGCCCGAGCTGATCGGCAACTTCGTCCACGGCATCCTCCACGGCGGGGTGATCTCCTCGCTGCTCGACGTCTGCGGTGGCGCCATGGCGTTGATCGGCGCCTTCGCCAACCACCAGCACCTGCCGGCCGCCGAGCGCATGGCCAAGCTGTCCAAGCTGGGCACCATCGACCTGCGCATCGACTACCTGCGCCCCGGCCGCGGCCAGCGCTTCACCGCCACCGCGGTGCCGCTGCGCGCCGGCAACAAGGTGGCGGTGGTGCGCATGGAGCTGCACAGCGACGACGGCACCCTGGTGGCGGTGGGCACCGGCACCTATCTGTGTGGGTAGCGATGTCCAGGCATTGTGGGAGGGGCTTTAGCCGCGACTGGCCCCACCTCGATCGCCGCTAAAGCGCCTCCCGCCGAAGCTGTCCGTAGCCCGGATGCGATCCGGAACGAGTTACCGGCTCAAACGGGTCAGGATCCGATCCAGCGCATTGGCGAAGGCCTGCCGATCCTTTTCCGCGTAAGGCGCCTGGCCGCCGCCGACCTGGCCCTGCTCGCGCAGGTCGGTGAACAGGTTGCGCACCGCCAGGCGCTCGCCCATGTTGCGCTCGTCGAACTCGCGGCCGCGCGGATCGAGCGCCGCCACGCCCTTCTTCACCAGGCGGTCGGCCAGCGGCACGTCGCTGCAGATCACCAGCTCGCCGGGCTGGGCGTGTTCGACCAGATGATCGTCGGCGGCGTCCGGGCCGCTGGGCACCACGACCAGTTTGACGCAGGCGAAATTCGGCCGCGCCACCGCCTGGCCCGCCACCAGCACCACCTCGAACCCCCGCTTGAGGGCGAACTTCACCACCTGGTCCCGCGCCGCCCGAGGGCAGGCGTCGGCATCGATCCACACGCGCATGCTGCACTATCCTGAACAAGCCAGCGGCCAGTATGCCAGCTGCGCCCCCACCAGCAGGAGCACCCCATGACGTTCTGGCAGCGCCTGTCCACCCCCGCCGAAGTGCTGATCTGCGGCGCCAGCCGCGGCATCGGCCTGGCCCTGACCGAGCGCTTGCTGGCGCGCGATGACGTCGCCCGGGTGTGGGCGCTGGCGCGCCATGCCAGCCAGTCGGCGCCGCTCGACGACCTCGCCGGGCGCCACGGCGAACGCCTGCAATGCCTGGACGTGGACGCCTGCGACGAACGCGAACTGCACAGCCTGAGCCGCCACCTGCAGAACGCCGAGGTGCGCCTGAACCTGCTGCTGTGCAGCGTCGGCACCCTGCAGGAAGGCGCCAGCCGCGCCGAGAAGACCCTCGCCCAGCTCGACCTGGCCGGTCTGCAGGCGACCTTCGAGCGCAACACCTTCGCCCCCATCCTGCTGCTCAAGCACCTGCTGCCGCTGCTGCGCGGCCAGCACCCTTGCACCGTGGCGGCGCTGTCGGCGCGGGTCGGTTCGATCGGCGACAACCGCCTCGGCGGCTGGTACAGCTACCGTGCCAGCAAGGCGGCGCTGAACCAGCTGCTGCGCAGCGCCAGCATCGAACTGCGCCGGCTCAACCCGCAAAGCTGCGTGCTGGCGCTGCACCCGGGCACCACCGACACCGAGCTGTCGCGGCCGTTCCAGGCCAACGTGCCGGCGGACCAGCTGTTCACCCCGGCCTTCGCCGCCGAATGTCTGCTCGCCGTGCTGGAAGGCCAGGGCCCGGAACAGAGCGGCAGCTTCTGGGCCTGGGACGGCCAGCCGATTCCCTGGTGACTCAGGCCGGGTAGAAGGCCTGGCAACGCTCGCGCACCGCACGCGACAGGTTGTCGTCGGCCAGCTCGATCAGGTCCAGCTCGACCTCGTCCGGCAGCAGCTCGGCCACCAGCGCCGCCAGGCGCCGCTGCACCCGCACGTCGGCGCCGGCCACCGCCAGCAGCAGGCGCGGCTGCGGACCGATGGCCGGGTCGCGCAGCGCCGCCAGATAAGCCTGCCGCACCGCCAGCTCGGCACAGGCGGCAGACAGCGCCTGCTCCAGCGGCGGATGACGCAACGCCGCCAGGGCCAGGTCGGGACTGTCGGCGTAATGGGTGGAGTTAATGGTGGAAGACATGCGCGCACTCGCCAGAGGGAAATCGGATCAGCCTAGGCGCACTGAGACCGGCTGTCGTGGCGGCGGTTCACGCTCTCGGCATGCGCAGGCGACGCACGGCCGCCTGCACTCGCCTCGCCTCAATCCAGCGCCGCTACCCGATGCCGCTCGGCCAGCCGGCTACGCCCATACAGCAGGGCGATGGCGGCCAGCGCCAGGCCCTGGGCCGATAGGCTCCAGGCGTCGGCGTGGATGCCCAGCCAGTCGAACTCGAAGAAGGCCACCGGCCGCGTGCCGAGCACCCCGGCCTCCTGCAGCGCCGCCACGCCATGGCCGGCGAACACCACCGAGAGCAGGCACAGCAGCACCGCGTTGACGCCGAAGAAGGTCGCCAGCGGCAGCCTGCGCGAGCCGCGCAGGATCGCCCAGGCCAGGCCGAGCAGCAGCACCAACGCCGCCGCCGCACCGGCCAGCACCGCGCCGTGGCCCTGCGGCCCGGCCTGCAGCCAGAGGGTCTCGTAGAACAGGATGACCTCGAACAGCTCGCGATAGACCGAGAAGAACGCCAGCACGGCGAAGCCGAAACGGCCGCCGCCGCCGACCAGGCTGCTGTTGATGTAATCCTGCCAGGCCGCGGCGTGGCGACGGTCGTGCATCCACACCCCGACCCACAGCAGCACCGCACTGGCGAACAGCGCCGTGGCGCCTTCCAGCAGTTCGCGCTGGGCGCCGCTGATGTCGATCAGGTAGGCCGCCACCGCCCAGGTGGCGAGGCCGGCCAGCAGTGCCAGGCCCCAGCCGACATGCACGCTGCGCAGCGCCTGCGGCTGGCCGGTGTTGCGCAGGAAGGCGAGGATCGCCGCCAGCACCAGGATCGCCTCCAGGCCTTCGCGCAGCAGGATCAGCAGGCTGGCGAAGAAGCTCAGGCTGCCATCCATGGCGCCATCGGCCAGCAGCGCGGCGGACTTGTCCAGCTCCACCCTCGCCTGTTCCAGCGCCTGCGCCGCCTGCGCCACGCTGGCGCCGTCCTGCAGCACCTGGCGGTAGGCCATCAAGGCGCGCTCGGTGGTCTTGCGCTGGACCGCATCGAGGTTGTCGAGGGCGCTTTCCACCAGCTCGAAGCCCTCCAGATAGGCGCCGACGGAGAGGTCGTAGGCCTGCTCCCGGTCGCCCGCGCGATAGGCCGCCAGGCTGCTCTGCAGGGTGCTGCGGCTGTAGTCGATCAGCGCCTGCGGGCCGCGCTGCTGCAGCGGCGGATGGCTGCGCTGGGCGCGGAAGGCGGCCGCATCACCGCCGTCGGCCGCCACCTCGGCGGGCGTGCGCGCGGCCAGTTGCGCCAGGCTGAAGCCGGCCGGCCCGACCGCCTGGGGCGGCGCGCTGAAGCCGGCGATATAGCTGGCCAGATCCCAGCGCTGGCGTTCGTCCAGCTGATCGGCGAAGGCCGGCATATCGGTGCCATCGATGCCCAGGCCGAGGGTGTTGAACAGGTCGTACAGACTCAGTCGATCCAGCCGCGCGGCATCGCCCAGGTTGGCCGGCGGCGGCTCGAGGCCGAGCCCGGCCGGGCCGTCGCCGGCGCCGTGGTCGCCGTGGCAGACCGCGCAGTGCTGGGCGTAGAGCGGCGCGCCGCGCGCGGGGTCGGGGGTCAGCGCCGGCGTCTGCGCGACCCGGTACAGCTCGGCCAGACGCGCGGCGAGCCGCCGCGCCGCGCCGGCCACCTGCTCGCCGGGTTGGCGCCGGGCGATGGCCTGGCGCAGGGCAGCAGCACCCTGCTCCAGCTCGGCGCGCTCGGCCTGGGCCGGCAGGGCGAGGATCAGCCCCTGCAGCACATCGAGAAACTCCAGCTGTTCCTGGTATTCCGCGGGGTCGACCACCTGGCCGGCGGCCACGCTGGCAGGGTAGTCGGCGCCGATATAGCCGAGCAGGTGCAGGGCCTGGGCGGCGCCGTCGAGGGGTTCGCCGAGGGTGAGAAAACTGAGACTGGCCAGCAGCGGCAGCAGCAGCCAGGCCAACAGGGATCGAGAACGACTCATCAATGCATCCCAAACGAGAATGGGTGGCATTAAATTGTTGCCGTCCTAAGGATCTCGCACAAGGACAATCTGACACATCTGGTAACAATCAGGCGAACGGACTGTTCGAAGAAGCGCCGGCACCCCGCACCTCGGCCGCCATTGCGGCGGCCGAACGGGGGCAGGCGTCACACCGCGGCGCGCTTGACCGTGGCCAGCAGCCCGGCGGCGGCGACGAACAGCGCGGCGAAGCTGCGGTTCATCAGGCGCTGCTGACGCGGCGTGCGCAGCACCCGCAGCACGCGCGAGGCGAGGCCGGTGTAGCCGGCCATGACGATCAGGTCGACCACTATCATGGTCGCGCCCATCAGCAGGTACTGCGGCAGCAGCGGCTGCTGCGGGGCGATGAACTGCGGCAGCACGGCGAGCATGAAGACGATCGCCTTGGGGTTGCTGGCGTTGACCAAAAAGCCACGCAGCACCAGGGTCAGCGGCCGGCCGCTGGGACGCTCGGCGGCGCCGGTGGCGAGGTCGCTGGGCAGCGCGATCCACTGCCGGTAGGCCAGGTACACCAGGTAGGCGACGCCGAACCACTTGATCAGGCTGAAGGCCAGCGCCGAGGCGGCGAGGATGGCGCCGACACCGGCGGCGACTATGGCGATCTGCAGGGCCAGGCCCAGTTGCAGGCCGAGGGCGTTCCAGTAGCCGCGCCAGAAACCGTATTGCAGGCCGGCGGACATGGAGGCCACGGCACCGGCGCCGGGCGACAGGCTGATCACCCAGCAGGCGACGAAGAAAGCGAGCCAGGTTTCCAGGGCCATGGCGGATTACCTCGGGAGGGAAGAACGGGAGCAGGCCCTACAGCCTACTCCCGGCCGCTCAATCCGGCGAGCCCTTGCGCAGCTGCACCGGCTCCAGCTCCTCCTTGCGCGCCCGCGCCTGGGCGCTGCGCAGGCGGATGTTGATCGCCTCCACGGCCAGCGAGAAGGCCATGGCGAAGTAGACGTAGCCCTTGGGCACGTGCACGCCGAAGCTCTCGGCGATCAGCACGGTGCCGACCACGATGAGGAACGACAGCGCCAGCATCTTCAGGCTCGGGTGCTTGTCGATGAAGGCGCTGATGGTGCCGGCCGACAGCATCATGACGATCACCGAGATGACGATGGCCGCCACCATCACCGGCACGTGCTGCACCAGGCCGACGGCGGTGATCACCGAGTCGAGGCTGAAGACGATGTCGATGATGGCGATCTGGATGATGATGCCCATGAAGCCGTAGCTCTTCTTCGGCCCGCCCTGCGCGGCCTCCTCGGCGCCTTCCAGGCTGTGGTAGATCTCCGCGGTGCTCTTGAACAGCAGGAACAGGCCGCCGAAGAACAGGATCAGGTCGCGCCCGGAAATCCCCTGCTCGAAGACGTGGAACAGGTCGTCGGTCAGGCGCATCACCCAGGTGATCGACAGCAGCAGCAGGATGCGCGTGCCCATGGCCAGGGCCAGGCCGAAGAAGCGCGCCTTCGGCTGCTGCTCGACCGGCAGGCGGCTGACCAGGATCGAGATGAAGATGATGTTGTCGATGCCGAGGACGATCTCCAGGGCGGTCAGGGTCAGAAACGCGACCCAGATTTCCGGGTTGCTCAGCCATTCCATTCAGGGATGCTCCAATGAGTTCAGGTTGTGTAGGAAAGGTGCCGCATATGGGGCAGCTTTCGTGCAAAACCTAGCGCCAGCGGCGCACGGATTTCTGGAAGAACAGGCTGTTGGGCACCTGCAGCAGCGCGCCGGCGGCCTCTTCGCTGACATCCTGCAGCGTGGTGTAGAACAGGTTGATGGCCAGCACCCGCCCCTTCACGCCGGGTTTGTCGGCGCTCTCGATCACCTCCACGGTATCGCCCAGGCGGAACGGCCCCATGGCGAAGATCAGCAGCGCGCAGAACATGTTCGACAGCACGCTCCAGATGGCGAAGAAGGCCACCGCCGCCACGGCGGTGAAGCCGGTGATGGCGGTCCACAGCACCGTGGCCGACACGCCCAGGCGCTCGAGCACCAGCATGAAGGCGCTGCCCAGAATCAACCAGCGCAGCAGGCCGCGCAGCGGCAGCAGCACCTCCTGCGGCAGCAGGCTGTAGCGCGCGCCGAGGCGGCTGATGGCGCGGGTCAGGATGCGCTGGGCGAGCCACGCCAGCAGCAGGATCAGCAGCACCTGGCCGGCGCGGATCAGCGGTTCGCGCCAGGCCGTGAGCAGTTCCAGCGATTCCATCACTCGGTCTCCTCCAGTTGCTGCTGCAGCGCTTCGAGCGTCTCCAGGGCCAGCAGCCAGCTTTCCTCCAGCTCGGCCTCGCGCGCCTTGAGCGTCGCCTGCTCGGCCAGGCGTTCGCGCAGCTCGTCCTTGCGCGCCGCCTCGTACAGGCCGCTATCGGCCAGCTGCGCTTCCACCTTGGCCAGGGCCTGGTGCAGCTTGCTCAGCTCCTGCTCGAGCTTGTCGGCCTGTTTCTTGTGCGGCGCCAGCTGCTGGCGCAGGGCAGCGGCGGCCTGGCGCTGGGCGCGCTTGTCGGTCTTGTCCGCCGCCGGGGTCGCCGCGCTCGGCGGCTGCTGGCGGGCGCGGAAGTCGATCAGCCAGCGCGCGTAGTCGTCGAGATCGCCCTCGAACGGCTGGATGCGGCCGTCGGCCACCAGGAGGAATTCGTCGGTGGTGCTTTTCAGCAGGTGGCGGTCGTGCGACACCACCAGCACGGCGCCGGCGAACTCCTGCAACGCCATGGTCAGGGCCAGGCGCATTTCCAGGTCGAGGTGGTTGGTCGGTTCGTCGAGCAGCAGCAGGTTGGGCTTCTGCCAGGCGATCAGGGCCAGGGCCAGGCGCGCCTTCTCGCCACCGGAGAAATTCAGCACCGGCTCGTCGCAGCGCTCGCCGCGGAAATCGAAGCCGCCGAGGAAGTCGCGCAGGGTCTGCTCGCGCTCGCTCGGCGCCAGGCGCTGCACGTGCAGCAGCGGGCTGGCCTTGGGGTCCAGCGCATCGAGCTGGTGCTGGGCGAAGTAGCCGATGGCCAGGTTCTCGCCGCGGGCCAGTTCGCCGCCGAGCGCGGCGAGGTCGCCGGCCAGGGTCTTGATCAGGGTCGACTTGCCGGCGCCGTTGGGCCCCAGCAGGCCGATACGCGCGCCGGGCGCCAGGCTCAGCTTGACCTTGTCCAGCACCACCTTGTCGCCGTAGCCGAGGCGCGCCTCGGACAGGTTGAGCAGCGGACTGGAGACCTTGTCGGCTTCACGGAAGACGAAGTCGAAGGGCGAGTCGACATGCGCCGGGGCCAGCTCCTCCAGACGTTCCAGGGCCTTGATCCGGCTCTGCGCCTGGCGCGCCTTGGTCGCCTGGGCCTTGAAGCGGGCGATGTACTTTTCCATGTGCGCGCGCTGCGCCTGCTGCTTCTCGTAGGCCTGCTGCTGCTGCGCCAGGCGCTCGGCGCGGGTGCGCTCGAAGGCCGAGTAGCCGCCGCGGTAGAGGGTCAGCTTCTGCTGCTCCAGGTGCGCCACATGGTCGACCACGGCATCGAGGAAGTCGCGGTCGTGGGAGATCAGCAGCAGGGTGCCGGGATAGCCCTTGAGCCACTCTTCCAGCCAGAGGATGGCATCGAGATCCAGGTGGTTGGTCGGCTCGTCGAGCAGCAGCAGCTCGGACGGGCACATCAGCGCCTGGGCCAGGTTCAGGCGCATGCGCCAGCCGCCGGAGAAGTCGCCGACGCGCCTGTCCATCTGCTCGCTGGTGAAACCGAGGCCGGCCAGCAGCTTGCGCGCGCGGGCGTCGGCCGTGTAGCCCTGGGCGTTGTCCAGTTCGCTGTGCAGGCGGGCGATGGCGGCGCCGTCGTGGACCGCCTCGGCCCGGGCCAGCTCGGCCTGGATCGCGCGCAGGTGCAGGTCGCCGTCGAGCACGTAGTCCACCGCCAGGCGCTCGAGGTTGTCCACCTCCTGGCGCATATGGGCGATGCGCCAGTCCGGAGGCAGCCGGCAGTCGCCGGCGTCGGGGCCGAGTTCGCCGCGCAGCAGGGCGAACAGGCTGGACTTGCCGGCGCCGTTGGCACCGATCAGGCCGACCTTCTGGCCGGCGTGCAGGGTCAGCTCGGCGCCTTCGAGCAGGCGCTGCGGACCACGCTGTAGAGTGAGGTTCTGGAGTCGGATCATAATGGCGGCGGAGTCTATCAAATCGCCCTGGAGGCCGCGTGCAGGATCTGTGGAATTTCGCCGTACGGCTCTATGCCCGACCGGGCGTGGAAGACGCCTGCCTGCAGCTGCAGGAGGCCGGCGGCGACGTCTGCCTGTTGCTCGCCGGCGCCTGGCTGCAACGCCGCGGCGTGCCCTGTCGCGCGCCCTACCTCGAGGCGCTGCAGGCGCTGGCCGAACCCTGGCAGCGCGAGGTGGTCGCGCCGCTGCGCCAGTTGCGGTGCGACTGGCGCACGGCCGCCGCCGCGGACGCCGAGCTGGCGACGCTGCGTGAACGGATCAAGCAACTGGAACTGGAAGCCGAACGGCTGCTGTTGCAGCGGATCGAGACGCTGGTGGAGAACTGGCCGCGCGAGGACGGCGAAAACGACTGGCTGAGTCGCCTGGCGGGAGACGACAGCGCCGCGCTGCAGGTGCTGCGCGGCGCCGCCGATTCTTAAGAGGCGCTCGGCGCCGTCGCACCATTGCTGGCGACGGGTGCCACGGCGGCTGCCGGGACCTCCGGCTTGGCCGGCGCAGCAGCGGGGGCGGCGGCGGCCGGTTTCGCCGCGGGCTTGGCCGGGGCCTTCTTCACAGCGGCCTTGGGCGCCGCCGGCTTCTTCACCGCGACCGGCTTGCTGGCGGCCTTGGCTGCCGGTTTGGCAGGTGCGGCCTTGGTCGCCGGTTTGGCGGCAGCCGGCTTGGCGGCAGCAGGTTTAGCGACAGGCTTGGCCGCCGCTGGCTTGGCCGGTGCTTTGGCGGCGGGCTTACCGGCAGCAGGCTTGGCAGCGGCTTTGGCGGCCACGGGTTTCGCCGCGGCCTTAGCTGCCACGGCTTTGCTCGCAACCGCTTTGCTGGCGGCCGCCTTGCTGGCCACCGGTTTGGCGGCGGGCTTGCTTGCTGCGGCGGGCTTGGCCGCGGCAGGTTTGGCGGTGGCCTTCTTCGCCGGCGCCTTCGCGGCAGCGGGTTTCTTTGCCGCCACGGCTTTGCCGGCCGGTTTCGCGGCCGGGGCGGCCGCCTTGGCCTCGCGACCATCGAGCGCCTTGCCGGCGGCTTCCTTGACCTTGCCCACGCCCTGGGCCAGCTTCAGGCTCTCCTGGGCGTCGCGCTTGAGCTGCAGGATATAGGCGCGGGTCTCGCTCTGACGGGCCTTGAGAGCGTCGAGCAGCTCTTCCAGCTCGGCCACGGCGTCCTTGGCCTTGGCCTGCGCCTTGGCCTTGCCGGCGACGGCAGCGTCCTGCAGCTTGCTGCGTGCCTTGTGCAGTTTTTCCTGGGCCTTGCCGCGCTGCTTCTCCAGCTTGGCGAGCAGTTTCTCGGCATCGACCAGCGCTTGCGAGCAGGCATTTTCCAGGTGCTCGAGCAGGCTGGTGGAGAGTTGGTGCAGCAGGTGCAAAGGGGTACTGATGGTCTTCTTCTTGGCCGACATGGCGCGCCTCCTGGCGGATGTGGATGCGCCCATACTAGACGCCCGCGCCCGACCCTGCCATAGGCCTTTTGGCGACCCGGGCAGGCAGCCGCGCGGGCTGGCATAATCGCCGCCATCTTGATCGGGAGACATCGCCATGAGCCGCGCCGCCTTCGCCCTCTTCGTTCTCTGCGCGAGCCTCGCGGCACAGGCCGACAGTCACCAGCAGGATCTGGCCTACAGCCTCGGCGCACGTCTGGGCGAACGCCTGCGCGAGGAGGTGCCGCAACTGCCGCTGAGCGACCTGCTGGAAGGTCTGCGCCAGGCCTACGCCGGCCAGCCGCTGCGCCTGGAAGAGGCGCGCATCGAAGAGTTGCTCGACCAGCACGAGGCGCGCATCGCCGCCGACCCGCAGCGCCATGCCCAGGCCATCGCCGCGCAGCGACGCTTTCTCGCCGAGCAGCGAATCCGCCCCAATGTGCGGGTGATCGAGGGCGGCGTGCTGGTCAGCGAGCTGCGCGCCGGCAGCGGCGCCAAGCCCGGTCCCGGCAGCCGGGTGCAGGTGCGTTACCGCGGCACCCTGGCCGACGGCAGCCCGTTCGACGAGAGCAGCGAACCGCAGTGGTTTCGCCTGGACAGCCTGATCGCCGGCTGGCGCAGCGCGCTGCTGCAGATGCCCAGCGGGGCACGCTGGCGCCTGGTGGTACCGTCGGATCAGGCTTACGGGGAAGAGGGCGCGGGCGATCTGATTCCGCCCCATGCGCCGCTGGTATTCGATCTGGAACTGCTCGACGTGGCCGACTGAACGTCGGCCCGGCTGACAGCTTCTGGCCCGGATGCAAGCCAGGGCCGCCGACCTGCTGCCCGGGATGCATCCGGGCTAAGCGGCCGTCGCAGGCTCAGAGCGCCGGCGCGGCCTGCTCCTGGTGGGCGTTGTGCAGCACCTCGATCAGGCAGTCTTCCAGCTCGAAACGTTCGTGCAGCAACTGTCCCAGGCGACCCAGCTCGGCTACCAGCGACACGCTGTCGCGGCAGTCGCCGTTGTCGCAGTGATCGTTGAAGGCCAGCGCCACCTCGGTGATGGCTTCGATGCGCGGGTAGATCTGCTTGGCCAGTTCCAGGCCGCGCTGGTCGTTGAACGCCTTGGCCTCGCTGGTGAGCTGCTCGTAGACCTCGAAGTGACCGGCCGAGACGTAATCCACCAGGATTTCGCAGAAGCCCTGCAGGGCCTCGCCGTTAGCCGCCGGCGCCTGTGGCGACTCGACCAGGGCACTGTAGGCCTGCACCAGTTCATGGCGCTCGCCCAGCCAGCGATCGATCAGTTGGTGGACCCCACCCCAGCGTTCCTGTGCGTTCTGGCAACTTTCGAGCATGATGGACCTCGCTTCCCTTATCGCTAATGCCTGTTATGCGTCCGCTCCCGAGACGATTTTTCTGTGGCCTACCGGCGGCCAGCCTGCGCGGGGCGTCGCACTCGACGCCACAAATCGCTCCCGACGCTTTTTTGTCAATCGGTGCTTGGCTTTGGGAAGGCAACCGCGAAACGGCGTTTTTCCGGCGGTGCGTGCGAGCCAGATTATGCCCGTGGGCAGGCGCCATCAAGGCACCGCCGGGAGATAATTTCATACGAGCGTTTAATCGACGACCCGCGACAGCCGTGGCCTGGGCGATGGACCGCGATCAGCTGCGACGCAGCAACTGGAACAGGCAGAAACCGAGCATGGCGACGAAACCGAGCAGGCTCCACTCGGGAATGCTCATGCCGAACAGGCTCCACTTGACCTCGGCGCAGTCGGCGCTGCCCTGGAACACCAGGCGCACGATGTCCTGCATCGGCAGGGCCTGCATCATGAATTCCAGGCTCGGCAGGCAGGCCTCCAACTGGTCGGCCGGCACGCTCTGCAGCCAGATCTGCCGACCGGCCGTGGCGGCGCCGGCGCCGGCGAACAGCAGCGCCAGCAACGCATAGACCCGCCGGCCGAAGCGCGCCGGGCCGTGCACGGCGGCCACCAGGCAGACCAGGCCGAAGGCGATCACGCAGATGCGCTGCAGCACGCACATCGGACAGGGCTCCAGGCCGACCACGTGTTCCAGGTACAGGGCCGCCGCCATCAGCAGCAGACTGCCGACGAATGCCAGGAAGAACAGGGGACGCGGACTGGCCAGGTACATGGAGGCTCCGGGGGAGAGAAATCGAGGGCAGTTACGGTAGAGGAAAGCGCGGGCGCCTTTCAAGGCGCCTCACGCACTGCCGCGCGCTGTTCGTCCACCCAGCGCGCCCCTTCGTCCGCTGCGCGACGATCGGCCGCAGCGGCTCAGGCGCGCACGCCCTGCGGCTGCGGCAGCGCCGGCAGGCCCTGATGGAGCAGGCCGAGGCTCTCCTGCAGCAGCTGGTTGCTGCGCTCCAGCTCGCCCAACTGGGCCAGCAGGCGCGCCAGCTCGGCGCAGGTTTCCGGGTGGCGCTCCAGCTTCAGGCTGGTCTCGAAGTAGTCGCGCGCCTTGCCCCACAGCTGGTTCTGCAGGCACAGGCGACCGAGGGTCAGCAGCAGCGCCGGGTCCTGCGGGTGCTGCTTGAGCCAGAGCTCGGCGGTGTGCAGCTGCTGCGCCGGATCGGCGCCGCGCAGCACGCCGTAGAAGCGCGCCAGGCGGCTGTCGTAGGCGCGCCTGAGGGCGCTGCGCAGCACCTGTTCGGCCTCTTCCTGGGCGCCCAGGCGACGCAGCTGCTCGACGTAGGCGGCGATCAGCTCGGGCTCCTGGCGCAGCGGCGCGGAGAGCTGTTGCCAGGCCTGGGTCAGCGGCTGCAGGGCGGTTTCGCCATGGCCCAGACCGGCCTGCCCGGCATCGCCCAGGCGACCGCGCCAGGTCGCGCGCTCCAGCTCGTCCAGCTCGGTGGCCGGCAGGGCCTTCTCCTTGCGCAGCTCCGGCAGCAGGCCGAGCAGCGCCGACCAGTCCTGGCGCTGCAGGTACAGGCGCTGCAGCTGGCGCAACACCAGGTGATGGCCGGGATGACGCTCGCGCATCGCTTGCAGGGTCTCCAGCGCCGCGTCGCTCTCGCCGCGGCTCTGCTGCAGTTCGGCATGGGCCAGGGCGATGGCCAGTTCGGCCTGCGGCTGGCGCGCCAGGGCGCGCTCGAGCATGGCGTCGCTCTGCTCGTGCTGGCCCAGCTTGTGCGCCGCGCGGGCGGCGCCGAGGTAGTACATCAGCGGCTGTGGTTCGTCTTCGGCGGCCCGGCTCAGCTGGCGCAGCGCGCGCGCCCAGCGGCCCTCGGCCAGGTCGAGCAGGCCCTGCTGCGAGGCCAGCCGCGCCCGGCGGTGACGATGCAGGCGCGACCAGGGGTTGGCCAGGCGCGTCGAGGCGAGCAACAGGCGCAGGCTGGCGCGCAGCAGGTAGAGCAGCAGCACCACCACCAGCACCAGGGCGAGGAAGGCCCACAGCCCGGACTGATAGCGGAAGCCCTGGTAGGCGAACAGCACGTAGCCGCGGTCGGCCTGGATCGCCAGGCCGAGCAGATACAGCAGGCCGCCGACGGCGAGCAGGAGCAGCAACCAGAGCAGGCGCTTCATGGCGCCTCCCCGGCCGCGGCGGCCCCCTGCCGGCGCTGCGCCTGCTTGCGCTGCAGGTAGGCCTGCAGCGCCTCGAGCGACTCGCTCAGATCCGGCACCTGCACCTCGACCCGCTCGTCGGCCAGCTCGGCGAAGCGCTGACGCAGGGCGCGACTATCGGGGTTGTCCAGATTGAAATGGGCGTCGAGGATCTCCCCGGCCTGCTTCAGCGCCTGCCGATAGACCCCGCTCTGGCCATGCAGCGCGGCCCACTGCGCCTGCTCCAGGGCCAGCGACAGGCTCAGGCGCACCTGGCTCAGGCTCTGCCCGGAGAGCAGCGGACGGATGTTGCGGTCGGCGTCGAACTCGATGCGGAAGTACTGCGCCAGGGTCGCCAGCCATTCGCTCCACCAGGCGCGGCCATCGCCCTCGGCGGCCAGGTCGGCGAGCACGTCGCCCTGCCCCGCGAAACTCGGCGCCAGCGGGTTGAGGCTGGCGGCCTGCTCGCGCAGCGCGGCCAGTTGCAGGAACAGGCCGACGCGATCCGGCCGCTGGGTGGTGCGCAGCGCTTCCAGGCTGCGGCTGAGCTGCTCGCGGGCGGCGAAGGCGGCGGGGTCGTCCTGCTCGCGGAGGATCTCGTCGGCGGCCAGCACCAGGGCCTCGGCGCTGGCCACGTCCTGCAGCGCGGACAGGCGCAGGGTGGCCAGGCGCAGCAGGTGCTCGGCCTCGTCC
The DNA here is from genome assembly GCF_044542855.1 of Pseudomonas sp. NPDC077649. NCBI lineage: Bacteria > Pseudomonadati > Pseudomonadota > Gammaproteobacteria > Pseudomonadales > Pseudomonadaceae > Pseudomonas > Pseudomonas sp. NPDC077649. The sequence goes on along the minus strand of NZ_JBITVF010000004.1, from coordinate 56,240 downwards.
AGCCGCCAGTCCTGGCGGCTGCCGTCGAGCACGCTTTCCAGGCGCTGGCTGAGGCGCTGCTGATCGCCCTGCAGATTGGCCAGCAGACGCCGGCGCTCGTCCAGCTCATCGGCGCTGGGCAGCCGGTTCAGACGGCGTTCGAGTTGCCCGATCAGCTCGCCGACCTTGCCGCTCTCGGCGCGCGCGCTCTGCAGCTGATCGCGCTGCTGCTGATCCTGCTGCTGCAACTGCTGCAGCTGCCACAGGCTCCAGCCACCGGCACCGGCGCCACCCAGGCCGACCAGCAGGGCGAACGCGGCGAGGCCGCGGCCGGCGCTGCGCGGGGCCTTGGCGGGAGCTGCGGGGGGAATGGCGGTGGCCTCGCTGGCCGGCGTCTGGTCTTGCGGGGTGGCTGCTTCGCTCACGTATCCATCCTTTCTAGAGGGCAGCGGCCGGGTATCGTTCCAGCGCTGCCAGCAAGGCCGCGGCGCTGGCGCCGCGACAATCCACAACGATCTGTGCACCCGCGCGGCGTGCCTGCTCGGCGACCCGCGGGCTGGGCAGGAACAAGGGTAGCCGAGCCAGCTCGGGCCAGTCGGCAGCGGCCAGTTCGATCAGGTGCTCGAGCCCCTGCCCACTGCTGACCACCAGGGCGTTCAGGCGTTCCGCACGCACCCGTGCGGCCAGTTCGCCCGGCGCGTAGCTGGGCAGCAGGCGGAGGTACAGTGGCAGATAGTCGACCGTCGCACCTTGGCCGCGCAAGCGTTCGGCGAGGAATTCTCGGCCACCCTCGCCGCGCAGGATCAGCACCCGCGGCGCCGGCACGGCGGCCAGCGCCTGCTGCAGACGCGGCAGGGCCAGCAGCGCCTCGCTGTCGTCGCCGTCGTCCGGGCAGTGGGCGTTGAGGCCATGCTCGGCGAGCACCGCGGCGGTCGCCGCGCCGACCGCGAACCAGGGCTGCTCGGCCGGCGCCGGCACGCGGTGGCGTTCGAGCAGGGCCAGGCCCAGGCGCGCGGCCGGCTTGCTCACCGCGATCACCGCGCTGTAGTGCGCCAGCTCGAGGATGGCGGCGCGCTGCGCGGGCGTTTCCGCCAGCGGCTCGATGACCAGCAACGGCAGGCTGTGACTGGCGATGCCGCGCTCGGCCAGGGTCTGCGCCAACGCCGCGCACTCCTCGGCCGGCCGCGTCAGCAGCAGGCGCCAGGCGCTCACGGATGGCCGGCCTCGCCGTAGACCGCCTTGAGGATGGCCTCGGCGCCCTGCGCCAGCAGCGCTTCGGCCACCCGCACGCCGAGCGCTTCGGCGTCGGCGGCGGCGGCACGCGCCTCGGCGCGCAGCAGCTGGCCGCCATCGGGCTGGCCGACCAGGCCGCGCAGCCACAGCTGCTCGCCTTCGAGCAGGGCGTAGCAGGCGATGGGCACCTGGCAGCCGCCGTTGAGGCGCTTGTTCAGCGCACGCTCGGCGGTGACCCGCAGCGCGGTCTCGCGGTGGTGCAACGGCGCCAGCAGGGCGTGGATCTCGGCGTCGGCGCTGCGGCACTCGATGCCGACGGCGCCCTGGCCGCCGGCCGGCAGACTGTCCTCGGCGCTGAGCGAGCTGCGGATGCGCTCCTCGAAGCCGAGGCGAATCAGCCCGGCGGCGGCGAGAATGATGGCGTCGTACTCGCCGGCATCCAGCTTGGCCAGGCGGGTGTTGACGTTGCCGCGCAGGAACTGGATCTTCAGGTCCGGCCGGCGCGCCAGCAGCTGGGCCTGGCGGCGCAGGCTGGAGGTGCCGACCACGCTGCCGGCCGGCAGCGCATCGAGGCTGGCGTAGCGGTTGGAAACGAAGGCGTCGCGCGGGTCTTCGCGCTCGCAGATGCAGTACAGGCCCAGGCCTTCGGGGAAGTCCATCGGCACGTCCTTCATCGAGTGCACGGCGATGTCGGCCTGGTTCTCCAGCAGCGCGGTTTCCAGCTCCTTGACGAACAGGCCCTTGCCGCCGATCTTCGCCAGCGGCGCGTCGAGCAGTTTGTCGCCGCGGCTGACCATGGGCACCAGGCTGACCTTGAGGCCAGGGTGGGCCGCTTCGAGACGGGCTTTGACGTGCTCGGCCTGCCACAGGGCCAGGGCGCTCTTACGGGTGGCGATACGGATTTCGCGGGACATGGGGCAAATTCCAGAAAACGGATTGCCGCGAATCATAACAGGCTCGCCCGGCGCCAGCTGATGGGTGGCGGCTATCGGCCGCAGCCGGCACCCGGCGCTACAGCGACTGCATCAGCTTGCGCACCCCGGCCACATGGCGCCGGCTGACCACCAGCGAATCGCCCTCCAGCCCCTTGAGGAACAGCTGGAAGTGCCCCAGCGGCGTGCGCTGCAGGCGCTCGATGCGCTCACGGGCGACCAGGGCGTTGCGGTGGATGCGCACGAAGCGCTCGCCGAACTCGTCTTCCAAGGCCTTCAGCGGCTCGTCCAGCAGCACCTCGCCACCCTCGTGGCGCAGGGTCACGTACTTGTGATCGGCGATGAAATAGACCACGTGATCCAGCGGGATCAGCTCGATGCCCTTGCGCGTACGGGCGCTGATATGGCTGCGCGGGCCGCTGCCGCTCTCGGCGGCCGGCCGGGTCAGCGCCGCCAGCTGCACCCGGTTGGGCCGCTCGGCCTTCTTCAGCGCCTCGCTGAGGCTCTCGGCGCGCACCGGCTTGACCAGGTAGCCGACCGCGCTGACCTGGAAGGCTTCCAGGGCGAATTCGTCGTGCGCCGTGCAGAAGATCACCGCCGGCGGCGCCTCGCGCTCGCACAGCTTGGCGGCGACCTGCAGACCGTCCAGCCCGGGCATGCGGATATCCAGCAGGACCACGTCCGGCTTGAGGCTGTCAATCAGGGTCAGGGCCTCCTCGCCATTGCTGGCGGCGGGCTCCAGGACCCGGTAGCCCTCGAGCTCGCCGACCATGCGGCTGAGGCGCTCGCGGGCGAGGGGTTCGTCGTCGACGATCAGGACATTCATATTGCTCTGGCTTCCTGCGTGAGTCTCGCACAAGGATAGCGTAGACAGCTGTAATGGCGGCCGTCACGGCGCTCCACGCTGAGACTGGCGCGCGGCCCGAAAAGTGCCGCCAGGCGCGCGTCGATATTGCTCAGCGCTTGGTGCGTTCCCCGCGACGGGTGCTGCTCGCCCCGCTCTTCATACGGATTGCTGACACACAAGCTGAACACACCATCCTGGTAGTCCGCCTCGATCCGCACCAAGCCGCCCTCGATGCGCGGCTGAATGCCGTAGATCAACGCATTTTCCAACAGCGGTTGCAGGGTCAGCTGGGGAATCGGCAGATCCTCCGGCACACCCTCGACCTTCCACTGCAACTGTAGCCGTTCGCCGAGCCGATAGTGCTCGATCGACAGATATCGTTTCGCCAGTTCCAGTTCCTCCTTCCAGGGCACCAGACTGCCGGGCTTGGCCAGGCTGGCGCGGAACAGGTCGGACAGATCCAGCACCGCCTGTTCGGCCTTGAGCGGGTCGACCGCCACCAGGCTGGCGATGCTGTTCAGGCTGTTGAACAAAAAATGCGGGCGGATGCGCGCCTGCAGCGATTCGATGCGCGCGCGCAGCTCGGCCTGCTCCTGCCGCCGCCATTGGCTCTGCAGGTAGAAATAGCGTAGCAGCAGCGCGGACATGATCAGGCCGATCAATGCATGGCGCAGATAAAGGTTGACCTCGCCGCTGCGTGGCAGCGGCCCGCCCAGCTCGTAGTAGTCGGCCACCGCCGTGCAGCCCAGGGTCAGCACCACCACCAGGGCGCAGCACAGGCCGCCGGCCAGCGCCGGACGCAGGCGCGCCAGCAGCGGCCGCAGGCGGCACAGCAGCGCCGCCGAAAGCAGCACGATCCACTGCACGAACAGCGAGGTCAGCGCCAGGCGCACCCAGTCGAAGCCGGGCAGCATCGGCTCGGACAGCACCAGCACCAGCACCAGCAGCTCGGCCAGCAGCACCATGCTCAGCAGCGCTTCCGGCTGGCACAGTTCGGGAACGAAGAAGTCGTCGGCAGACGCGTTGTGGTTGTTCTTGGCAGGGACTTGTTTTGGCATCGACGCAGTTTCCGTGTCGCCCGGCGGGCCGGCAAGCCAGACGGCTCCGGCCGGGCAAAATAAAGCACCGAAATGCCGCCGCCGCGACAAAATTGTGAAGCAGCCGACAGCGCCGACGCCTGCCGGGCGGCAAACGCGGCGCGGCGAAAGGGCCGCCGACCCTGTTATTATCGGCGCACTTTGTCCGCCATGCCGGCCGCCGCACGCGGCCCGCCCGATCCAGAGCCCGAACCATGAGCAGCGAAAAAACCAACCAATCCTGGGGCGGCCGCTTCAGCGAGCCCGTCGACGCCTTCGTCGCCCGCTTCACCGCCTCGGTCGAATTCGACAAGCGCCTGTATCGCCACGACATCATGGGCTCCATCGCCCACGCCAGCATGCTGGCCAAGGTCGGCGTGCTCACCGATGCCGAGCGCGATGCGATCATCGACGGCCTGAAGCAGATCCAGGCCGAGATCGAGGCCGGCCAGTTCGACTGGCGCGTCGACCTGGAAGACGTGCACATGAATATCGAAGCGCGCCTGACCGACCGCATCGGCGTCACTGGCAAGAAGCTGCACACCGGGCGCTCGCGCAACGACCAGGTGGCCACCGACATCCGCCTGTGGCTGCGCGACGAGATCGACCTGATCCTCGCCGAGATCACCCGCCTGCAGCAGGGCCTGCTGGGTCTGGCCGAAGCCGAGGCGGACACCATCATGCCCGGCTTCACCCACCTGCAGACCGCCCAGCCGGTGACCTTCGGCCACCACCTGCTGGCCTGGTTCGAGATGCTGTCGCGCGACTACGAGCGCCTGGTGGACTGCCGCAAGCGCACCAACCGCATGCCCCTGGGCAGCGCCGCGCTGGCCGGCACCACCTACCCGATCCAGCGCGAGATCACCGCACAGTTGCTGGGTTTCGACGCCGTTGGCGGCAACTCCCTGGACGGTGTGTCGGATCGCGACTTCGCCATCGAATTCTGCGCCGCCGCCTCCCTGGCGATGATGCACCTGTCGCGCTTCTCCGAAGAGCTGGTGCTGTGGACCAGCGCGCAGTTCCAGTTCATCGACCTGCCGGACCGTTTCTGCACTGGCAGCTCGATCATGCCGCAGAAGAAAAACCCCGACGTACCGGAGCTGGTACGCGGCAAGAGCGGCCGGGTGTTCGGCGCGCTGATGGGCCTGCTGACCCTGATGAAAGGCCAGCCGCTGGCCTACAACAAGGACAACCAGGAAGACAAGGAACCGCTGTTCGACGCCGCCGACACCCTACGCGACAGCCTGCGCGCCTTCGCCGACATGGTCCCGGCGATCAAACCCAAGCGCGCGATCATGCGCGAGGCGGCGCTGCGCGGCTTCTCCACCGCCACCGACCTGGCCGACTACCTGGTGCGCAAGGGCCTGCCGTTCCGCGACTGCCACGAGATCGTCGGCCACGCGGTGAAATACGGCGTGGACAGCGGCAAGGACCTGGCCGAGATGAGCCTGGACGAGCTGCGCCAGTTCAGCGGCGAGATCGAGCAGGACGTGTTCGCCGTGCTGACCCTGGAAGGCTCGGTCAATGCCCGCGACCATATCGGCGGCACCGCGCCGAACCAGGTGCGCGCCGCCGTGGTGCGTGGCCGCGAGCTGCTGGCGGCACGCTGAACGAGCAGCGCAACGGGCCTGCCTTTTCTCCAGCGGAAGAAGGCAGGCGGCACGCAACCCCTAGCGGAGAATCCCTCGCATGAGCGATCACGACGACAACGAAGAAGACTTCGCCGAAGCCACCCTGGTCCAGGCCATCGAGAACCAGTTGGAAGCCGGCGAGCCGGCCGCCGCGCAGGCGGTGTACAACAAGCTCAGCCTGGTCGGCTACGCGCGCGAGGAAATCCTCCAGCTGATGGCCCTGGTGCTGGCCCACGAGGTCGACGCCATGCTGCGCGACGACCGCCCGTTCGATGCCGCCTGGTACGAGCAGGCCCTGCGCGCCCTGCCGGAGCTGCCCGAGCAGCAGGACTGAATGCGGCGAAGGTCGCACAGGCGAGCGCGCAAAACCCTCACTACACTGCACAGACCCAAGCCCGGCAGTCGCGTCGGCCTTATAACAACAAGAGCGGAGTCGCCATGAAATCCTTTACCCCCGAACTGATCGACGAGCTGGAAATCCTCGCCCTGTACAACCTGGACAATCACCAGGAGGGGCTCAAGGTGCACAACAACGCCTCGTTCAAGGCCCAGGGCGCCATCACCCGCCTGCATGAGAAGGGCCTGGTCAGCCAGGCCGACGGTGGCTACCTGACCAGCCTGGGCATCGACGCCGCCGAACACGCGCAGAGCCTGCTGACCATTCTCAGCACCAGCAAGACGCCCGCTTAAGCAAGATCCTTCGCCCGCCGCCCTACACTATCGGCCCCGGCGGGCGATATAGCGTCAGGCACTGCAGTGGATGCGCGCCGCTGATAGGCTTGCACCATTCCCCGTAGAGCTCGAGCATGACGCGCACCCTGGAAATTCGCCCGGACATCGACGACGGCATCGACCGCAAGGTGCTGGCGCAGCTGCGCGCGCGCTTTCTGCAGATCAACCAGGGCCGCCTGCAGCGCGCGCGGCAGGGCCTGTCGACGCGCCAGCAGCTGGTGCTCAAGCTGCTGCCGCTGCTGCTGCACGTCAACCATCCGCTGCTGCCGGGCTATGTCTGCGCCAGCACGCCGGCCGGCCTGAGCGGCTTCGAGCCGGACGACGAGGTGCTCGCCGAAGTCCAGCGCCTGACCCGCTCCTTCGTCTACAAGCCGCGCCGTGGCCAGGGCGCCGCGCCGCTGCACGGCCTGTTCCTAATGGGCAGCCTGGGCACCGTGGCGCAGGCCGAGCAGAGCGACATGGACCTGTGGCTGTGCCACGCGCCGACCCTCAGCGCCCGGGAACTGCAGGACCTGCGCAAGAAGTGCGACCAGCTGGAGAGCTGGGCCGCCACCCAGGGCGCCGAGGTGCACCTGTTCCTGGTCGACCCGCAGCGCTTCGCCCAGGGCGCGCGCGAGGCGCAGCTGAGCTCCGACGACTGCGGCACCACCCAGCACTACCTGCTGCTCGACGAGTTCTACCGCACGGCGATCTGGCTCGGCGGACGCACGCCGATCTGGTGGCTGGTGCCGGTCTACGAAGAGCCGCGCTACCACGACTACTGCCGCACCCTGCTGAGCAAGCGCTTCGTGCGCGCCGAGGACGTGCTCGACCTCGGCCACCTGGCGCACATCCCGCCGGAGGAGTTCATCGGCGCCGGCATGTGGCAGCTGTACAAGGGCATCGAGTCGCCCTACAAGTCGGTGCTCAAGCTGCTGCTCACCGAGGTCTACGCCAGCGAGCACCCCAGGGTCGAGTGCCTGTCGCTGCGCTTCAAGCAGGCGGTGTTCGAGGGCCGCCTCGACCTCGACGAGCTCGACCCCTATATCGTCGTCTACCGGCGCCTGGAGGAGTACCTCGGCGCCCGCGGCGACCGCGAGCGCCTGGAGCTGATTCGCCGCTGCCTGTACCTGAAGGTGAACAAGAAGATCAGCCGGCCGCCGACCCGCGGCCGCACCAAGAGCTGGCAGCGCCTGCTGCTCGAACGCCTGACCGGCGAGTGGGGCTGGGATGCGCGCCAGCTCAGCCTGCTCGACAGCCGCAGCCAGTGGAAGGTGCGCCAGGTCGGCGCCGAGCGGCGCGTGCTGGTCAACGAACTGACCTACAGCTACCGCTTCCTCTCCCAGTTCGCCCGCAGCGCACAGACCGGCAGCTCGCTGAACAACCGCGACCTCAACGTACTGGGCCGACGCCTGTACGCCGCCTTCGAGCGCAAGGCCGGCAAGGTCGAGTTCATCAACCCGGGCATCGCCCCGGACCTGGCCGAGGACACCCTGACCCTGGTGCGCCACCCCAGCCCGGAATCGCCCGAGGAACATCAGTGGGCGCTGTTCAACGGCAGCCTGGGCACCCAGGAATGGCCCGACTTCGCCCCGCTGAAGCGCGCCCGCGAGCTGATCGAACTGCTCGCCTGGTGCCACCGCAACGGCGTGATCGACGCCAGCACGCGGCTGTCGCTGCACCCGGGCAACAGCGATCTCAGCGAGTTCGAGCTGTCCAACCTGATCACCAGCCTGCAGCAGGCCTTCCCCCTGCCGCTGCCCAGCGTGCCGGAGGCCGCCCTGCTGCGTGCCAGCCGCCCCAGCCAGGTGCTGCTGCTGGTCAACGTCGGCGTCGACCCGCTGCCGCAGCACAGCCAGATGAACGTGCACATGACCAGCGGGCGCACCGACGCCCTGGGTTATTCCGGGGTACGCGAGAACCTGGTGCTGACCCTCGACCAGATCGTGCTCAACAGCTGGAACGAGTTGCAGGTCAGCCGCTACGACGGCGCCGACGCCCTGCTCGACTGCCTGCGCGACCTGCTCAACAGCCTGCCGTCGGACGGCGCGCAGCCCCAGGTGCAGGTGCGCTGCTTCTGCCGCAACCGCGCGACGGCCATCGCCGAGCGGGTCGAGGAGCTGCTGCGCGACCTGCTCGCCACCTACGCCGAGGGCCGCCAGGCGCGCTACCTGGTGCAGATCCGCCAGCACTACCACGTGCTGCAGCTGACCCCGGGCCAGGTCAGCCATGCCGTGCTGGGCGATTTGCCGGCGCTGCTCGACCACCTCGGCGGCGAGCAGGAGCTGTACAGCCCGCTGCACCTGGACCGCCACGCGCTGGACGGCGATGACCTGGCGCTGATCCTGCCGATGGGCCGGCCGCAGTGCATCCAGCTGTTCTATCGCCTGCACGAGAGCACCGGCGACGCCGAGCTGACCCTGCTCGACGAATACAACGCGCTGTGGCGCCGGCGCCTGCCGTTTCGCGACGAACAGAGCCTGCTCACCCCGCTGCAGCGCTTCCTGCAGTCGCTGCTGTACCGGCGCAACGCCATGCTGCCGCTGGACAGTGGCGATGCCGGGCCGGCGCTGGAAATCCTCTACTACCAGCTGCTGCCCGCCGCGCCGCTGCGCGCCCAGCGCCTGGAACGCCGGCCGCCGCCGCAGGCGCCGGTCAGCCACCCGTTCTACGACGTGCAGGCGATCCTCGAGCCGGGCGACGGCCGCCAGCCGCACGTCACCCTGTACTGCAACCACCGCGAGTTTTCCGAGCTGGAGTACGGCCGCGAGCTGTACCGCGCCGTGGCCCGGCATATCCTCGCCCAGCGCGCCGGCGGCGAGCGCTACCCCTGCTACATCACCGACCTCGACCTGTCCGCCCTGCTCGCCAGCCAGCAGGCGCAGACCGTGCACTACCTGCGCTACAAGAGCGAACTGGAGGATGCACTGAACGCGGCGCTGCAGAGCGCCTGAGCCCGTAGCCCGGATTGCATCCGGGCTACGGCCGGGAATCGATCAGGCGTAGGTTGGGTTGAGGAGCCCGCGACGAAGCCCAACGGACGATGGTAGACGCAACGGCCAGACCGGGCATCGGCGATTGATGGCCGCCGGGTGGAGCGCCGCGGCCGGCGGCAAGCGCCGAGCGGAGAGCCACGTCCGGCGGAAAACGCCGGGCGGAGCGCCTTGCGCTCCCTGTTGGGCTTCGCTGCGCTCAGCGCCAACCTACGGCCGGAAACCGATCAGCGCAGCTGATACTCCCCGGCGGCCTCCGGCTGGTATTCCACCGCCAGCAGGGTCAGCTTGAGCAGCTTGCCGCCAGGCGCCGGCCAGTCGATATGCTGGCCGACGGACAGGCCGAGCAGGGCGCAGCCGATCGGCGCGAGGATGCTGACGGTGCCCTCGCCGCCGGCGTCCTGCGGGTAGACCAGGGTCAGGTGGTAATCCTTGCCGCTGCTCTCCTCGCGGCAGTGCACGCGCGAGTTCATGGTCACCACGCCGGCCGGCACCTCGTCGTGCCCGACCACCTCGGCACGATCCAGCTCGGCCTGCAGCGCGGTGGCGCCGGGGCCGAAATCCTCCAGGCTGTCGAGCAGACGCTCGAGGCGCTGCAGGTCGAGACGGGTAATGGTGATAGCGGGCGTGTTGCTCATGATGGCGGCCTGACTCCTCGTGCTGGGCGCAGAAAAAGCAAAACCCCGCCCGAAGGCGGGGTTTTGCGAAACCTTAGGCCGACCCTAACACAGCCGGGCAAATAAACAAGACCGCCCGGTCAGGGCGCCGCCTTGCGCTGGCGCAGGCGCTGTTCGGCCTCGCGGCAGATCTGCCGGCGCCGGGCGTCGTCGGCCGCGCCCCAGTCGAGGATGTCCTGCAGGGTGCGACCGCAGCCGAGGCAGACGTCGCCATCGTCCAGGCAGCACTGGCGTCGGCAGGGCGAGGCCAGCGGCGCGGTGTCGCGCGAGCCGGGCTCAGAGCTCATCGAACTCCAGCTCGGTGCCGCACTGCTCGAGGGTGATACGCACCAGCATCTCGCCCAGCTGCTCGTCGCTGCTGTCGCAGATCCAGCGCTCGCTGGCTTCGTCGAAGTCGAAGTGGAAGCCGCCGGAACGCGCCGCCAGCCACAGCTGACGGATCGGCTCCTGACGGCTGAAGATCAGCTGGCTGCCGTTGTCGAAACGCACGGTGAGCACGCCGCCGCTGTTCTCCAGGTCGACGTCCAGACCGCTGTCGTCAAAGATGTCTTCCACCGCCTGCTGGGTGGCATCGACCAGGTCGTGGAAGCGGGCTTCGCTCAGGCTCATCGGGGTGTCCTCACAAGGTGCAGCGACTGCAGAAAAATAGGCGAAAACGCCAGACCGGGGTAGCCGGCCTAGCCGAGAAGGTGGCGACGGTACTCGCCCGGACTCGCTCCCGTCCAGCGGCGAAAGGCGCGCGCCAGCGAACCAGGCTCGCTGAAGCCGACCAGAAAGGCGATTTCCGCCAGCCCCAGCGCCGGGTCGCGCAGGTAGTGCAGCGCCAGTTGCTGGCGCGTCTCGTCGACCAGCTGACTGAACGACAGGCCGCCTTCGCGCAGGCGCCGCTGCAGGGTGCGCGGGCTGAGCGCCAAGGCGCTGGCGATGGCCTCCAGATCCGGCCCCTGCTCGGGCAGCTGGCGCGCCAGTTCCAGGCGCGCCCGATCCAGCACGCTGTGACCCTGGCGCAACTCGCCGAGCAGGCGGTCGGCGTAGGCGTCGAGCATCAGCCGCACCTGGGCGTCGGCCTGGCCCAGCGGCACCGCCAGCAGGCGCTTGGGGAACACCAGGGCGTTGTCGGCCTGGCCGAACAGCACCGGGCAACGGAAGATCCGCTCGTGCTCGGAGGTATCGGCCGGCGCCGGGTGCTGGAAGCGCACCTCGCTGGGCGGGATGTCCAAGCCGCTGATCCAGCGGCCGAAGCTGACCCAACCGGCCAGGGTCTCCTCGCTGAGCTGGCGTTGCTGCTGCGCCAGCAGCGGCTGCCAGCTGTGCGCCACCAAGGGCTCGCCACCGGGGCGCGGCGGCTCGTCGTCGAGGCCGACCAGGCCCAGGTTGCCGACCAGGGCGGCATAACGCGCCTGGCGATGCAGGGCATCGGCCAGGGTCGCGCAACTCATTATCAGGTAGCCGAGCACGCCGTAATAGCCGGGCCGCACCGCCTCGCCCAGGTGCAGGCCGAGGCAGTCGTCGCCGCTCAGCCGCACGCCTTCGCCGAGCAGGCTCAGGTAGGCGCTGGCGGCGATGCGCTGGTCGCGCTGGCCGAGCACCTCGGGGGCCAGCTGGGCATGGGCGAGCAGCGCCGCAGGGGCTATGCCCTGACGCTGCAGGTGATCGACCAGACCCTGTAGGTAAGCGACCGAGACCGAACTGGCCAGTGTGGCGGGATTGTCCATCGAGGCTCCTTGGGCTTGCCCCATGCTAACCCAGGCGTCGGCAAACGCCGCGCGAGCAGGCGCCAGGGCCACGCGCAGATTGAGCCAGCCCCCGCCAGGCGGGCGCCTGGCGCATAGGCAAGGGGGCGGGGGGTCGGTATACTCCGGCGCAATTCACGCTTATTTCAAGGACCGCCCCATGAAGCGACTGACCCTCGCGCTCCTCGCCGCCGTCTGCCTGCTGGCCGGCTGCGGTCAGAAAGGCCCGCTGTACCTGCCGGGCGACGACAACGCCGGTAACAGCCGAGACCGTTTCGAACTCTGAAGGAGCACCCCATGGAAGCCTTTACCTACCGCGACGGCGAGCTGTTCGCGGAAGGTGTCGCCCTGTCCGCGCTGGCCCAGCGCTTCGGCACACCGACCTACGTCTACTCGCGCGCCCATATCGAGGCGCAGTACCGCGCCTATGCCGATGCCCTGGCCGGCCTGCCGCACCTGGTCTGCTTCGCCGTCAAGGCCAACTCCAACCTCGGCGTGCTGAACGTGCTGGCGCGCCTCGGCGCCGGTTTCGACATCGTCTCCAGCGGTGAACTGGAGCGCGTCCTGGCCGCCGGCGGCGAACCCAGCCGCATCGTCTTCTCCGGCGTCGGCAAGAGCCGCGACGACATGCGCCGCGCCCTGGAAGTGGGCGTGCACTGCTTCAACGTCGAATCCAGCGTCGAGCTGGAACGCCTGCACAAGGTGGCGTCCGAACTGGGCGTCAAGGCGCCGGTCTCGTTGCGGGTCAACCCGGACGTGGACGCCGGCACTCACCCCTACATCTCCACCGGCCTCAAGGAAAACAAGTTCGGCATCGACATCGAGCAGGCCGAGGCGGTCTACGCCCGCGCCGCCGAACTGGCGAACCTGGAAGTGATCGGTGTCGATTGCCATATCGGCTCGCAGCTGACCACCCTCGAGCCCTTCCTCGATGCCCTGGATCGCCTGCTGCTGCTGGTCGACAAGCTGGCCGACCGCGGCATCCACATCCGTCACCTGGACCTGGGCGGCGGCCTCGGCGTGCAGTACCGCGACGAGCAGCCGCCGCTGGCCGGCGACTACATCAAGGCCGTGCGCGAGCGCATCAAGGGCCGCGACCTGGCCCTGGTGTTCGAGCCGGGCCGTTTCATCGTGGCCAATGCCGGCGTGCTGCTGACCCAGGTGGAATACCTCAAGCACACCGAGCACAAGGACTTCGCCATCGTCGATGCGGCGATGAACGACCTGATCCGCCCGGCGCTGTACCAGGCCTGGATGGACGTCTCGCCGGTGCAGCCGCGCGCCGGTGAGGCGCGCAACTACGACCTGGTTGGGCCGATCTGCGAGACCGGCGACTTCCTCGCCAAGGATCGCCAGCTGGTGCTGGCCGAAGGCGACCTGCTGGCGGTGCGTTCGGCCGGTGCCTACGGCTTCGTCATGAGCTCCAACTACAACACCCGCGGCCGCGCCGCCGAGGTGCTGGTGGATGGCGAGCAGGCCTATGAAGTGCGTCGGCGCGAGACCGTCCAAGAGCTCTATGCCGGCGAAAGCCTGCTGCCGGCCTGAGGGCGACGCCATGCTATTGCGCTTTACCAAGATGCACGGCCTGGGCAACGACTTCATGGTCCTCGACCTGATCAGTCAGCATGCCCACGTGCAGCCCAAGCACGCCAAGCAATGGGGCGACCGCCACACCGGCGTCGGCTTCGATCAGTTGTTGATCGTCGAGCCGCCGAGCCACCCGGACGTCGACTTCCGTTATCGCATCTTCAACTCCGACGGCTCGGAAGTGGAGCAGTGCGGCAACGGCGCGCGCTGCTTCGCCCGCTTCGTGCTGGACAAGCGCCTGACCACCAAGAAGGTGATCCGCGTCGAGACCAAGAGCGGCGTGATCGAGCTGCGCGTACAGAACGACGGCCAGGTCTGCGTCAACATGGGCGCGCCGCGCCTGGAGCCGGCGCAGGTGCCGTTCCAGGCCGAACAGGCGGCACTGAGCTACAAGGTCGAGGTGGACGGCGAGACGGTCGAGCTGGCCGCATTGTCCATGGGCAACCCGCACGCCGTGCTGCGCGTCGACAGCGTCGACGACGCGCCGGTGCGTGAGCTGGGGCCGAAGCTGGAACATCACCCGCGCTTCCCGCAGCGGGTCAACGTCGGCTTCCTCCAGGTGCAGGACCGCCAGCATGCGCGCCTGCGCGTGTGGGAACGCGGCGCCGGCGAGACCCTGGCCTGCGGCACCGGCGCCTGCGCCGCGGCGGTCGCGGCGATCCGCCAGGGCTGGATGGATTCGCCGCTGCAGCTGGAACTGCCGGGCGGCAAGCTGTCCATCGAGTGGGCAGGCGAAGGGCAGCCGGTTATGATGACCGGGCCCGCTGCGCGCGTATACGAAGGACAGGTTCGCCTATGACAGACCAGCAGGATTGCCCCAAGCCGCTCGACTCGGAAACGGTCGCCGCCTACCTGCGCCTGCATCCGGAGTTCTTCATCGACCATGAAGAACTCATTCCCGAGCTGCGTATTCCGCACCAGCCCGGCAACGCCGTGTCGCTGGTCGAGCGCCAGGTCAAGCTGCTGCGCGAACGCAACATCGAGATGCGCCACCGCCTCGGCCAGCTGATGGACGTGGCGCGCGACAACGACCGCCTGTTCGACAAGACCCGCCGCCTGGTACTCGACCTGCTCGACGCCGGCAGCCTGGAAGAGGTGGTCGGCGCGGTGGAAGACAGCCTGCGCCACGAGTTCCAGGTGCCCTTCGTCGGCCTGATCCTGTTCAGCGACAACAAGCTGCCGGTAGGCCGTTCGGCCACCCTGGCCGAAGCGCATGCGCAGATCGGCGGCCTGCTCAGCGGTGGCAAGACCGTCTGCGGCGTGTTGCGTCCGCACGAGCTGGAGTTCCTGTTCGGCAAGGACGACGCTGCCCGGGTCGGCTCGGCCGCCGTGGTTTCGCTCAGCCATCAGGGGCTGCACGGCGTGCTGGCCATCGGCAGTGTCGATCCGCAACACTACAAGAGCTCGCTCGGCACCCTGTTCCTCGGCTATATCGCCGAAGTGCTGGCGCGCGTGCTGCCCGGCTTCGCCACGCCGCTGCGCTCGGTACGCTAACGACTGTCGTCGGATGGGTTGAGCGGCGCACTATCCATCATGGCTCGATAGATCGCCCGATGGTTACGCGCCGCGCGAGTGGCGCCACGCCCTCAACTCTGGTGTCTGGCGCCGCGAACCCATCCTACGAGGCTTGAAGCTTGAAGCTTGCAGCTGACCTTGACGCCTACCTCGAATACCTGCGTCGCGAGCGCCAGGTGTCGCTGCACACCCTCGACGGCTATCGCCGCGACCTCGGCAAGGTGCTGGCCTTCTGCGAGGCGGAGGGGTTGGCCGACTGGGCCGCGCTGGATACCCGCGAGCTGCGCCGCCTGGTCGCTCGCCTGCACCAGCAGGGCCTGGCCAGCCGCAGCCTGGCGCGCCTGCTCTCGGCCACCCGCGGCCTGTACCAGTACCTGCTGCGCGAAGGCCTGTGCCGTCACGACCCGGCTGCCGGCCTAAGCCCACCCAAGCGCGAACGGCGCCTGCCGCGCACCCTCGATGCCGACCGCAGCGCCCAGCTGCTCGACGGCGCGGTGGAGGACGACTTCATCGCCCGCCGCGACCAGGCCATGCTCGAGCTGTTCTATTCCTCCGGCCTGCGCCTGTCCGAGCTGGTCGGCCTGGACCTCGACGGCCTGGACCTGGCCGCCGGCCTGGTGCGGGTGCGCGGCAAGGGCAACAAGGTGCGCGAGCTGCCGGTAGGCCGTATGGCGCGCCAGGCGCTGGAGCAGTGGCTGGCGCTGCGCAAACTGGCGAATCCCGGCGACGGCGCGGTGTTCGTCAGCCAGCAGGGCCGCCGCCTCGGCGCTCGCGCGGTGCAGCTACGGGTGCGCCAGGCCGGCGTGCGCGAGCTGGGCCAGCACCTGCACCCGCACATGCTGCGCCACAGCTTCGCCAGCCATATGCTGGAGTCGTCGCAGGACCTGCGCGCGGTGCAGGAGCTGCTCGGCCACGCCGATATCGCCACCACGCAGATCTACACCCACCTGGACTTCCAGCACCTGGCCAAGGTCTACGACCAGGCCCATCCGCGCGCCAAGCGTAAAGGCGGTTCCGCATGAGCATTGAGCTGATCACCTTCGACCTCGACGACACCCTGTGGGACGTGACCCCGGTGATGCAGGACGCCGAGGCCGCCCTGCGCAACTGGCTGGCGCTGCACGCGCCGCGCCTGGGCGCGGTGCCGGTGGAACACCTGTGGCAGATCCGCAGCGGCCTGCTGAGCGCCGAGCCGATGCTCAAGCACCGCCTCAGCGAACTGCGCCGGCGCATCCTCCTGCATGCCCTGGAGGGCGCCGGCTACAGCCATGACGAGGCCCTGGCGCTGGCCGAGGCGGGGTTCCAGGTGTTTCTCAACGCGCGCCACCAGGTCGAACTGTTCGCCGGGGTGCACCCCACGCTGGAAGCCCTGGCCGAGCGTTACCAGCTCGGCGTGATCACCAACGGCAACGCCGACGTGCGCCGCCTGGGGCTATCGGAATACTTCCGCTTCGCCCTCTGCGCCGAGGAGCTGGGGGTGGGCAAGCCCGACCCCAAACCCTTCCGCGAGGCGCTCAGGCGCGCCGGGGTGGCGGCCGAGCGGGCGGTGCATATCGGCGACCACCCCAGCGACGATATCGCCGGCGCCCAGGCTGCCGGCCTGCGTGCGATCTGGTTCAACCCGCAGGGGCTGAGCTGGCAGGCCGAGACCACGCCGGACGCGCAGATCGCCAGCCTGGCCGAACTGCCGGCGCTGCTCGCCAGCTGGTAAGCCGTAGCCCGGGCCGGGCACAAAAAACCCGCCACAGGGGCGGGTTCCTTGCAGCGTGCCGTCCTCAGATGGGGCGGCTGCCATATTTGCTGTCGGGCTTCTTGGGTGGGTCGGCGACCACGTTGGGCTCCACCTCCTGCACCTTGCCGCCACGGGCGAGGAAATCTTCCATCGCCTTGGCCAGCGCGTCGCGCTCTTTCTGCTTGGCTTCGATGCTCGGCAGCTCGTCGACTTCGACGGCCTTGGCCTTGCTCTTCTTGCCGCCGGCTACGACTTCGCCGTCGCCCTCGTCGCCGCTGTCGCCGTCGTCGGCAGCCGCCAGCTCCTCACCGTCGTCCTCGTCGGCCCCTTCCAGGTCGTCTTGTTCCAGGTCTTCGTCGCTCATGTTCAACCTCATGACTTGCGAAAAGCAGGTTAGTTATAGCCCAGTCGCGCAGGCTTCACTGCCCGACCGGAAAAAATTCAAATGACCTCGCCATTCAAGGTCGCCAGCACCCGCCGGGCGCCGCCATGGTCGCGGTGCTCGCCGAGGTAAATGCCCTGCCAGCTGCCCAGCGCCAGGCGCCCGTTCTGTATCGGCAGCTGCAGCTGACAGCCCAGAAGGCTGGCCTTGAAGTGCGCCGGCAGGTCGTCCGGGCCTTCGTCGTCGTGTTCGTAGCCGCCCTCGCCCTGCGGCACCAGGCGGTTGAAGAAACGCTCGAAATCGCGGCGCACCGCGGGGTCGGCGTTCTCGTTGACGCTCAGCGACGCCGAGGTGTGCTGCAGCCACAGATGCAACAGACCGACGCGCAGCTGCGCCAGTTCCGGCAAGGCGGCCAGCAGTTCGTCGGTCACCAGGTGGAAACCGCGACTGCGCGGACGCAGGCTGACGGTACGTTGCTGCCACATCCGACTCTCGCTCCCGATGGCTTCAGCGCGCGCATTCTAGCGCGCCGTCAGAAAAAACAAAGGGCGCCCGAAGGCGCCCTTTGCGATTACCGGGAAAATCACTTGTTGGTGAATTCCGGGTAGGCCTCCATACCGCACTCGGCGATATCCACGCCCTCGTACTCTTCCTCTTCGCTGACGCGCAGGCCGATCACCGCCTTGATGATGCTCCAGACGATCAGGCTGGCGATGAAGACCCAGGCGAAGATGCAGGCGATACCCAGCAGCTGGGCGCCCAGCGAGGCGTCGCCGTTGGTCAGGCACACCGCCAGCAGGCCCCAGATGCCGACCACGCCGTGCACCGAGATGGCGCCGACCGGGTCGTCGATCTTCAGCTTGTCCAGGCCGAGGATGGAGAACACCACCAGCACGCCGCCGACGCCGCCGATCAGGGTCGCCTGCAGACCGCTCGGGGTCAGGGGTTCGGCGGTGATGGCCACCAGGCCGGCCAGGGCGCCGTTCAGCGCCATGGTCAGGTCGGACTTGCCGAACAGGATGCGCGCCACGATCATCGCCGCGATCAGGCCACCGGCGGCGGCCATGTTGGTGTTGACGAACACCTGGGCCACGGCGTTGGCGTCTTCGATGGTGCTCATCTTCAGCTGCGAGCCGCCGTTGAAGCCGAACCAGCCCATCCACAGGATGAAGGTGCCGAGGGTGGCCAGCGGCAGGTTGCAGCCGGGGATGGCGTTGACCTGGCCACCCGCGCCGTACTTGCCCTTACGCGCACCGAGCAGCAGCACGCCAGCCAGGGCCGCCGAAGCGCCGGCCATGTGCACCACGCCGGAGCCGGCGAAGTCGAGGAAGCCGGCTTCGTTGAGGAAGCCCGAGCCCCACTTCCAGAAGCCCTGCACCGGGTAGATGAAACCGGTCATGACCACGGCGAAGGCGAGGAAGGCCCACAGCTTCATCCGCTCGGCCACCGCACCGGAGACGATCGACATGCAGGTCGCGGCGAACACCACCTGGAAGAAGAAGTCGGAACGGGCCGAGTAGTAAGGCGCATCGTCGCCACCGGCGAGTACCGAGTCGACGCTGTTCTCGTCGCCGATCAGAAAGCCCAGGCTCGGCAGGATGCCGCCTTCCGGGCTGGAGTACATGATGTGGTAGCCAATCACCAGGTACATCACGCTGGCCACCGCGTACAGGGCGATGTTCTTGGTGAGGATCTCGGTGGTGTTCTTGGCGCGGACCAGGCCGGATTCGAGCATGGCGAAGCCTGCCGCCATCCACATCACCAGGGCACCGCAGATCAGAAAGTAGAAGGTATCGAAGCCGTACTGCAATGCAGTCAATGCTGTGTTGTCCATTTTTCACCTCTTGCCGGCGCTTATTGTGCGCTGTTCGGTTAAGACGCCCGGGTTGGCTCCGGACGCGTTCCGTATGCTTTACAGGTAGTTGCCACGCTCGATCTGGATCGCTGAACCCCCTGCGCCGCAAGGCGACCAGGCGTTCCCATCGCGGAGCGCGAGACCTGCGAGGGTCAGGCACAGCGGGGCGGCGAGGACTTCGCCGACTCCGGCATTCGTCGTCGACAGCGGCGCGAGACCGCCAATCGAGGGCAAAAGGGCTCCTAGCCCTGCGAAAGTTCGCAGAGTCATGGGTTTACTCCTGGGGCGTGGGGTTCGGAGGTTTTAGATCGCGTCGGTATCGGTTTCGCCGGTACGGATGCGGATCGCCTGTTCCAGATTGACCACGAAGATCTTGCCGTCGCCGATCTTGCCGGTGTTGGCCGCCTTGGTGATGGCCTCGATGACGCGATCGAGCTGATCGTCGGCGATGGCCACGTCGATCTTCACCTTGGGCAGGAAGTCGACCACGTACTCGGCGCCGCGATACAGCTCGGTGTGCCCCTTCTGGCGGCCGAAGCCCTTGACTTCGGTGACGGTAATGCCCTGCACGCCGATCTCCGACAGCGACTCGCGCACATCGTCCAACTTGAACGGCTTGATGATGGCAGTGACTAGCTTCATGAAACTTTCTCCCGTGTAAGGTGGACTTGCCCCAGGAATTGCGAACCCGGCTCAAGTCTAAGCGCAGTGTCTGGCTTTTGTAATGCACCGACCGCCCAGCCTGGCGTGGCCGATACCCACCAACCGCTCCCGACGAAACACTCCCCCGCTCCGTCCGACGCACCGGTACTGCATCGGTGCATGAGTCGCTAGGCCCTAAGCAGAAATCTTGCCAGCTCCCATAAAAGCGCCGTGATTCAGGGTTTTACCTGCAGCCTGATGCAACCGGGGCGAGGCCGCGGCGGCACTTACGCACAAGATTGGTGCGCCATGCGCGCCGACCGTGCGCAAAAATCGCGCAGCTGACGGGACGACGTCCCGCCGCCGACCACGTGCTACACTGCCCGCCGTCTGTACTCGGAACCCGCCCATGCTGCCGCCCAAAGCCCTGCTCGACACCCTCAGTAGCCACGCCTCGCGCCTGTTCAGCGGCGACAGCCCGCTACCGCGCGCGGAGCTGGAGGCCCAGTTCAAGGCCCTGCTGCAGAGCGGCTTCAGCAAGCTCGAGCTGGTCAGCCGCGAGGAGTTCGACAGCCAGATGGTGGTATTGGCCCGCACCCGCGCGCGCCTGGAGGCGCTGGAAGCCAAGGTTGCCGAGCTGGAAGCCAAGCTCAACCCACCCACCGACTGATCCAACAGAAGGTGGGACCGATCAAGGAGCGATCATGTCCCTGGCCCTCGTCCACAGCCGCGCCCAGGTCGGCGTCGAAGCGCCCACCGTCACCGTCGAGGCGCACCTGGCCAACGGTCTGCCATCCCTGACCCTGGTCGGCCTGCCGGAGACCGCGGTCAAGGAAAGCAAGGACCGCGTGCGCAGCGCCATTCTCAACGCCGCCTTCGAATTTCCCAGCAAACGCATCACCCTCAATCTGGCCCCCGCCGATTTGCCGAAGGACGGCGGTCGCTTCGACCTGGCCATCGCCCTGGGCATTCTCGCCGCCAGCGGTCAGGTACCGGCCCCATCTCTCGATGCATACGAGTGCCTGGGCGAACTGGCGCTGTCCGGCGCCGTGCGTCCGGTGCAGGGCGTGTTGCCGGCGGCGCTGGCCGCCCGCGAGGCCGGACGCACCCTGCTGGTGCCGGCGGCCAATGCCGAAGAGGCCAGCCTCGCCTCCGGGCTCAGGGTGATAGCCGTCGACCACCTGCTGCAGATCGCCGCGCACCTCAACGGCACGGCCCCCATCGAGCCCTATGCCGCCCGGGGCCTGCTCCGGCAGAGCCTGCCCTACCCCGACCTGGCCGAAGTGCAGGGCCAATTGGCGGCCAAGCGCGCCCTGCTGGTGGCCGCCGCCGGCTCGCACAACCTGCTGCTCAGCGGCCCGCCGGGCACCGGCAAGACCCTGCTCGCCAGCCGCCTGCCCGGCTTGCTGCCGCCGCTGGACGAAAGCGAGGCGCTGCAGGTGGCGGCGATCCACTCGGTGGCCAGCCATACCCCGCTGCAGCACTGGCCGCAGCGTCCCTTTCGCACCCCGCACCATAGCGCCTCGGGGCCGGCGCTGGTCGGCGGCGGCAGTCGTCCGCAGCCCGGCGAGATCACCCTGGCGCATCAGGGCGTGCTGTTTTTGGACGAGCTGCCGGAGTTCGACAGGAAGGTCCTGGAGGTGCTGCGCGAACCGCTGGAGAGCGGCCATATCGTCATTGCCCGGGCGCGCGACAAGGTGCGCTTTCCGGCGCGCTTCCAGCTGGTGGCGGCGATGAATCCCTGCCCCTGCGGCTACCTCGGCGATGCGAGCAACCGCTGTCGCTGCACCCCGGAGCAGATCCAGCGCTACCGCGCCAAGCTGTCCGGACCGCTGCTCGACCGCATCGACCTGCACCTGACCGTGGCACGCGAAAGCACGGCGCTGGAGGTCCCGGCACAGGATGGCGAAAGCACCGCTGAGGCTGCGGCCAAGGTCGCCGCCGCGCGTCAGCGCCAGCTGCGGCGCCAGGGCGTGGCCAACGCCTTTCTCGACCTGCCGGGGCTGCGTCGGCACTGCGCCCTGAGCGAAACGGATCGCCACTGGCTGGAGAATGCCTGCGAGCGCCTCGGCCTGTCGCTGCGCGCCGCGCACCGGGTACTCAAGGTGGCACGCACCCTGGCCGACCTGGCGGACGAAGAGCTGATCGCCCGCGGCCACCTGGCCGAGGCGCTGCAGTATCGACCGGGGATGGGCTGAGACACCGTCGCTACAACCGCTCCACCTCGGGCAGGCGCATCGCCGCCACCTCCGCCAGCAGGTAATCGCGCAGTCGTTGCAGGCGCGCCTGGGCGCGGTGCGCCTTGGGCCACACCAGGTAGTAGCTGGAGCCGCTGTAGACCGCCTGCCGCCAGGGCAGGCCGAGGCGGCCGGCATTCACGTCCTCGGCCATCAGCAGCAGATCGCCGATGGACACGCCATAGCCGCGCGCCGCCGCGACTATGCCCAGTTCGAGCATGTCGAACAGCTGGCCGCTCTTCAGCGGAATCCGCTCGGCCAGCCCGGTGACCTGCAGCCATTGCCGCCAGTCGCGCCGGTCCGGCGTCGGGTGCAATTGTTCGGCGGCCTGCAGCCGCGCCAGCGGCCAGGGGCCGCCGGCGACATCGGCGGCGGCGCAGACCGGGATCAGCCATTCCTCGAACAGCAGCACGCTGTCCCACTCCTCCGGGAACTGGCCGTCGGCCAGCAGCACCGCGCAGTCGAAGGGTTCGTGGCGAAAATCCACCTTGTCCACGTCCATCCAGGCGCTGGTCAGCTGCACCTCGCTCTCCGGGTAGGCCAGGCGAAAGTGCGACAGGCGCGCCAGCAGCCAGCGCATGGTCAGGGTCGAGGGCGCTTTCAGGCGCAGCACGCTGTCGTCGGCGCGCAGCGCGGAGCAGGCCCGCTCCAGCGCATCGAAGCCGTCGCGCAGGCCGGGCAGCAGGGCGCGCGCCGGGTCGGTCAGCTGCAGGCTGCGACCACGGCGCTCGAACAGGCGGCAGGCGAAATGTTCCTCGAGGGTACGGATATGCCGGCTCACCGCACTCTGGGTAATGGCCAGTTCCTCGGCGGCGCGGGTGAAGGAGGCATGCCGCGCCGCCGCCTCGAAGGCGCGCAGGGCGTAGAGCGGCGGCAGACGCCGGTTCATCGCGTCAAACCATGATTTTTAATCATGCCTGGCATGGCTATTTTCCTTTTGTGGACAACTCGCTCAACCCAGAGAATAACTGTCATTGCTTATCCTCAGACAGTCTGGGGAGGCCTATCCTGCCGAAGTTTTACTCATCATGAAGAATGCCCTTGGCCACGAGCTGGGCGCGCTGCTGCGCCTGGCCGGCCCACTGATCTCCGCCCAGCTGGCCCACGCGCTGATGATCTTCACCGACACGCTGATGATGGCGATGCTCGGCCCGCAGCAACTGGCCGGCGGCGCGCTGGGCGCTACCTGCTATTTCATCTTCTCGATCTTCTGCACCGGGGTGATCGCCGCGGTGGGCAGCCTGGTCGCCATCCGCCACGGCGCCGGCGACCCGAGCGGCGTCGCCCGCCTGCTGCACAACGGCCTGTGGCTGGCCCTGCTGCTGGGCATGGTCAGCGCGCTGTGCCTCAACGGCCTGGGCCCGCTGCTGCCGCACCTGGGCCAGGCGCCTGACGCCGCGGGCCTGGCCATGGAGTTTCTGCGCCCGTTGTCGCTGGCCCTGCCCGGCTACCTGTGCTTCATGGCCTTGCGCGGTTTCACCAGTGCCATCGGCCATCCCGGCCCGGTGATGGCCATCAGCATCGTCGGCACGGCGGCCAACTTCGTCATCAACTATGCGCTGATCAAGGGCTGGTTCGGCCTGCCCAGCCTGGGCCTGGGCGGTATCGGCATGACCACCGCGCTGGTCAGCAGCGGCATGGCCCTGGCGTTGGCGCTGTATATCCTGCTCGCGCCCCACTACCGCCTGTACAAGCTGCGCAGCGGCCTGGGCCGTCCGCAGCGCGCGGAGATGCGCGCCCTGCTGCGCCTGGGCCTGCCCATCGGCGGCACCTATGCCGCCGAGCAGGGCCTGTTCACCTTCGCCACCCTGTGCATGGGCGCGCTGGGCAGCGTGCAGCTGGCGGCGCACCAGATCGCCATGCAGACCGTGGCACTGGCCTTTATCGTGCCGCAGGGGCTGTCCTACGCGGTGACCTTCCGCGTCGGCCTGCACTACGGCGCCGGGCGCCTGCCGCTGTCGCGCCTCAGCGGCCATCTCGGCATGGCCCTGGGGGCGGCGTTGATGCTGCTGTTCGCCCTGCTGTTCTGGCTGCTGCCGGAATGGATCATCGGTCTGTTCCTCGACCGCCACGACCCGGCCTTCGCCGAGATCGTCACCCTGGCGGTGAGCCTGCTGGCGATTGCCGCCTGGTTCGAACTGTTCGACGGTTTGCAGAGCATCGCCATGGGCGCGATCCGCGGGCTGAACGACGGCCGCACCACCTTGCTGATCGGTCTGAGTGGCTACTGGTGCGTCGGGGCGCCGCTGGCCTGGCTGCTGGCCTTCGTGCTCGGCTGGGGCGCCGCCGGCGTCTGGTGGGGGCTGGCGGCCGGCCTGGCGGTGACGGCGAGCGGCCTGGTGCTGGGCTTTCAGTGGAAGACGGCGCGTTTGCAGCAGGCGGACCGGGTAACAGGCGAAGCCTGCCTGTCGTAATGGCGCAGCCTGCGCGTTAGGACGGCGTTACCGACAACAGCGGCTGGCGCTGGCCGAACACCAGAAAGCGCGCCAGCTCGGCCAGCGGCACGGCCTTGCTGATCAGGTAGCCCTGCACCTGGTCGCAGCCGAACTGGCGCAGCATGTCCAGTTGCTCGATGTTTTCCACCCCTTCGGCGACCACCTCGAGGTTGAGGTTGTGCGCCAGGTTGATCATCGCCCGCACCAGCTGGCGATTCTCGGCGCGCTCGCCCATGCCGCCGACGAAGCTCTTGTCGATCTTCAGCAGGGTGATCGGCAGGTTGTTGAGGTGAACGAAGGAGGAGAAGCCGGTGCCGAAGTCGTCCAGCGAGAAGCGCACGCCGAGCCGCCCCAGGGCCAGCATGGTCTGCTGCACCTGGTCGCTGCGGCGCATCACCGCGGTCTCGGTCAGCTCGAACTCCAGCCACTGCGCGTCCACCCCGCGCTCCTCGATCAGCCGGCTGAGGGTCGGCAGCAGCTGACTGTCCTGGAACTGGCGGAACGACAGGTTGATCGCCATGTGCAGCGCCGGCAGGCCGCGCCCGCGCAGCCACTGCATGTCGCGCAGGGCGCGGGAGATCACCCAGTAGCCGAGCGGCACGATCAGCCCGGTTTCCTCGGCCAGCGGCACGAACTCGTTGGGCGCCAGCAGGCCGCGCTCGCCGTGCTGCCAGCGCACCAGCGCCTCCAGGCCGACGATGCGCCCGCTCTGCAGGCACAGCCGCGGCTGGTAGTGCAGCTCCAGCTCGTCGCGGCGCAGGGCGCGGCGCAGCTCGCCTTCCAGATCGGCCTGGCTGCGCGCGCTGCGGTTGATGCGCTCGTCGTAGACGTGGAACACGCAGCCCTGCTGACTCTTGGCCTGCTGCATGGCGATGTGCGCGTGCCACAGCAGCGGGTCGGCGCCCTCTCCGGCGCGGGCATGGGCCAGGCCCAGGCTGCAGCCGATCAGCAGGCTCTCGCCGTCGACCCAGTAGGGTTCGGCCAGCACCTCGGTGATGCGTTCGGCCAGGCGCTCGGCGCGCTGCGGGTCGCGGCGGGTGTCGAGGAGCAGGGCGAACTCGTCGCTGCCCAGACGTGCGAGCTGGTCGCAGGGCTGCAGCAGGCTCTTCAGGCGCGCCACCACCTGCAGGATCAGGCGGTCGCCGGCCTGGTAGCCGAGGGCGTCGTTGGCGTGGCGGAAGTTGTCCAGATCGAGATGGCCGAGCACCAGGCCGCGTCCGCCGCACTCGGCCAGGCGCGCGGCGAGCAGGGTCTGGAAGCCCTGGCGGTTGGCGATGCCGGTCAGCGGGTCCTGCTCGGCCAGGCGCTGCAGGGTCTGCTTGAGGTTGCCCTGTTCGCGCACGTAGCGCAGGCAGCGGCGCAGCACGTCGACACTGAAGGCGCCGGCCACCAGCCAGTCGCAGACCCCGACGGGCTCCTCGGCCGGCTCGGCCTCCAGCAGCAGCACGAGCGGCACGCTGTAACTGTCGGCGGGCGGTCGGCAGTCGGGGGTGCAGAACACCAGGCCCTGGCCGCCGTCCTCGAACAGGTTGCTGGCCGCCGCCCAGGACGGCGCGGTGATCAGCCCCGGGACGGTGCCCAGAGCGTCGATGGCCCGGCGCAGACGCGCCGACCACTCACCTGAGGCGGTCAGCAGTAACAGTCGCATGGGCTCGACGGAATCGGACACTGGGCTTCCCCGGACAGTGGCGTGCCGCCGGCGGCGGTCACTGCCGCGCCAGATCCCGGCGCTGATTGTCTCGACGCATCCCGCGCCGATGTGCGGTCAAGACACCGACACTGTGCCGACAAGCTAACCAAGTACGCGCCCGCTCACCAGCGCCTCACGCGGAACTGTGAGTGAGTTCAGATTCTGGCGCTGGAGTGCGCGCTAGAGCCCGTGCTGGGGCTCAGGCGGAAATCGACTGAGGATGGCTGGCGCGGGCGATGCGACCGAGCAGAAACTGCCGCAGCTCGGCCAGCGGCAGCGCCTTGCTGATCAGGTAGCCCTGGCCCTGGTCGCAGCCGAACTGGCGCAACAGCTCCAGTTCGGCCTCGGTCTCCACGCCCTCGGCGACCACTTCCAGGCCCAGGTTGCGCGCCAGGTTGATCATGGCGTTGACCAGCCGGCACTGCTCGCCGCGTACGGCCATGCCGGAAACGAAGCTCTTGTCCAGCTTGAGCAGGGTGATCGGCAGGCTGGCCAGGTGGACGAAGGAGGAGAAGCCGGTGCCGAAGTCGTCGAGGGAGAAACGCACGCCAAGCTCGCCCAGCGTGCGCATGGTGTCCAGCACGTAGTCGCTGCGGCGCATCACCGCGGTCTCGGTCAGCTCGAACTCGAGCCAGCCGCCATCCACCCCGCAGCGCTCGATCAGGCGCTGCACCGTGGGCAGCAGCTGGCTGTCCTGGAACTGGCTGAACGACAGGTTGACCGCCATGTGCACCGGCAGGCGCTCCTGCATCAGCCACTCCAGATCGCGCAGGGCCCGCGCCACCACCCAGTAGCCGAGCGGGATGATCAGGCCGCTCTGCTCCGCCAGGGGAATGAAGTGCTGCGGGTAGAGCAGGCCGCGACTCGGGTGGCGCCAGCGCACCAGCGCCTCGAGGCCGACGATGGCGCCGCTGGCCAGGTTCATCCGCGGCTGATAATGCAGCTCCAGCTCGTCGCGGCGCAGCGCCTGGCGCAACTCCGCCTCGAGGTCGGCGATATTGCGCGCGTCGCTCGAGGTGCGTTCGTCGTACAGGTGATAGGTGCAGCCCTCGCGCCCCTTGGCCTGCTGCATGGCCATGTGCGCGTGCCACAGCAGCGGGTCGGCGTCCTCGCCGGCACGGCAGTAGGCCAGGCCCAGGCTGCAGCCCAGGGTCAGGCTCTCGCCGTTGATCCAGTAGGGCTCGGCCAGCGACTCCATCAGCGCCTGGGCCATGGGTTCGACGCGCTTGGCCGAGCGGCTGACGTCCAGCAGCAGGGCGAATTCGTCGCTGCCCACCCGCGCCAGGCCATCCCCGGGCTCGAGCAGCAACTTGATGCGCTCGGTGACCTGCTGGATCAGCTGGTCGCCGGCCTGGTGACCGAGGCTATCGTTGGCATGGCTGAAGTTGTCCAGATCCAGATAGCCGAGCAGCAGGCCGCGGCCACGGTTGTACTGCAGACGTTTGCGCAGCAGGCTCTGGAAACCCTGGCGGTTGGCGATGCCGGTGAGCGGATCGCGCTCGGCCAGGGTTTGCAGAGCCTGACGCTGTCGGCTGTACTCCAGACAGCGGCGCAGCACCTCGCCGGTCAGGCTGTCGCGGGCCAGCCAGTCCTGGGCGTCACGCGGCGCCTCGAGCGGCGGGCGGTCGAGCAGCAGGATGGGGGGGAGCGGGCAATGCTCGGCGGCGGGCTGGCACTGCGGCGTGCAGAACAGCAGATCCGGCAGGTGCTGGCGGTACAGCCGCTCGGCGTCGTGCCAACTGCTGGCGGCGAACAACCAGACCGGCTCGGGCAACTCGCCCAGCAAGGCATCGAGCAGAGCGACCCAATGGTCGTCCGTCGTCAGCACCAGCAGCCGCCTGAACTCGCTTTGGCAGGACACGATACCTCCGCAGCACGCTTTTAATAAACCACTTTAACTTATAGCCGCATTTCGCTAATTAGGCGCAAGAATCTACTCACCTATTTGCAACGCTGCAAGGCCGCTCGGCGGCGCCGCGGTCAAGCCGGGTGCATCCTGCTAGAATCGCCGGCCATTCATCCGCTGCCCCGTACCCCCATGTCCCGACTGAACCCCCGGCAACAAGAGGCCGTGAACTACGTCGGCGGCCCGCTTCTGGTGCTCGCCGGTGCCGGTTCCGGCAAGACCAGCGTGATCACGCGCAAGATCGCCCACCTGGTGCAGAACTGCGGCATCCAGGCCCGTCATATCGTCGCCATGACCTTCACCAACAAGGCCGCGCGCGAGATGAAGGAGCGCGTCGGCAGCCTGCTCAAGGGCGCCGAGGCGCGCGGCCTGACCGTGTCCACCTTCCACAACCTGGGCATGAACATCATCCGCAAGGAATATGCGCGCCTGGGCTACAAGCCCGGCTTCTCGATCTTCGACGACGGCGACATCAAGGCGCTGCTGTCGGACATCATGCAGAAGGAATACGCCGGCGATGACGGCGCCGACGAGGTGAAGAACCTCATCGACAGCTGGAAGAACGACCTGATCCTGCCCGACGAGGCCCTGGCCAAGGCGCGCGGGCCCAAGGAGCAGACCGCCGCCATCGTCTACCTGCACTACCAGCGCACGCTCAAGGCGTACAACGCGGTGGACTTCAACGACCTGATCCTGCTGCCGGTCAAGCTCTTTCAGGAGCACGCCGACATCCTGGAAAAATGGCAGAACCGCATCCGCTATCTGCTGGTCGACGAATACCAGGACACCAACGCCAGCCAGTACCTGCTGGTGAAGCTGCTGGTGGGCATGCGCAACCAGTTCACCGTGGTCGGCGACGACGACCAGTCGATCTACGCCTGGCGCGGCGCGCGCCCGGAAAACCTGATGCTGCTGAAAGAGGACTACCCCTCGCTGAAGGTGGTGATGCTGGAGCAGAACTACCGCTCCACCAGCCGCATCCTCAAATGCGCCAACATCCTCATCGCCAACAACCCGCACGTGTTCGAGAAGCAGCTGTGGTCGGAGATGGGCGTGGGCGACGAGATCCGCGTGATCCGCACGCGCAACGAGGACGCCGAGTGCGAGCGGGTGGCGCTGGAAATCCTCACCGAGCACCTGCGCACCCAGCGCCCCTACAGCGACTTCGCCATCCTCTACCGCGGCAACTACCAGGCCAAGCTGATGGAGCTGAAGCTGCAGCACCACCAGATTCCCTATCGCCTGTCCGGCGGCACCAGCTTCTTCGCCCGCCAGGAGGTGAAGGACCTGATGAGCTACTTCCGCCTGCTGGTCAACCCGGACGACGACAACGCCTTCCTGCGGGTGATCAACGTGCCGCGCCGCGAGATCGGCTCGACCACCCTGGAAAAGCTCGGCAACTACGCCAGCCAGCGCGGCATCAGCATGTACGCCGCCGCCGACGAGATCGGCCTGGGCGAACAGCTCGACAGCCGCTACACCGAGCGCCTGGCACGCTTCAAGCGCTGGATGGACGGTGTGCGCCAGCAGTGCGCGCAGAACGACCCGATCGCCGCGATCCGCAGCATGGTGATGGACATCGACTACGAGAACTGGCTGCGCCAGAACGCCTCCAGCGACAAGGTGGCCGAGGCGCGCATGGGCAACGTCTGGTTCCTCGTCGATGCGCTGAAGAACACCCTGGAGCGCGACGAAGACGGCGACATGACCATCGAGGACGCCATCGGCAAGCTGGTGCTGCGCGACATGCTCGAGCGCCAGCAGGAAGAGGAGGAAGGCGCCGAGGGCGTGCAGATGATGACCATGCACGCCTCCAAGGGCCTGGAATTCCCCTCGGTGTACATCATCGGCTTCGAGGAGGAGATCCTCCCGCACCGCTCCAGCATCGAGGCCGACACCATCGAGGAGGAGCGGCGCCTGGCCTACGTCGGCATCACCCGCGCCAAGCGCAACCTGGCGCTGACCTTCGCCGCCAAGCGCAAGCAGTACGGCGAGGTGATCAACTGCTCGCCGAGCCGCTTCCTCGACGAACTGCCGCCCGAGGATCTGGTCTGGGAAGGCCAGGAGGAGGCGCCGGTGGAGGCCAAGACCGCGCGCGGCAACGACGCGCTAGCCAATATGCGCGCGCTGCTTAGAAAATGACCGGCGCGCGGCGGCGGCCCGCAAGGTCATCACATAGAGTTACTTCGTAGCCCGGATGCAATCCGGGGAAACCGTCCCGGATTGCATCCGGGCTACGTTCAGCATGAGGACAACCGCGTGGAAGCGCTAAAACAGAAGATTCGCGAAGAAGGCATCGTACTGTCCGAGCAGGTGCTCAAGGTCGACGCCTTTCTCAACCACCAGATCGACCCGGCGCTGATGCAGCAGATCGGCCACGAGTTCGCCCAGCGCTTCGCCGGCCAGGGCATCAGCAAGATCGTCACTATCGAGGCCTCCGGCATCGCCCCGGCGATCATGGCCGGCCTGGAGCTGGGCATTCCGGTGATCTTCGCGCGCAAGTTCCAGTCGCTGACGCTCAAGGACGACCTGCTGATCTCCAAGGTGTTCTCCTTCACCAAGCAGACCGAGAGCACCATCGCCATCTCCTCGCGCCACCTGACCGCCGCCGACACCGTGCTGGTGATCGACGACTTCCTCGCCAACGGCCACGCCGCCAAGGCGCTGATCGACCTGATCCAGCAGGCCGGCGCACGGATCGCCGGCATCGGCATCGTCATCGAGAAGTCGTTCCAGGAAGGCCGCACGCTGCTGGAGAGCGAGGGCTACCGGGTCGAGTCGCTGGCGCGCGTCGCCGCCCTGGAAAGCGGCCAGGTACGCTTTCTCGACTAAACCATTGGGGTGCGCACCCGGCAACCGAGCGCCAGCGGTGCGCACGGCGTAGCCTGCGGACATAAAAAAACCGCCTGCAAGAGGCGGTTTTTTATCGAGCGCCGGGTCTTACAGACCGGACATCTTCTTGATCGCGTCGCGCAGCTCGTCGTCGGAGCAGTCGGCGCAGGTGCCTTTCGGCGGCATGGCGTTGATGCCGGAGATGGCCTTGGCCAGGATGCCGTCGAGGCCGCCCTGGTGGTCGGCGCGCTCTTTCCAGGCGGCGGTGTCGCCGATCTTCGGCGCGCCCAGCACGCCGGCGCCATGGCAGGCGTTGCAATGCTTGGCGATGATGTCGTCGGTGCTGCGCGCGCCGCCGGCGGCCACGGCAACGGCGCCGACGCCCTTGCATTCTTCGCCCATGATGCACACTTCGCCGACCGGCTTGAGGCGTTCGGCGATGGCTTCATCAGTCGTGGCCTGAGCAGTCACTGCCCACAGGGCCAATACGGCAGCCGGTGCCACCAGCATTTTCTTCATCAGATTCACGGTACACCCTCTTCGTGGCTAGTCACGCCCGCGGCCACGGTTTCGCGAGCGGGCGACAGTATAACGGCAAGCCGCCCGGGCCGAAACAACCCAGATTGTCGCAGGGTTATTGATCAGAAATTCGCCGGTGTGGTGGCGCTGATCAGCCGCGCCGGCGCGTCGAAGGGGTTGCGGAAGCGGTGCGGCTTGCTGCTCTCGAAGTAGTAGCTGTCGCCCGGCTCGAGGATGAACACCTCGCTGCCCACGGTCAGTTCCAGCTTGCCTTCCACCAGCATGCCGGCCTCCTCGCCCTCGTGGGCGTACATCTCGTCGCCGGTGTCGGCGCCGACCGGGTAGGTCTCGTCGAGGAAGGCGATGGCACGGCTCGGATGGGCCTTGCCGATCAGCTTCATGGTGATGGCGCCGCTGCAGATATCGGTCAGTTCGGAGGCCCGGTAGACCACCTGGGCCTGGTTCTCCTGCTCCAGGTCGAGGGAGAAGAACTCCACCAGCGACATGGGGATGCCGCCGAGCACCTTCTTCAGCGAGCTGATCGAAGGGCTCACGCTGTTCTTCTCGATCATCGAGATGGTGCTGTTGGTGACCCCCGCACGCTTGGCGAGTTCACGTTGGGAAAGGCCTTTGAGCTTACGAATCGATTGCAGTCGAACGCCGACGTCCAATGCTGGTGTCCCCCCTGGGGCAGATGCGGAAAAAGTGTCCGTATCATGGCACAGCGTTCGGAATTTACAACACTGGCGTTCGCGCTCGCCTACACCGCCCGTTTCAGCCGCCGAGATAGAGCAGCGGCGCCCGACGCAGGTTGCAGAACAGCTGATAGGGAATGCTGCCTGCGGCCAGGGCCACGTCGCTGGCCAGCACCTGCTTGCCCCACAGCTCCACGCGGCTGCCGAGGCCGGCTTGCGGCAGGTCGGTGAGATCGACGGTGAGCATGTCCATCGACACCCGGCCGATCAGCCGGGTCAGCTGGCCGTCCACCGCCACCGGCGTGCCGGTCGGCGCGTGGCGCGGATAGCCGTCGGCATAGCCCATGGCGACCACGCCGACACGGGTCGGTCGCTCGCTGACGAAGCGCGCGCCGTAGCCCACCGGCTCGCCGGCCGGCAGTTCGCGCAGGCTGATGACCTTCGACTCCAGGGTCATCACCGGCTTGAGCCGCACCGCCTGCTCCTGGGCCTGCTCGAAGGGGGTGGCGCCGTACAGCATGATGCCGGGGCGCACCCAGTCGCTGGGCACCTGTGGCCAGCCGAGCACGGCCGGCGAGTTGCGCAGGCTGACCTCGGCGGCCAGGCCCTCGCGGGCCTGCTGGAACACTGCCAGCTGTTCGGCGGTGCGCGGGCAGTCGGGCTCGTCGGCGCGGGCGAAGTGGCTCATCAGCACGATCTTGCTCACCTTGCCGCTGGCCAGCAGCCGGCGGTAGGCGCCCTGGTAGTCGGCCGGGTGCAGGCCGACGCGGTGCATGCCCGAGTCCAGCTTGAGCCAGACATTCAATGGCGTGCCCAGACTCGCCTGCTCGATGGCCTCGACCTGCCACAGCGCGTGGACCACGCACCACAGCTGGTGCTGCTCGATCAGCGCCAGCTCGGCCGCCTCGAAGAAGCCCTCCAGCAGCAGGATCGGCGCGCGGATGCCGGCCTCGCGCAGGGCCAGCGCCTCCTCGATGCAGGCCACGGCGAAGCCGTCGGCCTCGCGCTCCAGGGCCTGGGCGCAGCGCACCGCGCCGTGCCCGTAGGCATCGGCCTTGACCACGGCGAGGGCGCGGGCGCCGCTCAGTTCGCGAGCCAGTTGGTAATTGTGACGCAGGGCGTCGAGGTCGATCAGGGCACGGGCGGGACGCATGGTTCGCGGTCTCTCGATGCTTCGCCGAGGCGAGGTGTTTGGCGCAGCCCGGATGCCATCCGGGCTACGCGCTACCAGTCAAAAAAAGCCCGGCGGGACAGCCGGGCGAAAAGCCAACACAAAAAATTCCGGGAGAAATTTTTGACGTCGCTCCACGACGGTCCGGAGGGTGGCCGCCTTAGAGGGCCGCCACCACCATCATCTCCACCAACACCTCGGGCTTGTACATCTTCGCCTCGACGCAGGCGCGCGCCGGCGCGGCACCTTCGGCGACCCAGACGTCGTACTCGGCGTTGAGGCCGTCGTAGTGGGCGTCCATGTCCTTGAGGTAGATGGTCACGGAGAGAATCTTGCTCTTGTCGCTGCCGGCCTCGGCCAGCATGCGGTCGATATTGGCCAGGGTCTCGCGGGTCTGCTGGCGGATGTCGCCGCTGTAATCGTCGGCCAGCTGGCCGGCGAGGTAGACGGTGCCGTTGTGGATCACCACTTCGCTGTAGCGTTTTTCCACATGCAGGCGCTGGATCGACATAGGGGTAAAGCTCCTTGGATTACGGGACGCGCAGCCTATCAGGTGCGCAGCGGCTGCGGCGCAGCCTCGAGCTCGCGGGTCTTGCCCGAGTAACGCGAGATATCCAGGCCTTCGGCGCTGATCTGCGGGCGCTTGTTGCCGATCAGATCCGCCAGCAGGCGACCGGAGCCACAGGCCATGGTCCAGCCCAGGGTGCCGTGGCCGGTATTAAGGAACAGGTTGCGGTAGGCGCTGGCGCCGACGATCGGCGTGCCGTCCGGGGTGGCCGGGCGCAGGCCGGTCCAGAACTCGGCCTGCTTGAGGTCGCCGCCCTCGGGATAGAGGTCGGCGGTGATCATTTCCAGGGTGGCGCGACGCTTGGGGTTGAGGCTCAGGTCGAACCCGGCGATCTCGGCCATGCCGCCGACGCGGATGCGGCCGTCGAAACGGGTGATCGCCACCTTGTAGGTCTCGTCGAGGATGGTCGAGGTCGGCGCCATCTCGGCATTGGTGATCGGCACGGTCAGCGAGTAGCCCTTGAGCGGGTAGACCGGCGCGCGCACGCCCAGCGGTTTGAGCAGCTGCGGGCTGTAGCTGCCCAGCGCCAGGACATAACGGTCGGCGGTTTCCAGCTTGCCGTCGATCCACACGCCGTTGATGCGGTCGCCGACGGCGTCCAGGCGCTGGATGTTCTTCCCGAAGCGGAATTCCACCCCCAGCTTGATGCACATCTCGGCCAGCTTGGTGGTGAACATCTGGCAGTCGCCGGTCTGGTCGTTGGGCAGGCGCAGGGCGCCGGCCAGCTTGTGCTTGACCCCGGCCAGGGCCGGTTCGACGCGGGCGATGGCGTCGCGGTCGAGCAGCTCGAAGGGCACGCCGGAGGCTTCCAGCACGGCGATGTCCTTGGCCGCGGCATCGACCTGGGCCTGAGTGCGGAACAGCTGGGTGGTGCCGAGCTGGCGACCTTCGTAGGCGATGCCGGTCTCGGCGCGCAGCTCGTCGAGGCAGTCGCGGCTGTACTCGGACAGCCGCACCATGCGCTCCTTGTTCACCGCGTAGCGGCTGGCGGTGCAGTTGCGCAGCATCTGCGCCATCCACAGGTACTGGTCGATATCGCCGGTGGCCTTGATCGCCAGCGGGGCGTGCTTCTGCAGCAGCCACTTGATGGCCTTGAGCGGGATGCCCGGGGCGGCCCAGGGCGAGGCGTAGCCGGGGGAGACCTGGCCGGCGTTGGCGAAGCTGGTTTCCAGGGCCGGGCCGTTCTGGCGGTCGACCACCACCACCTCGAAGCCCTGACGGGCCAGGTAGTACGCACTGGCGGTACCGATCACACCACTGCCGAGAACCAGAACACGCATGCTTTTCTCCCCGCCGCGCCAGGGCACGGACGTCCAAGACCAGAGTTGTCGTTGGGGCGCAGTATAGGGAGAGCCGTGCAGTGCTTTTCACCATATACACAGCTATATTTGGCGAGAATTCTTGGCAAAAATCGCTTTTACAGAGGCGGATTCCCCATGAGAACCCAGCATCAGAGTCGTCGCGAACTGGACAAGATCGACCGCAACATCCTCCGCATCCTGCAGGAGGACGGGCGCATCAGCTTCACCGAACTGGGCGAGCGGGTGGGCCTGTCCACCACGCCCTGCACCGAGCGCGTACGCCGCCTGGAGCGCGAGGGGATCATCATGGGCTACCACGCCCGGCTCAATCCGCAGCACCTCAAGGCCAACCTGCTGGTGTTCGTCGAGATCAGCCTGGACTACAAGTCCGGCGACACCTTCGAGGAATTCCGCCGCGCCGTGCTCAAGCTGCCGCACGTGCTCGAATGCCACCTGGTGTCCGGCGACTTCGATTACCTGGTCAAGGCACGGATCAACGAGATGGCCAGCTACCGCAAGCTGCTCGGCGACATCCTGCTCAAGCTGCCGCACGTGCGCGAGTCGAAGAGCTATATCGTCATGGAAGAGGTGAAGGAGTCGCTGGCGCTGCCGGTGCCGGAATAAGGCGGCGACAAGCTGCAAGCGACAAGCCCCAAGTTGAAAAACAAGCTGGATGGGAAACCGCGAAGCGTTTTCCACCATGGTCGTGCAACACGTTAGAGCCCCTATTGGTGGATAAGCTTCGCGTTATCCACCCTACTAGCTGGTGCAAAGGCCCCGTAGGGTGGGCTTTAGCCCACCAACGGCGGTCAGCGTGGGCTAAAGCCCACCCTACAAGAGCCTCTGGCGGGTCGTGGCGATCAGGTGGTGCACCTGGCTCTACACCAGCCGCTGGCGGGTGCTGGCGATCAGCCGGTGCACCTGGCGCTCCACCGCCGGCTCGATCGGCTGCTCGGGGCCGCGACCGTGCGGACAGGGCAGGTTCGGCGTGGTGCCGAACAACCGGCAGATCAGCGGGCGTTGCTCGTAGACCTGGCAGCCCTGCGGGCCCAGATGCACGCAGTTGTAGGCGGCCAGCGCCGCGTCGTGTTCGGCCTCGCTCTTCACCGGCAACCGCGCCAGTTCCTCCGCGGAGGCGGTGACCGGCCCGCAGCAGTCGTGGCAGCCGGGCACGCAGGCGAAGCGCGGGATCTGCCGGCGCAGGTGGTCGATCTTGCGGTCGGTGCAGCTCATGCTCGGGCATCCGGAAAACGATGCCGGCAGTGTACTGCGCCACGCGGGCAGGTGCTGCAGGAGCGACTGCAGCCGCGAATCGGCGCGTCATGGCCGCGGCTAAGGCCGCTCCTGCATTGATTTTTCCGGCGGCCCCCTTGGCGCCATGCAGATTCCGCGCTTATGCTGCGTTGAATTTTCCACACACAAAAATCAGGATTTCACACATGAACGCCCGCGTTCACCAGCCGGTTCACGGCCCCCAGCACGCCGCCTCCTACTACGCCGCCAGCGTCAATCGCCAGCTCGCCTACCCGCCTTTGGGCGGCGAGCTGCAGGTGGACGTGTGTATAGTCGGCGGCGGCTATTCCGGCCTGAACACCGCCATCGAGCTGGCGCGCAAGGGCCTGACGGTGGCGCTGCTGGAGGCGCGCAAGATCGGCTGGGGCGCCAGCGGGCGCAACGGCGGCCAGCTGATCCGCGGCGTCGGCCACGGCGTCGAGCAGTTCGCGAACGTGATCGGCCGGGATGGGGTGCGTGAGCTCAAGCTGATGGGCCTGGAGGCGGTGGAGCTGGTGCGCCGGCGCGTCGAAGAGTTCCAGATCGACTGCGACCTGACCTGGGGCTACTGCGACCTGGCCAACAAGCCCGAGCACCTGGCCGGTTTCGCCGAGGACAAGGCCGAGCTGGAGAGCCTCGGCTACCGCCACCAGCTGCGCCTGCTGCAGCCGGAGCAGATGCACGAGGTGGTCGGCTCCGACAACTATGTCGGCGGCATGATCGACATGGGCTCGGGTCACCTGCACCCGCTCAACCTGGCCCTGGGCGAAGCGGCGGCGGCCGCGAGCCTGGGCGTGCAGCTGTTCGAGGACTCGCCGGTGACGCGCATCGACTACGGCCGCGAGCTGCGCGTGCACACCGCCCGCGGACAGGTGCGCGCCAAGTACCTGGTGCTGGCCTGCAACGCCTATATCAACGGCCTGGAACCGACCCTGAGCGGCAAGGTGCTGCCGGCCGGCAGCTACGTGATCGCCACCGAGCCGCTGTCCGAGGCCCAGGCGCGTTCGATCATTCCGCAGAACATGGCCCTGTGCGACCAGCGCGTGGCGCTGGACTACTACCGCCTCTCGGCCGACCGGCGCCTGCTGTTCGGCGGTGCCTGCCACTATTCCGGGCGCGATCCGGCGGACATCGCCGCCTATATGCGGCCGAAGATGCTCAAGGTCTTCCCGCAGCTGACCGACGTGCGCATCGACTACCAGTGGGGCGGCATGATCGGCATCGGCGCCAACCGCCTGCCGCAGATCGGCCGGCTCAAGGATCAGGCCAACGTGTTCCACGCCCAGGCCTACGCCGGCCACGGGGTCAACGCCACCCACCTGGCCGGCAAGCTGCTCGCCGAGGCCATCGCCGGCCAGGAGAGCCGCGGCTTCGAGCTGTTCGCCAAGGTGCCGCACATGACCTTCCCCGGCGGCAAGTACCTGCGCTCGCCACTGCTGGCCCTCGGCATGGCCTGGCATCGGTTGAAGGAATTGCTGTAGGTCGGCGCCTGGCGCGGATGCCATCCGGGACGGCCGAGGATGTCCCCGGATTGCAGTCGGGCTACAGAGGGCGCGCTGGAAGCGCCGGCCGGCCGGCGTAGGGTGCGCCGGGCGGCGATCCGCTTTAGCCCAGGCCAACCACCGCTGGTGGGCTAAAGCCCACCCTACGGCCTCTGCCCACCAACACTTAACGCAGACATAGCCTCAGGGAGGGGGGCCAACGAGTTTTGTGCTCATTGCCCACCCTCTGCCCCATCCCCTCTCCCGTAA
This sequence comes from Pseudomonas sp. NPDC077649, assembly GCF_044542855.1. Taxonomy (NCBI): domain Bacteria; kingdom Pseudomonadati; phylum Pseudomonadota; class Gammaproteobacteria; order Pseudomonadales; family Pseudomonadaceae; genus Pseudomonas; species Pseudomonas sp. NPDC077649. The sequence continues at coordinate 18,338 of NZ_JBITVF010000004.1, read as the reverse complement.
CCGGGAGAGGGGGTGACGAGGCCGATTCTTCTGTGCACGACATTAGACCCGGCTCACCCCCTAGGCCGCCAGCTCGGCGGCGCGCTGGCTGTAGCGCCGGGCCACGCCGTTGTGCGGCTTGGCCTGCAGGCGTTCGGCCGCCAGCGCCCGGCCCAGGGCCAGCTGGCCGCCGCGCAGGGCCGCTTCCAGCAGGGTCAGGTCGAGCAGGTCGCGCTGCGCGTGGCTGCCGCCGAAGCGCTGGGCGATGGAGCGGATCGGCCGCAGCAGCTCGACGCAGCGGCGGTACTCGCCCTGGCCGAACGCCTGCAGCGCCAGGCACAGCGGCTGACCGACCTCGGCGGTGAAACGCCGGTTGTCGGCGTCGCCCTGCAGGGCCCGGTGCTGCGCGGCGAGCAGCGCCGCGGCGGCCTCGTCGCGGCCGGCACCGACGAAGGCCATCATCGCGTGGGCATCGTTGAAGGCGTACTGGCCGGCCGTGGCCAGCGGCGCCCAGCCGTCGGCCACCGCCTGCCAGCGCGAGCCCAGCTCGACGCCCTGCAGGTGCAGGCGCCAGAGCAGCGCGGCGGCGTCCACCAGATCCAGCACCAGGCTCGAACGGGCGCCGAAGATCGGCCCGTCGAACAGCGCCAGCGCCTCGTCGACCTCGCCCAGATCCAGGTAGTAGAGCGCCAGGTGCCACCAGTTGTGGCCCTGGAAGAAACTGTCGCCGGTCCAGTGCTGCTGGTTGCCGCGCATCCAGGCGATGCCCTCGCGCTGGCGGTTCTGCATCTCCAGCACATGGGCCACGGCGTGCTGCGCCCAGCCGTCGCGCGGCTGCAGCTCCACCGCGCTGCGCCCGGTGGCCTCGGCCGCGGCGTAGTCGCCGTTCTCCTCCAGGCCGAAGGCGTACATGCCGAGCAGCGCGTGGTAGCCGGGCATGCCCATCCGCCAGTGCGGCAGGGCGCGGGCGATGCGGTCGCGCAGCATGCGCGAGTGGCCGCTGAAGAAGTCCACCTGGTGCCCGGCCTGCAGGGCCAGGATGTCCTGTGGCGCCTCGATGGCGACGTCTTCGAGGATCAGCCCGGCGCGGCTCCAGTGGCCGTCGAGCAGCGCCACGATGGCGGCCAGGTGGCCGCGCTCGCGGGCATCGGCCGGCAGGCCCTGGGCCTGCTGCAGGCACTGCCGCGCCACCGCCAGGCCCTCGGGCTCGGTGCCCAGCAGGTGCAGGTAGGCACGCAGGACATGGGCCATGACGAAGTCCGGACGCAGCGCCAGGGCCGCCTCGACCGCGGCGAGCGGATCGCCGGCATAGCACTGGAACTGGGCCAGCCCCCTTTCGTAGTGTTCCAGGCTGTGCGGGTCGGCGCCGCTCAGGCTCAGGCCCAGGTTGTCGCGCAGGCTGTTCATGGCTGTCCTCTGCTGGTTGTGTACCGGTCATCGCGGACGCCGCCGACTGCCGGGCTGCGGCTTCACACCGGTGCTACGGTAAGAGGGACCGGGAGGGACGGATATAGCCCGGCCGCCGTCATTCTTGATCCAGCCGCCGCCCGGAGGATCAATGGACGCACTCTCTCACGTGCTCGCCGCCGTCCACCTGTCGGCCGGGGCCTTCCTGCACGCCGAATTCAGCGCGCCCTGGTGCATCCGTGCCCAGGTCAACGCCGAGGACTGCCGCCTGGCCGGCACCCAGCCGGCGCACCTGATGGCCTATCACTACGTGCTCGACGGACGGTTGCTGCTGGGGATAGACGACGCCCCGCTGCTGCCGCTGGAAGCCGGCGAGATCGTCCTGCTGCCGCGCAACGACCCGCACCTGCTGGCCAGTGCCAGCGGGCTGCCGGCGCGGGTGATCGACCACCTGATCCAGTCGCCCGCTCAGGGCAGCGGCCTGGCCAGCCTGCGTCACGGCGGCGGCGGCGCCAGGACCCACCTGATCTGCGGCTTTCTCGGCTGCGCGGTGCCGGACAACCCGCTGGTGCAGACCCTGCCCAGCGTGCTCAAGCTGCAGGTCGGCAACAGCCCCGGCGGCGCCTGGATCGAGCAGGCCTTCCGCCTCGCCGCGGTGGAAAGCGCCGGCCAGCGTCAGGGCGCCGGCACGGCACTGAACAAGCTGGCCGAGCTGCTGTTTATCGAGGCGGTGCGGCGTTACCTGGAAGCGCTGCCGAGCGACCGCCACGGCTGGCTCGCCGGCCTGTGCGACCCGCAGGTGGGCAAGGCCCTGGCGCTGCTGCACCGGCAACCGGCCGAACACTGGACCACCGAGGCCCTGGCCCGCGCCGTGGGCCTGTCGCGCTCGGCCTTCGCCGAACGCTTCAGCCGCCTGATCGGCCAGCCGCCGATCCGCTACCTGGCGCACTGGCGCCTGCAACTGGCCGCCGCCCAGCTGCGCGAAGGGCGCAGCCTGGCACAGATCGCCTACGACATCGGCTACGGTTCGGAGGCCGCGCTCAACCGCGCCTTCCGCCAGCACTACGGGCAGCCGCCCGGTAGCTGGCGCAAGGAGCATGCCGCGGCCTGAGAACCTGTTCAAAGTCTGCTGCGCGTCGGCACTGCTGCGTTAGAAACAGGCTCGGAATGCTCATTTACAGCTCGTAAACTCCGCTTCCTCGCCTGTTTCTGCCTTGCATTGCTCTAGCTCGCGAGACTTTGAACAGGCTCTGAGGCGCTACAGCCGCCAGAACGGCAGGCGCGCCTCGCGCTCGGCCTCGGCGCGGCTCAGGCCGATATCGGCGAGCTGGCGCTCGTTCAGCCGCAGCAGGGCGCGGCGGGTGTGCAGGCGGCGCCAGAACGCCGGCCAGTCGCGACCGAAATGACGCAGCGCGCCCGTCGCCTGTGGCGGCGCAGCCCGCCGCGCCCTGTCGATACCTATCTCGCTGAAGCCGTTCATCGCCTTCTCCTGCAGCCAGTGCCCATGGGAGCTCAGGATGACCCGGGGAGAAAAGCCATGACAGATTCAATAAAACCTTATTTACTCCATACAGTTTTCGCCGAATCCTGGCTGAATCGGAATTTTCGCCGGCATCTGTACCGGTCGCTGCATTCCTGAACGAGGCAACTGTCATGACCCTCTACCTCAATCTGGCCGAACTGCTCGGCGCGCGCATCGAGCAGGGCCTGTACCGTCCCGGCGACCGCCTGCCCTCGGTGCGCAGCCTCAGCCAGGAGCACGGCGTCAGCCTGAGCACGGTGCAGCAGGCCTACCGCCATCTGGAGGATCAGGGCCTGGCCACGCCGCGGCCGAAGTCCGGCTACTTCGTCCCGGCCGAGCGCCAGGTGCCGGCGCTGCCGCAGGTCAGCCGGGCGGCGCAGCGGCCGGTGGAGGTGTCGCAGTGGGACCACGTGCTGGCGCTGATCAGCAGCTCGCCGCAACGCGAGCTGCTGCAGCTCGGCCGCGGCCGCCCGGATATCGGCAGCCCGACGCTGAAACCGCTGCTGCGCATGCTGGCGCGCCAGGCGCGGCGCCAGGACCCGGAAGTGCTGACCTACGGCTGCATCCGCGGCGAGCTGCGCCTGCGCGAGCAGATCGCGCGGCTGCTGCTCGATTCCGGCTGCCGCATCCCCGCCGAGGACCTGGTGATCACCACCGGCTGCCACGAGGCGCTGTCGGCGGCGATCCGCGCCATCTGCCAGCCCGGCGACATAGTCGCGGTGGACTCGCCGAGCTTCCACGGGGTGATGCAGGCGCTCAAGGGCTTCGGCATGAAGGCCCTGGAGCTGCCCACCGACCCGCTCACCGGGATCAACCTCGAGGCCCTGGAGATGGCCCTGGAACAGTGGCCGATCAAGGCCATCCAGCTCACCCCGAACTGCAACAACCCGCTCGGCTACATCATGCCCGAGGCCAACAAGCGCGCCCTGCTGCAGCTGGCGCAGCGCCACGACGTGGCGATCATCGAGGACGACGTGTACGGCGAGCTGGCCTACGCCTACCCGCGCCCGCGCACCATCAAGTCCTATGACGAGGACGGCCGCGTGCTGCTCTGCAGCTCCTTCTCCAAGACCCTGGCGCCGGGCCTGCGGGTCGGCTGGATCGCCCCTGGGCGCTACCTGGAACAGGTGCTGCACATGAAGTACCTGGGCACCGGCAGCACCGCCCAGCTGCCGCAGCTGGCGCTGGCCGAGTTCCTCGAGGCCGGCCACTACGAGCCGCACCTGCGGCGCATGCGCGCCCAGTACCTGCGCAGCCGTGACCTGATGGTGGACTGGGTGTGCCGCTACTTTCCGGCGGGCACCCGCGCCAGCCGGCCGCAGGGCAGCTTCATGCTGTGGGTGGAGATGCCCAGCGGCTTCGACAGCCAGCGGCTCAACCGCGCGCTGCTGCCGCACAAGATCCAGGTGGCGCCGGGCAGCATCTTTTCCGCCGCCGGCAAGTACCGCAACTGCATCCGCCTGAACTACGCCGAGCCGCCCAGCGCGGCCATCGAGGCAGCCGTGCGCCAGGTCGGCGCGACCATCGCCGAGCTGCTCGCCGAAGCCCCATGAATCAGCGCGGGGCGGCCCCCGGCATGGCCTCGTTGCCCGTTTCGACCTCGCTGAAGGCACCGCGGCGCCAGGCCAGGACGATGAACACCAGCGCGCCGAGGGCCATCAGCAGCGGCAGCGCGTGGCCGCTCAGCCACTGGCTGGCGGCGCCGGTGGACAGCGGCCCGAGCAGGCAGCCGACGCCCCACAGCAGGGCGATATGGGCATTGGCGCGCACCAGCGCATCGTCGCGGTAGCGCTGGCCGACCAGGATCAGCGACAGGGTGTAGAGGCCGCCGGCGCTGGCGCCGAAGCTGAGCAGCAGCGGCCAGATCAGCGGCGTGTGCAGCGCCGCCGGGATGCACAGGCTGGAGCCGAGCAGTATCACCCCGCAGGCGCGCATCAGCGCCTGCCGCGGCACGCGGTCGGCCAGCCAGCCGATCGGCAGCTGCAGCGCGGCGTCGCCCACCACCACGGTGCTGACCATGATCAGCGCCATCTGCTGGGCGAAGCCCTCGCGCAGCAGGTAGACCGGTAGCAGGGTCAGCACCATGGCCTCGAACGCGGCGAACAGCACCACCGCCCAGGCAATCGCCGGCAACTTGCGGCAGAACAGCCCCAGGCCCTTGCCCGAGGCGCTGTGGGCATCCACCGCCGGCGCCCCCGTGCGGCCGATCAGCAGCAGGCTGCCGGCCACCAGCAGGCTGGCGGAGACCCAGAAGCCGCGGTCGCTGGCGGTGCCCAGGGCGGTCAGCAGCAGCGGCCCGCACAGCTGGCTCAGGGCGAAGCCGGTGCCGTACAGCGCCACCAGGCGGCCGCGCAGGCGATCTTCCACCAGCTGGTTGATCCAGCTCTCGCCGAGCACGAAGACCACGGTCAGCGACACGCCGATCAGCAGGCGCAGCAGCAGCCACAGCGGGTAGCTCGGCCACACCGCCAGCAGGCTGACCGACACCGCGCTGGCCAGCAGGCACAGGCGCAGCGTCTGCGGCGAGCCGAACCAGCCGGCCAGGCGGCCGGTCAGGCGCGCGCCGAGCAGCACGCCGATGGCCGGCATCGCCGCCATCACGCCGATGGCGAAGGGCCCGTAGCCCCAGGCCTCGAGACGCAGGGACACCAGCGGCAGGGTCACCCCCAGCGCCAGGCCGACTATCACCACCGCCGCACTGACGGCGAAATAGGTCATCCAGTTCATCGTTCCACTCCAGTCCATGGCGCGCGCGGCGCCGGTCGCAGTGCCCGGCGCGCAAATGCAAGGCGGCCGGGTTCCAGGGGAACCCGGCCGCAGGTGTGGCTCGCGGGGAGCCGGCCCCGAAGGGCGGACCTTCAGGCGGCCAGCGGCCGCCCGTGACGCGGTGTCAGAGTTTGATCCAGGTGGCCTTCAGCTCGGTGTACTTGTCGAAGGCGTGCAGCGACTTGTCGCGGCCGTTGCCGGACTGCTTGAAGCCGCCGAACGGCGCGGTCATGTCGCCGCCGTCGTACTGGTTGATCCACACGCTACCGGCGCGCAGGGCCTTGCCCACCAGGTGGGCGCGCGACAGGTTGCTGGTCCACACCGCCGCGGCCAGGCCGTAGACGGTGTCGTTGGCGATGGCCACCGCTTCCTCCTCGCTGTCGAAGCCGATCACCGACAGCACCGGGCCGAAGATTTCCTCCTTGGCGATGCGCATGGCGTTGCTCACGCCGTCGAAGATGGTCGGCTCGACGTAGGTGCCGCCGGTTTCTTCCATCACTCGCTTGCCGCCGGCCACCAGCTTGGCGCCGTCGTCGTGGCCGGCCTGGATGTAGCCCAGCACGTTGTTCAGCTGGGTGGTGTCGACCAGGGCGCCGACGTTGGTCGCCGGGTCCAGCGGGTTGCCCGGCTTCCAGGCCTTGATCGCCTCGACCACCATGGGCACGAACCTGTCCTTGATCGAGTTTTCCACCAGCAGGCGCGAGCCGGCGGTGCACACCTCGCCCTGGTTGAAGGCGATGGCGCTGGCGGCGGCCTCGGCGGCGGCCTGCAGGTCCGGGGCGTCGGCGAAGACGATGTTCGGGCTCTTGCCGCCGGCCTCCAGCCAGACGCGCTTCATGTTCGACTCGCCGGCGTAGATCATCAGCTGCTTGGCGATCTTGGTCGAACCGGTGAATACCAGGGTGTCGACGTCCATATGCAGGGCCAGGGCCTTGCCCACGGTGTGGCCGAAGCCCGGCAGCACGTTGAACACCCCGGCCGGGATGCCGGCCTCGATGGCCAGCTGGGCGATGCGGATGGCGGTCAGCGGCGATTTTTCCGACGGCTTGAGCACCACCGAGTTGCCGGTGGACAGCGCCGGGCCGAGCTTCCAGCAGGTCATCAGCAGGGGAAAGTTCCACGGCACGATGGCGGCGACCACGCCGACCGGCTCGCGGGTCACCAGGCCCAGCTGGTCGTGGCTGGTGGCGGCCACTTCGTCGTAGATCTTGTCGATCGCCTCGCCGCTCCAGCGCAGGGCGTTGGCGGCGCTGGCGACGTCGATGCTCAGCGAGTCGCTGATCGGCTTGCCCATGTCCAGGGTTTCCAGCAGGGCCAGCTCCTCGCCGTGCTGCTCGATCAGCTCGGCGAAGCGAATCATCACCTGCTTGCGCTTGGCCGGCGCCAGGCGCGACCAGGCGCCGGAGTCGAAGGCGGCGCGGGCGTCACGCACGGCGATCTCGGCGTCGGCGACGTCGCAGCTGGCGACCAGGCCGAGCAGGCGGCCGTCCACCGGGCTGATGCACTCGAAGGTGGCGCCGGACTCCGCCGGGCGGTATTGGCCGTGGACGAAGGCGCGGGTTTCGATGGTCAGGGTCTTGGCGCGCTGTTCCCAGTCGGCACGAGTCAGGCTAGTCATTCCGGCATCCTCTAGGGGTGGAGGTGGCGCCTCGCCGAGGCGCGCACTGTAAATAATTCTGCAAGGCCAGCGAAGTGGCCAAATCCTGTGCGCCACACTAAACCAGAGGGCTGCACCTTTTCAATATTTTTGACAAAGGCCAGGAAAACCCCCTTGTCATGTTCGTTTTATTAAACATAGACTGCCGCCACGCGCACCCTCCTCACCTCGCGCTTCGGTAGCTGACATGACAATAGACAACACCCGGCTCGACGATTTCTGGATGCCCTTTACCGCCAATCGCCAGTTCAAGGCCAAGCCGCGCCTGCTGGAAAGCGCCGAGGGCATGTACTTCACCGCCAGCGACGGGCGCCAGGTTCTGGACGGCACCGCCGGGCTGTGGTGCTGCAACGCCGGCCATGGCCGGCGCGAGATCACCGAGGCGGTGAGCCGGCAGATCGCCAAGCTGGATTTCGCCCCGACCTTCCAGATGGGCCACCCGCTGCCGTTCGAGCTGGCCAGCCGCCTGGCGGCGATCGCCCCGGCCGGGCTGAACAAGGTGTTCTTCACCAACTCCGGCTCCGAGTCGGCCGACACCGCGCTGAAAATCGCCCTGGCCTACCAGCGCGCCATCGGCCAGAGCAGCCGCACCCGCCTGATCGGCCGCGAGCTGGGCTACCACGGGGTCGGCTTCGGCGGCATCTCGGTCGGCGGCATGGTCAACAACCGCCGCGCCTTCCCCCTGCAGCTGCCGGGCGTCGACCATCTGCCGCACACCCTGGACATCGCCCGCAACGCCTTCAGCCGCGGCCTGCCCGAGTTCGGCGTGGACAAGGCCGAGGAGCTGGAGCGCCTGGTGACCCTGCACGGCGCTGAGAACATCGCCGCGGTGATAGTCGAGCCGATGTCCGGCTCGGCCGGCGTGGTGCTGCCGCCGGTGGGCTACCTGCAGCGCCTGCGCGAGATCACCCGCAAGCACGGCATCCTGCTGATCTTCGACGAGGTGATCACCGGTTTCGGCCGCGTCGGCCAGGCCTTCGCCGCGCAGCGCTGGGGCGTCACCCCGGACATCATCACCTGCGCCAAGGGCCTGACCAACGGCGCCATCCCCATGGGCGCGGTGCTGGTCGATGAAAAAATCCATGACGCCTTCATGCAGGGCCCGGACGGCATCGAGCTGTTCCACGGCTACACCTACTCCGGCCATCCGGTGGCCTGCGCCGCCGCCCTGGCGACCCTGGATATCTACCAGGACGAGCGTCTGTTCGAACAGGCCATCGAGCTGGAAGGCTACTGGCAGGACGGCCTGCACAGCCTGCGCGAGCTGCCCAACGTCATCGACATCCGCGCCGTCGGCCTGGTCGGCGGCGTGCAGCTGGCGCCGAGCGAGGCCGGTGCCGGCAAACGCGGCTACCAGGTGTTCGAGCGCTGCTACCAGGACGACCTGCTGGTGCGGGTGACCGGCGACACCATCGCCCTGTCGCCGCCGCTGATCGTCGAGAAGGCGCATATCGACAGCCTGGTGGAGAAGCTCGCCGACGCCATCCGCCAGGCCGCCCACTGACCCCCACCCACGGAAAGCAGAAGATGAAAATCGAGCAGATCCTCGACTTCGCCCAGGCCGCCAGCGCCGCCGAACACTACCGCCCGGCGCCGGAGAAAGTGCTCAAGGGCGACCCCGAGCAGAGCGTGCGCAACCACTACGCCAGCCCCTGCGGCCAGTTCAACGCCGGCATCTGGGAGGGCGCGGTGGGCCAGTGGACGGTGAACTACACCGAGCACGAATACTGCGAGATTCTCCAGGGCGTGTCGGTACTGCGCGACGCCGAGGGCAACGCCAAGACCGTGCGCGCCGGCGACCGCTTCGTCATCCCCGCCGGCTTCTCCGGCACCTGGGAAGTGCTGGAAGCCTGCCGCAAGGTCTACGTGATCTTCGAGCAGGCCAAGTAAGGATTCCTGTTGCTTGTCACCCTTTGGCCCGCCTCGTGCGGGCTTTTTTATCCGTGGAGAAAATGCCCCGGATCGTGCGAGGGGCTTTAGCCGCGATGCTTGCGGAGCCGAGGGACCTGCAGCCGGATGCAATCCGGGAACACCCCCGCGCCAGGCACCGGGCCTGGGGAAGCTCTGCAATAGCCGTCATTCCCGCGCAGGCGGGACAGCAGCTTTATCGCTGAACAGCGCTTGCGCTGGCCCGAAGGGGAATAATCCAGAACCTGCAGTCCCTGGGCTCCCGCCTGTGCGGGAGTGACGATGAATGGCTTTTTCAGAACTTCCCCAGGGGTTGCGGGAGCCCCCAAACAAGAAGACCCGCTTGCGCGGGTCTTGGGTACAGCATCCGGACGGCGTGGAAACGTCAGGCCAGCTCGTCGAAGCATTCGGCGATGATCGCCAGGCCCTTGTCCAGCTGGGCGTCCGGCGCGGTCACCGGCACCAGCACGCGCAGCACGTTGCCGTAGGTGCCGCAGGACAGCAGGATCAGGCCCTTCTCGCGGGCCTTGGCGACCACCTGCGCGGTCAGCGCGGCGTTCGGCTTGTGCAGGTCGCCGTTCTCGAACAGCTCGACGGCGATCATCGAACCCAGCGCGCGCACGTCGCCGATGGCCTTGTGCTTGGCGGCGATGGCCTTGAGGCCGGTGACCAGGCGCTCGCCGACCGCCTTGGAGCGATCCAGCAGCTTCTCCTCCTCGAACACCTCCATCACCGCCAGGGCCGCGGCGCAGGCGATCGGGCTGCCGGCATAGGTGCCGCCCAGGCCGCCGGGGGCGATGGCGTCCATGTACTCGGCCTTGCCGCACACCCCGGCCAGCGGGAAGCCGCCGGCGATGGACTTGGCGAAGGTGGTCAGGTCGGCGACCACGCCCATCTGCTCCATGGCGAAGAAGGTGCCGGTACGCCCGGCGCCGGTCTGCACCTCGTCGGCGATCAAGAGGATGCCGTGCTGGTCGCACAGCGCACGCAGGCGCTGCATAAATTCCTTCGGCGCGACGTAGAAACCGCCCTCGCCCTGCACCGGCTCGATGATGATCGCGGCGATGTCGCGCGGCTCGGCATCGTTCTTGAAGACGCGCTCGATGCTGGCCATGGCGTCGTCGACGCTGACGCCGTGCAGCGCGCAGGGATACTGGGCGCGGAACACGCCGCCGGGCATCAGGCCCATGCCGGCCGAGTAGGGGTTGACCTTGCCGGTCAGGCTCAGGGTCATCATGGTGCGGCCGTGGTAGCCACCGGTGAAGGCGATCACCCCGGCGCGGCCGGTGGCGGCGCGGGCGATCTTCACCGCGTTTTCCACCGCCTCGGAGCCGGTGGTGACCAGCAGGGTCTTCTTGGCGAAGTCGCCCGGCACGCGCGCGGCGACCTTCTCGGCCACTTCCACGTAGGGCTCGTAGGCCAGCACCTGGAAGCAGGTGTGGGTCAGCTTGGTCAGCTGCTCCTGCACCGCGGCGATGATCTTCGGGTGCAGGTGACCGGTGTTGAGCACGGCGATGCCGCCGGCGAAGTCGATGAATTCGCGACCCTCGACGTCGGTCACGGTGGCATTCTCGGCCTTGGCGGCGAAGATCGGGTGGATCTGCCCCACGCCACGCGGAACGGCGGCGGTGCGGCGTTGCATCAGGGATTCGTTGGTCTTGCTCATGGTGTCCTCATGGCCGTCATCGCGGCGCAGGTGAAGGATGAAACGCCCCCGGGTTGGCCAGGGCAGCATGCGATGATCGACTGCCGCGGCCGCGGGGGCTCGGTGAATTCGGGCCCGTTACAGCCTAGAGCAAAGCGCTAGGCGCGTAGCGAGCGATGGCCGGGCCAGACGGCGGGATCGGGAAAGTGCAGTTGGCCGTGGCCAACGAGCATTTTCCCGGTTCCGCCAGCAACGCCCGGCCGAGCGCAGCGGCGACTAGATGCCGCCCAGGCACATATATTTGATCTCGAGGTAATCCTCGATCCCGTACTTGGAGCCTTCGCGGCCCAGTCCCGAGGCCTTGACCCCGCCGAACGGCGCCACTTCGTTGGAGATCAGCCCGGTGTTGATGCCGACCATGCCGTACTCCAGCGCCTCGGCCACGCGGAACACGCGGCCCAGGTCGCGGGCATAGAAGTAGGAGGCCAGGCCGAACTCGGTATCGTTGGCCATGGCGATCACCTCGGCCTCGTCCTTGAAGCGGAACAGCGGCGCCAGCGGGCCGAAGGTCTCTTCCTTGGCCACCGCGGCGGTTTTCGGCACGTCGAGCAGGATGGTCGGCTCGAAGAAGGTGCCACCGAGTGCGTGCGGCTTGCCGCCCAGGGCCAGCTTGGCGCCTTTGCCTACGGCGTCCTCGATATGTTCCTGCACCTTGGCCACGGCCTTGCCGTCGATCAGCGGGCCGGTGGTGGTGCCGTCTTCCAGGCCGTTGCCGATCTTCAGTTTGCCCACGGCGGCGATCAGCTTCTCGGCGAAGGCATCGTAGACGCCGTCCTGCACGTAGATGCGGTTGGCGCAAACGCAGGTCTGGCCGTTGTTGCGGTACTTGGAGATCAGCGCGCCTTCCACCGCGGCGTCCAGATCCGCGTCGTCGAAGACGATGAACGGCGCGTTGCCGCCCAGCTCCAGCGACACCTTCTTGATGTCCTGGGCGCATTCGGCCATCAGCTGGCGACCGATCTCGGTCGAGCCGGTGAAGGAGAGCTTGCGCACGATGGGGTTGCTGGTCAGCTCGCCGCCGACTTCGCCGGCGCTGCCGGTGACCACGCTGAGCACGCCTTTCGGGATGCCGGCGCGCTCGGCCAGCTCGACCAGGGCCAGGGCGGAGAACGGCGTCTGCGAGGCCGGCTTGATCACCATGGTGCAGCCGGCGGCCAGCGCCGGGCCGGCCTTGCGGGTGATCATCGCGGCAGGGAAGTTCCACGGGGTGATGGCCGCGGTGACGCCGATCGGCTGCTTGATCACGATCAGGCGCTTGTCCGGCTGGTGGCCGGGAATCACGTCGCCGTAGACGCGCTTGGCTTCCTCGGCGAACCACTCGATAAAGGAGGCGGCATAGGCGATCTCGCCCTTGGCTTCGGCCAGCGGCTTGCCCTGCTCCAGGGTCATCAGGCGGCCGAGGTCGTCCTGGTTCTCCATCAGCAACTCGAACCAGCGGCGCAGCTTGTTGGCGCGCTCCTTGGCGGTCAGCGCGCGCCAGGCCGGCAGGGCGCGCTCGGCAGCCTCGACGGCGCGACGGGTCTCGGCGCGGCCCATCTTCGGCACGTGGCCGATGATCTCGCCGGTGGCCGGGTTGTTCACCGCGATGGTCTGGCCGCTGTCGGCGTCCAGCCACTGGCCGTCGATATAGGCCTGCTGGCGGAACAGCTGGGTGTCTTTCAGTTGCATGGCAGTCTCCTTCAGTCCCGACACCCAGGCGTCGGCGTGTGCTCGTTGGAGTCGTGGGCAAGGCCCGGAAAGCGCCGCAGGCGCCTGTCGCAAGGATTCAGAGCCGCCGCCAGGCCGGTTGTTCCGGATAAGCCAGCAGCCCGTTTGAAATCTCAAACGAATCCTAGGGTCGAAGGGGGTAAAGGGCAAGAGCCTGTTCGAAAAAATTAACGAAATATTCAACGCCATGATGCGCCGGCACAGGCACCGACGGCTTCTGCACCTGCGTTCGATATCGCGAACGGGGCGGGCATGGACGCCCAAGGCCGAGATGCGTATGATTGCGCCCCGCAACGCATCCGTAGCTCAGCTGGATAGAGTACTGCCCTCCGAAGGCAATACTCGTCGAGTTGAGAAGGGTGTCAGCTAATGGTCAAATAGACCGCCGCAACACATACGCACCAGTAGCTCAGCTGGATAGAGTACCGCCCTCCGAAGGCGGGGGTCGTGGGTTCGAATCCCGCCTGGTGCGCCATATCTCATTGATTTATCAAGCGTTTTATAAGAGACGATAAATCAACCTGCCCTCATCCCAGCTACGCCTTGAATTCAATCAGCCCTGCTTGAAGCGGAAAATGAGCACTGCCTGAACAGCTCGATTTAGGTTGGTTTTCGGGTTGTGCCAATTCTGTGCCTAAACCGTGCCCCCAAGTCTGGCCCGCCCGTTCGGCGAACCAGAATTTTGAGTGCTAGCCATAAGCTGGCGTCTAGGCTGCAACTCGTTACTGAGCTGAGAGCAACCACTACATATTGCATGACTACAGTCACTCGACTGGTAGAAGGTGAGTTGCCTTGTTCGCTGCTCCAGCGTCCCAGAGAGAAGCACAGATAGCCAACGAACAACGTCCATATAGCCAGGCAAGGCCACCTCAAATGATACGGTCAGATCGAACCAAGCCTGTTTTATAGGCAAACTTTCGGCTCTGCTTTAGCTCGACCAGTTTCCATTTTGACCAGCACCACGCACTCATGACACCTGCTGCCCCATGACGGTGCCATGAGCGCGCTCACAGACTATGCCAGCGCATCATGCCTTGGGGACCGATAATCCGCTCTCAAATTGTCTTGCAGGAGTTGATGACCACGCATACGCATATTTTCCAGCCGCTGATGGGCTTCGCTTTTCTCGACACCCAAAATGCTCTCTGCCAGCTCTTTCAACTGCCCAAGTCTATTTTGAGCCGCCCTGAATACCTTGGATTCCGACCCCACCATCTGCAAGATATCCAACTCAATCGAGTGAGCCAGCTCGTTGACGTTCTCGACTTTATGCAGTTGTCGGTTTGCATATTCATCCAGGGTCTGGACCATCGTCTCAAACTCCTTGTACAACATCAGCGCCGCATCGGTTGAATGATCCCATTCCTGCATGACTTCACTCAGGCTCTTGCCCTCATGCAACAGTTCCTTGCCGAGCGTGGAACTGTAGGCGCAGATACCCTCGTACTGGATGCCGCTGTCCTCCAGGTGGTCCCTGATTTCTTCGATCACATCCTGAAGGGTCGACATGGGGCGCAGATCAGCCTTGTTGAGCACCACGTACAGCGGTCTGTCGTCCGCATGCTGAAGCAGGAACTCCAGGTCGTTGGCAGGCAAGGTGCCGTTGGTATCCAGCGCAACCAGCCAGATCACGGCATCCGCCTCGCTCAGAACGGCGCTGGCAATGCCATGGTCGGCAGCGGTGTCCGCAGTGTCCGAAGCAGCAGGGTCGTAACCCGGCATATCGATGAAGGCCAGGTGCTGGACCTCCGGCATCGGCGCCTCGATCACCACATGGGGCATGACCTCCTTGACGTTGAAGCCCATGTTGGCGATGAAGTCATGCGTCAACTGAGCGTACTCGTCCTTCGTCAGCGCTACATGTGCCCCTTTACGCGTGTGACCGTAGATGGAGAGTTCACGGCCAGGCATCACGTAGGTGGGAATTGCAGTGACCGGCTGGATGCCCTTGGCCAGCAGTTGCGAATGCTCCCTGTGCATGAAGCTGGTAACAAAGGATGACTTGCCGCTGCTGAAGCCACCCGCCACAGCCACCAGGGATTTCGTACGCAGCGCGGGCGAGTCGCTCAGCAATTCCACATGCAGACTGATGGACTGGGCCTGCTCAAGCACCATGTTCGTAACATCGGCTGGCAACTCAAGCCGTTGTACATCCCGCGCGAATTCACCCGCAAACCAGCTCTTGAGCTCGCTCAGGGCGGGATTTTCGGCTGGCTTGCCGTTGAGGATATTGCAGACCAACCGGTAGCGGCGCTCGACCAACTCAGCTGTGGCCTGCAATTGTCCATGCTCCTCCTCAAGACGCTGATGCGCGGCTTGCAGCTGTGCATGTGCGTCCTCCAGAGAGGCATGCGCGCGCTGCAGTTGCTCAAGCTCACCTCGCTGCAATTTATGGGCTTGCGCCAGTGCCGCATAAGCGTTTGTGCGCTCACGCAATTGCTGCGTTTGTACGGAGTGCTCTGCCTGCAATTGTCCGTGCAGGGCCTGCAACCGCTCAAGATCACTAGTGGTCGCACCCAGCTCGGCACTGACCCCTGCCAGCTCGGCCTCGATCCGCTCATCAAACGCCTTGGAGACCGACTGCACGATTTGCTCCTGGGCCTGGAGCAGGAATTCGAGAAGCTGAGGACGCAAATGGCTCTCAACCGATGGCAATACTTGGGTGCGAATGGCCTCCTTGGCCTGCTCAAGTTTCTTCCCTTCACCGATGCCGCCGAAAATGGCGCCAAGCACGCTCGGCAGAATGGTGGCCACGACCTGCAGGATGGGATTGGGGATGAATCGTATCGCGGCCATGCCGGACATCATGCTGGTGATCACGGTGCCCGTGCCGCCGGATTTATCACCTAGGCCGGAAAGCAGGCCGGGCAGCAACTGCGATTGCAGCGTTTGCAGCAAGCTGTCCGTCCAATTGTTCTGGTTCTGGGACAGATTCACGTCCGTGCGCAGGGAGCCACTGACGTGCTGGCTAAACTCGGCGACCATCCGGGCGGACATGCTGTTGGTGGCGCTTTTGAGCCCAGAGGTAAGGCAACTGCGCACCTCGTTGGAGATGATGCGAGTCATCTCATCCTGACTGCGCAGGGCAGCCTGGGCCAACATATCCACGGAGCCGGCCAGGCGGTTGTAAGACGCATCAACCTCCTGCCTCGCCCTTAGCCAAATAACACTCGCATCTTTAAAATAAAATCGATCGGACTCTTGGACTGCATATACCTTACCCAAGGTTCCAACAGCTGTAACTAGCAGATCCCCAACCTTAGGGACGCCATACTTGGCTTTAAATTCTTCGTACATTGACTCATCAATGAACAAGTCATTATCAACCCGACCTTCCTTTGCAAGAACAGCAACCTCTCTTGCGCGGTAAAATGGCACACCTTCATTGCGCCAATCAATTTCATGGACCCGCTTACTAGACGTGATATCGAAAATTTCCCCCAGCTTAACTATGGGCCAACTCACAGCATCCCCTCCAGTTCATCCAGATCCGCCAGAATCTCCTGCTCCAGACCTTTAAGCCGCTGCAGAATCACTTTCGGGTCCTCAAAAGCTTCCTGCTGATACTCCACTTCCTTGTAGCGGTTGATGGAGAGGTCGTACTTGTTGGCAGCAATATCCTCTGCGGGTACGACAAAAGCCTTTTTGCGCTTGTCGCCAAACAGGGTGTTGATGGTGCTGGCGCTGATACTGCCCTCGACCATCTGCCGGTATTTACGCCACTGGGCAATGGCGTCGGGCAGGTCGTTGCTGCCCTCGCCTTTCAGCTCGGTGCGCTTGTCGTCCAGCGAATAACCGTCGGCCTGCAGGTCATAGAACCACACACGCTCGGTGCTGCCGCCCTTGGTAAACATGAGGATGGCAGTGCTGACGCCGGCGTAGGGTTTGAACACACCGCTGGGCAGGCTGACGATGCCTTCGAGCTGGTTGTTGTCGAGTAGCTCCTGGCGCAGTTGCTGGTGCGCCTTGGAGGAGCCAAACAGCACACCGTCCGGCACGATCACCGCCGCACGGCCACCGAGCTTGAGCGAGCGGAGGATGTGGGCGACGAACAGCAGCTCGGTCTTCTTGGTTTTCACCAGGCCAAGCACGTCGGGGTTGGTGTTGGTTTCGTCCAGGCTGCCTTTGAACGGTGGGTTGGCCAGCACCACGTCGAAGAAGTCCTGCTCCTGACGCGGGTAGTGCTCCTTGATGGATTTGCTCAGGGAGTCCTGGTAGCGGATGTTCGCGCCGTTCACGCCGTGCAGCATCATGTTCATGCTGGAGACGCGCAGCATGGTGGTGTCGAAGTCGAAGCCCCAGAACATCTGGCTGTTGATGTGCTGGCGGTAAAGGCAGCGGCATGGTTGTGGCGTAGGGCGGCTTGGGCCAGCGCCAGGCGAGCTTCGAAGGTGGTTTGCAGCAGGGATTTGCTGCCGGTGTCTTCCGGCTCTTGATATTCCTGCTCGAAGAAATCGAAGTTGCCGTAGTGGTCGAAAATCAGGAACTCGGTTTTGTGTTTACCGGGGCCAAACAGGTTGGGGCGCAGGCGTGTGCCGCGGCCGATCATCTGCCAGAACTTGACCCAGGATTTGACCGGCTTGGCGAACACCAGGTTGACCACTTCCGGTACGTCGATGCCGGTGTCGAGCATGTCGACCGAAATGGCGATACGGAAGTCGTTGTCCGGCTTTTTGAATTCCTTGATCAGGGTGTCCACGTGCGGGATGGCGTTGTGGATGGAGGTGCTGAACCTGTGGCCTCTGGCGCAAAGCGAAATCGAGCGTCAGCCCCTGAGCATGATTGATCGACTGTTCAGCGGCCAGCTGCCGGATAAGTGCCATTTCGAGCGGCAGGACTTCATCGCGAGGCTGAGTCGTGGAGGCTAGTGACCCATAACCTGCATGCGCTGCGCCGGCGCTGAGGTGGCCATGTACGCCCTGGTCGATTGCAATAACTTCTATGTCAGCTGCGAACGCCTCTTTCGGCCCGAGCTACACGGCCTGCCGGTCGTGGTGCTCAGCAACAACGATCTGAGGGATTGCTTCCGTTAGTAAATGAATTACAGTCCGCACCACCTTGATAGAAGCCTGAGAAATTACATTCCAGCCTCTGAAGGGGAGTCATCTGGATGGTGTTTAAGGCTGTGAAATGAGGCTGGTGTTCGCAACAAAAGACCTTGCTGTAGCGGGTCGATCATTCGAAGGTTTCCCTCTGTTGGTTGGCGCCGACGGTTGGCCAGTGGAGCCGGCGCAATCTTTCCTTTGGCACACGCTAGTCGAGTCAGGTGAGGCACTCAGTGCTCTGACGTGGGAGGCCTATGGACGCCGTCTGTTCGACTACTTCGCCTTCCTCGAGGCCAATGGTCTGGCCTGGAATGAGGAGAGTCAGGCAGATGGCCTGAGCGTCCTGTCGCGGTATAGAGACTGGTCGAGCGGTGAGTTGGAACTAGATCCCAGCACTCTGAACAAGCGACTGAACCTAATTGTGAGGTTCTACCAATGGGCCAAGCAGCGTGATCTGATCGCAGCGCTGCCCTTTGGCGAGCGAAGGGTCAGAGCGACTCCGCATTCCGGCTTCCTCAGTCACGTAGCTCGTCCTAACGCCGAGAGTACTGAATCGACCCTAGTTTCGTAGACACCTTCAAGCCTCATAATGAGGCCCATCAGGAGGTGCCATGAGCAACCAGCGTTACCCCGAAGAATTCA